>CATLBR010000001.1 GCA_949879795.1 uncultured Hungatella sp.
ATGAGGTTGTCCCTGTTACCTGATCAGGTGTTGTGTCTATATTAAATTTTTTTGGCCACCTAAGGATGGCTTGTTTGCTATGCTCTTTTTGATATCTCTAACCACTACTTACTTGTTTCAAACTTACCATCCCTTTCAGTTGAATTTTTAATCTGCCTTTATTCTACAGAGAGGGAAGAATATTTTCTACTTTTTTCCCGTTTTCGGAAATGTGAAATCCAGCACAAAAGGAAAGGCAGGGGAACCGGCTTAAGATTCCTCTGCCTTCTGCTGTGTAAATTCTCTGGGCGACACTCCCGCTACCTTCTTGAACACCTTGCTGAAATAGAAGGCGCTCTCAAATCCCAGCCGATCCGCCACCTCGTAGACTTTCAGGTCCTGGTCCAGCAGCATGGACTTGGCCCGGCTGATCTTCATCTGCGTGATGTACTCGGAAAAGCCGATATTGCACGTCTTTTTAAACAGGGCGCTTAAATAGTTGGGGCTGAGACCGAAGATGGCAGCCACCTCGTTGAGGGTCAGCCGCTCCTCGATATGGTTCTGGATATATTTCTGGACACTGGCGACCACATGTTCCTTGTAGGTGACTCGCTTGGACCTTAAAGTGTCGCAGAGACCGTCTCTCAGCCTTGTCATCCACTCCGCCACTTGCTCCACGTTGCCCATCCGGTAGATGGAGCGGTAGCCGTCAGCGTCATCCTGAAAGATATCGCTTAAGGTCTCCTCCCCGTTTGGCATCAGGGACAGGGCCAGGTAGAGGATGTTGCAGGCCCCGTCGATGGCCTGGAGGTAGCGGAGAGGGTTTTGGCGAAACAGGTCAATGATCTGGGTCAGGGTGTCCTGGAGCACAGAAGAATCGAACTCCTCAAAAGCCCTGGTCAGATCATTTTTAAAAAGCGTGATGTTAAAGGAATTTTTGATGGCCTCCGGCTTCACCTGATTGTAATCCCGGTAGGGGTCCTGGGTGGTGGCGGAGTTGAAGGCTACCCGGGCATCTTGATAAGAATCACTGATCTTTAAAGGAGCATCCACAACCGAGCCGATGCCCACGGTGAGAAACACGTTAAAATAATTGTGGACCATGGTGCCGGCGTTGTGGAGAGCCTCCATCATCTTGTCCCGCCCCTCATCGTCCACAGAGGAGAAGTGGAAGATGGCGGAAAAATGTTTCATGTCCAAAGAGATCACATGGCACGGCAGGTACCGGTTTAAGATGTCCCGGACCATCTGTATGGTGCTGGCGTAAAGGTTCATCAGCTGATCGTGGGTCATCTCCTGAACCTGGTCTTCCAGAATCTCCCAGTGTGTGGCCACATAATACTTGTGGTCAAAGTTTAAGTTCAGATCCTTTGCCTGGAGCCGGAACTGCTCTTCACTGTCAAAAAGGTTGTGAAGGAGGCGGAGGAAAAACTTGTCCAGAAAGGTCTGGAGAAGGGGACGGCCAGAGGTCCGTATGGCTTCCGTGGCTTTCAACTCTTTCAGCCGTTTTAAGGTGTTCTCAATGGATTTGGCCAGAGACCGGGCATCCAGCTCCAGCTTGATGAGATAGTCCACCACCTCGTAGGATAAAGCCTGTCTGGCCAGCTCAAACTCCTCGTAGCTGGTGAGTATGATGAACAGAGGGATCCGCCCGTAGGTGTCCCGGCAGGTTTTGGCCAGCTCAAGGCCGTTCATGATGGGCATGCGGATGTCGGCTATAACGATCTCTGGAGAATATTCCTCGATCATGTCCAGGGCCACGGCTCCGTTCATGGCAGCGCCGCAGATCTCGATGCCGTAGTCAGCCCAGTTCAGCATGGATTTGATGCCGATCTGAACCAGGGGTTCGTCGTCCACAATCAGTAATTTTATCATAAAGGTTCCTTTCTTTCCTCTGTGATACAAGGAATCAAAATGGTCATGGTAGTATAGACACCCACTTCACTGGCAATGGAGATGCCATAATCCGGGCCGTAATCGTACTGAATCCGCTGATTCACATTGGCGATGCCCACCTGGCGGAAAAAGTCCGCGCTCTTTTTTGAGGGAGACTGGTGAAGAACCTTGTCGATGGTCTCCTGGCTCATGCCCACCCCGTTGTCTGTGATGGAGATCCGAAGATCCTTCTGGTCCTCATGAGTCAGGGTCACGGCTTCCACCAGAATTTTTCCCGCGGAGCCTTTGGGCTCGATGCCGTGGAACAGGGCGTTTTCGATGATGGGCTGGAGGGTGAACCGGTGTATCATGCAATGGTACAGATCATCGGACTCGATCTGATATTCTATGGTGATGCTGCCGCCGTAGCGGTACTGCTGAATCAAAAAATAGTCTTTCACCAGGTCCAGCTCCTCCTGGAGAGTGATCACCGTGGCGGCTCCCTTGGCCACCCGCTTTAAAAGCCGGGCCAGGGCAGTGGTCATCTCCGCGATGCCAGAAGCGCCCTGGATGGTGGCCATCCATTTGATGGAGTTTAAGGTGTTATAGAGGAAATGAGGGTTGATCTGGCTCTGAAGGATCTGGTATTCCAGGTCTTTTTTTTGTTTCTCGTCATCGATCCGCTTTTCCATCAGGTTTACCACATTGTGGGACAAGGTGTTGATGCCTTTTCCAATATCTCCCAGCTCATGGTTCCACTCGATGGAGCTGTCTCTGGAAAAATCTCCCTGGGCGATCTCGCCGATCTTTTTCTGAATCTTGGACACAGGCTGACTGATGGTCCGGTTCAGGGAAAATACCATAAACAGCCCCAGAGAAAGGATTCCCCCGCAGATGGCGGCGATGAGCAGAAGGTACACGGTCTGCTGTTTTTCCATCTGCTGCCGTGACAGGATCTGGTGAATATACCAGCCATCCTGGCCAAGAGAGCGGGTAATCAGAGTCTCTTTGGAACCGCTGTCCGTGGAGATCGTTTCCACGAGGGTTCCGGTGCCCACGCCCTCCACCTGTTCTCTGGAAAGCACATGAAACGCCTGAGGCATCTCCTCAAAGGAAGAGCCCTGAATCCGGTACAGCCTCTCCCCTATGGTCAGGTAAAGCTGGCTGTCATCGGGCAGAGGAAAGGATTTCAGATGATCCGTAATCACCCGGGAGGAGATGGACACATACACCCATCCGATCATGTCGCTGCCGTAATTGCTGTGGACCGGACGGATAACCGGGATGATGGGGATTTCCTGAAAATTCTGATAAAAAGGGTCATTGACAATGCCTGTCCAGGAAAGGTTGGGACTTTCCAGAAGAGGGACGAAGTACTCCCACTGCCGCAGAGAATCCGCCCGGTAGGCGGAAGTATCCCCGCTTGTGTCCAGAATCTGAAGAAGGTTGGTGGAAGTATTGTTGGACACGATGAGCCTGGTGATGTAGCGGGATGGGGCGGTGTTGCGGTACTCTTCCCTGAGACGGTCGTAGGCGTTTATGGCCACGGTTTTCAGGCCTTTGTCATCCCTGGAGACCACAGCCAGAGGTCCTTTGTCCTTAAAGGTTTCCAGATAGCCGGTGATATCACCATTGGAGGTACACCACCGGGTAAAGTACACCAGATCCTTCATATCCGATGCCACATTGTTGGCCACCAACTGGAGATTAAACTCCACAGACTGAATCTGATTCTGCCTTAAGAGAGTCTGGAACACAAAAAAACAGACTCCCACCGCGATCAAGGTGATGAGAAATGTGGTGCCTGTGGTGATGGATAAGATGGTTCCTTTTATGGTTTTGAGAAATGGACGGGATTTCATGACAGTACCTGTTTCTTTTTGGGATTTCCAGGACATGGGTGCCTGGGGTTTTCATAAGTATGATATATTCTTTATAAAAAGTCAACAAGAAAAACAAATTCTTGTCCGGGTTCTTCTGTGCTTTGTATACAAAGATAAAAAATTACCAAAACTCAGTAAAAAATTACATTGAATTAAAAGTCACAGGTGACACAGGGGGAAATAGTGAATCTTTTGTGGAGATAATTCCATTCTGCTTACAGGAGAAATCAGGTATACTGAACTCACAGCGGAAAGCTATGAAAAAGGAGGAGGAACAAAATGAAAAAAAGATTACTTGGACTGACACTGGCATGTACCATGACGGCCATGAGCCTGGCAGGATGCGGGGGAAGCTCGTCATCCGGCGATACCACCACAGCGGCGGCAGGCGACACAGCCACCACAGCGGCCCAGACAGAGACCACGGCGGCAGGAACCACGGCGGCACAGACAGTGGCTCCGGCGGAAGGAGACACGGTTTTAAAATGGGCGGTGTGGGATATTTCTTCTACTGTCTATTATCAGCCCCTCATCAGCGCCTTTGAGGCAGCCAACCCAGGGGTGAAGATCGAGATGGTGGACCTGGGTTCCGCGGACTATCAGACGGTTTTGGCCACAGAGCTGACAGGAAGCGGGTCTGACTTTGATATCGCTACCATCAAGGACGTGCCTGGCTACACCACCCTGGTGAACAAAGGGGTTTTGGAAGCTCTTGACGACTATATTTCCAAAGACAGCGTGGACCTGTCCCAGTACGGCGGCATCACGGACCAGGTGACTGTGGACGGAAAACTGTATGAACTGCCCTTTAGAAGCGATTTTTGGGTAATGTTCTACAATAAAGATGTGTTTGACAATGCGGGTGTGGCTTATCCCACCAACGATATGACCTTTGAGGAGTACGACACCCTGGCCAGAAGCGTCACCAACGACACCCCGGGACAGGAAGTCTACGGCGCTCACTACCACACATGGAGGTCAGCGGTTCAGCTCTTCGGTATCCTTGACGGCAAGAATTCCATCGTGGACGGAAATTATGAGTTCCTGAAGCCTTATTATGAGATGATTCTGGCTCAGCAGGAAGACGGTGTGTGCCAGGATTACGCTACCTTAAAGACCTCAAGCCTTCACTACTCCGGCGCTTTCGCCCAGGGCAATGTGGCGATGATGAACATGGGTTCCTGGTTTATTCCGACCCTGATCGAGAAACTCAAAACCGGCGAGTACGGCCCGGAAGTAGCCAACTGGGGACTTGTAAAATATCCTCACGCGGAAGGCGTGGAGCCTGGTTCCACTCTGGCCACCATCACCTGCCTGTCCATCCCGACCTCCGCTCCTCACAAGGACCTGGCGTGGGAGTTTGTGAAATTTGTCTGCGGACCTGAGGGCGCGGAAGTAGTAGCCGAGACCGGCACCATCCCAGCCATCAAGACAGATGCGGTTGTAGAAGCGATTTCCAGCATCGAGGGCTTCCCGTCTGACGACGCCAGCGCCGAGGCGCTGAGAACAGCCAACACCTATCTGGAGATGCCGGTTCATCCCAAGAGTTCCGAGATCGAGACCATCCTCAACGAGGGCCATGACAACATCATGACAGAGGGCGCCAGCATCGACGAGGGCATCGCTGAGATGACCGAAGGCGTACAGGCGGTTTTGGGCAGCTAATCACCACAAATCAGATAATGACGCTGAGCGGACGGGTCAGATACTGACCCGTCCGATTTTAAGAAAAGCGAAAAGGAGGACACATGGCAGTTCAAAATAATGTTGACCCCAATATGGTCAAGGAGAAGTTAGCCAGACTGGAGCCTCAGCTGGCGGCTTTACAGGAGGAACTGAAAAACACCTCAGACAAGAAAAAACGAGATAAACTGATAAGCAAAATCGAGTACACACAGGGCAAGATCAAGCAGGCCAAGACCGGAGAACGCTTAAGCCGGCAGGCCAAGAGGGACCTGGTGGCCTACTCATTCATCGCCCCCAACTTCATCGGATTCTGCGTGTTCACCCTGGTGCCCATTATCTTTGCCTTTGTTCTGGCCTTCGCGGAGTGGGACGGCAACAACCCCATGAAGTTCGTGGCATTGAACAATTTCATAGAAGCCTTCAAAAATGACCGTTTTATCGCTTCCCTGAAAAATACGATTATCTATTGTATCGCCACAGTGCCTTTGACCCTCATTTGCTCCCTGGGTCTGGCCATCATCCTGAACCAGAAGGTAAAGGGCAGGAATTTTTACAGGACCGTCAGCTTCTTCCCGTACGTGGCCTCTCTGGTAGCGGTGGCGGCTGTGTGGAACATGCTGTTCAGCCCCCAGAAAAGCGGCCCGGTGAACATGATTTTATACAACCTGGGGGTGGCGGCCAAGAGTCTTCCCAAATGGTCCGCTGACAAGGACTGGGTGATGTTTACGGTAGTCCTGTTCAGCGTGTGGAAAAACATGGGGTATTACATGGTCATCTATCTGGCGGGACTTCAGGGGATCAACGCAGAACTCTACGAGGCCTGCAGCCTGGACGGGGCCAACACCTGGCAGAAATTTCTCTACATCACATGGCCCCAGCTCCAGCCCACCACCTTTTTTGTCACCATCATGCTGACCATCAACTGCTTTAAAGTGTATGATATTGTCTACATGCTGGCAGGTGGTTCCAACGGCGTGCTGAACAAGTCCGCCATCGTGCTGGTATACCATATCTATGAAGAGGCTTTCCGCAACTGGAATCTGGGATATGCCAGCGCCGTGGCCATGGTGTTGTTCTTGATGGTATTGGCTGTGACTCTGATCCAGTTCAGAGGCGAGAAAAAATATGCCAACTAGGAGGGTGAAGAGATGAAAGTACAAAGCAAAGCCTATAAATTCTGGCGGGTTGTTCTCTATGTGGTGCTGATCGGCCTGTCTGTCCTGATGCTGATTCCCTTCGCCTGGATGCTCTCCGCCTCTCTGAAACTGGATAAAGATGTTTTCATTTTCCCCATCCAGTGGATTCCGGAGAATCCAAGATGGCAGAACTACATCGACATCTGGACCAAGATTCCCTTGTCCAAATTTGTGTTAAACACCACCAAGCTGACCATCATCGTCACGCTGCTCCAGCTTTTGACCAGCAGTTTCGCTGCCTACGCGTTCGCGAAGCTGAATTTCAAATATAAGAACCTGCTGTTCATGGCCTACATCTCCACCATCGCCATGCCCTGGCAGGTGTACATGGTGCCTCAGTTTATCATGATGAGGGGCATGGGCATGAACGACACCCATATGGCCATCATCTGCCTCCAGGCCTTCTCGGCCTTCGGCGTGTTTATGATGCGGCAGTTCTATCAGGGGATTCCCGACGAGCTGTGTGAGGCCGCGAGGATCGACGGCATGAGCGAGTACAAGATTTACTCCAAGATTATGCTGCCATTGTCAAAGCCAGCCCTGTCCACCTTGACCATCTTTACTTTCGTGGCCACATGGAACGATTTTTTGGGCCCCATGATCTACTTAAAGACAGAGGCCAAGAAGACCTTACAGATCGGACTGAGAATGTTCATCAGCCAGTATTCCTCAGAGTACGGATTGATCATGGCAGCCTCCGTCCTGTCCCTGATCCCGGTGCTCATCGTGTTCTTGTCCCTCCAGAAGTATTTCGTGGAAGGCATCGCCGCGACAGGAGTTAAGGGGTAAGGGGGATGTCATTTGTTGGGGGATTCGCAAGGCCCCCTGAAAGCCTCTCCTGTCCGGGCTCAGAATTGCCAAACGTTCCGAAGAGCCCGAAAAGCAGGTCTCTTCTCCACGGCATTAATTCGCCCTGACAGGAGAGGCTTTCAGGGGGCAAAAGCAGAATTCGCTTAACATAAATGACATAATACCATGGGCCGAAGGTCGTGAAATCCGCCGCGGATTTGCTTGCAGGAGGATATCACGACCTTGGGAGTCGAAAGAATACCGAAAAGTAGCAGCAGGTGTGTGAGGTGGCGTATGCCGATATTTTATAAAGAAGGAGGATTGTATGGGTAAGGAGATTTACCGACTGCTGGAGGAAAAACCGGAGATCACAACAGAAGAGATCGAAAACGCCATGACGTTCGCTTTGGAACAGGTGGGGGATAATCTGGGGACGTTTACGTATCAGTTTAAAAGAGCCTTCAC
The DNA here is from genome assembly GCA_949879795.1 of uncultured Hungatella sp. GTDB lineage: Bacteria > Bacillota > Clostridia > Lachnospirales > Lachnospiraceae > UBA3402. The sequence continues at coordinate 7,874 of CATLBR010000001.1, forward strand.
CGAGAACAGTTTTTACACTCCAACGGAAAATGTCAACTGGACCACTGGTTTTTGGACAGGCCAGATCTGGCTGGCTTGGGAGTGGGCCATGAAGCGGGGAAAAGAGGACCTGGCGGAGACGCTCAAGAGAGCGGGTGATATCCAGATTGACAGTTTCCTGGACAGGATTGATAATAAGAAGGAAGTGGATCACCACGACATGGGCTTTCTCTACTCCCCATCCTGTGTGGCTGGCTACAAGCTGACCGGGAACCTCAAGGGGAGGGAGGCGGCGGTGAAAGCGGCGGATCAGCTGATCACCCGCTTCCACCCGGTAGGCCAGTTTATTCAGGCCTGGGGGCCCATGGACCAGCCGGAGAATTACCGTTTTATCATCGACTGCCTTCTGAATCTCCCGCTGCTCTACTGGGCTTCGGAAGAGACCGGAGATGGCAAATATCGGGATATCGCGGAGAAACATATCCATACGGCCATTGCCAATGTGATTCGGGAAGACTATTCCACCTGGCACACCTTCTTCATGAACATGGAGACGGGAGAGCCGGACCACGGGGCCACCTGTCAGGGCTACCGGGATGGCTCCGCCTGGGCGAGAGGCCAGGCCTGGGGAGTCTACGGTACGGCCATGGCTTACCGGTACACGGGGCGGAAGGAGTACATAGAAGATTTTAAACATGTGACAGGGTATTTTCTGGAGCACCTTCCCTCTGACCTGGTTCCTTACTGGGATCTGGAGTTCGGCGAAGGGTCCGGGGAGCCCAGAGACTCTTCTTCCGCCTCCATCGCTGCCTGCGGGATGCTGGAGATGGCAAAGTATATGGAGCCGGAGGATAGGGAGTACTACAAAAGCGTTGCCAGAAAGATCTTAAAATCTGTGGTTGGGGGTTATGCTGTCAAGTCCTTAAAGGAGTCCAACGGACTGGTGCTCCACAGCACTTACTCCAAGAAATCCCCTTACAACACCTGTACTCCTGAAGGGGTAGATGAGTGCAATATCTGGGGCGATTATTTCTACATGGAGGCGCTCACCAGACTTGCCGGGGGCTGGAATCCATACTGGTAGAAATGAAGTTAAAAAGGTTTTTACTGCCGCGGCCAGCCGGTTTTCCGTCGGGCGGCGGCGAGAGTATTTGTGAATTAGGCTCTTAAGAACGAATTTTCACGGGAAATGGCAAAATAATGAAATCGCTGTTTAATTGAGTGAGCGAGGGCGGCGGTTGTGGCAAGGCCAGTCAGAGGAGGGCTGTCCCGTCCGGGTTCGGATATGCCAAACATTCCGATGAGCCCTTAAAGCGGAAAACAGTCGGGGTGAGGCCCTCCTGTTTTCCTGGTCTCATCTCCATGGCATAAACTCACCCGGCCGGGACAGCCCTCCTCTGACTGGCAAAAGCAGAATTCGCTGGCTCAGATTCGCTCACTCAAGGCGCTTCCTATAGGGGTCGCTGTTTCAATTTTCTATTAACCAATGAGGGTGTCGCCCGCTATATTTTTGTCATGTCAAAAGACCGCATTTATGGTGTTCGCAAAGTATTCACAATATATTTTTTAATCCGCGACGCTTTTGGATAGAACCGCTAATCCTCAAAAAGGCCAGAGAAATCGAGAGATTCCAGAAATTCATAGAAGCCTGATTAGATTGAATCAGGCGGTGTAGTACACATTCGCGCGTAAGCGTATCAAAACCCGAATACGCCAATTCGCGGAAGCTCCCGCGCCCTGATAGGATCTTCAATTCTACAGGGAGCGATTCCCTAACTAGTCAGGAATAACATCTGGCCAGCTGTATTGGGGCTGGCGAATTCTGATTTTGCCCGAGAGAAAGGGTCTCCGGTTCAGGCGAATTTACGCTATGGAGATGAGACCAGGAAAACAGGAGGGCTGATACCCGACTGTTTTACGCTTTAAGGGCTCATCGGTATGTTCAGCGTACCTGAGCCAGGACTGGAGACCCTTTCTCTCGGGCACCACCACGACATCGCTCACTCCCCAAAACAGCGATATGACGAAATGAAAGTTCCGGTTGATCCGGGTTAGGAGGAAGATATTATGAGACTTGAGTCAAAAGAAGATTTCAGACAGTGGATGGGAAAGGTTCTTGACCCTTTAAAGCCTCTGTACAGTGAGGGGAAGGCCAGGCTCCACCTGGGAGACAGCGGCGTGACCTATCCCCAGGTGAGCATCGAGATGGAGGCGTTTTCCAGGCCTCTGTGGGCCCTGGTGCCCTTCTGGGCAGGAGGCGGTGAGGATGGGGAGTTTGAGGAGATTTACCGGGAAGGCCTGACAAACGGAACCGACCCGGGTCACAAGGAGTACTGGGGCGGGTTTACGGACTATGACCAGAGATTTGTGGAGATGGCCGCCATCGCCAGCGGTATCCTCTTCGCGCCAGAGAAGGTGTGGGAGCCATTGAGCACTCAGGCAAAACAGAACCTTGCGGACTGGCTCTACGGCATCAACGAGTATATTATCCCGGACTGTAACTGGCAGTTTTTCATGATTCTGGTGAACGTGGCTCTGAGGAAGCAGGGATACCGGTTCCATCAGGAGAAGCTGGAAGCCGGGCTTGAGAAGGTGGAGTCCTACTATCTGGGCGACGGGTGGTATCGGGACGGCGGCTCGGCTCAGAAGGACTATTATATCTCCTTTGCCATGCACTACTACGGTCTTCTCTACGCCGCGGCCATGGAGAAGGAGGAGCCCAAGCGGTGCGCCAGGTTTAAGGAGAGAGCGGAGATCTTCGCGAAAGATTTTATCTATTGGTTTGATGAAAATGGTTCCGCCCTGCCCTATGGCCGCAGCCTGACTTACCGGTTCGGCCAGGCCGCGTTCTGGTCGGCCTATGTGTTCGCGGGGCTGGATCAGATTCCGACAGCAGTGGTGAAAGGGATTCTGGCCCGGCACTTAAACTGGTGGGACAGCCAGAAGATCTATGACCGGGACGGGGTGCTGACCATCGGCTATGGCTACCCCAACCTGATCATGGCAGAGCGGTACAATGCCCCCGGCTCTCCCTACTGGGGGATGAAAACCCTTCTCTGCCTGGCCCTGCCTGACGATCACCCCTTCTGGCAGGAGAAGGCGGCTCCTCTCCCGAAACTTGAGAAAGTGAAAGTCTTGAAACAGGCGGACATGATCATCCATCGTCTGGGGAGAGACGTGGTGTCTTACCCGGCAGGGGTCTGCGAGAAATACGGCCACGGCCATGTGCCGGAGAAGTATTCCAAGTTCGCCTACTCCACAAGATTCGGGTTCTCCGTGGCCAGAAGCCAGATCGTGCTTCACGAGAACGCTCCGGACTCCTCCCTGGTGTTTGTCATAGACGGGGACGACTATGTGTTTGCCAGAAAGGTGAGCCTTTCCTATGAGGTGAAGGAAGAACGGGTGATCAGCGTCTGGCAGCCATTTCCCGGGATTCTGGTGACTTCCACGGTGATACCGGAGGAAGATGGACACAGAAGGATTCATGAGATTGAGAGCGCCTATGACTGTATGGCCTACGACTGCGGATTCTCGGTGAAGAAATTTACTCCGGGATATGAGCAGAGGGCTGACGGAAATGGGGCGGAGGTAAGATATGAGGCTATGGGATGCCAGGTACAAGGAGCCGGCCCCCAGGCAAAAGGCCTGATCATTGAGGCGGACCCTAACACCAATGTGCTGTATCCAAACGGGAGTATTCCGGCGGTGAGCTACCAGATTGAGAAAGGGAAGAAGATTCGGCTGGAGACAGTGGTGAGGACGTTTGTGAAATAGATTAGACAAGGTAGTCGCAGGCCTCCAAGGAGCCGGCTCCTTGGGGGAAAAAGCAGAATTCACTTGACTAAGGACCATTGAGGAGGGGAGAGTAACTCAAACTTTTATGGGCTGGCTGGCGGATTTAAAAAGAAAAATATCCCTCCGCTTTTATCAGCGGAGGGGTGTTTTGGCATACGCAGAGCTATCTGTCGTTTTGATCGTCATCTTCCTTAATCTTTTTTGTCCCGTCGATCAGTGACATGGTGTCTTTGATCAGTTCAATAGCTTTTTCGTGGTTGTTGGTCTCAAGCAAAATTTTTAGAGAGCCGAGGATCATATATAATTCTTTGTTATTCATCTCCTCACCTTCCTTCTGCTCTAAAAATGAGTCATGTCCGTATATAGGATTGGAATTCTGGAATTTATAAAAGCGTAACATAATTTGATGGGGGATGTAAACAGAAAAGAAAAGATATCTCTCACCCGGCAAAAAGTAGATTTAAGATTCTTCATTTCTCTTTTGAATGACAAAGTTTTCTAAATTCGTCCTATGGTGGTATTTTACGGAAGCCGCTTTATCTTTTTCTATTATGATCTCATTCATATCAAGGCCATTCAGCGCGGCAATGGCAACAGCGTAATGCACCACGTCTGCCAGTTCATTACCCAACTGAGCCTGTAAATCCTCGTTGCGGGAATGCTTTCTTCCTGCCTTTTTATTTAAGACTTCTGCCACCTCACCGATTTCTTCTACAAGTTTCATAAATAAGTTTTGGTCGATCCCGTCGTCGCTGTAGTGGTCAAGCAAATATGATTCCAGTTCTTCTATTGTCACTTTTATCATGCGTTTCTCTCCCCATTTATCGTTCTGATGTATTATATTATATCATGGCAATTTTTCAACTTCAAGGGCTCCTTGGAATGTTTGACCCCAACATCATAGCATTGACTTACGATCAGTAATCATTTGTCCGGCAGAATCCGTAAAAATTCTATATACATTTGTATAAAAATTCATTATAATTGGAGGTAAGTGATTATAAAAATAAATAGAGGAGGAGACAACATGAACAGCAAAGCGCCAGATCTGGCTTGGCTTGAAAATCCCCAAGTCTATGCCGTGAACCGGGAGAGGGCTCATTCGGATCACCGCTTTTACGAGACCCGGGAAGCCATGGAGGCAGGGGAGGCGGACGGGGGGACCATGGACCTTCGCCAGTCTCTCAACGGAACGTGGAAGTTCGCTTACGCGGTCTGTCCCGGCCAGCGGCAGGAGGATTTTTATAAGATGGACGCGGATCTGGAGAGTATGGACGAGATCCAGGTTCCAGGCCATATCCAGACCCAGGGGTATGACAAACGCCAGTACATCAACACCATGTATCCATGGGATGGACACAGTGAACTGCGGCCCCCCCACATTGACTGGGAGTACAATCCAGTGGCCAGCTATGTGAAAGAGTTTGATCTGAAAGAGGAGCTGGTGGGAAAGCGGATTTTCGTGTCATTCCAGGGAGTGGAGACGGCTTTCTATGTGTGGATTAACGGAGAATTTGTGGGGTACAGCGAGGACACTTTCACTCCGTCGGAATTTGAGCTGACCAGCCTTGTGAAGGAGACGGGGAACCGTCTGGCGGTGGAAGTGTACAAAAGAAGCAGTGCCAGTTGGATCGAGGATCAGGATTTCTTCCGGTTTTCCGGGATTTTTCGGGAAGTGTACCTTTACGGTATCCCGAAAATCCATGTGAGAGACCTGTTTGTGAAGGCGGATCTGGTCATGGACGAGGCGGGACAGCCGGTGGCGGCGGATAAAGCCGGGAGCGGAGAGCCTCAGACGGCAGACTGCCCTGCCGGGGAAGGGGACGGACTTGCTGGAGGAGACGGCGGACAGGCCCCAACAGCCGCCTGGACCATGTCTTCCGGGCGGTCGGCCATGAAAAAAGGGAAAATGAAGGTGGAGATGGAAGTTCTGGGCGGACCCTGCCAGATCAGGCTGTCCCTTTTTGATCCCCGTGGCAAGAAGATCAGTGACACAGAGGTGAACGTTACCGGAGAAGGCCAGGCAGAGGCCGCCATGGACCTTCCGGCGGTGATGCCCTGGTCAGCGGAAGATCCTGCCCTCTACCGCCTGGTGATGACCGTGACAGACAAAGAGGGCCAGACCGTGGAGGTCATTCCTCAGATTGTGGGATTCCGCCACTTTGAGCTTCGGGACAGGATCATGTATCTCAACGGAAAACGGATTATTTTCAGAGGAGTCAACCGCCACGAGTTCAACATCCACCGGGGACGGGCTGTGACAAAAGAGGACATGATGTGGGATATCCGGTTTATGAAGCAGCACAATCTGAACGCCGTGCGGACCTGCCATTATCCCGACCAGACCTTGTGGTACGAGATGTGCGACAAGTACGGTCTGTACATGATCGATGAGGCCAACCTGGAGAGCCACGGTTCCTGGCAGAAGATGGGGGCTGTGGATCCGTCCTGGAACGTTCCCGGAAGTTTGCCGGAGTGGAAAGAATGCGTGGTAGACCGGGCCAGGTCCATGGTGGAGAGAGACAAAAACCACCCGGCTATCCTTATATGGTCCTGCGGAAATGAGGCTTTTGCCGGGGAAGATATCGCCGCCATGTCTCAGTTCTATAAAGAGAGAGACCCATCCAGGGTGGTTCACTATGAAGGTGTCTTCTGGAATCGGAATTTTGAGTATATCAGCGATATGGAGAGCCAGATGTACACCAAACCTCAAGACATTGTGAAATATCTGGAAAATGACCCAAAGAAGCCGTTTATCCTCTGCGAGTACACCCACGCCATGGGCAATTCCCTGGGGGGCATGAAGAAATACACAGATCTTGAGGACAAGTATCCCATGTACCAGGGCGGATTTATCTGGGACTATATGGACCAGGCTCTGGTCCGCCCGGATGTAGACGGAACAGAGGTGCTGGGCTATGGCGGAGACTTTACGGACCGCCCCACAGATTACAATTTCTGCGGAAACGGTATTGTCTATGGAACCAGAGAGCCGTCGCCCAAGGCCCAGGAAGTAAAATATCTGTACCAGAACCTGGACTTAAGACCAGAGATCACCTGGGAGTCATCAGGAAAGATGAAGGTTCATGTGGACATCCGAAACAAGAACCTGTTTGTGGACACCAGCCATGTGGAGTTTGTGTGTCAGATTCTTAAAAACGGAGAACCAGTGGAGGAGACCAAGTTCCAGGCCCTGGTGGAGGCAGGGGAGACAAAAGGCGTTTCGGTTCCCGTGTCTGTCCAGAAAGAGCCAGGCGAATATGTGTGCCAGGTGTCGGCTGTGCTGAAAGAGGGGAATCTGTGGGCGGAAAAAGGCCATGAGGTTGCCTTCGGAGAACAGGTAAACCAGGTAGAGAATACCCAGGCCCCAGAAGAAAGCCAGGCCTCGCCCATGAAAGTAATTCACGGTGATATCAATCTCGGAGTAAAGGGAGACAATTTCTCCGTTCTGTTCTCCAGAGCCGACGGAGGCATCGTGTCGCTGCGGTACGGCGGAAAAGAGTGGATCGCGGGCAAGCCCCCCATGCCTACCTACTGGCGGGCCACCACGGACAATGACCGGGGAAATGGATTTAACGTGGCAAGCGCCCAGTGGCTGGCAGCGGACCAGCTTTGGCGGTACAACAACACTCAGATCCAGGTGGACGAGGCTGCTGATAAAGTGACCGTGACCTTCACATACGGCATCCCTGTGGTTCCCGCCACAGAGACAAAAGTGGTCTATGAAGTGACGGCTGACGGAAAGATCAAGGTAAATGCCCACTATTTCGGAAAACCAGGTCTGCCGGGCCTGCCCCTCTTTGGCATGAGATTCCGCTTCCGGTCGGATGTCAACGCCTTCACCTACTATGGCCGGGGGCCGGAAGAGAATTACCCTGACAGGGCAAGCGGAGCCCGGCTTGGAATTTTCGCCGGCACGCCCCAGGGCAATGTGTCCCATTACTTAAAGCCTCAGGAATGCGGAGGCCGCACCCAGGTCAGGTGGCTGAAAGTGGCGGATGGGGAAGGCAGGGGCCTTAAGTTTACGGCCACAGGAGAGCCATTTTGCATGAATGTCCTTCCCTACACGGCCGAGGAACTGGAAAGTGCCCTCCACAGAGAAGAGCTTTCCACACCGCCCCGCTACACCATCGTCAGCATCCTGGGCGCTCAGAGAGGCGTTGGCGGCGACGACAGCTGGGGCGCTCCCGTACACGAGGAGTATGAGATCAGCGGGGAGAAAGATGCCTGGGTGGAATTTGTGATTCAGGCGGCGGAGAAGTAAAATGCCCGGTGTTTTGCTGGCCAAGGTCAGGTCAGCCTAAAAGAAGTTCTAAATAGCCATAAATTAATTAGAGGGGGATGTCGGGAAATAACGCTTTATGCCCCTGATACGTAAGAAGGAGACAGTTTCAAAGATTTGGATTTTTAACAGACTGTCTCCTTCTTCGAGATTTTCTTATGCTTTGTCAGCTTGTACCGCCTGTTTTTTCCAACACTTTCCGAACCCTTTCCATTCCTTCGATCGCGAACATCCGGGCTTGTCCAAGGTCGTATTTGGATCCATATCCATTCGCGTACAGAAAGGTGTTGTATTTTGCGTAAAGGGCGTCTATGGTGTCCAGCAGACCGGCCAGATGATAGTTTACGCTTCAACGCCAGACAAACGTATACACATTTTATGGTTTTTGGAAGAACTCTGTCCGGAACAACAGACAGAATTATATTGATTTATCGTAGTAAGGACATACGTCCGGTCAGTTTATTGACCTTTTTCTTTGGGCCGCAAATCGCAACACCGAAATATTGCGGGGTACTTTCGGGGACACGGCCCACCTTCTCAATAAATTCGTCATAGGTCTTGCAACTCTGCGCCAGATCGGAGAAGTCTACCACTGTCAAATCTTGGAAATCAGGTTGGTAGAGTTTTTCCCGTATTTGCGATAATACCCGGCGGCAGGCTCTCATCAATCACCATGACGTACTTTTCATTTTGCCAGTCCGTTTTGATTTATCTCTTTTCTCAAAAATAGTTTGCTCTCTGACAGGAACAGGCTCAGATTAGCGCGGCCAGCAGCGCCAGCAGGTCCCCGGTGGGGTTTGGCTCCAATTTGGAGCCGTTGAAGCTGATAAGAGCAATTCCTGCCGCCGGTTCGTCCCATTCAAACGCCGGGGGTAAACAATCAACAGAGCCAGCTGCCCCATGAAGAAGCGGAGGAACAGTATCTCTACCGGCTGGAAGTCCACCAGCAGAATTTTGGTGGAGATGGACTTGCTCAACCCTGCGCAGCAGCAAATCTGCTCCAGATAAATCCGCTCGGCATAGTGTTGTTCCATGAAGGAACAGGCTTTTTCAATTTCCTCCCGGCACTCCGGGATGCAGTTCTCAAAAGGCTGGCCGTATTGCTGGATTGAACAGGAGAACATCACCCTTTGTGATGGTATACTCCTGATTTTTGCAGGACAAAACGCGCTCCCCGTCCTCCATAAATCCAATCTGCTGTTTTGAAATAGCGCAGAAACCTGGAATAAAGAATTATAAAAGAGGCTTGACAAATACAATCGGTACCTGTATAATCAAGTATAACAAGTACCTGTATGAAAAGGGGAGTGATATGGACGATCTCTATACAGACATTTATGAAAAGCTCTCCACGCTGCAATGGCTCATGAAACGTCGTCAGATGTTCAGTCAGGCAGAAGCTGGACTCTTCGCGGATTCAACAAGGGGGCAAGGTCGCGTTCTTGCTATGCTGAAAATCCAGCCGGAAATTACGACAAAGGATTTATCTTACCTTCTGGGGATCAGACAGCAATCGTTGAACGAGCTGCTGAACAAGCTGGAGAAAAGCGGCTATGTGGAGCGCAGGCCCTCCGAAGCGGACAGGCGGGTTATGGTGGTCCATCTGACGGAAAAGGGGGAAAGAGTACAGCAGCCCGCGTCGGATTATGAGGAGATCCTTGGTTGCTTGTCCCAGGAGGAGTTGCAACAATTCAGGAGTTATTTAGAACGTATCATTGCGGCCTTCCGAACGCAGGAGGGCGGAGAGAAAATTGCCATAGAGGACTGGATGGAACAGGCGAAGGGACGCATGGGTACGGATCAGTTTGAGCAGTTGATGTCCATGCGGGAAAGGGCGTTTGGTCCTTTGCGGAGAGGAAAACAGCCAATGGGGATACCGGGGGCGGAGCGTTTCTCGCCGGATTATGACGGTCCGGTTCCGGACAGACGCGAATTTGACAAACCCGGCGGCCGGGAAGAAAAATAAAATATATAAGGCACTATAGATTTCTATAGCAATAAGTCCTATGCGGGTTCGCTCGCATAGGACTTCATTTTTTAGTAGGAGGCAGCGACATGAACCCAATCATACAAGTGGAGCATTTCTCGAAAAAGTACGGGGATTTTACGGCGGTGGACAACATCTCCTTCACCGTGGACGAGGGCAGTATCTTCGCGTTCCTTGGTCCCAACGGTGCTGGCAAAAGCACCACCATCAACACTCTGTGTACCATCCTGGACAAAACAGAGGGAACGCTGACCATCAACGGCCATGATGTTTCCAGGGAACGTGGTCTGGTGCGGAAGGACATCGGGATCGTCTTTCAGGATTCCACCCTGGACGCCCAAATGACCGTGGAGGAAAATCTGAAATATCATTGCGCCTTTTACAAGGTGCCGAAAAGTGAGGTGCGGGGGCGCATCGGCTTTGCCCTTGACCTGGTTGAACTGACGGAGTGTCGGCGTTCGCCGGTGGGCAGTCTGTCCGGCGGCATGAAGCGGCGTGCTGAAATCGCCAGAGGGCTGGTCCATGATCCCAAGGTTTTGTTCCTGGACGAACCCACCACCGGCCTGGACCCGCAGACCAGGGCCAATGTGTGGGAATATATTCAGCGGCTCCAAAGGCAGAAAAACATGACGATCTTTCTGACCACCCACTATATGGACGAGGCGGAGGTCTGTTCCAAGGTCGTCATTATGGACCACGGCAAAATTGTCGCTCACGACACGCCGGAGAACCTGAAGCACCGGTATACCGGCACAGAAGTGGACGTTGTCTGCGCCCAGACCGAACCGTTGGAATCTGCGCTGCGGGAGCGGGATGTTCTCTATCGGAAAGTCGAAAACAAGCTGATGTTCCACACGAAAAAAGCGCCTGCCGCGTTGGAAATTTTATCCGCGCACAGGGGCGAGATCACCGACTTTGAAGTGAAAAACGGAACGCTGAACGAGGTGTTCCTGGCAATAACCGGAAAGGAGATTCGAGAATGAACCCGATTACAGCGATTGTGCAGAGAAATTTACTGAATTATATCCGAAGCAAGGGGCGGGTATTCGGCGCCCTGTTTATGTCCATGTTCATGCTGGTGATGTTTTCGTTTCTGATGAAATCTTCTATGAGCGGACTTGATGCCCCCATGCCTTACCTGATTTCCGGAGTGATTATCATGAGTGTGTTCCAGGTCAGCGTCAATAACTCCTCCGATATTCTGACCGACATTTCCAGCGGCTACATGAAAGAGGTCCTAGTAGCGCCTATTCTACGGATGCAGATTTCCATGGGGCACATTCTGTCTGGCGCGGTCATCGCCACGCTGCAAGGCGCTGTTACCATGATCTGCGGTATTGTGCTTGGCCTGCCGGTGGGTGTCCTGCAGATTTTGCTGCTGGCGGCGGTGATACTGGTTTCCGCTATGGCGTTCAGCGCCATCGGTCTGTTTCTGGCCACGGTTTCCCGCAACTCCCCCGCCTTCCAGACCATCAGTTCCATGATTATGATGCCCTTGACCTTTGTCTCCGGCGCGTATATCCCCACCACCATGATACCCGGTTTTCTACTGCCCATCGTCTACCTGAATCCGCTGACCTATGCCACCTCCATTTTCCGCTATATCGCCCTGGGCGCGCACACGCTGGCCACAAGGGAACTGGTAGAACAGGGCATGGCGTTCGACCTTGGCGGATTTGTTATCACGCCGCTCATGGGGCTGGCTATTACCATTTTGATCGGAGCCTTTTTCTTCGCACTGTGCGTCCGCAAATTTGACCGGGCAGACTTCTCTACTATCAAGGTCGCCGCAGGAATGCGAGGCGGCGGGGCCGCCGCCAGGAGGTAACTTATGGAATTTCAACTGGAAGCCGTCACAAAAAACTACAAGAGCAAACAAGTCCTAAAAGAAATTTCCCTCACCATGGGAGAGGGGGTCTACGGCCTGCTAGGTCCCAACGGCGCGGGAAAAACTACCCTGATCCGAATACTGGCCGATGTGCTGCGCCCCACAAATGGACGTGTCCTGTATGACGGGAAGGACATTCGCGATCTAGGGGATGAATACCGGGCAAAAATCGGCTATCTGCCCCAGGACGTCCACTTTTACGACGACTTTACCGGCAGGGATTATCTGGAATACTCGGCGGCGCTGAAAGGGATGGAAAAAGCTCACGCGAAAAAGCGGATTGAGGAATTGGCCCGCAGCGTCGGCCTTTGGGACGATTTGAAACGGAAATGCGCTGCATATTCTGGCGGGATGCAGCGCAGGCTGGGTATTGCCCAGGCCCTTCTGGACAACCCGGAGATTTTGATTCTGGACGAACCCACCTCCGGCCTGGACCCCTACGAGCGGATCAAGTTCCGCAACATTATCTCCGCCTATGCGAAGGACCGTCTGGTGCTGCTCTCCACCCATATCGTATCCGACGTGGAGCATATTGCCGCGCAGATCATGATGATGGAGTATGGCGGCATCCAGCACATCCACACAGGCGGAGAATATGTCCAGATGATGGAGGGCAGGGTCTGGCTTGCGGAGATGTCCGCCGAACAGCTTATGGACTATCAAAACCGGGCGGTCATCAGCAATGTCAGGGCGAAGGACAGCCGCATGGAGGTCCGCATCCTCTCGGACACAAAGCCTGTCCCAGACGCGATACAGGCCGCACCAACGCTGGAGGATGCCTATCTGTATCTTTTCAACTACTTGCCTGGAAAGGCCGGGAGGTAATGCCATGTCTCTGCTTCGATTTGAACTGCGAAAATTACTGTTCAACAGAAAGACCCTGCTTTTGCTGCTGTACCTGTTTGTCCTTTACAGCGTGGTCGGTCTGACCTCCACCATGTTCCTGATCGGCGGCAATGACAGTTACCACGCTTACGAGGAATTAGCCGCTGGCTGTGAAGGTCCCTTTGACAGCCAAAAAGCCGCAGAAGCGGAAAAAATCTATCAGGAAGTCAGTACACGGTATGGCACAGACACACGGATGATCGCCCGGAGCGTCAAAGACCAGCCGGAAATCATTCTGGCGGTGAACTACCACGCCTATACCCAACGGGTGGAGGAGTATTGGAACGGCACGCCGCCGGAGAGCGCCGAGGAGCCCTATGGGATCACTCTTCTGCAGGGGAAGCTCATGGAATTGGAACGCCAGGGGAGGCAGGATACCTTTGATTATTGGGAGTTGTCCGCCTCCCTGCAAAGGCTGACAGAGCTGGGAGAGCCGGAGTTTGCCAATGCCTTGCTGTGGGAAAACCTGTTCAACAACTGGGGGGAGCATATGATGCAGTTCCTTCTGTTTGTGCCGCTGACCTTTGTTATCGCCCCGGTGTTCGCAGTAGAACGCTCCAGCGGCATGGATAACCTGATTTTGAGCTCCCGGAATGGCAGGCGAAAGATCGTCACAGCAAAATTGTTGAGTGTACTCGCCGCCTCCACGGTTGTGGCCACGTTGTATCTGGCCGCTACGTTTCTGTTCGGTTTTCTGCCACATGGGAGTTTCCATGGCTGGGATGCCGCCATCCAGTCCATTCCCACCTATGCCCGGTCCATGTTCCCGTTCAAGGTCTGGCAGCTTGCCGGAGTCGGGGCCGCATGGCTTATTTTTACCGGCGCAGTTTATAGTCTGATTATTTGTTTTATTTCCTCCCGAATGAAAAGCCAGATGGGAACAGCGGGGGTCAGCCTTGCAATCCTGTTTGTGAATGTAGGGCTGGCGGCGATGGGCGATACCGTGACACAGAGGCTTGGGGCGTTGGTGGATTTCGGGCTGGCAAATGTTACGTTGATGAAAGAGGTGTTTGGCGGATATAAGGGTTTCAATATCTTCGGAATGTATGTCAGCTATCCGGTTATGGCGGTTTTTGTTTTGGTTGCTATTGCTGCCGTTGCCGCTTTTGGGGCTTACTTGGGGCAGAAAAGCAGAGCTGTGGTATGATAGCGAACCCATGAAAGTGGAGTAGCGGTGTTGGTGTTGCATTGGGTATTGGGAAGGATGTGCATGGTGGGTTATTCCGAGGAGCGGAAGCTGGTAGCCACTTATCGGGTGAGCAGGATCAGCCATCTGACGGTGACAGAGGAATCGGCGCGGAAACGCCCAGCAGACTTCACCATCTCAGACTACTTTGGGCAGACTTTTTTCATGTATCTCGGTGAGGAGGCCAAGGTGGAGCTGCTGTGCGAGAACGCGCTCAAGGGCAGTATCATTGACCGTTTCGGGGAAGAAGTCTGCGTCCAGATTGTTGATAAAGAGCATTTCAAAGTGACGGCTACCGTCGCTCTGAACAATAACTTCCATGGCTGGGTGTTTGCGTCTGGAGGAAAGATGTGGATACTCGACCCGGAAAAGGTAGTGGATGTCGAGAAATAGATAGCCCTACACAGGGGCAGGTGTGAATCATGCGGATCACACCTGCCCCCCAAATTTATCTAGAAAAAAGATGGCTAATGATAAACCATCTTTTTCCCGTTCCATGTTATAATGGAACTATACTCAAACAAGATTTTTATAACGATTTTTAAAATTGGTCAACAAAAATTTAACTTCGGTTTCTACGAAAAATACTATATTAGGGGGAGCAAGTTGCCATGAACGCATATGAACAATAACGGGAGCCTTCACCCCTCCCTCCAAAACCACGGCAGTTTGTGAAGCGGCGCGGCCACCTCATAATTTCTCCCGCCATCATACACACGTCCCCCTTCATCTCTCCACTTTCCTGGCGGGAAAACCACAAGGCGGGCTGTGGCGTTGGGCGACAGCACAGGGGCGGCTAAAAGGCGGTCTCCTAAGAAAAATTCATCGGTAATGGTCTCGTACCCGCTGTGGGGGTAGGAGTATTCTAACAGCCGGAGGACAGGTTCTCCTGTTCTCTGGCTTTCTTTTACCAGGTCCAGGATGTAGGGGGTGAGGCGGGCGTGGAGTCTTCCTGCCTCCAGCACCAGATGGCAGTGTTCCTGGGAAAGGCAGGTCCAGGGCTTTTTGGAGTACTGCATCATGGGAAAGCAAGCGCTGCACTGAGCCCAGCGGACAAACAGCTCCCCGTCTATGACGGTTCCTGGCAGGAAGGAGAGGTAGTCGCCGCCGCCTACCATGTCGGGGCAGATAAAGGGGTGGCCCAGAAGCCCGGCCATGGCTCCGTCAGGGATGAGGGAGAGGAGGCCTTCGTTGTGGTAGCGGTGCCATTTGTCCCGGAGGCGCTGGATCTGGAGGAGACCGCCGCAGCCGAAGGAGTCCTTCAGCTCGTGGTATTCATAGGACATGGCGAAGCGGTTGTAGGCCTGGTTCAGCTCATAGCAGGAGAGTTGGGTATCCATCTGGCCTCCTATGATGTGGCTGGGATGGTACATGTCCGGGTTGCCGCCGTCGAATTTGAATCCATCCACGCCGTATTCTTCCATGAGACGGTCAAGCTGTTTTTTGAGAAAATGGACATCAGCCGGATTGGCCAGGTTTAAGAGGGCGCTGTAGCCGTTCCACCATTCTGTAAGGGCGGGTTTTCCTGTGTCCTTATATCGGATGAACACTTGGTCATTTTCCCGAAGGGTTTTGACAAAGAACTCTCCGTCAGGACAGACCACAGGGACGACCCACAGCATGAGCTTGAATCCCATGGCGTGAAGTTTCTCTACCATGGCTTTGGGGTCCGGAAAGGCGGCAGGGTCAAATTGCCAGCAGCCATATCGCCCGTGCCACCCTTCGTCCAAGATCAGAATTCCCGGGGCGAAGCCGTGGTCCAGGATCTCTCTGGCGTAGGCGAGAACTCCTTCCTGGGTGGGGTGATACTGGTACTCGATCCAGGTGTTGTACTGAACGTTCTTAAAAAAATCTAAATTCAGGGGCTGTCCCTGAAAAGGAAAATGTCTTTCCATGGCGGACAGGTAGGCCCCTCTCAAGGTGGAGGCAGGGTGGGCCACCTGAATCTCTCCATGGCTTTCAAAGGTGAATTCTCCTGATTCCAGGGTCACCTCCATGGCCTCTGTTCCATAGACGTACCGCCCGGCGGTGGACAGCCACAGAGGCATGGTCTGGTTTTCCGTGTAGCTTCGGTCCATGGAAAAGCGGCTTTCTTTTCCAAGGGGAAATTTTTCCCCCAGGGCGCTGGAGCCGCCCCACCAGTATTCGCCATCTTGAATTTTCACTGCTATTTTCAATTGTGATTCCCTCCTCGGTCGGGGGCCATGTCTTCTGGCCCTGTTTTTTCTCTCATGCCCCATAGTTTTAGATCTCTATTCCGGTTGCTTGCGGCAGCTCTTGAAATCATCTCCTGGTTTTTCCACGCGACCGCCCTGAAATCTCTTCCTGACCACTTTCCCGCGGCCGCCCCAAAATCTCTTCTTGGCCATTTCCGCACGGCCGCCCCGAAATCTCTTCCCGCTCTTTCCCGCACGGCAGGCGGAAGAAAGACCTTCCGCTATCCAACAGTCCTTCCTGTCTATAGTTTACTCCCATTTCTTTTGTAAAACAAGCTGGCGAAAATTTCTTGAAACCCAAGAAAAAACCACATATTTACCAAATGTCAAAAATGGCATACCTGGTAAAAAACGAAATATTTACAAAAATATGGAGAAATTATATGATTTGGTTGTGATAAATGCGGTCGAGGTAAAGCGGCAGGCGATACGTGACAACGGACACATACATACAGGGAAGAAGGTTAAGGACATGCCAAAAAAGAAGGACATTGGGATCAAAAGGAATCGGACGTTTGCTCAGGGGATGCGCCACAGTTGGCAGTTATATCTGCTGCTGCTGCCGGCCATGGTCTATCTGTTGATATTCCATTACGCTCCTCTATATGGAATCCAGATCGCGTTCCGGGATTATTCTCCGGGGCTGGGATTTTCGGAAAGTCCTTTTGTGGGGCTGAAACATTTTCTCTATTTTATAAGGTCGCCTCAGTTTGTGACGCTGATCCGGAACACGGTGAGCCTCAATGTGCTGAGACTGGTGTTCTGCTTCCCCTTTCCTATTTTTCTGGCGCTGGTGTTAAATGAGGCCTCCAACGCGAAGTTTCAGAAGCTGGTACAGAATTTAACCTACGCTCCTCATTTTATCTCCACGGTGGTGCTCTGCGGGATGATCGTAAGCTTTACGTCTCCCACCACAGGGATCATCAACACTTTTATTCAGGCCTTTGGAGGGAAGCCTATCGACTTTATGGGGCAGGAGAGCTGGTTTCGGCCCATCTACATCTTGTCGGACATGTGGAAGGATACGGGCTGGTCCTCCATCATCTATCTGGCGGCCCTGGCGGGGATCGACCCGTCTCTCCATGAGGCGGCCCAGATCGACGGGGCTTCCCGGCTCCAGAGGATTCTCTACATCAATATTCCGGGGATCGCTTCCACCATCATTATCCTGCTGATCATGGAGTTCGGCAAGATGATGAGTCTTGGATTTGAGAAGGTGTATTTGCTGCAAAACTCCTTAAACCTGCCGGTGTCAGAGGTTATTTCCACCTATGTTTACAAGACCGGTCTGCTGGGGGCCAAGTTCAGCTACACCACGGCCATCGATGTGTTCAATTCCATGATAAACTGCTGTCTCCTGCTGGTTGTGAACAAGATTTCCAGCAAGGTCAGCGAGACCAGTCTGTTCTGACAGGGAGGTGACAGGTAGTGAATAAGAAAGTGTATGGTTCGGAAAAGACATTTAATATCATGGTGAATCTGATCCTGCTGCTGTGCGGCCTCATTGCCCTCTACCCGCTGATTTTCGTGATTTCCGCCTCTGTCAGCGACCCCACTGCCGTGAACAGCGGCAAGGTAACCTTTTTCCCGGTAGGGTTTAATATTAAAGGTTACAAGGCTATTTTAAAGAGCAAGTGGATCGTCACCGGCTACCGCAACAGTCTTTTTTACACCGTGGCGGGAACGGCTCTCAATGTGTCGGTGACGCTGATGGCAGGATACGCCCTGTCCCGGAAGGATCTGTACGGGAGAAAGTTCATCACCTTGTTTATGATGTTTACCATGTGGTTCAGCGGGGGAATCATCACCACCTACCTGGTGGTCAACAAGATCGGCCTGTACAACAAGTGGTATACCTTGATCATCATGGGACTGATCTCTGTGTACAATGTGATCATCACCAGGTCCTTCATATCAGGCAGTATTCCCCTGGAGCTCCAGGAGGCGGCCAGGATCGACGGGTGCAGTGATTTTCAGATTTTTGGAAGGCTGATTTTGCCTCTGTCCAAGCCTGTGGTGGCGATTTTGTGCTTGTACTATGGCCTGGGGCACTGGAACAGCTATTTCAACGCTCTGATCTACTTAAAGGACAAGAATTTACAGCCTCTCCAGATTTTCCTCAGGGAGATTTTGGTACAGAATGAGACCATACAGATGAGCAGCGATGCCCTGGATTCCCTGATCGAGCGTGCTCTCATGGCCCAGACCATGAAGTACAGCCTGATCGTGGTCGCTTCGCTCCCCATGCTGATCATTTATCCTTTTTTACAGAAATTTTTTGTAAAAGGCGTGATGATCGGCTCGGTAAAGGGCTGAAAATATGATAAACTATTTTAAGGAGGTACTTTATGAAGAAAAAACATTATCTGGCGCTGGCACTGGCGGGAGCGGTCTGTCTCACAGCCTGTTCCGGAGGCTCTTCTGGTTCGGCAGGTTCCCAGGCTCCGGCGGCCAACACCGGAGCGGTTGGTGAGAACAAGGCTGGCCAGGGAACCCAGACAGCGCCGGAAAGCGGCGGAGGTGACGAGGCCATAAAGGTGTCCATGATGGTGGCCACCAAGGCGACCCAGGGGGATTGGGCGGATTACTGGGTGATCAAGCATATCGCCCGGGAGCTAGGGGTTCAGTTTGAGGTGGATCAGGTGACCCAGGATGCCTGGTCGGAGAAAAAGAATCTGGCTTTCGCCTCAGGTGACCTGCCTATGGTGTTTTTAAATGATCTCACAGACACAGAGCTGGCTACCTACGGCAGTCAGGGGCTGATCCTTCCTCTGGAGGATTACATCACAAGGGAGAACATGCCCAACTTCTTCGCTGTTTTGGACCAGGAGGAGTATTCTGGATTGTTGTCCAGCTTGTATTTCCCAGACGGACACATCTATGCTATCCGGGGGATCAACGGAGCTCAGAGGGAGTACGCCAAGAGCCGGTTCTTTATCAACGAGGCCTGGTGTAAGGCTCTGGGGTTTGAGAAGCTGCCGGAGAATCTGGACCAGTTTTACGACTATCTGGTCGCGGTCCGGGACAATGACGCCAATGGAAACGGGGATGCCACGGACGAGATTCCCTTAGGTGGCTCCTACAGCGAGGACGGCACGGACTATTATGACAACTTTATCCCCATTCTCACGGCTTTCGGGTATGTGAGCAGGACTTATCAGACTGATGACACGGGAAAGGTCGTCTATGTTCCGGAGCAGGACAACTACAAGGAATTCTTGAAATACATGAACAGACTGTACACGGAAGGACTTTTGGACCCTGAGTATTTTACCCAGACAGCGGACCAGAGAAAGGCCAAGGAGGCCTCCAACCTCTGCGGAGCTTTCACGGACTACGCCTCTTATTTGAATATCACAGACCCAGCGGTATTTTTACAGTTCAGAGGTTTAAAGCCCATGACCAGCCGGTTTAACAGCCAGCGGATGTGGCCGGCAAAGGATATTGTCTATGACGGGGCCATGGTGCTGACCAACAAGGTGACGGATGAGGCTACCATCAAAAAGCTCTTGTCTGTTATCGACTGGTGCTATTCGGAGGAGGGAACCTACGCTACCATGATCGGCCCCAGAATCGGTCAGGACCCGGAATTCCCGGAGTATGGGTGGGAGCTGATGGAGACGGATTTCGGCACAGAGCAGAGAAAGTGGACATATGACGAGAAGGCTTACGAGACTTCTTCGGCCTACATTGATTTCCACTGCACGCCAGGGGACAATTATTTCCCATTTGCCCAGACAGCGGACAGGTGCCTGAAGAATTCCATCACCATGGAGGTGTACGAGAACGAGAGCACGGCCAAGACTCTCCGTCTGACCTATGATATCATGAACAATGTGTTTGATTATCTGAAAGTGGACTGGCCGGACAGCATGAAATTGACAGCGGAGGAGGCGGATGAGTTAAGTCTCATTGAGACGGATTTGAGCAGCTACAAGCAGACCATGGAGTCTAAGATGATCATCGGGGATCTGGATATCGACGGGACGTGGGACGAGTTTGTGTCAGGACTTCATTCCAGAAATTTAGACCGATACCTGGAGATTCTTCAGCAGGCGTATGACCGATGGTCTTCCAACAAGTAGGATTCACCAGAACGGACAGAGACGTGCTTACAGGAAGGGACAGCCAGGGCGGTCCCTTCCTGACATGCGTGGAGATTCCGTGGTTTCAAAAGATGGGGGAGTTTTGTGTATACGAAAAGCAGACAGTCCAAGGTATTTGTTCATTATATGATTTCCATCATGTCGTTGATCATCTGTCCTTTTATCCTGCTGGATATTATTTTCATGGCAAATGGCTTAAAGCAGGTGGAGACAGCCTACACGGTGTCCCAGGAGTATGCCATGAAGCAGGCGTCGGAGAGCATAGATGATGATTTTAAGACTTTCCGGAATGTGGTGGCCCAGATCACCACGGATTCGGACATCACGCCCTATCTTCTCCAGTCCAAAAGCTATGATTCGGTGATGGCGCTGAAAAAGCTCCAGATCTATGAGGCCCAGATGAATTTTTTTGACACCCTGTATCTGTACATCAGCGGGGATGATACCTTGTATTCTGGAAGCGGCATCATCTCTCTGTCCAATTTTGGGAAGAGCCTTTACTCTTTTGAGGAGGCAGGGGGGCAGGAACGGTTTGAGGCCTATATGGCCAGGGCGGGGGCTTTTGCCTTGAGTCTGGATGACGGAGGAGGGGTCCTTAGAAAGCGGCTGGAAGGGGGGCGGTATATGGCGGTGACCTATCCCTGGCTCAATTCTGTGATTCACCCTCTGGGAGCGGCAGTGGGAATTGTCAGCGAGGAGTATTTTCTGGACAAATTGCGGGTGGGAGACCGGGATTATCGGCAGAGTGTCTATATGTTCGGGTCTGACGGAACCGTCAAATTTAAGGAAGAAAATGGGCTGGAGCTTACCAGAGAGGCTCAGGAGCTTTTGTGGGATTACTGTGGATCTTCCGGCATCGCCCTGGGGACGGTCATGGGGAAGCGGTGCTATGTGATCACGGAGAGGTCCCAGGTGACCGGATGGAGTTACGCCCAGGTGATTCCCACCAGACAGTTCTTTCTCAAATATGTGTACAGCCAGAACCGGGTGGTGGCCCTCATAACGTTGATCCTGTTTCTGTGTATCCTGGCAGGCACGGTGGCGGCTTTTCGGATGTACCGTCCGGTGCGGGAGCTGTGGGCGCTGCTGGACCCCTCGGACAGAAAAAGCGGCGGAAAGTCCCAGGGGGAAAACAGGGATCCCATGGTGGTAGATGAATGGGAGAGCCTTCACACTTCTATCGCGGGGATTGTAAAGAAGAACCGGGACATTATGAAAGAGCTGGACGACACCAGGTTGTTGAGAAGGAAGAGTTTGCTGAAAGGACTTCTTCTGGGAAGTGTGAATCTGGAGTCCGCGGCGGAGGATTTGAGGCAGTGTGATATTGATTTTGAGGAAGATTTTTTCTGCGTGGTGGTGCTGTATTCTTTGAAGCCTCTTTTGTCGGAACAGCAGAGGGCTCTGACGGAGCGGATCGGGGAAATGGAGATTTTGGGGCTGTATCAGGTGCCCATGGATGGCAGCGGAAGCCTGGCTCTTCTGTGGAACACGTCGGCCTGGTCGAAAGACCATGAGATCCTTCTGGAGGAGTTGTACCAGAAGATCTCCGGCGGGGAGAGGGAAAGCTGGGTTGTGGGAGTCAGCGGCAGCTACCCGTCCATCGCCAGCGTCAGCCGTTCCTACATGGAGGCTCTTTCCGCAGGAGAGGGGATGGAGCTGAAGGGAGAGGCGGGAATCTTCTATTATAAGACATTTGAAAAAGATCAGGAGCACAATGAGCTGTATATTATCCAGGCAGAGGTGGGGCTGAGACAGAGCCTTCTGGCCCAAAACGGAGCCATGGCCCAGGCAGCCATGGACCGGTTAGAGTCCGCTCTCACCGGAAACTGGAGATTTGAAAATTCCAGCAGCAGGAGATTTGTCTTGTTCCACATTATCCAGGATATGGTACACATCGGGGAGAAGGCGGGAGTGCCCTATCTTAATGAGAAGGTGGAGCAGTGGATTCGGTACGGGAACCTGGGAGAATTTCTCCAGGGTATGAGGAGCTTCTGTCAGGAGATCCTGGAGTGTGGACAGAAGGAGAAGGATAAACAGGTCAATGAGCTGTACCGGGAGATCATCGCCTATATTGAGGAGTACTATGATGACAGCAATATCAGCCTGGGGGAGATGGCGGAGCGGTTTGGCATGTCTTCTTCCTACCTGAGCCGGTTTTTCCGAAAATATTCGGGAAAGAATTTCCTGGAGTATGTGACGGAAAAGAGGATGGAGAGGGTGTGCTATCTTCTGAAAAACACGGATTTAAAGGTGAAGACCATTGTGGAGCAGGTAGGCTATGTGGATGTGGCCAGCTTTACCAAGAAATTCCGCACCATCATGGGAGTCAGCCCCGCGAAATACCGGGAGCAGTGGAAATCCGCGAATTCCCGCCATCTGGCTGACGAGGGTGACGGGGTTCCTGGGGATGAGGATAAGGAGGAAGGCTTATGAGGATCACGTTTTTGGGAACAGGGGCATCGGAGGGGGTGCCGGGGATTTTTTGCCAGTGTGAGGATTGTAAGACGGCCAGGAAACTGGGCGGCCGGGAGTTGAGAAGCCGGTCTCAGATCCTGGTGAACCAGGACCTTTTGGTGGACATGGGGCCGGAGACTTACTGGAAGTCGGTGTTGTATGGGATCTGGCTTTCCAGGGTGAAATACCTGTTTGTAACCCACAGCCACTGTGACCATTTAGACGAAAGGTTTCTGGGCTTTCGGGGCGGGTGGTTCGGCAAGGACATGGCGGAGCCGGTATTGTACGGGTACGGAAATGAGAAAGCAGTGGAACAAATGGCCAGAAGGCTTGAGGACAGCCAGTTTGATTTTGTAAAAACAGCCTCCCATTTTCAGACACTCCACAGCTTTGACCAGGTTCAGGCAGGAAGCTATGAGGTGACGGCTTTGCCAGCCATACACAATCCCAAGGAGGAATGTCTTCTCTATCTCATAAAGGACCACGAGGGAAAGGAGATCTTCTACGCCACGGACACGGGAAGGCTGACAGAGGAGACTTACCAACATCTGGAAGGCCATCATCTGGACTGCGTGATCCTGGACTGCACCCTGGGAAATAAGCCGGATGTGGGGATTTCCCACATGGGGCTGAAAGAAAATAAGGTCATCAAAGACAGGCTGGAGGCCATGGGGGTGACAGACAGGCGGGGCAGGTACGTGTGTACCCACATCTCCCACGGCACCGGAGGGTTTGAGTACCTGTCAGGCGCGGCGGCGGCCTATGGCATGGAGGTGGCTTATGACGGCATGGTGCTGGAGGTTTAGGGAACCGGGGCTATCCGCGGCCCGTCTTCCATATCTTTCGGACATGGCGGCGGACTTTCGTAGTAAACCCGCATGCGCCCGGCGGGGCAGGCGCGCCACCACCTATGAAAGTCTGGCGGGCGCACTGGGCATACCTGAATTCATGCCGCCTTCGGCGGCGGACTTTCATAGTAACTGGAGGGAAAAAAGAGATGACAGCGAATTCGCGTGAGAAAAGATATGAGAACCGGGATCTGGACTTAAAGGGAAAGGCGTTTATGATCGGGGTCCAGGAACCGGTGTGGCACAGGAGACCGGGAAAAGGAACGGATGAGAGAAGCCTTCAGAAGGTTCAGGACCGGTTTGACGAGGATGGTCTTCCCGTATTCAGGAAAGTATTCCGGCTGGAGAAAGAGCTTCAGGCAGCTTACCTGGACATGACAAGTCTTGGAGTCTTTCATGTGTACATCAACGGGAAGATGGTCATGGGGCAGAACGGGCTTTTGGAGGAAATGAATCCCGGCTGGACCGACTACAGAAAACGGCTGCTCCGCGTCCGCTATGATGTGACGTCTTACCTGAGGCAGGGGGAAAACTGCCTTCTGGCGGTGGTGGGAAACGGTTGGTGGCAGGGGAGAATCGCCTTTGGCACCTACGGCAGGCGCGAGCTGGGCCTGTGGGGTTGTCTGGAGATGAGGGACAGGGATGGGGAGATCACCTGTCTTCCCACAAACTCTGACTGGACCGGGTTGTGGACAGGACCGGTGAGATGTTCCGACATCTGGGACGGGGAGCTTTACGACGGAAGGGAGGATTCTTTTGAGGACATGTCCATGGCGGAATATGCCGGAAAGAGCTTCGGCCCCACCCATGTACTGAAAGGGGGAGAGCGAGGGTATGAGGGAATGATCACGCCCTGGATCGGCCCAAAGATTCAGGTCAATCCCCGTCTGACCAGACAGCCTTTAAAAGGGGTCATAAGCCAGGGGACGGAGGATAACGGGACGGATTTCGGGAAGATCCGGGAAATATCCGCCATCCGCCAGTGGCCTCTTGAGAAGCCCATTTCTCTGATGCCTGGCCAGACCCTTACGGTGGACATGGGCCAGAACATGGTGGGGTGGGAGTATTTTCGGGCAAAGGCCAGGACAGGGACAAGGCTGACCATCCGCTTTGGGGAGATGTTAAATGACAGCGGGCTTTTGTCCAGGGGCAACGACGGGCCGGAAGGAGAGGTGTACACGGCCAATTACCGCGGCGCCCGGTCTCTCGGGCGATACGTGTTTCGGGGCAGCGGGGTGGAGTGTTACAGGCCCTTTTTTACCTATTACGGATTCCGGTATCTGGAGCTGACAGCCGACGGCCCGGTGGAGCTTTACGGACTGGAAGGACAGGTGGCAGGCTCTGTCATCCAGGAGACAGGGAAACTGGAGACCTCGAATTCCAGGGTCAACCAGTTGATCAGCAATATCCTGTGGGGACAGAGAGGCAACTATTTTTCCGTGCCCACAGACTGTCCTCAGCGCGATGAGAGGCTGGGGTGGACCGGGGATGCCCAGGTATTTTTCAGGACCGCCTCCTACAACGGGGATGTGGAGGATTTTTACTGGAAATGGCTTCAGGACGCCAGGGACAGCCAAAATGACCAGGGGGGCTACCCGGATGTGATCCCCTACACCAGGGTCATCCGCTATGGAAACGGAGCCTGGGCTGATGCCTGTATCCTGATCCCCTACCGGATGTATCTCCAGTACGGCACCAGGGAGATCCTGGAGGCCAGTGTGGATTCCATGGAAGCCTACATGGGATTTTTAAGCCAATATGGCCTTGAGGGCCCCAATGTGGAGTACGGGGACTGGCTGGCCTACGAGCCCACGGACAATCGGTACGTGTCCATGGCCTGCTATGGGTATGACGCCATTGTGATGGAAAAGATCGAGAGGATTCTTGGGAGGACGGAGAAAGCCCGGGAGTATCAGATTCTCCATCAAAAGATCCGCCAGGAGTTTATGAGGCGGTATGGCCAGGAAGAGGGACTTTTATCTCAGCAGAGTCAGACCGCTTATCTTTTGGCTCTCATGGCCAGGTTTCTCCCTGAAAATCAGGAAGAACAGGCAATACAGCTTCTGGTAAAAAAGATTGAGGACAATGGCTTTCGCCTGTCTACCGGGTTTGTGGGAACCGGAATCCTTATGGGGATTTTGAGCCAATACGGCAGACATGACATGGCCTACCATCTTCTGACCCAGAGGGAAAATCCCTCCTGGCTCTACAGCGTGGACCAGGGGGCCACCACCATGTGGGAGAGATGGGATTCCTACCGGAAGGACGTGGGATTTGGAGATGTGGCCATGAACTCCTTTAACCATTATGCCTATGGATGTGTGGGGGAGTGGATGTACCGGTACATGGCGGGGATCGACACCACGGAGGAACAGCCGGGGTTTCAGATGGTCCTTCTGCGGCCAAATCCTGATACCAGGACATGGATATCCCAAGGGCAGGAGCGGATTACCTGGGTGAAAGCCTCCTACCAGAGCCGACGGGGGCTGATTCAGGTTCGGTGGCAGTGGAGAGAGGGAGTGTTTGACTACCAGGTGACACTGGAGGAAGGCATGGAGGGGATTTTGATTGTGCCGGAATTGGAAAATACACAGAGGGTATGGGTCAATGGGGAGGAAATCTCCTGGAAGCCGGGGAAGAAGATCCAAGTGATGGGGGGAACATGGACGTTATTGATCAGGTAGATCCGCAGCATAAGGCGGACAAAAAGAATTCCCCTCTTGTCATTCTGTTTCGTTTGGGCTACAATAGCGGTACAATGAGGCAGGAGAAGGGAATTTTACAGTCATGATCTTAATACTGGAACTGATCGGCACCATCGCCTTCACATTTTCCGGCTGTATGGTGGCCAATTCTAAAAAAATGGATATTTTCGGCGTCTGGGTCTTGGGGCTGGTGACGGCGGTGGGAGGCGGAGCGGTGAGGGACGTGCTTTTGGGCCAGTTTCCGCCCAATATGTTCCGCAATGGCGTCTATGTGGCGGTCGCCACGGCCACGGTGGTGTTCTGGTTGTGGATGGCAGCCAGGAAAGGAGCTCTGCCCAGGCGGCATTTTCATCAGCTGACCCAGGTGATGGATATCTCCGACTCCATCGGCCTGGGGGTGTTCGCGGTGGTGGGGTCTCAGACAGCCATACGCCGCGGATACGGGGACAACTGGTTTCTGGTGCTCTTTGTCGGGGTTCTGACAGGGGTGGGAGGCGGCCTTATGCGGGATGTGATGGCCAACCTGACGCCTGTGATTTTCAGGAAGAGGATCTACGCCAGCGCGGCTTTAGCGGGAAGCGTGGTCTATGTAGCCCTGCTGTCCTGGGTTCCGGAGATCTACGCCATACTGGCAGGCATTGTCACGGTGTTTGTGATCCGTACCATGGCAAGCCTGCGTCATTGGGACCTGCCGATCTATGTGTTGGAGCCGGAAGACCAGGACCAGGAGCATTGATCAAACCTTTACGAACACGTCTTTTCCCAGACCACACACCGGGCATACCCAGTCCTCCGGGATATTCTCAAAGGGGGTGCCTGGGGCGATGCCGTTATCCGGGTCGCCTTCCTCCGGGTCATAGACGTAGCCGCAGGGCTCGCACAGATATTTGTCCATACATGGGCCTCCTGTTGTCAATAATAGGCAGGTGAGCTTTGCCTGGAGTATAGTGTAACCCATGAAAATAAAAAAATGTAAAAAAATAAAATTTCTACTGTACAAAATCATTTTTTTGTGGTAGACTATCGTAGGAGCTGAGTTAGTGATTACACTGACCAGCCAAGATGGGGCATTGGCGCAGCTGGGAGCGCGTTTGAATGGCATTCAAAAGGCCGTGGGTTCGAATCCCATATGCTCCATTTTTATGAATTCCTTGAGATACTGAGCTTATCGTTGAGGATCAGTGTTTCAAGGCTTTTTTTATTTGTACCTAGGAATATGTTAAATATACTTGGTATTTTTTGTTATAATTAAGCTGTGCCTTAATCACGCGCTGGCGTTTTTGAAAGAAAGAACAGCATAGCTGAAGTTGCACCGGTTATCTCACTTTAAAGGGATTGGGAAGGATCAATGTCCAGAGTGACAGGGGAATGTTCCTGTTTATGCATATAAACCTGCATACGCCCGGCGGGGCGGGTGCGCCACCACCCATGAAAATGTGGGGGTGCACCACCACACATGAAGGTCTGGCGGGTGCACTTGGCATCCCTGAATATATGCCGCCTAATCGGCGGCGGACTTTCATAGTAATCAGTTCAATAAAGAGCGAAAAATCAACGCCTACCTGAAGAAGCTAAAAGCATTAGGCTGGGAAATGCCCGTAGCCATGGAAGCACAACCAGCTTAATCATAAATTTGAAAGCAAAATCTTGTTATAGGGGTAGTCTGCGCTTTTTTCGCTTCCCACAAGGTTCTGTTTCATAGTAAGAGAAATAGAACGGATTTTAAGTATAAGTATGTCGAACATTGAAAATACTTCTTGAATCTCAACCTGTATTGTGCTAGAATAAAAATGACAATCAAAAAGGCATAGCACCTGCCCAAGTGTTTGGGCACTCAGGCAGGTGTGAAAAGTGTTTTGGCGAACACTTCTCACAATGGGGCTACCACTACTATGCAGATTTCATTATAACTCATAAGAAGAGTTTAGGCAAGATGGAATTTGCAAAGGAGTTTGTTTGTAGTACAAAGAATTTTTGCAAGGTGAGAGTGGGCAGGAGTCCGGGCACCTTGCTTTTTTGATGTCCAGAAAATAACAGGGAGAGTTGCTGCATTGAAAATGTGTGGGAAAGGCAGTATAGTTATGGTAGCCATAGCTGCAACAGGTATAGCTGCTCTGTCAATAAGCACTGTGCTCCCCATCAAAGAGGCGGGTGCCAAAGAAAAAAGTGAAATTGAGGAGCAGGATTTTAAGATATGCCAAAGTTTTAGCTTTATAACCGATGATTATAAGGACACCGTCATACATGTAGTTGCGGACACATCCTGTCAGGACATGAAAGAACTATATATGAAAATACAGGATTTTCAAACTGCGATGAACGGAGAATCAGACAGACTGACAATCAATTTGTACAATTCAACAGAAGATATAAGCAGTAATATTTGTGCAGGTACAAAAGTGTACTATAGTGACGAGATGGAATAAGATATTTTTTACAGAAGCAGCTTTAGTTAAAGGCTGCTTCTGTGTTTTTTCCGCGGGCAATGAGCCAAAAGGTGTGCTTATATGGGTAATTGGCGAATGCCGCGAGAGCTGCCACAGAGTTTATCCCTGTATAGAACTGTTCTGTGGTTTGTCGAAAGCAGGGTTGAAGGCATAGAAATTGCGGCTGTTAAGGTGATCCTGTACATCCCGAAGGGTTTCGCCGAAACGCTGGAAGTGGACGATCTCTCGCTCTCTGAGGAAACGGATGGGGTCGCAGACCTCCGGATCTTTCACTACACGAAGAATATTGTCATAGGTGGAGCGGGCTTTCTGTTCTGCAGCCATATCCTCAAAAAGATCCGTAATGGGGTCGCCCTTTGACTGGAACTCGCAGGCGTTGAAGGGTACACCTCCTGCGGCCTGAGGCCAGATACCTGTGGTGTGGTCAATATAGTAGGGACCGAAACCCGAGGCTTCAATCTGCTCTGGTGTCAGATTTCTTGTCAGTTGGTGGACAATGGCCGCAACGATCTCCAGGTGTGCCAGCTCTTCGGTTCCTACATTATGCTCAGAAATGTTCCAAATCAAGCTCTATGCGGACAAGCTCATTTTTTATAGGAAACCACACTATCGTTAACATCGATCGTGTGCGCTTTACTAAATTGACTTTTTTAAAAAATTCAGATATACTATAGTAAAGTACACAATCGTTAAGAAATTTGCGTGTAATTTAGTAGAGGTGGGGCAATGTCCGATGAAAAATCAATAGATGCTGTCAGGAAGATTTTTTCCAAACACGATAATATAATGACAACTGCAGAGCTGGATTCCTATAGAATTTACTATGCCGATATTCAACGGCTATTAAGCGAGGGTTTCATTGAAAAAATCAAACGGGGCTATTATCATTGGACGGAAACCTGTGGCGAACAGGAAATTAAAATTATAAACCGTCTGTTCCCCGATGCGGTGCTTTGCATGGAAACCGCCCTCTTCTATTATCAGTACAGTGACCGCAATCCTGCCGAGTGGAATATTACGATTGATAAAAATGTCTCCAGAAGTCGTACGAATATCGACTACCCATTTGTAAAGGCATATCGGGTTGAGCCGGTTTTAGTACCCTTCGGCGAAACAAAAGGCAGCATTAACTTTGTGGATGTCCGTATCTATGATCGTGACCGTACCATTTGCGATGTGCTGCGGAATATGAACAAAATGGATAGGGAGATTTTTAATAAGGCAATACAAGGATATGTGAAAGATCTGAAAAAAAATATACCGAAACTTATGGAGTATGCGAAAGTATTGCGTGTGCAAAAGCGTGTAAAAGAATTGATCGGAGTGTGGTTGTGATGGCTGATGCAGCTGCATCTGTTTTGGCAAAGATTAAGAATAAGGCGAGGGCAGCTGGCATCAGCTATCAGCAATGCCTACAGCTTTTTATGCAGGAGGAGTTTTTGCGGAAGCTCTCAAAGTCTGGATATGAGGATACACTTATTCTCAAGGGCGGATTGTTTATCTATACGCTCACCAATTTTGAAAGCAGGGCAACGATTGATGTGGATTTCTTGCTTTGTGGCGTATCCAATTCATTGGAGGAGGTAAAAGCTCTTATCCTAAAAATTCTCGCTACGCCTACGGGGAATGATTATATTGAGATGAGCGCGAAAGGATTTGAGGAGATCTCGCCGCAGAGGAAATATCACGGCATTAGCACACAGATTATCGGAAAGATAAAAAATGTCCGAGTTCCCTTTAATGTGGATATTGGTGTGGGCGATGTGATTGTTCCCCGCGCCGAGCAAAGGGCTATCCACACACAGCTTCCCGATTTTGAAGCTCCTGTCATTATGACATATTCTCTTGAAAGCACCATAGCCGAAAAGTTTGACGCTATCCTGCAACGGTTTGAACTGACGGGCAGAATGAAAGACTTTTACGATATTTATTATCTGGCAAGAACTTTTGATTTTGACGGAGCGAGATTGCAGACGGCAATATACAGAACATTGGAACGGCGAGGGACGCCCTGCGAAAAGGGCAGTTTTAAGCGTATTCTCACACTTGCTGAGGATATGGATATGCAGAAGCGTTGGAAATTTTTTTTGAAAACCATAAGGGATGATTTACTTGAGTTTTCAGTGGTTATTGAGGGAATACAGAAATTCCTTGAGCCTGTATTTGATGCGATTGTGAGTGAGGAAGAATGGCAGAAACATTGGTTTTGCAGCAAACTAAGATGGGCATACGATTGATATTGGGAAGGAGCAAAATGGCGGGAGCATGGGGAGCGTGTATGATGAGTGGGGAACCATCTGTAGGGTTGCAAAGTATTTGAGGAGGGCAGAGCATGGATCAGGATGTGTTATATTTTTTTGACGGAAAGCAGGAGGCGCTGTTACTGTATAAGGCTTTTGAAGAAAGAGTTTTTTCAGAGGTGAACGGCGTGAAGGTCAAAGTGCAGAAAACGCAGATTGCTTTTTCCATCAGACGCCAGTTTGCTTTCGTTTCTTTTCTGCCGGTGCGGAAAGCTAAGGAGCGGCCGGAGGTTTATATTGTGGTGACTTTCGGACTGGGATATCGCTTGGAATCCCCGCGCATAGATGCGGCGGTGGAGCCGTACCCCGGACGTTTTACCCACCATGTCCTGGTCTCCGGGATATGGGAGATCGATGATGAGCTGATGGGATGGGTGAAGGAGGCGGCTGCCTTTTCGGCTGGTAAGCGCTGAATGGAACCGCTTCTTTTTCTGTTCATGAATGCTGCCCACTGCATGATGACAACGTTCAAAAAAAGGATTAGCTCACTTGTTATATGGTACAATCACTCGCTCATACATTGAGAATGAGGGAGGTGTTGCCTATTGAAGCATAGAGAATTTAGTTATGTTGGCGAGCCTGTTCCAGAGTTGAATGAGCGGGAACACGCAGCATTTTTTATGAATTTTCAAAGGTCAATTCTTTTATCATTAGAAAAACGGAATCTGTTGACCGCATCACAGCGGGAACGCTGTTTGCTTGAGCTTGAGAAAAAATATCGCCTAAATTAGAAAAAAGCAACGTCAGGCATAAACGCTTGACGTTTTTACATATCACTGACGGATTTTCGCATTGTTTGAAGCATTTGCATATTCGACATACCATTTTCAATTAACTATACAGAAAATACGGCTGGGGATTGTCGGGAAAGGAGATATTCTTATGTCAATAGATAAATATGAAACCCTGAATCAAGAAAGAAAGATACAGCACACAAAGAGAAAGGTTGCCGCATACTGCCGTGTATCTACGGATAATGAAGACCAGGCAAATTCATTTGAAAGTCAGCAGCGTTATTTCAGACAATATATAGAGAGTAATCCTGATTGGGAGATTTATGAAGTGTTTGCGGATGAAGGCATCTCCGGAACGAACACGAAAAAAAGGAAAGAATTTAACCGCATGATTGCGTGTGCGAAAAACGGTGAATTTGATTTGATTGTAACAAAAGAAATCTCCCGTTTTGCGAGAAATACCCTTGACAGTATATTTTATACCCGTGACCTGAAGAAGCATGGCGTGGGGGTTATCTTTATGAATGATAACATCAACACTTTAGACGGTGATTCGGAGCTTCGTCTTGCCATTATGTCCTCGATCGCGCAGGAGGAAAGCCGTAAGACTTCCGAGCGTGTGAAATGGGGGCAGAAACGCCAGATGGAGCAGGGAGTTGTGTTTGGGCGGAGTATGCTTGGCTACGATGTGAAAGACGGAAAAATGTATATTAACGAGGATGGGGCAAAAGTTGTCCGTCTTATCTTCCACAAGTTTGTAGATGAGGGGAAAGGAACTCATGTGATTGCCCGTGAACTTCGGGAGGAGGGCATTAAGCCCATGCGGGTAAAAGAATGGCAGAACACAGTTATTCTCCGCGTAATTCGCAATGAAAAATACTGCGGTGATTTGGTGCAGAAAAAAACCTATACGCCGGATTTTTTATCTCATGAAAAAAAATATAATCGAGGGCAAGAGGAATTTGTGATTATCAAAGACCATCATGAGCCTATTATTTCCCGTGAGATGTTTGACAGAGCAAACCGTATGTTAGATGAAAAATCACTTTCGCAGGAGGGAAAATCAAAGCACAGCAACCGATATCCGTTTTCTGGTAAAATCAAATGCGGATGCTGCGGTTCAAGTTATGTGGCGAGATATAAAACCCGAAAAAATGGAAGCCGCTATAAGGCGTGGTGGTGTCTTGAAGCTGCAAGGCATGGAAGTCCTCATGTGGACAAAGCAGGGAATCAAGTTGGATGCAGGGGACTTAGCATACGCAACGAAGATGCAATCCATATCATGTATCTTGTCACGGGCAGCTTAAAGTATAAAAAGGAGAAAGTCACTAACGATTTGCTTGCTATTATCAAGTCTGTTATCGCAATGGATGCCGCAGGTGCAGACAGTGAGAAAATAAAATCACAGATAAAAACGATTGAGGAGAAGCGCACAGACCTCATTGACCTTTATACATCTGGCGATATTACCAGAGATGAATTTTCGGCAGCAAGGGCAAAATGTGATAATGAGATTGTCGAACTGCAATCCGTGATAGATAGTATAGACAAACAAAGGGAGATAATTGAAAAACAGCAAGAGCTTGTTGGTGAAATTACAGAAGTGATGAATGAGCTTATAAATGGTGTGGAATATGAAGATGATATTTACAAAGAAATCTTAGATAAAATGGTTGTGAATGACAAAGACCATATTGAGGTGTATTTGAATCTGCTTCCCCTCAAATGGAGCTACACGGCTGCAAAAAGCGTAAACTGTCCCCAGGGCAAAACGCTAAAAAAAGCGCAAGCCCCTGAGATGGAACATTTCAGGGGCTTCTCTACCTATATCTGTAAGCACTGCCTTTCCTATATCGTAGGGCATAGCGTAGCGCTGGGAAAGATAACGCATGGAGGCGCCCATCTCTCCGTCTGGTCCGCCATACTGACTCATAATAAACTGTGCCATCTTAGGATTAGGCTGGCTGATGTTTACCGGATACTGTAACCGTTTCTCATAATTCCACATGTGCTGTTACCTCCTTCCCAGGGCCATTTTCCCTGAACCCAAGTCCAATATTGATTAGAATGAACATGATCTACCGTCAGCGGGGCGTAATTTGCTTCATAAGCCTCCTTGGCATCATTGCGGATTTTTGCTACATATTGATAGTAGCCAAGAGCTGCCTGGTCGCAGGGATGGGTATCCAAAAACAGGAGTACATCATCCATGGCAAAGCTGGCCTGATCAATGACGGTCAACAGCTGGTTAGGATCAGAAACTGGCATTATCGGCACCTCCCCATATTAAAAGTCAGATCAAGATCAGGAAAAATAGTTCCTCTCTGGAATCCTTTTTCCAGAGAATAGGTCTGTTGCCATTGCTGCCACGGAACATATCCCATGCCCACAGGGGACTGTTCCATGGAGCCCGGACGGGTGTTGGGACATGAAAACTGTCCTGCAGCCTGCCCGCCGTCAGTACAGACGGACGTTTGATTGTTATAAGAACAAGCCATAAAAACTCCTTTCTAAAAGGTGCGGTTATGGTATCAATTTATGACAATGGCAGGAAGTCTGTGCAGGTCCTGTGATCAGATGTCCCAGGCGGTCAAAGCGTGAACCGTGGCAGGGACAGTCCCAGGTAGATTCTGCACTGTTCCATGTGAGACGGCAGCCCATATGTGGGCATCTCATAATTCCGTGTCCCATTCCTTTTGCAAGTGTTTTGACGGATACAGCCATATGGGTGGCCAGCCGGGGTGAGGAGGCACGCACATGTAGGCGCGATGGTGAGTAGACAGGTTCATAGGGGGAGGAATGACCGCAGATCAGATTCGTCAGCAGACGGGCTGACACCATAGAAAGAGTCATTCCCCATTTGCCGAACCCGGTGGCTACATACCAGTCAGGAGTACGACGGGAGTAAAGTCCTATAAAAGGAAGGGAATCCAAAGTCATGCAGTCCTGAGCCGACCACTGACAAACAATGTGGGCATGGGGGAAAATCTGACGGGCTGAGGATACCAGAGCGTCATAAGGCTCTGGTTTTGGGTGACCTACCCGATGTCCCTGCCCGCCTAAAAGAAGACAGGAGTCTGCACTGCGCAGAGACAGCCCGTCCTGATCGATGCCAAGATACATATTTTTAAGATGGGAGGCATTGTTCAGAGCCACCACATAGCTCTGCTCCTGATACATCCTCAAAAAATAATATCCTGGAATCAGAGGAAAGGGATAGTGGCAGGCAAAGATAATTTTTTTTGCGGTGACTCTGCCGTGGGGTGTAAAGAGCACATGGCCTTTTACAGAGATGACAGGAGTATGCTCAAAAACAGTGAGGGTGGATGACAGAGCCTCTAAAAATCTCAGAGGGTGGAACGAGGCCTGATCCGGAAAGCATATGGCCCGCTTTACGGAAAATGGGAGTTCTGTGTCAGTCATTTCCATGGCTGGAATTCCGGCCCGCCGGGCTGCCATGGTTTCCAGATGAATTGCGTCTGGCTGCGCTGTAGTATAGAGGAAAGAAGACTTTTTTTCAAAGGAGCAGTTTATAGAGCGGGAAATAATAAGCTGTTCATAGTCCCGGATAGCCTGCTGGTTGGATTTTGCATAAAGTCTTGTGATGGTTTCACCGTAATCAGCAAGGAGTTTTTGGTAGATCAGGCCGTGTTGCGACGTGATTTTGGCAGTGGTTTTAGAAGTTTGGCCGCTGGCGATGGTTTTCGCCTCCAGCACCACCGTCGATTTCCCTTCCATAGTCAGATAAAAAGCAGTGAGAATTCCTGCAAGACCGCCTCCGATGACGGCGATTTCTGTGTCTAAGCTGCCGGAAAGCTGATTTCGGCCTGGGATCTGACAAGTTTGATTCCAAATAGATTTCATGATATTCACCTCACAGTTAGAATGTGCAGATTTTCGAAAAGTAACCATGCCTGCACACAATGTCCCACGCATTCATAGGATATAGTACAAACATTAAAATAAAGGAGATTCAAAATGATGTGTGGTATTTGTGGATGGAATTGCTGCAGATGCAGAAGAAATTTCTGCTGCTGTTATAATAACTGTGGAAATAGTAACTGCTGCGGTGCAGGAAACGGCTCAGGGAACAACTGCTGCTGCGGTGCAGGAAACGGCTCAGGGAACAACTGCTGCTGCGGTACGGGAAACGGCTCAGGGAACAACTGCTGCTGCGGTACGGGAAACGGCTCAGGGAACAACTGCTGCTGCGGTACGGGAAATGGTTCAGGGAACAACTGCGGCTGTGGAAATGTGAACTGCTGCTGCCGGCATTGCTGCCACCGCTGCAACTGCCACGGTAATAGCTGCGGCTGTGGAAACGGATGCGAAGAGGAGCGGAGGAACGCCTTCCGTGCCGGTTACAGAAAAGGGTATAATGTGGGCTATTCCGACGGCTGGAATGCTGCCGTGAGGGACGGAGGTCCGGGACACGGCTGCGGTGGCTGCGGCGGAGGTTTTAGAGCAGATGATGAATATGTAGCGGGAGCGGATATCGGCGGTGAAATTCTTGTGGATGTACAGGGAAATGATGATATTCAGCAGTAGATCCACTGATTAAGAATCAGAGCAGAGACAATCCGGCGGAAGGTGAACAGATCTGTCTCTTATCAGGTATTTAGCGGCAATAAGGTCCGAGGACAGTAGTGCTGATGTCCTCGGGCCTTATGCATATCGATGAAAAAAATATTTTGTTTTTGTGTAGAATATCTATTGCAAATGTTAAGAAAAAGTGATAAGGTATAGATACAAAATATTTGTATACAAACTAGATATATTGTATACAAAATATGAGGAGATTATTTAATAGAAAAGGAGAATGTATGATGGACAACAAGACAAATTTCTCTCTGGCAGGTAAAGTGGCCCTGGTTACAGGCGCTTCTTATGGGATTGGCTTTGCTATCGCGAAAGCTATGGCGGGGGCAGGAGCGACCATCGTGTTTAACGACATTAAGCAGGAGCTGGTGGACAAGGGAATTGCGGCTTATGCAGAGGAAGGAATCACAGCCCATGGCTATGTATGCGACGTCACTGATGAAGAAGCGGTGAACGGTATGATCGCGAAGATTGAAAAGGAAGTGGGCGTAGTAGATATTCTGGTGAACAATGCAGGCATTATCAAACGAATCCCTATGATCGAGATGGCGGCCAAGGATTTCAGACAGGTGATCGATGTGGATCTGAACGCTCCGTTTATCGTTTCCAAGGCAGTGATCCCCAGTATGATCAAAAAGGGCCACGGAAAGATTATCAATATCTGTTCCATGATGTCAGAGTTTGGTCGTGAGACCGTATCCGCATATGCGGCCGCTAAGGGCGGACTGAAAATGTTGACGAGAAATATTGCGTCAGAGTACGGTGAGTTTAACATCCAGTGCAATGGTATTGGACCCGGCTATATTGCCACACCTCAGACGGCTCCTCTTCGTGAGAAACAGCCAGACGGCTCCAGACATCCGTTTGATCAGTTCATTATCTCCAAGACACCGGCAGGCCGCTGGGGAGAGGCTTCCGATCTGGGCGGACCTGCAATATTCCTTGCGTCCGACGCTTCTGATTTTGTAAACGGACAGATCCTGTATGTAGATGGGGGAATTCAGGCTTATATCGGAAAACAGCCCTCATAAATAAGTTTATAGATATCCGCCGCATCTGACCTGGTGTGGCGGATATTTATGTTATCCAATATGTCAGTATCCAGCCTCTTATGGCTCCCCTACTTTTTATAGATAAATCTATCATAATAAAAACACCTCCAAAGTAGATTTTGGTTATTTGCCTTGTCTACTTTAGAGGTATCATATCAATTCCGGTATTTTTTTCAATCAGAGGTATCTTTAAAAATAGGACTCGGACAGAAAGGGTCTATTTGAGCATTTCTAAAATTTCTTCTGGTGTTTTTCCGGATTCCTGAATTGCCTTAAGGATTTTTGTCTGATTCTCTTTTAATGCTTTTTTTGCAGCGGCGGCAGACTCTTTTTTCTCTTTGGCGAGAGCCGCTTTCTCGGCTTTCAGCTGCTCTTTATAAGCAATTTTCAACTCTTCCTTTGTAGCTTTTAAGTCAGCTTCCAGTTTCTGAACTTTTTCGTTGAGTTTTGCGGCTTTCCCGGTATAAGTCACTTCTTTTCTCACACCTCTTGGCATAACTATTTCCTCCTTGTAAATTAAATGTTATTTTTAGAGTTTTTTATTTCTGAATTTATGATACAACACAATTATATTATTTGTAAAGGAAAATATAGAAAATTTTTCAGATAAAGTATTTTTTTAGCTGGAAACCAAAAAAGTGAAAATAATATTTCCCCCAATTTTATAATTAAGAGTGGGAGATTTGAATCAGTAGATTTATAATGCCGACAGTACAAGGCAATAACTCCCGGCATAGACGGTCAGGTATGCAGGATGTTGAGAGAGCTTGATTATTATCCAAAATCTTCCAGGGATTGATTCAGTTTTCGGATTCCATCCAGACAGTCAAGTTCATTCCCGTCTAAATCGTAGAGTTCTCCCTGCTGAACAAAATTATACACGTAGATATTATCCAGATACACATCTCCATCGGAGCGGAATTCTACCTGTCCATATTCGAGACATCCAAAATTCAGATCAAATTGTTCTTTTCCAAATACGGTTATCTCTTTTGCCGAGCCACCCAGGATCACGGAAATGTTCACAGGTGTATCGCTGTCTGCCGTAAATCGTACATGGTTTTCAAATTGCTGTTTTCGGGAGATTTGGCTCCCTGCGCTTTGGGAAAGGCTTCCTCCCTTTTGGAGCCATGCCTGATTGCTCCCATTGCGCTGTACGACTTTTACGCCGCTGGTATTCCACCCTTTATCACCCAGGGCGAACTGGCTGTTGAAGATACCGTTGTTGGCATAATTGCGGTATGTCCATACGGCGTATCCGCAGGTATACCGTCGTAAAACGTGTGGAATGCCGGTAAGAAATGCATTTCTCTCTTCCTCCAGAAGTCTGGCACTGTGCTCGAACCCCGGTGTCATATCCATGTACAGGAGTTGATCGATATATTGAGGTTTTCCGCCATTATAAGTTTTTACCAGCTCAAGTTGTTGTTCCATGGTAGAGATGGCCTCTGCGGCAGTGAGAAGCAGGTCTGGATTTTGTTTCATGGATATGTTGTACATCAGCGCGGTGTAATCGGCCCCCTCGCATGGGAAAGTTTGGTAATGGGTTATCTCCGCCTTATTCCCGTTAAGTCCTTCTGTAAGGTCAGTGTCCAGCCGCACCTCCATGGACAGACCGGGGAAGACCATCTGGGTCTCTTTGAGAAAATCAATGAGAAACTGGTCATAGTATTCATAGAACAGTTTGATGGCAGGACTGTTCTTTGTTGGAATACCAACCTGGTCAAAATTCTCAAAAGAAAAAGCAGGAGAAAAATATTCATTTATCTGTTTCAGTGTGTAATTCTCCTTTAAATATGTCTGAAAACCGATACGCCTTGCCTCTGCTATCCCTGCTTCGCTTGAGCCGTACTGGTTTGGAGCATCCAGCACATAATTCCAGAAGTCTTCCCATGTAATAAATCCTCCATAAAAATTCTCATAGCGCGACACAGTCTGATAAAGTTTCCGGGCGTAGTCCAGCCAAGCAGATCTGGTGGCATTGTCCCACAACAGCTTTTTGTATCGGTTCCGGGGAGGTTCTCCGTTGGCATAATCCCAGGTGTATCCTACTCTCAAGATAACCCACAGCCCTTGTTCTCTGGCGGACTCCATAACCCGGTTCAATTTGTTAAAGGCATATTCACAGTATCCGTCAGGGCCGGAAGATGGATGAAACTCCCGCCAGGGGACTATCAGAACAATACTGTTAAAGCCGTCTGCCGCGATCTGGGCAAGTTCTTCATTCATATGTTCGCTTTCTCCATTCCAGAAATTGACTGCCCATTGATCTGAGACGTAAGTTACACTTTTTAGGTTTTCAGGAGGAGTCTCCTCCACTGCGCCCAAAGACGCAAACGGTGCCGACAGCAGAGATATCGCAGTGGCAACCATGAATGGTTTCCAAAGATGTTCTTTTCTCATATGTACCTCCATTTTAAGCGGTGATGCCACCGTAAGTATAACATATATTTTTTATTGGGACAATTAATTCCTGTTCATAAACAGATATACCGCAGCATTCTGGCGGTTCATAACAGCGGCAGGTGAGATATTATAGAAATAAAACTAAAGATGACTTTAATGTTATACTGTAATCGAAATATGCACAATTGTAAATAATATACGGGGGATAATATATGTCTTATTTTTCGATTTCCTTGAATCGTTTAGATGATTTTTTGAGGGTGTTCATGAAACAGATAAGGAATTGCATAATGAAGTTATTCATCATGCACAAGATGATTATTTTAATGTTTACAAATCTAAAATTTCAATATCCAGCTTTGTTGATTCTGGATATATTTTAATAAAGCCGACGGTTTATTAAGATACCGATTATGGGTTTTAGCCTGGAGTGTCGCCGATGAAAAAACAGGAAAGTTAGAAAAATGCTTTATGTAAATCAACAGCAAAAAACCCTTGAATCCACCGATTCAAAGGTTTTTACATCGGGGTAACAGGATTTGAACCTGCGACCTCTCGGCCCCCAGCCGAGCGCGCTACCAAACTACGCCATACCCCGTAAATTAATATACAGCACCCGCTTTAACCGGGCTCTCTCTTGATACTTCCCTATTATAGCAAAAGATTTGGATTTTGAAAAGAGTTTTCTTGAAAAAATTTTATGAATGGGATATGATTAGATAAGATCGGGAAAAATATACAGGATGGAGGGAGGATATGAGGCGATCTATTGTAAGTTTTGACATGGATATGACGCTGCTGGACCACGAGACGTTCCAGATTCCGGACAGCGCCCTGAGGGCCCTTGACAAATTGAGGGAGAACTACAGGATTGTTCTGTCCACGGGGAGGGATATGGACAGTCATTACAGCGCGGGATTAAAGGAGAAAGTCAATCCCGACGCCATTGTCCATACCAACGGAACCAAGATCACCGTGGGAGGCCGGCTTCTGTATGAATCTCATATGTCGCAGGAACTAAAGCGCCGCCTCTTGGAGTTTGCCGAGAAGCATAACCTGGCAGTGGGTGTGACCATGGGTGATGACGATTACTACATTCATGCCGAGCGTGTGACAGAGTTTGACATGAAGCGGTGGGGAGAGTGCGGACGCCGGTACATAGATCCGTGGAAACTGATGGATATAGAGGTGCCTTCCATGTGTTATATCGGAGAGCCCCAGGGGGCGGCGCTGATTGAGGAGGCCTTTGAGGATCTGAGGCTTCCTCTGTTTGCGGGAATGGAAGGTGCGGATATTATTGAGAAGAGGAACTCCAAGGCCAGAGGGCTGTCTATGGTCTGCGACCATTTTGGAACCACCATGGAGGAGGCTTATGCGTTTGGGGACAGCATGAATGATTATGAGATTCTTCAGGCTGTGGGGACAGGAATTGCTATGGGAAATGCCGATCCCAGACTGAAGAAAGTGGCAGATTATGTAACAACGGATATCGGAGATGACGGTATCTACAAAGCATGTGTGCATTTAGGGCTGATAACGGATTAGAAAGGGGAAATAAGATGGCAGTTACATACGATTTACTGGTAATCGGCGGCGGGCCGGGAGGTTACACAGCCGCCATAAAGGCAGCGGGCCTGGGTATGAAGACGGCGGTGATAGAGAAGGAGAAACTGGGGGGAACCTGCCTCAATCGGGGCTGCATTCCCACCAAGGCGCTGCTTCACGCCTCCAGTCTGTTTGCCATGATGCAGAAATGCGATGAGTTCGGAGTGGGTGTGGACGGGATAGCCTTTGATTTCAAAAAGATGCAGAATTCGAAAAAAAGGGCTGTGGAGGCTTACAGATCCAATGTGGAGAGGCAGTTTGAAAAGCTGGGTGTTCACCTGATCCGCGGAACAGCCACTATCCGCCGCCACAGGAATGTGGAGGTAAAGACGGCGGAGGGGAAAGAGTTTTATGAGGCGAAGCACATAATTATCGCCACAGGCGCCTCGGCGAAAATGCCGGATATACCCGGGGCGGATCTGGAGGGCGTCTTGAACAGCGACCGTCTTCTGGCGGCGGAGACCTGGAATTTTGATCAGATTACCATTGTGGGCGGTGGTGTCATCGGTGTGGAGATGGCAACCATTTTCAATTCCCTGTGTTCCAAGGTGACGATCCTTGAGCAGGGAGATCATCTTCTGGGGCCTATGGACCAGGAGGTGGCAAAGACTCTGGAGGAGGAATTGACGTGGAAGGGCATTCAGGTATACTGCAATGCAAAGCTCAGGGAGATCACCAGAGAAAACGGCCTGGTTTGCCATTTTACTCAGAACGGGGAAGAAAAGTCGGTGCGATCTGCCCAGGTGCTCATGTCCGTGGGGAGAGTTCCATATACGGAGGGTCTGTTTGGAGATGACGTGGAATTTAAAACAGAGAACGGACGCCTGGAAGTGGGAGAGGACTTTATGACCAGTCAGCCGGAGATCTATGCCATCGGCGACGTATGCGCCCCCATTCAGCTGGCCCATGTGGCGGCTGCCCAGGGAACCTTTGTGGTGGAGAAAATCGCGGGCATTCCCCATACCATCCGCCTGTCAGTGGTGCCAAACGGCATGTATGCCCGCCTCCCGGTTGTGCCGAGCTGTATCTATACAGACCCGGAGATCGCCACTGTGGGGATTACGGAGGAGGCAGCCAAAGCCTGCGGCATGAAGGTGCTCTGCGGCAGATATTCTATGAGCGGCAACGGAAAGTCCATTATTTCTCATGAGAGAGGCGGTTTTGTCCGGCTGGTATTTGACGCGTATTCGAAAAATCTGGTGGGCGCCCAGATTGTATGCCCAAGAGCGACAGATATGATCGGTGAGATGGCTACTGCCATCGCTGCAGGTCTGACGGCGGGACAGCTTCAGATGGCTATGAGGGCACACCCCACCTACAGTGAAGGGATCGGAATGGCTATTGAGGATGCACTGAA
Organism: uncultured Hungatella sp.; assembly: GCA_949879795.1. Classification (GTDB taxonomy): domain Bacteria; phylum Bacillota; class Clostridia; order Lachnospirales; family Lachnospiraceae; genus UBA3402. The sequence continues at coordinate 50,705 of CATLBR010000001.1, forward strand.
AAAGGCATTAAGATAAAGGAGAGACAGGCTGTATGAATGAGAGACTGGAGACACTGAGAAAATTGATGGCAGAGCGCAGGATAGACGCTTACCTGATTCCTACGTCAGATTTTCACGAGTCCGAGTATGTGGGAGAATATTTTAACTGCAGGAAATTCCTGACCGGCTTCACAGGATCCGCGGGAACGGCGGTGGTAACCTCTTGTGACGCGGGAATGTGGACCGACGGAAGATATTTTGTCCAGGCGGCAAAACAGCTGGAGGGAAGCGGATTTAAGCTCCAGAAGATGGGCCAGGAGGGAGTTCCTTCCATAGAGGAATATCTGACGGAGAAGATTCCTCAGGGAGGTGTTCTGGGATTTGACGGTCGTGTGGTGAACAGCCGTATGGGCAGGGAACTCAGAGATATCCTGGAGGAAAAAGGGGTTACATTTGTATATGAAGAAGACTTGGTAGGAGAAATCTGGACTGACAGGCCGGAACTGCCGGCGAGACCGGTGTGGATACTGGAAGAGAAGTATGCGGGGAAACCGGCGTCGGAGAAGATACAGGATTTGAGAGAGGCCATGAAAAAAGCCAGGGCTACGGTCCACGTGCTTACCACCCTGGATGATATTGTGTGGCTTCTCAATATCAGGGGAAACGATGTGCCCAACAATCCGGTGGTACTGTCCTATGTGGTGGTGACCATGGAGAAACTCTACCTGTTTATCAATGAAGCTGCACTGGGCAGGGAGGTAAGGGAGTATTTGGAAGGTTTACATGTTACGGTAAAGCCTTACAATGACATCTATGAATTTATCAAAATCTTTCGCCAGGAGCGGGTTCTCCTGGAGAGTTCCAGGGTCAATTTCGCCATTAGGAACAACTTGGATTCCTCCAACCGGGTGATCGACGAGCTGAACCCTACAGCCATGGCCAAGGCAGTGAAAAACCCGGTAGAGATAGAAAATGAGCGCAGGGCTCACATCAAAGACGGTGTGGCTGTGACCAGATTCATGTACTGGCTTAAGAAGAATATAGGCAGGATACCGATGACAGAGATCAGCGCTGCCGGGCATCTGGAGGAGCTGCGCAGGCAGCAGGAGGGATATCTGGAGCCCAGTTTCAACACTATCTCCGCCTACGGGGAAAATGCTGCTATGTGTCATTATTCGGCGACTCCGCAGTCGGACAGGACCCTGGAGCCCAGAGGACTCTATCTGGTGGATTCCGGAGGGCAGTACCTTGAGGGCACCACAGATATCACCAGGACGATAGCCCTGGGACCGGTGACCGATGAGGAGAGAGAACATTTTACTCTGGTAGCTATGAGTATGCTGAGATTGGGACATGCCAGATTCCTGTATGGCTGTCGGGGGCTTTCCCTGGATTACATTGCCAGACAGCCTCTGTGGGAGCGGGGACTCAACTATGACCACGGCACAGGACATGGAGTAGGTTATCTTTTGAATGTCCACGAGAGGCCTAATGGGATCCGCTACAAGACAGTGCAGGAGCGCATGGACAGCGCAGTGATCGAGGAGGGGATGATCTGTTCTGATGAGCCGGGACTGTACATGGAAGGAAGCCACGGAATCCGTACGGAAAACCTGATTGTGTGCAGAAAAGCCGAGAAAAATGCCTATGGGCAGTTTATGGAATTTGAGTATCTGACCTTTGCTCCCATTGATCTGGACGCTTTGGACGTGTCCCTCATGGAGAAGAAGGATATCGAGTATCTGAATGAGTACCACAGACAGGTATATGAGAAAATCAGTCCCTATCTGTCAGAGGAAGAGAGACTGTGGTTAAAACAGGTTACAAGAGAAATATAGGTTACAGATTTACAGAGGCAAGGGAGACCCCGGATGTTTTCTGGCGGGAAGGTGTGCTTTTTGAAAAAACTGAGAAAGTGGGAAGGCGACAGTGGAAGACAGGAAGAAAAGCGGAAAGAAGAATAGAGTGGAAAACGATGAAAGCAGAGGTGGACAGAAGCATAGAAAGGTGAGAGAAAAAAGCCTCTGCCCGGTTTCGAAAAAGTGCGGGGGCTGTCAGATGCTGGATATCCCTTATGAAAGGCAGCTTCTCAGAAAGCAGAAGCAGGTGGAGGAACTGCTGAGAGACCACTGCAGAGTTTATCCAATCACAGGCATGAAAAATCCTTTTTACTACCGCAACAAGGTACACGCCGCTTTTGGATATCGGAAAGGAGAGGTTATATCCGGAGTTTACAAAGAGGGAACCCATGAGATTGTAGCCGTGGACCGATGCATGCTGGAAGATCAGAAGGCGGACGAGATCATCGGAACCATTCGGGGGATGCTGAAATCTTTTAAGATCCGGACCTATGACGAGGACACTGGCTACGGTTTGCTGCGCCATGTGCTGGTGAAAAGGGGATTTGCCACAGGGCAGGTTATGGTGGTCTTAGTGACTGCTTCTCCCGTATTCCCGTCCCGCAACAATTTTGTCAGGGCCCTCAGAGACAGACACCCGGAGATCACCACCATCGTTCAGAATTTAAACGACCGGCAGACCAGCATGGTTCTGGGGGATAAGGAGAAAGTTCTGTACGGTAAAGGGTATATTGAAGATGAATTGTGCGGAAAGAGATTTCATATTTCCAGCAGACCATTTTATCAGGTCAATCCGGTGCAGACGGAGATGCTGTACAGGAGGGCTATAGAGGCGGCAGGCCTGACAGGAAAGGAGACGGTGATCGACGCCTACTGCGGAATCGGAACCATCGGGATTATCGCTGCAGGTAAGGCAGGTAAAGTGGTGGGCGTGGAACTGAACCAGGACGCGGTCAGGGATGCGGTGCGCAATGCCAGGGGCAACAAGGTAGAGAATATCCAGTTCTACTGCAATGACGCGGGGAGATTTATGACAGGTATGGCCAGGGACGGGGAGCAGGCGGACGTGGTATTTATGGACCCGCCGAGAGGCGGAAGTACAGAGGAGTTTATGGAGGCGGTCAAAATTTTGGGTCCGCGGCGGGTGGTGTATGTGTCCTGCAACCCGGAGACTCTGGCCAGGGACCTGAGAGTGTTTGAGAAGATGGGGTACAGGGCCAGGGAGGCATGGCCTTTTGATCTTTTTCCGCACACAGAACATGTGGAGGCTGTGGTGCTGATACAAAGGAAGGATACCTAGAAATCCTTGAATTTACGCACTTTGTGACATTTTTCAGTTTCAACAAAATCGGTGAAAATCATAAGGAAAAGATACTTGTGAAGAAAGTAACCGTAGTTGCGGCGTTAGACCTCGGTACGGGGAACACATAAATCCTGACAATGAAAGGAGAAAATTATGGAGTTTCAAATTATCCCCAAACAAGATAGCATTCCACCGTTTGACATTCAAGCAATCAAAATACAGCATATTGAATATTTTGACCCGCCCTATAAGACATATGACAGAGAGGAAATTTCAGAAAAAATCATAGCAGAGGTCTTAAAGAAAATTTCGGGTGGGATAAATATTTATTTGTATTTAGACCCAGACGGAGAGGACAACTGGCTTGAAGTAAACTGTGACGGCGAATGGATATCACTTGGTTTTTCTGGAGACTTTGGACAAAATAATTATTATATTTATAATCCGGCTTTTGTCGATACTGCCGACCAACTCAACAAAGGAGATTTTTCAGACAAAAGCATATATACAGACCTTGAAAGCGGCGGTCAATCACCGATTCCTAAAATTCAAGCAATTACGGATATTGAAACAGGTGTCAAGGCTGTTGAATATTTTATTCGGACGGGGGAATTTTATCCGGGACTTGACTGGTTACACGAATCTTAACGATTTCAGTTTGTAAAGCCGGTTCACAAATTTTTCCAAGGATATGGACGGATAACATTCACTACTGTTGCAAAAAGAATCTGCATTATTTTGATAAAGAGGCATTATTTTGCGAGCTGTTGAAAGTGAACCGGCGGTATGATACTTGTGAATATCTTCGGGAAGTTTCTATTGATTACCGTGTGAAGAGCGTCCAGTCGGCAGTGCTGAAGTATGGCAGGTGTTACCCGGATCATTAGTCAGCGAAAGTATTTAATGTCAGGCTGTTGGCCCGCTTCCTCTGGGTCGGGGTCATGCGGTAGGGGGAGCCGTCCAGCCTGTGTTCCAGCGGCGTGTTCCGGTGTTGGCCCGCTCGCCCGCTCTGGTCACGGTGTCCAGAAGCGGGGTCACGGCGCACTTCCTCAGCCGGGGTATTTCTTTTCAGACGGTCAATTGGTTTTCAAGGGGCTTGTCTATCGATGAACTATCCCAAGTCTACACTTCTTTGACCGCCTGTGCCGTATATCCATAAGGTAGGAAATCAGCCCGGAAAACTCGCTGTTTCTACGCTCCCGCATTTGTGATATAATGAAATAGCCGAAAATCATGCCGGAATTTACGGAGGAACGAATGAAAATTATAGAAGTTTCGGATATAACACAGTCGTTGATAGAACAGTTAATCGTTGTATGGGAAGAATCTGTAAAGGCAACGCACCTGTTTTTGCCAGATGGTGAAGTGGAAGAAATTAAAAAGTATATCCCGCAAGCCTTGAATGGGATTGCACATTTGATAATTGCTGAGAATGAAAGTAGTCGCCCTGTTGCGTTTATGGGGATTGAGGAACAAAAACTCGAAATGCTTTTTATTGCGCCCGAAGAACGGGGAAAAGGGCTGGGGAGAAAGCTAATCCAGTATGGAATTGAAAACCATTCAGTCAACGAATTGGCAGTCAACGAACAAAACCCCCTTGCGAAAGGCTTTTATGAGCATATGGGGTTTCATGTTTACAAGCGGACAGACCATGACGAGCAAGGTAATCCCTATCCGCTTTTATACATGAAATTGAAATGACCTTACCGATGATAGGGGGACGGTGTGGCATTAACAATCTAAGAGCGATTGAAAAACCTGCGTGTGGAGCGTGGCTTGACACCGGAACAACTTGCGGAGCAGACGAACCTCTCCAAATCTGCGTTGGGCAGCTATGAAGCGGAGGACTTCAAGGACATCAGCCACTATGCCCTTATCAAGCTGGCGAAGTTTTACGGTGTGACCATCGACTATCTGCTGGGGCTGTCTGAAATGAAACGTCACCCAAACGCCGATCTTGCAGACATGCGTTTGAGTGTCTAAATTTGCTGGAACGCTCTGAAGATAGCGAATGCGAATATGAATTTGATTTTTTGACCCCAGAAGAAGCTAGCCAAAATGATAATTCGCATTATTGGTTTATGGTTGGTGATATATGTGACTTTGCGAATGAAACATTGTCAAAATTGTACGATGTCATTCATGTTTCACCTACAATTTGCTATTATTTAGAAGATGGCGCCGAATTGGACAAGGTGTTGAATATTTTCATCCAGGTGAACAGTGGAGGAACTACATTGAGTTACTCGGACTTGCTTCTTTCGTTTGCAACGGCTCAATGGGACAAGTTAGCAGATGGCGCATTGAAGCCCATAAGAGAAATTATACGCAACCATTCTATGGACAGACGTTTCCCATCGCACGCCCTGATCTCCGTGATGTCTGTGATGTATTTTTTCAACGGGGCATCTGAATGGAATTCCCGTTTCAGCAGATTCTCTGCTTTCATGACTTTCCGGTCAGGTTTTGTAATCCCGTTCGGTTTCCTCTTAGGGCGGTGGATGAGGCCGATCTGCTCCATGACTCATCCTGCAGTAAAATACAATTTTCCCTATAACCCTGCCGTCCTCTGTTTTCAAAGCAGGAAGATCATTCTCTGGTTTTTACTGACTTCCGACGGCTGGAGATAGAAAAAATTTTATTTTTTCGCTTGTCTACTTGACAGAGAACGGTTCATTTTTTTATTTATCGTTGTTGCGGATATTTCGTTAGTACATAGAGAGTATTTTCTGCGCCTTTTCCCTTAAAATATTTCTTGCTTCAACAGGCTCAATAATTTCAAGATATTCACCAAAGGAAAGCAGATAAAGGAAAGTCCAATCGCTAAGCTGATATCTGAAAGTTACTTCCAACGTACCGTCGTCTAATTTTTTAATGTACTTCTTCTGAAATTCATCATAAACTTTATACGCTATCTTTTCCGAAAAATGCAATATGAATATAGGAGTATTGTATTCTTCCTTATAGGTAGGGGTAATGGAAAAATCCTTTGGAAGTTCACGCTCAAATAATTGATTTGTTATTTGGAGTTCCCTAATGCGGGACATTTTATAAGTACGAATATCATTTTTGCCCTTTGAGTAAGCCACTAGATACCATGCGTGGGATTTGAACACTAATTTTAACGGCTCGACAATCTGATTGCTTATCGACAATTCCGCATTAAAATATGTGAATGTAATCACATATTTATTGATTATCGCACGTTCTAAAGCTGTAATATTATTTCGTTCCTTTTCGGGACTTCCCCAATAGGAAAAATCAATTTCCAGCCATTCAGACTGCAAATTGTGACTGAACAGCCCTCCGCCATACCCCTTTTGTGACGTAATCGGTATGCCAGCAACCGAAAGTATATTGATGTCCCTATATATTGTCCGCGTGGAAACGCAAAGTTCTTCTGCCAGTTGTTTTGCTGTTATATTCTCATGCCTTAACAAGAGAAACACGATTTGAATAAGTCTGTCTATCTGCATATCCTTATTTGACAATCCCCGCACATTTTTGGGGATACCGTATCAGAGTGACATCCCAAACAATACATATCTTCTCTTGAAACAGGGCACTCATTACAATTTAAACCACAATATGCCAGAACCATTAAAACATACCCTCCCCTAAATATTTGTCATGAGGAACGATTAAGCACTTTTCGATAGACTTCCAATAACTGTCGTAAAGATTTTTTTGCGCTGCCCCGTAGCTTTCTTTTGTGTCAAATTCCCAATAAAGCATATACTTAACACTTTTTACGATACGGGTAATTCTAAGTGGTGGAAGCCCCTCTTTGATTTGTTCCATATCTATGTGATACCCTCTTTTGGAAAAACGAAGCAGAAGCAATCCCTCCTGTTTTTCCAAGAAATTTTTAGCTTCAAACATTAGTGCTTCAAATTCCTCTACTTTTTGCGGCTTGACTTGATAGATACATATTTCAGTAAACGGCATATTTAAACCCTCCTTTGCTCTATTTTAGCATTAGGAATATGACATTAAGCGTGTCGCATTCCTTTATTTTTTTCATGGGATCAGTAATATAATAGGGCTGTTCATATTTTTATGATTCTGGCTCTCTTTCCTTTTGGTACACCTTTTTAGAAAAATTACACTCCATAATTATATACGGACTTCTGAATAATTGCAATGACGGCAAAATATTTGATATTTCCCCAATTTCTCTCAAAACTCTGTCGAAACCGTCTTGTGTGATGTTGTAGGTAATGAAAGGTCTTTCAAGAGAGTTTGGGATACCTCCCAACAAGCAAAACCTGTCCGGCAAGCTATGGGCACGGACGGGCAGCTTTATGGAAAAGGGTGCTTTTTTCCTATTTCTTGTCAAAGAGAGAGTGGTTAGGGGAGCGGAAAGGAAGGGATAGGAAAGGGTATTTGGAAAATAGTCATAACTTCAGCACTTTTTTTGCTGTGGGTATGTTACGCAATAGAACGCAATTTTGCCGGGGGAGGTATAAATCCTTATACTTTGGCAGATACATGCCCGCAAATCAAGGCTTTTTTGAGATAATCAACCATTTAAATAGAAAAATATGATATACTGCATTAGGAGGAAGGCACAACAGACAATGAACTTAGGAAAAAGAATGGGAAACATTGGAACAGATAACCGAAAACTTAGTACAGAAAGCGGGCAGCAATGAAGAATTTATATATGATCGGCGGGACTATGGGAGTTGGAAAAACTGCCACCTGCCAATACTTGAAAAGACTACTGGATAGATGTGTATTTCTGGACGGAGACTGGTGTTGGGACATGTCGCCTTTTCAGGTGACGCGGGAGACGAAAAAGATGGTGATGGAGAATATCAGGTTTCTTCTGAACAATTTTATTCGCTGCTCTGAATATGAGAATATCATTTTCTGCTGGGTTATGCATGAGCAGAAGATTATGGATGATATTTTGTCGGGACTTGACACTTCTGAATGTGCAGTTCACAGGGTTTCTCTGATATGCAGCGAGAATGCGCTTCGGGAGAGGCTGGGAAAGGATGTGGAGGCAGGTATCCGCGGTGAGGATGTGGTTGCCAGAAGCCTGGATCGGATAATTCTGTATGAGAATTTGGATACGGTAAAGGTAGATGTGTCCTATATATCGGCGGAGGAGGCTGCGGCAGTGATTAAGGAAATGTTTTCCGCGGGTTTGGCCGTACAGAACTAGGGGGATCATCCGATCCCCCCATAGATAATCCCCAGGATAAACACAAACACCGCCAGGGGAACGTAGACATATTTTCCAAGATTTCCGAACCAGGCCCCCAGGGGCTTTTTTCTTCCAAGAGATAATTCTTCTCCCATCTCCTTCCACCCCAGAATATAGTAGATGGAAAATGCTCCCAGCAGCGCGCCGAAGGGTACCACCAGGATGGTGATAAAATCCATCCATGCTCCCACCTTGTCTCCGTCTTCGATGAACACACCTACCGCGAAGGCCGCTGCGCCGCACAGGGCGGCCATGAGGGAGTGGGACATGTTGAACCGGGTCTGCCAGGATTCGCACACAGCTTCAAACATGTTGATCAGACTGGTGATTCCGGCAAAAGCCACGGAGATGAAGAAAAACACGGCAAACACATTGCCCAGAGGCATCTGAGCAAACACCTGGGGCAGGGTGATGAACATAAGAGGAGGTCCGCTGGCCGGCTCGATGCCGAAGGCGAACACGGCAGGCATGATGGCCAGAGCCGCCAGCATGGCAGCCAGGGTGTCGAACACCGCCGTGTTCACCGAGGCTTTGGGAATGTCTTCATCTTTACCCAGATAGGAGCCGTAGACGATCATACCAGACCCGGTGATGGACAGGGAAAAGAAGGCCTGTCCCATGGCCATGACCCAGGTGTCCGCCTTCAGCAGATACTCCCACTTGGGAATGAACAGAAACCGGTATCCGCCTGCCGAGCCTTCCAGGAAAAAGACTCTCCCTGCGAGAATGATAAAAAGAGCGAAAAATGCAGGCATGAGAATCTTGTTTATCCGCTCGATTCCCTTGGTGGCTCCTGTCATCAAAAGTGCGCAGGCGATGACCACCACAGCCAAGTGGCAGGGAATGTTGCCGAAAGCTGAAGACATCTGGGCGAACAGGGCTCCTGGCTCTACAGCGAAGAGCGAGCCTGTAAGGCTGGCTCCCAGAGCACGCAGAACCCAGCCCAGGATCACGGAGTAACCGATAGCGATGCCCAGAGAACCCATAAGAGGGATCCATCCCAGCAGGTATCCCAGCTTTCCCAGTTTTTTTGTGTTCCAGCAGTATTCATAGGAGCCCAGGGTTCCCGTCCCGGCCCGCCTTCCGATGGCAAATTCCGCCGACAGGCCTACCAGGCCGAAGAGAGCTATAAATAAAAAATAGGGAATGAGAAACGCCGCGCCTCCGTACTGTCCCAGACGGTAGGGAAACAGCCAGATATTTCCCATGCCCACGGCCGAGCCCACACAGGCCAGGACAAATCCGAGGGAGTTCTGAAAACCGCCGTTTCGGTGCTTTCCCTGGGCCTTCCCGTTGCCTTGGCTTTTCGTTGATCTGTCTTTTTTCATGATCCAATCCTTTCATCTGTATTGCAAATCTTCCTCATCTACTATATACTACGGATAAGTATTTGTAAAATTAATAATATCAATATACAGAATCGATATAATCGATGAAAGGAAATCTATGGATATAAAAAACCTGGAGACATTTATACAGGTGGCGGAGCTGTCCAGTTTTACCAGGGCCGCACAGAAGACAGGATACTCTCAGTCCACCGTGTCATTTCAGATACAGCAGCTGGAAAAGAGCCTGGGGATACAGCTATTTGAGCGGGTGAACCACACAGTGTCACTGACGGGGAAAGGCAGGGAGGTGCTGGCCTATGCCCACCGAATCCGAAGACTGACTCAGGAGTTGGAAAAACAGTTGAACAGAGAGCAGGCTGTCGGCGGACATGTCCGCATAGCCATGGCGGATTCTCTGTGCAGCTGGCTTCTGAAGGATGACTTTCGGGGATTTAGGAGGCGGTTTCCGCAGATTACCCTGAAGATTATCTCTGCCAGCACGGAAGAGATGTTCCGTCTCCTCAATCAGAACGAGGTGGATTTGGTGTACACGCTGGACAATCATATCTACAACAGGACGTACCGCATAGCCAGCGAGGAGAAGGTCAACGCCCACTTTGTGGCAGCGGCCGGGTATGATCTGGGAAAAGAAGGCGGTATTTCTATGGAAGAACTGGTAAGGCTGCCGTTCCTTCTGACAGAGAAAGGGATGAGCTACCGGAGGCTTATGGACGAGAAGCTGGCCGTCCTCTCTCTGGAGATTCAGCCCGTGCTGGAGAGCGGCAACGCGGATCTGATCTGCCGTCTGGTGGAACAGGGGATGGGTGTTTCTTTTCTGCCTGACTATGTCACAAGGGAGGCCCTGAAGGCAGGGAATATCAGGTACATCCATATGGAAGGTTTTCGGGTGGATATCTGGAAACAGCTGCTGTATCACCACGACAAATGGGTGTCCCCACAGATGCAGGCGGTTATGGAATACCTGTCAGATAAGCACTGCAGCGGGGCAGAATTATAAAAATGTGTGCACCTTGATGCACACTCGCTCCGGAGCGCGGTTGCGACAGCAGCCATTTCCTTATGTGCACAGTGCACGACCACTTTCCTATAGAAAAATAAAGAGCCGGCCCGTGCTTTTGACACAGGCCGGCTCTTGGCTGTCCGCCATAAAAAGTATTTGATTAAATGTTCGAATCGCTGCTGTCGCTGTAAAAAGAGGCTGCCTGCATAGCAGGATTGTATTTCAAATTCAGGAAGGCGGAGAAATCTTTATTGTACATCTTTTCAAGGTCGGAGCTGTATCCCACTACCATCTGGGGCTGCTCTTCCACATAGTACTTGAGAGCTTCCTGGGTGCGCTTCTCGGACAGGCCGATGTGGAGCTGTTTTTTGTCCTTGGTAAACAGGCGCATCTCGCTTACGCTGTTGCGGCCGGTTCTCTGGAAGTAATAACCCCATACCAGATCCTTGTTGACGATGATCTGTGCCTTGTTGCCCACCATGTAGACGGTCCACTTCTTGCCCAGCCAGATAGTTTTGTCGATAGGGTGAGCCTGCTTAAAGTCCTCCTCAATGGCCGACAGAGATACGGAGCTGTCTTTCTGGAGATACTGCTGGATGTTCTTCATGTAGGCATTGCTGAAAAGACCGATACCGCTGAGGATGGCGAAGAGCAGCAGGAACGCGGCAACCGCCATGAGAACCCAGAACAGTGTGGAATTCACTCCACCGATATTCTTGGTGTCCAGCTCATAGAAATAGAACAGGTCATATTCGGTCTCCTGCACGCCTAAGTCCAGCATGGCACTTCTAAAATACCGCTCTGTCTGGGCATCCATCTTGTTCCATACTCCGGTGACAGTGACAGGCTCCGGGGGAGCGGTCTTTCCGGTCTCGTCGTTTAAGTGAGCGAAAGCCTCCTCGATCTTGGCCGTCATCTCGTCCTGTTTCTGGTAGCTCATATAGATACTGTAGAAATACCAGATGGAGGAGCCCTTCTCATAGTCGTCCACCGACTGGAAAGCCACATAGCTGTACCCGTTTGTGCTGGTGGTGCTCCCGCCGTACTTTCTGGTGGTTGTAGTAGTGTGTTCTATGTAATCATACAGGATAAAATCTGCGTCGACAGTTACGTATTTTCCCTCATAGGTAGCAGGATCTGCGGTGAAATCCATCTTGGCAGGTCCGGTGACCACGTCCAATATGGCAAATTTGGTGACAGCCAGCAAGATAACAATACCGATGATAGAAAAGATAACCCGCATGGTGTTGGACTTTCTGGCGCTTTTTTTCAGTGTCTCTAACATAGCTTTTCCCCCTGGTGATTTAAAATTTTCTATAAGTATATTGTCTGAACAACATACAATATACTTATACTATATTTTGTCGAATTCGTCTATATAAATTTTTAGTTTTTTACGGGCAGAGAGCAGGCAGGGGTCAGTCCGTATTATCTGGACTTCTGCTCAGCCTGCGGTGCAGGGAATCGATAAAATAAGTTAATGCCAGCATGTCGGCGCTTCCGCCGGGACTAATATTTTTTTCCATAAATTCCCTGTCCAGCTCACGGACCATGGAGATGTAGTCGCCCTGTTCCGGCCCGGAGTCGAGGAGGGCCTGAACCTGCCTTTGAATCTGCTTCATGGTTTCATAGTCGGAGCGGGAGATGATGTTGGTGTCCTCGGAACCTGCGATGATGTGGAGCAGAGTCAGAACCCCTGCGTCATTGTCTGACAGGCCTTGGCTCTTGTAAGCCCGGAAGGCAGGAAGCGCCACGGAAAAGACAGTGGGATACCCTTTGGCCGCTTCGCCCCGGATTCCCGTGATTCCGTGTAGGGCGTAGAGGCGCTCGCCGGCTGTTTTTGCGTTGGACAGGGTTACCCCCTGAAAATCCTCCAGAAGGCGGCAGGTCATCTGAGAGCAGGTGTTTATGAAGGCTTTCTCCGAGAAGGGGATGTCGTTGCCGTGGAGATATCCCAGGACACAGCAGAAGATTCCCAGAGAGAAGATCATCCCCTTGTGTGTGTTGACTCCGCCTGTGGCGGCCATCATCACCTGCTCCGCCTGGATTCCCACAGGGCGTATGAGGGAGAAAACCTGTTCCGGAGGCAGGTGGCAGTTGCGGCAGCCCAGGAGGGTGAACTCTTCGAAAAACTGATTCAGGGACACGGCGCTGGACTGGAAAGTATAGAAATCCATGTCTTTGTGGGAGCCGGAGTTGTCCCGGTCTACCAGCCCCGGTTTTGGAGTGGCCGCCACCTCGTAGAGCAGAGCCTCCATGGAGAGAGACGATATCTGCCGCGCGTACTGGAGTTGAAAGTATTCCAGCATAATCTGGCATTCCCGCTCCAGAAGCTGATCTACGGTGTGAGCTCTGGAACGGCTGCAGACAAAGGCGTCCTGATGGCAGATGAGACACTTGCGGGGAGGCATGGAGAAGGCCTGACGGGAGACTTTTGCGCCGTCGGTGCCGATCACATCCATGTCGAAAAGCCGCCCCAGGCTGATACGCTCTTCCAGCCTGCACAAAATCTCCTTTACTTTGAGGGCGTCGGCATCTACGGCGAGAAAGGCCTCATAACCGGTGAGATCCCGGATGACGGTCTCTTTTTTTACAGGGAGGCGCCAGGCGGAGCACTGGGTGCGGATAAGCCTGAGCCCTTCCTGGAAGGTGCAAACGGCCAGAGGAAAGACCTTGACAGGTCCAACTATATTCAGTGTGAAGGAGATAACAGGGCAGTCAAAGGCCTGAATCAACTCCCTCTGGACATGCTGGCGGCGCTCTCTGGCGTCCAGCATCCGAGGCAGATCTGCATACGGGCCCATGACGATTTTTTTCAGATTGACAGATGGCGAAATATTCATACGAGAGGTCTCCCTTTTTTTATGTTTGCTGACCCGGCGGAACAGGAAATATTTCCGGGGGCACAGCTCTGGTATTCAGTATAGCACAGAAAAGCGGCCTGTCCCACAGAGCTTAACACAATCTTAACAAAAAATTTCCTTGGGAAATAAAAATGTGTCATGTATAATTGATGTATTGTGATCAATGTTGGGGGAAAGGAGAATTCATGAGACTGTACAAACCGAAATTACAAGAAAAACTGGAGGAGGCCTTTAAGGCAGTAGGGCCTGTGGTGTGTATTGTGTTGTTTTTGTGCTTCAGCGTGGCCCCGGTGTCTCCGGGGATCGTGATGGAGTTTTTGGTGGGGGCGGTGTTCCTCATCGTGGGAATGATGTTTTTTACTCTGGGAGCCGAGCTTTCCATGACGCCCATGGGCGAGCGGGTGGGAAGCAGCATGACCAGAAGCAGGAAACTGTGGATCATGGTGGTTCTGGGATTTATACTGGGGTTTGTGATCACCATCTCGGAGCCGGATCTTCAGGTGCTGGCAGGACAGGTGCCGTCCATCCCTTCCATGACCCTCATCATGTCCGTGGCCTGCGGCGTGGGAGGCTTTCTTGTCATCGCACTTGTCCGTATGCTGGTGGGGATTCCCCTTGCTCCCATGCTTATCTTGTTCTACATAGCGGTGCTGGGGCTGGCCTTTCTGGTTCCCGGAGATTTTCTGGCTGTGGCCTTCGACTCCGGAGGCGTGACCACGGGGCCTATGACGGTTCCCTTTATCATGGCCATGGGCGTAGGTATCTCGTCTGTCCGAAACGACACTCACGCGGCGGACGACAGCTTCGGCCTTGTGTCTCTATGTTCTGTGGGACCTGTTCTTGCGGTGCTGCTTTTGGGGATCATCTTTAAGCCTGTCGGAGGCGATTACGCTGCGGCAGAACATATTGAGGCTGTGGATTCCGTGGTTCTCAGACAGATGTTCACCTCATCCATCCCTCACTACATGGTGGAGATCGCCATGTCCATGCTGCCGGTTCTTTTGTTTTTCGCGGCGTTTCAAGTCATCTCCTTGAAAATGGACAGGCGGGCGCTGGGAAGGATTCTGGTGGGTCTGGCATACACCTATGTCGGCTTGGTGGTGTTTCTCACAGGAGCCAATGTGGGCTTTATGCCGGCGGGAAGTTTCCTGGGGCAGACCCTCTCCGGGCTTCGCACCCGGTGGATCATCGTGCCGGTGGGCATGGTCATCGGATATTTTATCGTTCTGGCCGAGCCGGCGGTGTATGTGCTCATGAAACAGGTGGAGGAGCTGACGGACGGGGCCGTGTCGGGGACGGCCATGAAGCTGAGTCTGTCTGTGGGTGTGGCCTGCTCCGTGGGACTGGCCATGACCAGGGTCATAACCGGGATATCCATTCTCTGGTTTGTGATCCCCGGATACGCCATGGCTCTGCTCCTGACCTTCGCAGTCCCCAAGATATTTACGGCTATCGCTTTCGATTCCGGCGGGGTGGCGTCAGGCCCCATGACGGCTGCCTTCCTTCTTCCTTTCGCCATGGGGGCGTGCCAGGCTGTAGGGGGCAACCTTGTGCGGGACGCTTTCGGGGTGGTGGCTATGGTGGCCATGACTCCTCTTATCACCATCCAGGTCCTGGGACTTATCTATCAGCTGCGGATCAGGAAGGGAGCAATGCTGGCAGGCCCGGCACAGGCGGCCGCGGGACTGGAACTGTACGGCGATTACGATATTATTGAATTATAAGGAGGGACCGGCAAAATGAGTGAACTCTACATGATGACAACCATTGCCAACAGGAATATGCTTCCCAGGTTCCTTGGATTTTATCAGGAACAGGGGGTAAACATCAATCTGATCACCCTGGGCCGAGGCACGGCGGCCAGCGAGGTCATGGATTATTTCGGGCTGGAGTCGGCGGAGAAGGCGGTGCTGTTCGGGGTAGTGACGGATCAGGTCTGGCGGACTCTGAAAAAGGGATTGCAGAACCGTCTGCGCATCGACGTGCCGGGAACGGGAATCGCCTTCACGGTGCCGCTGGCCAGCATCGGAGGCGGGCGGGAACTGAAGTTTCTCACGGAGTACCAGAATTTTGTAAAAGGAGAGGAGACGACATTGAAAGACACAACCCATGAACTTTTGGTGGTCATCGCCAACCAGGGATACAGCAATCTGATTATGGAGGCGGCAAAAGGCGCGGGGGCCGGCGGCGGCACGGTGATTCACGCCAGAGGAACGGGGATGGAGAGAGCCGAGAGCTTTTTCGGTGTGTCTCTGGCCTCGGAGAAGGAGATTATTTTTATTGTCAGCAGAACCGGTCTTCGCTCGGAGATCATGAAAGCGATCATGAAAGAGGCGGGCATGGACAGCAAGGCCAAGTCTATTATATTTTCGCTTCCCGTGACCAGCACCGCAGGTCTGCGGCTGGTGGAGGAAGAACAAGGTGAATAACGGGTATTACACTTCAGGAGAGTTTGCCAGAAAAGCCAACGTGACCATCCGCACCATCAGGTTCTACGACAAACAGGGACTCTTAAAGCCCAGCAGGCTCAGCCCGGCAGGGTACCGATTGTACACGGACGAGGATTTCGGACGTCTGCAGAAGATCCTCTCACTGAAATATCTGGGGTTTTCTTTGGAGGAGATCATGGCCCTGACCATCAATGACGACAGGGAAGATATGGCCAACTCTCTGAAACTCCAGAAAGAGCTGATACGGAAGAGAATCCGCCATCTGGAGATGATGGAGCAGACTCTGGAAGACACATCCCGCATGGTGGAGACCTCGGGGGTCATGGACTGGAACAGTATTCTGAATCTGATTCATATCACCAACATGGAGCATGCCATCGTGGATCAGTACAAGACCTCCGTGAATATCGGCGCCCGCATGGAGCTGCACCGGAGATTTTCCCACAACCCGGTCCCCTGGTTTCAGTGGATCGCTTCTCTGATTCCCGTGGAAAAGATGGAAAAACTTCTGGAGGTGGGATGCGGAAACGGACAGCTGTGGAAGCAGTTTGATCCGGAGATACTCAGAGGCAGGGAGATCCATGTGACCGATGTGTCTTCCGGGATGGTGGAAGACGCGTCGGAGCTCTTAAAAAAGAGTGGTCGGGGAAATCTGATTTTCGAGACGGAGGACTGCCAGAAATTATCCTTCGCAGAAGGAATGTTTGACGGGGTCATTGCCAACCATGTACTCTTCTATGTAAAGAACCTTCCCGTTGCCCTGGGGGAGATCCGGAGGGTTTTGAAACCCGGAGGAGTGTTCTACTGCAGTACTTACGGGAGAGAGCACATGAAGGAAATCACATGGCTGGTTCAGGAGTTTGATCCGAGAATTACCTTGTCGGAGGTAGCGCTCTATGAGCTGTTCGGTCTGGAAAACGGTCAGGAGCTTTTGGAGAGAACATTTGAACAGGTGGAGAAAGTGATGTACGACGACTATCTTATGGTGGACGAGGCGGAGCCTCTTCTGGATTATATCATGTCCTGCCACGGCAATCAGGGGGAGATCCTGGGCAGGAGGCAGCAGGAATTTAAACGGTTTCTCAAAAGGAAGATAGAGGAGAAAGGCGGACTGAGGATCACCAAGATGGCGGGAGTGTTTGTGTGCAGGGGGATGCGGGGATGACCGCCGCACCGGAACGGCGCTGCTTTTTTCAGGGGGGGAACTCTGCAGCAGGGCAGAGGTATTTTGGCTTTATTACCTTACAAAAATTTGAACTTTTTGTGATTTAGTTGACATATGACCTGAAATATCCTTATAATGGCATAGATAAGTACATTTCGAAAAAGTACAGGAGAGAACTGATGAAAAAAAGAAAGTTCAGACAGGGTCTGGCGATTGCCTTGGCCCTGTTTATGACGATAAACTATGCCGGCAGTTATCTGGGACGGTCTCCTGTAGTCAGTATGGCCGACACGGCGGCGGTCGTGGGGGCCACCAGCCTGAACGTGAGGAGCGGTCCGGGGACTGACTATCCGGTTGCGGGCAAGCTGGCTTACGGCGCGTCGGTCAGCGTGTCGGGCGAGACTAGGGGCGGCGACGGAAACGTCTGGTATGAGATCCGCTTTGTCAAAAACGGGAGTCAGGTCACAGGATATGTGAGATCCGATTATATTAAATTTCCCACTGCATACCAGTCCGACGAGAATTTTGAGCGGTATCTCACGAATCAGGGTTTTCCGGAGAGTTATAAGGCAGGTCTGAGGCAGGTTCACGCGGAGTATCCAAACTGGGTTTTTACGGCGCAGCACACCAATTTAGACTGGAATGAGGTCATTGCCAACGAGAGTGTGGTAGGGCGGAATCTGGTGGCGGGGAGCAGCCCGTCCTCCTGGAAATCCACGGCCAGCGGAGCCTACAACTGGGAGACAGGGACTTGGCCGTCTTTTGACAGTGGTTCCTGGGTGGCAGCGTCTGAAGGTATTATATGCTACTACATGGATCCCAGAAACTTTTTAAATGAAAAATATCTGTTTCAGTTTCTGAGACATAAATATAACAGCAATATCCACACCATAGACGGGATTAAAAATATGGTTCAGGGAACATTTCTGGACAATACCGTGGATGTCAGCGGAAGCCAGTCTTCCACAAACTCCGGGGCAGCTCCGTCCGTGTCCCAGGGCCCCGGTGCGGTGGGGAACAACGGTCCCAGCGAAGGGAGTTCCGGGACAGAAGAAAACAGCGGCCCTGGCGGAGGAAGTTCGGGAACAGGAGAAAACGGAGGTTCGTACGGTGATAATCCCGGTACGGCAGGAGACAGCGGACCGAGTTCGGGAGGTTCCGGAACATCCGGCGGCGGTCCGGGTGTTTCAGAGAACCAGGGCGCGGCGGTGCAGCCGGGGGTCAGCCCCGGAGACGGCAGCCGGGGAGACAGCGGTTCGGCAGGTGCGAATCCGGGAGGCGGCTCAAATTTGGGAAACACGGGTATGGAGGCGCCAGAAGGCAGCGGCAATTCGGATGTCAGCCTTCAGGCTCCCGGTGCTTCCGTCAGCAGAAACAAGACCTGGCGGGTGGGAACAGCCGTAGGCCCCGGTATGACCGTGGGGCCGGGGATGTCCTCATCCGGCGATAATTACTCGGCGCCTATCGCCTCTTACGCGGAGATCATCATGAATGCCGCCTCGCATTCCGGAGTGAATCCCTATGTGCTGACAGCCATGATTCTCCAGGAGCAGGGAAGTGAAGGCAGCAGAGGCGTCTCGGGAACCGTCGCGGGTTATGAGGGATATTACAACTTTTTCAATATTGAAGCCTACAAATCAGGGAACATGGAAGCCATAGAGAGAGGGCTGTGGTATGCTTCACAGTCAGGGAGCTATGAGAGGCCGTGGAACAGTGTGGAGAAGGCCATACTGGGCGGGGCCGTGTATTATGGGACCAACTATGTAGACGCGGGGCAGGATACGTTTTATCTGAAAAAATTCAATGTTCAGGGAACAAACCTGTACAAGCATCAGTATATGACCAATGTTCAGGCGGCCGTCTCCGAGGGAGTCAAGCTGGAGGAGGCCTACAGCAGTCAGATAAAACAGATGGCTCTGGAGTTTAAAATTCCGGTGTACAAGAATATGCCGGACAGCCCCTGTCCTCTTCCGGGCCAGGACGGAAGTCCGAACAACAGGCTTTCCGAACTGAGTGTGGACGGTTTTGTGCTGACTCCGTCGTTTAACAGGGAGATTACAGTCTATAATCTGATTGTGGATTCGTCTGTGACCGCGCTCAACATCCGGGCAAAGGCTCTGGATTCCAAGGCCGTGATCACAGGGATCGGCAATATCCAGCTTCAGTCAGGCAATCAGGATATAACCGTGGAGGTAAAGGCACAAAACGGCGCCAGCTGTGTCTACGTGATTCATGTGTCGCGGCAAAACAGCCAAGGCGCGGGAACGGGCCAGTCTCCGGGCACGGCGGGAGGACCGGGAACCTTTGGAACGGCAGGCGGTGAGATCGGCAGCGGGGTCTCTATCGAGATCATAACCGAGGGCCCGGGCCAGGCCAGCAGCGAGAGCGGCGGCCACACGGGACCGGGAGGCAGCAACGTGACCATTGTCCAGTGAAACGCTTTACCGGCGGCAGAGGAGCATAAAAGATTGAGAATATGAAAAGAAACAGGAGACAGAGATGAGACGATTAAAACCAATTCTAAGGGCGGGGGTGGCCGCGGCGGTTATGACCATAGCCATGTGCTCTCAGGTATTTGCCGCCAGAATTGCATTTTCTGACCCTTCGGCGGAGGCAGGAAGCGAAGTGACGGTGACTATGAAGATCACTGCCACAGGCAATGAGAACATCAACAGTTCCAATGTGATGCTTTCTTATGACCCCCAGGCCCTGCAGTTCCTGGAGGGAACCGGGGCCAGCGGGGATGCGGGTTCTGTCCGGGTAGTGGGAACGGCAGAGACGGCAGGCTCCACGCAGCTGTCCTTTTCCCTAAAATTCAAGGCGCTGAAGGCGGGAAGCAGTTCCATAACCATCAGCACCCAGGAGGTGTACAACGGAGACGGCCAGCTGGTGACAGTAGAACAGGAAGGAAGTTCCACGGTGACGGTTTCTGCCAGAGAAGGGGCGTCTTCCGATGCGGCTCTGGCAGATCTGCAGATTTCTCCGGGTACCTTGAGTCCTTCGTTTTCTCCGGACACAGACAGTTATACGGCGGTGGTGGGCCAGGATGTGGAGAGCATAACCGTCAGCGCCCCGGCGGCCGACAGCGGCGCCAGCGTCTCCGTATCAGGCAATGAAAGCCTGCAGATGGGAGACAACCAGGTGGTATGTACGGTCACTGCCGCTGACGGGCAGACTATCAGAACTTACCGGATCGTGGTCACCAGAGCTGAAGGCGAGGCCTCCGGAGGAGAGGCTCCGGCGGTTTCCCAGGTGGCGCTGAAAACCCCGGAGAGAAATATTACGGTGCTGTCCGCGGAAGAAGGTATGGAGATTCCGGAAGGCTTTGTGAGATGTTCCGTCACCATCAACGGCCAGGCAGTATACGGGTGGATATGGAATGACGAAGATAATCCGGGCGCAGACGCAGAATACTGTATTTTCTACGCGGCCAACGAAAGCGGTGAGAAAGGCTTTTACCGTTACGATCTGACAGAGAAAACTCTTCAGAGATATTTCCGGGATCCCACAGGCGGAGCCGACAGCCAGCCGGGCAGCGTAGGAAGCGAGGAGTATGAAGCCCTGCTCCATGATTACGAGATCCGTTTCTGGATCATTGTAGGCCTCATAGCCCTTGCTGTGATTTTGCTGATCGCCATCATCATTCTCGGTGTCAACAGAGTTCAGAAAGACGATTTTATGGAGAGAAGCGATGAGGATGACGGCTGGGAGACGGAAAGGAAATCCAGGAATCAGAAGCTGTCCAGGGAAGAGCAGTATCTGAGGGATCTGGAAGAAGAAGAGGAGGAGGCGGAACGCCAGGAGGATCTTGCCTTTATCCGCAGAGTCCAGTCAGGACGGGAGAGCGGAGGAAGAAACCAGACGCAGGCAGCAGGCGCCAGAGGAACAGGCCCTATCCCCGGTACACGGGGAACCGGAGGTTCGGCTTCCGCCAGAGGAACAGGTTCTGACTCCGGGATGAAAGGAACGGGTCCGGTCCCGGGAGTGAGAGGAGCGGGTTTGGCAAGTCAGGGTTCCCGGGGGAGCGGTCAGAGAGGAGCCGTAAACCCGGAAACGGGAGGAACGAGAAATGCCGGCCAGGGAGCGGCCAGAGGAACCAGGCAGGCAGGCCCTAACGGCAGACAGGGTCAGGCAGACAGCGGGGCCGACGATGACTTTGAGGTGATTGATCTGAAATAAGCTGCGAGAAGGGGCTGTTCGTTGGGAACGGCCCTTCTTGTGTGTCCGGGGAGTCTGGCTGGCAAAGATTCCTTCTTGACGAAATCAGGAAAATGTTATATTATCCCTATAACAGTTATAACGAAAGATGGTGGAGGTATGATTCTAAGTATTGATTTTAACAGTGACGAGGCTTTTTACATTCAGCTCCGCAACCAGATTATCATCGGAATCGCGACTGGGAGGATCCGGGAGGGAGATTCCCTGCCGTCAGTGCGCCAGCTGGCGGATAACATCAGCATCAATATGCATACAGTAAATAAGGCCTACTCCGTTCTGAAGCAGGAAGGTTTTGTAAAGCTGGACCGGAGGAAAGGTGCCATAGTGGCTCTGGATGTGGATAAACAGCGGGTTCTGGAGGAGATGAAGGAGGAGATTGCCGTGGCCATCGCCAAAGGAATCTGCAAAGGGATCCAGAGGGAGGAGGTTCACCAGCTGGTAGACGAAATTTACGAACTGTTCGCCAACTGGGAAGAGTCTATATAGAGGAGGATAATTATGTTGTGTGAAAGATGCAAGATCCGCGAGGCGAATATTCAATATACAGAGGTGATCAACGGAGTCAAGACGGAGCACAATTTCTGCGCCCAGTGTGCCAGGGAGATGGATTTTGGCCAGTACTCTGCCATTTTTGACGGAGGATTTCCCCTGGCACAGCTTCTGTCAGGGCTTCTTGGCGGGGAGGCGCCTGTGCAGAAGAAAGGGAATCTCAACCAGATCGCGTGCCCTTCCTGCGGCACCACCTATGAAGAATTTGTCAGGAACAGCTGCTTTGGCTGCGCCGACTGTTACAGCGTGTTCGATTTGCTGATCCAGGACAACATCAGACAGCTGCAGGGAAGCGACTGCCATAAAGGGAAACGCCCGGTTTACCAGAAGCTGTCCGGGGAGGAGGAGACCCGGGCGGAGACGGAGGCGGGAGATAATGTTCAGAGGAGTACTGCCGAAGATGAGATCCGCATGTGGGACAGGAAACTGAAAGAGGCTCTCAGGATGGAAGAGTATGAGACCGCGGCGGTGTGCAGGGACAGGATCCGGGCGCTGAGAGAGGGGAAAGAAGCCGATGCTTAAGTGGTTTGAACAGATAGAAAAAGAGAACAGTAATATTGTGTACAGTAAGGTGCGCCTGGCCCGAAACTGGTCGGAGTATGTATTCCCTTTCAGACTTTCTCCGGAGAAAAGCGGAGAGATGCTCTCCAGGCTGGCAGAGGGCCTGAAGGATCTGGGGGCGGAAGAAGAGCGCGACTATGAGTACGCCCGCCTGGAAGAACTGACAGAACTGGACCGCCGGGCACTGAAGGAGAGAAGGATTCTCAATTCCTCGATTTTGGAGAGGAAGGCGCCTATGTCCCTTCTCATCACCAGGGAGGAAGATATCAGTGTGATCATGAACGGTGCGGACCACATCCGAATTCAGGTGCTGCTGCCGGGACTTCATCTGGCGAAGGCGCTGAAGACGGCGAACCGCATCGACGATTATATCAATGCCAGGTTTACCTATGCATTTGATGAGAAATACGGATACCTCACATCATTTCCCACCAATATGGGTACGGGCCTGAGGGCCACGGCTGTGGTTCATCTGCCCAGCCTGTCCATGGGAAAGAAATTTCCTGCCATGCTCAATGATATGGGAAGATTTGGGGTCTGTATCCGGGGAGTCTACGGAGAGGGGAGAGAAAATTACGGGGACCTCTACGAGATATCCAATCAGAAGACTTTGGGAAGGACAGAGAAGGAGCTGACCGATCTGGTGAACAAGGTAGCTCTCCAGCTCAATGACCAGGAGAACCAGATACGGGAGATGAGCTTAAAGGGGCACCGTCTGGTGCGGGAAGACGAGGTTTACAAATCATACGGAGTGTTAAAGTATGCCAGAAGGCTATCCATGAAGGATGCCATGACTTTTTTGTCTCAGATCATGTCGGGAGTCTGCGACGGCCTTGTAAAGCTGGAGGATCCCTGTCCGGTATTCCGGCTGATGCTGGGTATCCAGACAGCCAATCTCCAGAAGCTGTCAGACAGGCCTTTGGGCAAGGAGGAACTGGATATGGCCAGGGCGGCTTATCTGAGAAGCGAGCTCCCCGGTCTGGTATCCCCATAAAGGAAAAAAGAGGAGGAAATATTTATGATAGATCGTTTCACGGAGAAGGCCAAGGAAGCCATCGGCCTGGCGGCAGACGCGGCCGAGGATCTGGGCCACACCTATGTGGGCACGGAGCACCTGCTTATCGGTCTTCTCAAGGAGGGCACAGGCGCGGCGGCCCGTGTTCTGGATCAGTGCGGGGTGAAGGAGGAGAAGGTGACGGAGCTGGTGAGCCAGCTGATCACCCCCAACCAGACCGTGCGCATGGCGGAGAGGAGCACCTACACCCCCAGCGCCAGAAGGGTTATCGAGAACAGCTATCGGGAGGCAGTGCGGTTTAAGGCGCCTCTTATCGGTACGGAGCATATTCTCATCGCCATTATCAGGGAGAACGACTGTGTGGCGTCCCGCCTTTTGAACACCATGGGTGTCAGCGTCCAGAAACTGTATGTGGATCTTCTGTCCTCCATGGGAGAGGACGCGGCTGCCGGGAGAGACGAGATGCCAGCGGGGAGAAATGCCAGGGGAAAGGTATCCACCGCCACTCTGGACAACTACAGCAGGGATCTGACCGCCCTGGCAAGGGAGGGAAAACTTGACCCGGTTATCGGCAGGGAGAACGAGATTCAGAGAGTCATTCAGATACTGAGCCGCCGGACGAAAAACAATCCCTGTCTCATCGGGGAGCCGGGAGTGGGAAAGACTGCCGTGGTGGAGGGTCTGGCCCAGATGATCGCCGCCGGCAGCGTGCCGGAGACCATCGAGAACAAGCGGGTCATGACCCTGGACCTGTCAGGAATGGTGGCAGGTTCCAAGTACCGGGGAGAGTTTGAGGAGCGGATCAAACGGGTTCTGGCAGAGGTGATGGAGGACGGAGAAGTCCTGCTGTTCATCGATGAGATTCACACCATCATCGGCGCGGGCAGCGCGGAAGGAGCCATAGACGCCTCCAACATCTTAAAACCGTCTCTGGCAAGAGGAGAGATTCAGCTCATAGGGGCTACTACCATCGAGGAGTACCGCAAGTACATCGAGAAGGATTCCGCCCTGGAGCGGCGCTTTCAGCCGGTGACGGTGGAAGAGCCGTCGGAGGAGGAGACCTTCGAGATACTCAAGGGGCTGAGAGGGCGGTATGAGGAACATCACAGGGTGACCATCACCGACGACGCTCTGAAGGCCGCGGTGAAGCTGTCTGCCCGGTATATCAACGACCGGTTCCTACCGGATAAAGCTATCGACCTCATCGATGAGGCGTCCTCCAAGCTCCGCCTGACCACCTTCGTGGAGCCGCCTCAGATCAAAGACCTGGAGCAGGAGATCGAGACTCTGGAGAAGCAGAAGGAGGCGGCCATCAAGGCAGAGGCCTACGAGAAAGCGGGGGATATCAAGAGGAAGCAGCAGAAACGCAGGGAGAAGATCGAGAAGATCCGGGACAAATGGCAGAAAGAGAAAACCAGCCGCCGCCTCACCGTGGGGGACGACGAGATCGCCGACGTGGTGTCCGGCTGGACAAAGATTCCTGTGAAGAAGCTGGAGGAAGAAGAGTCGGAGCGGCTGAAAAAGCTGGAATCTATTCTTCATGAGCGGGTGGTGGGACAGGACGAGGCGGTGACCGCCGTGGCAAAGGCCATCCGCCGCGGCAGGGTGGGGCTGAAAGATCCCAAGCGCCCCATTGGTTCTTTTCTGTTTTTGGGCCCCACGGGCGTGGGGAAGACAGAGCTGTGCAAGGCTCTGGCGGAGGCCATGTTCGGGACCGAGAACGCCCTGATCCGCGTGGACATGTCGGAGTACATGGAGAAACACAGCGTATCCAAGATGATCGGCTCCCCGCCGGGATATGTGGGGTATGACGAGGGCGGACAGCTGAGCGAGAAGGTGAGGCGGAATCCGTATTCGGTAATCTTGTTCGACGAGATTGAGAAGGCCCACCCGGATGTGTTCAACATCCTCCTGCAGGTGCTGGACGACGGTCATATCACGGATGCCCAGGGACGCAAGATCAATTTCAAGAACACCATACTGATCATGACTTCCAACGCGGGGGCGGAGAACATCATTTCTCCCAAGCGTCTGGGATTCACATCCATGGACGACGAGAAGGAGAACTACCGTTTCATGAAAGACAGGGTTATGGATGAGGTGAAGAAAATATTCAAGCCTGAATTCATCAACCGGGTGGACGAACTCATCGTGTTCCACCCGCTGAACAAAGAGAACATGAAAGCTATTGTCTCCATCATGCTTGGAACCATCAACAAGAGAACACGCCAGCAGATGGGGATCACCATCCATGTGACCGAGGACGGCAGAGAGTATCTCATTGAGAAGGGCTACGACCCCAAATACGGAGCTCGTCCTCTTCGGAGAACCATCCAGAGCCTGGTGGAGGACCGGCTGGCAGAGCAGATTCTGGACGGAGCCGTGAAAGAAGGGGATGATGTGGAGGTAGCCAAAGGAGAGGACGGATTGCTGTTCGCCTCCAGGTAGACAGAGAGTTTTCGGGCGGGCCGGCGAAAGCCGGCCATCCGCCGCGTCAGGATCAATAAATCATAGGAGGAAGACATATGATACTCGAACCAGATGAAAAGCTGAAGAAAAAGATGGCCAAGAACGGCAGTGTGCTTCAATACATGTACAGTGTGGCGGGGGCAGGCAAAGGACTGATCACCATGGGAGCCATGTTTATAGGAATCGGCGCCATGCTGGCTGCCGCCCTCCTTGGGACTTTAGGAACCGAAAAAGCCGCGCTGGTGGTGGTCGTGGCGGCCGTTCCGGGCATACTGCTGATCATACTGGGCATTTTTCTGCAGCAGAAAAGAGAAAAAGGCTGGGTGGCAGGCTATATGAAGAAAACCAGTCTGAATGAACAGGAACTGCATCAGGTTGACCAGGAATTCCGGCAGCCCGGAACCATCCTGTTTTCATTAGACAAAGGCAAGGATACCAACAACTTAAAGCGCATGGGCTTTATCACGTCCAACTACGTGAAATTTCCGGGAGTGAAGCCCTGCATATTCCGGCTGGAGGACGTAGTGGCATGTCTGTACACAAAAAAAATGCTCTGCGCCGACGGTGGCTATGAGAGGGCTCTGATCGCCTACGCGGTGGACGGCGTGTGGGCATTTCTCTACACCAGCCCTCCGGAAAAGGCCAGCCTAGAGATCGTGAAGCTCCTCAAAGAGCACAATCCCAGGATCATCACAGATCATCATTTTGCCTATGAAGACAGAGAATACGACACTGTCCAGCAAGTCGAAGAAGTCATCGCGCTCCATAAACGCATATACGGAAAAAAATAGTCGAAAGAACAAGGAGAATACAAAACGTGACAGAGATAAGATGCCCATCCTGCGGAGGGAAGCTGCAGATCGACAAACAAAATCCAAAACTGGAACACTGCGTCGAATGCAATAAAACCTACACATTCCAGACAGTCCACTCCCAGGAGACAGGAGAAGAAAAGCAGCAGCTGGTACCCGTACCAGAAAGCATTACATACCGTCCCATAGAAAAAAAAGAACCCAAAAGAACCGGCTGGGAGCCCTACGGCTGGAAGAGAGGCGTAGCCCTAGTGATTTTATTTTTCGTTCTAATGGGTCTGATGTACGGCCCCAAGATATACCAACGCTACCAAATGGACCACCCCCAAACCACCACCGAATCCCACCCCTAATCCGATATCAAAAAGGAGAAAAAAATACTAGTTATTTAGAGGGGGATGGTGTATAATGTCCACGTAAGCAATGAGCAGTGCGAAAAAAGGCAGGCAAGAAGAGGCGTCGTGCTCGCACGTAAGCATCTTCTTGCCTGCCTTTTTTCATAGGGCGAAAGCCCGTGAGCGAGATGGAGCGAAGCGGAATCGAGCGCCGCACTGCGGCCCCCCTCCCTCCCATCCATCCCCTCCCAGCGAAGGCGTCAGCCGAGCCCGCCCCCCAGCAAAGGCGCCAGCCGAGCCCGCCTTCCAGCAAAGGCGTCAGCCGAGCCCGCCCCCCAAGCAAAGACGCTCATCCCCACAAAAAAACTCACCCAGGAGGAAAAGCCATGCCGGTTATTGAAGAATTAATCCGCTCCGAAGCCGACGGCAGCATCAGTTTCGGAAACTACACATTATCCAAGAAGTCCAAGTTAGACAATTATGAACATAAAGGCGACTTATACAAAGTCAAGACCTACAACGAGATCACCAAGTTAGAGCGCAACGGAATGTTCGTCTACGAGTCCGTGCCGGGAACCGCCGTATCCTGCTTTGTCGCCGCCGACTGGGGTGTAGAATTCCAAGTAGAAGGCGAAAAAGACGTACAGATCACGGTCCAGTTAGAAGACGACACAGAATACGCGGTGACCGTAGACGGCGTTCCCGCAGGCAACATGACCACCAATTTAAGCGGCAAGCTGAACGTAAGCGTAGAGCTGAACGAAGGCGTTCACGCCACCATACGAATCGAAAAGAGATAAGATCACGATCCATGGCAAAAGCGAAGACAACAGCATTTTTCTGTAAAGAATGCGGCTACGAGTCCGCGAAATGGGCGGGGCAGTGCCCCGCCTGCAAACAGTGGAACACTATGGTAGAAGAGCCCACAGCCCCCAGGACCGGTTCTTCATCCTCCCCCCGCCGCTCCCCCCTGATAAAATCCGCCCCTGCCCGCCTCTCCGACATCTCCGTAGAAGAAAAAGACCGGGTCACAACCGGCTACAGAGAGCTGGATCAGGTATTAGGCGGAGGCGTGGTGGCAGGTTCCCTCGTCCTGGTAGGCGGCGATCCCGGCATCGGCAAATCCACCCTTCTTCTCCAGGTGTGCCGAAATCTTGCGGCCGTGGGCCAGAAAGTTCTCTACATATCCGGCGAGGAATCCCTGAAGCAGATCAAGCTCCGGGCCAACCGCATCGGCCAGATGACAGGCGATCTGAAATTCCTGTGTGAGACCAGTCTGGACAATATTCAGGAGATCATCTCCCAGGAGAAGCCCGGCATTGTCATCATAGACTCCATCCAGACCATGTACCGAGAGGAGATATCCTCGGCGCCGGGAAGCGTCAGCCAGGTGAGAGAGTCCACCAACCTTCTGATGCAGATCGCCAAGGGAGAAGGCATCACCATCTTCATCGTAGGCCATGTAACCAAAGAAGGGGTGGTGGCAGGCCCAAGAGTGTTGGAGCACATGGTGGATACGGTGCTGTATTTTGAGGGAGACCGCCATGCCTCCTACCGAATTCTGAGAGGCGTAAAGAACCGCTTTGGCTCCACCAACGAGATAGGAGTCTTCGAGATGAGGGAGCAGGGACTGGCGGAGGTGGAGAACCCTTCGGAGTTTATGCTGTCCGGCCGTCCGGAGGGAGCCTCCGGAGCCGTGGTAGCCTGTGCCATGGAAGGGACCAGGCCTATACTTCTGGAAGTCCAGGCTCTTGTCACCCAAAGCAATCTGGGAATTCCCAGAAGGACGGCTGCAGGAACAGACCCCAACCGGGTCAATCTCCTCATGGCGGTTCTGGAAAAACGCTGCCGCTATGAGATGTCCCGCTACGACGCCTATGTCAACATCGCAGGCGGCATGAAGATGAACGAGCCTGCCCTTGACCTGTCTATTATCATGGCTCTGGTTTCCAGCTTGAAAGACAGACCTGTGGATGAGAAGACCATCGTGTTCGGCGAGGTGGGGCTGTCCGGCGAGGTCCGGGCCGTCTCCATGGCAGAGCAGAGAGTCAACGAGGCCATAAAACTGGGATTTGAAGCCTGCATTCTCCCCCAGATCTGTCTGGACAAGATGAGACAGACCAAAAAGATCCGTCTCATAGGAGTCAGCAATGTGAGGGAGGCCATAGGATATCTGTAAAAGATGTTGACATATATAGATAATCGATATATAATCAACACATGGGAATCGCATTCCCTGCCTGTCAGAGGAATGCGGTTTTTTCCACAACCCAGCCATCACCGAAAGTCTATTTTTTTTTACCCATATATATAGATTATCTATATATAGAATCCGGGACAACAGAGAAAGGAGGTTTTATCTTGGCATTTGACAAAAAACAGGTGTCCGGAAATACGGCCATGCTGCTCTTGCAGCTTTTGTCGGAAAAGGACATGTACGGCTACGAGATGATCGAGACCCTTCAGAAGCGATCAGACAATGTATTTGAACTGAAGGCGGGAACTCTCTACCCCCTGCTCCACGGCATGGAGGAGAAAAACCAGCTCTTATCCTACGAAAAAGAGGCAGCTGGAAAGATCCGCAGATACTATCAAATCACCAGAGAAGGGAGAAGAGAACTGAAAAGGAAGAAGCAGGAGTGGGAGACATATCAGAACGCTGTCTCCCAGGTGATAGGAGGGGAGGCCTTTGCAAATGGGTGAGCATCCGAATATGGATACATATCTGAATACGGTCTCCGCTCAGATCCGCAGCAGACGGGCCAGGGAAATGGCGGTGAATGAGATAAGAACCCACATCCAGGACCAGGCGGAAGCATATCAGGCAGGAGGGATGGAGAGAGAGAAGGCTGTGAAAGAGGCAGTCAGGCAGATGGGAGATCCGGTGAAAACGGGAGTGGAACTGGATCGGATCCACCGGCCCAAGATGGAATGGCGCCTGTTTTGGTGGATTCTGGCCTTCAGCATCGTGGGACTTACCCTCCAGTACCTTTGCCTGTACAGATTTGGGGAGACACAGGGGAGGATCGCGGGCGATTTTGGCCGCCAATGTGTGTACACAGCCATGGGCCTTCTGGTGATGGCCATCCTGTGCCTCTGGGATTACAGCATCCTGGGAACCTGCCCAAATGTTTTTGGTGTCTGTTTTCTGGGGGTCCTGACCTTCATCTGTATGTCGGGGCTTCCTCCCAGATACAACGGAGCCTACGGCTATCTGAAGTGTCTTATGTACTTCTTTGTTCCCATCTACGCAGGGATTCTGTACGGAAACCGGGGAAAAGGGCTGACAGGCCTGACAGCAGGGGCAGTGTGGATAGGCGCCGCTTTTCTGACAGGAGCAAGGGCCATAGGAGGAGGATTAAGCGTCACAGGCGATGTGATAGTGGTTTGCGGGGTGATGCTGTGCGCCGCTGCCTGGATGGAGTGGTTTGGGATCTCCAGAAGGAAAGGGCTGGCGGCTGTATTTGTTCTGTCTGCGGCGGCGGTTTTTCTCATCGCGGTCAATTTAGAGCGTTACCAGCTGGCCCGGCTTCAGGCATTTTTCCACCCGGAAGATTTTGAGGAGACTGTGGGCTATCAGATGTCTCAAATTCGGAGAATCGTCTCCGGCCTGACCATGGGAGGAGCAGGGGATGCCGTTTTGGAACGGGCAAATCTCATCGGACGGTTCGTGCCCAGAGTGGACAGCGAATATATGATTCTTCAGTCCGCCGTGGTGCTGGGACTGTCCAGGACACTGATTCTGTGCGCAGCCTACGTGCTGTTTTTCTGGTATCTGTTTTCCATGGCAGTGAGGGAGAAAAACAGACTGGGCATGATAACCGCTGTCGGGTGCACCCTGATTCTGGCTGTGGAGACGGTGAGAAACGTGATGTTCAATTTTGGTGTGGGCGTTGTGTCCACGGCGGGAATTCCCTTTTTCTCCTTCGGAAAGATACACACCCTGGCTGTCTACGGCATTCTTGGGGTTCTTCTGAGCATTTACCGCCACAGAAGCCTGGTGTGGGAAAAGCAGGTTTTAAAAAAAGGAGAGAAAGTAAAGGCGGAGAAGATAAAAGAACTGCAGATCGGAAGATATGTGATTCATGTGGAGAAAGTGGAAAGAAATTGAAACTTTAGAAGATTTTCATTCAGGGTATTCCATTCCCGCCCCGGATCTTTTTATAATATATGTCCCTTTTATATCCAAGTGTGTTATAATTATTCCTATAGAACAATGTACAAAAATATAAATTAAAATTTGTGATTGATAACCTTATTCAGAATGAAACGAGGACAAGAAGATGGCAGAACAAAACCGGCTGATTTTATGGGGATGGTTCAGTCCAGAAATTGTTAAAAATAAACTATTACCAGATATGGAAAAAAACATTATGCAATATGGCGTGATTTTCCCTACTGCCTATGAAACATTTCAAAAAAATAAGTATGCAGTAAATAGTTTATATTTTCATCATTCCTATGCGGAAAGTGATATACCAATGGGACAGAAATACACGAAAATAGCGTTAATGGAAAATTACGAAATTATAACAAATTCAATTCAAACTTGTCATTCAGAGGTTATATGTTTTTTTACCTGCGATCCTAAAATGCAACCTTCTGAATATGCAATGCGAGGACATCACGAGAACAGCTTAATACAATTTGGGCATGGGATTCCACAAATTATTTATAATGAATTATTGGAGATAACCAAACTACCTTTTCATCCGACAAAAAAGCAAATATGTCTTTATTAAAATGAAATAAATAATGGACAACTCCAACATCCTATTTAAAAGGGAGTAATATATTTATCTGCCCGGCAGTCTGTCCGGTTGGAGACTCTTAAAGAGGCTGCAGACAGGCGGAGAGAAAAAGAGGCAATGGAAATCAGGCGTACAACAAGGCATAAATAAAAAATGCCATTATGGGTATAGATAAAACGAGGAGGAAAAGACTATGGACAACAAGACTATGTTCAACTTAACCTATGGGCTGTTTGTTCTCACATCCCGGGACGGGGAAAAGGACAGCGGCTGTATCATCAACACTGCAGGCCAGGTGACATCGGAGCCCAACCGTATCAGCATCACCGTAAACAAGGCGAATTTTACCCACGACCTTGTGAAAAAGAGCGGGATATTCAACGTGTCCATCCTGAGCCAGGAGGCCTGCTTTGAGACCTTTAAGCACTTTGGCTTCCAGTCCGGCCGGAACGTAGACAAGTTCGCCGGTTTTCCCGACTGCAGACGCTCCGCAAACGGGCTTTACTATGTGACTGCGGGAACCAACGGTTTTATCAGCGGGGAGGTGGAGCTGGAGACAGACCTGGGGAGCCATACGATGTTTATCGCCTCGGTGAAAGATATGGAAGTTTTGTCTGCGGCGCCGTCCGCCTCCTACGCCTACTATCACTCCAACATCAAACCCAGGCAGGAGAAACCGAAGGAGACTGGAAAGACCGTGTGGCGGTGCAGGATCTGCGGCTACATCTATGAGGGGGAAGAACTTCCCGCCGACTTTATCTGCCCCCTGTGCAAGCACCCTGCTTCCGATTTTGAGAAGGTGATTTTGTAGGGCAGTAAACAGCCAGGACAGACAGGCCCGGAGAGCCGGGAAGTCTGTCCTGATTTTGTCTGGGGAAACAAATTTTGTCTGGGGAAACAGAATCTTGTCCGAAAAACACGACTGAGCAGATGAGATTTCTCCCCTGTGTCCGGAGCGGCGATAGCTTCAGGCACAAAAAAGCTGATACCTTGCAATAAGATATCAGCCGCTTTGTAATACCAGGGGAAGAGGGGCTCGAACCCCCATCTACGGTTTTGGAGACCGCTGCTCTACCATTGAACTATTCCCCTTTTGTAACTTGTCTGTCGGACACAAAACATAATATACCACAGACATGACAAAAAGTCAACTGCTATTTTTTGAAAATTAAGAAGCTATTCGGTTGATTTCAGCAAGGCTTGCTACTATCTCAGAGAGGAGACTTTACTATGATCAAGATAGTGAAGAATTGTCGCCTGCAATGATGAAGGCCTTCAAAAGAGCTGCTATCCGGCGTAACCGTAGAAAAAGAGAATAATTCAAAGAAGCTGCGTTTTTGGACGCAGCTCCAGACTGTATTTATCCAATCATCTAATTCTCTCCATGTCACCTATCGCTTCAGATGAAGTTCCCAAGAATATTTTACTCAAACTTCCCACACCATTTTGGTGTTCTGAACCATACCGCATAATGTTGAAAACGGAAATTTCAGCAATAAATCAAAAATTAGGTTTCGGATCTTTTTGAGCGCCGATCATCCGATAGCTTTTAGATACCTGGCCAGTGCGTCCTGCCATGGGGGCAGAGGTTCAAATCCGTTCTCCGCCAGCTTTGACTTGTCCATTCGACTGTTCATGGGGCGTTTGGCCCTGGCGGGATACTGGTCGCTGGTCACCGGGGACACCTTGACTTTGAGCCCCGCCTGCCTGAATATCTCACAGGCGAACTCGTACCAGGTGCACAGACCCTCGTTTGTGGCGTGGTAGCGGCCATACTTTTCGGTCTCGACCATATCCACCAGAAGCCTTGCCAGGTCGTAGGTGTAGGTGGGGGAGCCGATCTGGTCGTTGACCACAGTCAGGCTGTCATGAGTCTGCCCCAGATTCAGCATGGTCTTGATGAAATTTTTTCCGTTGACGCCGAAGACCCAGGCGATGCGGACGATAAAATATTTTTCCAGGGATTCCACTGACAGTTCTCCCTCGTACTTGGTCTGGCCGTAGACATTTAACGGCTCTCTCTCGTCGTCCGGCTCCCATGGGCGGGTGCCCTGGCCGTTGAACACATAGTCGGTGCTGATATACATCAGCTTGCAGTTCAGTTCCCTGCATACGGCCGCCACGTTCTCCGTTCCCGCCGCGTTGACACGGCGGCACAGCTCCACATTGTCCTCCGCAGCGTCCACCGCCGTGTAGGCGGCGCAGTGGATGACGGCGTCCGGGGCCGTTCGGGTGATCACGTCTCTCACCGCCTGACTGTCGGTGATGTCCATCTCCTGGACGTCCACGCCCACGGCGGTATGCCCTCTCTTTTCCAGCTCATTGACTACATCATAGCCTAACTGGCCTTTCACTCCTGTCACTAATACGTTCATTCTGATCTCTCCATACTCTGTATATGACCTGCCGCGGAACCCCCGGCAGAGAACGGGGTCGTCTTCTGCCGCGAACCTCCCGGCGGTGATCCGGGTTCACATTCTGCCTTGGGAAACCCGACGGTTCACCGGTGTATCAGTTTACTTCTTTATACATTTTCGCGAAATAGTTTGTGTACTCTCCGGAGATAATATGCTCCCACCACTCTTTGTTGTCCAGATACCACTGGATGGTCTGGCGGATTCCGGTGTCGAAGTTGTACTGAGGCTTCCAGCCCAGTTCCGTCTCCAGCTTTGTGGGGTCGATGGCGTAGCGCATGTCATGTCCGGGCCGGTCGGTGACGAAGCGGATCAGGCTTTCCGGCTTGTCCAAGGCGCGGAGGATGGTCTTGACCACTTCCAGGTTGGTGCGCTCGTTGTGGCCGCCGACATTGTAGATTTCTCCCACCCGCCCTTTGTGTATGATAAGATCGATGGCCGCGCAGTGATCGGACACATGAAGCCAGTCTCTGACATTTTCACCTTTTCCGTACACGGGAAGTTCCTTGTCGGCCAGGGCCCGGCTGATGATGAGAGGAATCAGTTTCTCCGGAAAATGATAGGGACCGTAGTTGTTGGAGCACCGGGAGATGGTCACCGGCAGGCCGTAGGTCCGGTAATAGGCCAGGACAAACAGATCGGCGCTGGCTTTGGAGGAGCTGTAGGGGCTGGAGGTGTGGAGAGGCGTCTCCTCGGTAAAGAACAGATCCGGTCTGTCCAGGGGCAGGTCCCCGTACACCTCGTCGGTTGACACCTGGTGATACCGCTTGACATTGTATTTCCTGGAGGCGTCCAGAAGGACTCTGGTCCCCATCACGTTGGTCTGGACGAAGATACCCGGGTCGGTGATGGACCGGTCCACATGGCTCTCTGCCGCAAAGTTCACCACCACGTCAAACTGTTCTTTTTCAAACAGGTCCATGATAAAGGGTTCGTCCGCGATGTCGCCCTTGACAAACTTGTAGTTGGGTTTGTCCTCCACCGGCTTTAAAGTTTCCAAGTTTCCAGCATAGGTGAGAAGGTCCAGGTTTACGATCTGGTAGTCAGGGTACTTATTTACCATGTGATGGACAAAGTTGCCGCCGATAAATCCAGCGCCTCCGGTAACTAAAATTTTCATAGATAATTCCTCCGTTTCTTTGAGTGTTTTCCGATTCGGTCATCCTCCGCAGGTGTATCCCTTGCTGCGGTATATGTCCGTCCCGGAACAGTGGATATCAGTTGTCGATGAATTTTCCTGCCAGAACGTCCAGGAGATACTGGCCGTACTGGTTTTTCTTTAACGGTTCGATATTCTCCAAAAGCTGGTCTCTGGTGATCCAGTGATTTAAGTAGGCGATCTCCTCCAGGCAGCCGATCTTCCGGTGCTGGTGGGATTCCACGGTGCGGACAAAGTTGGTGGCGTCTACCAGGGACTCATGGGTTCCGGTGTCCAGCCAGGTGAAGCCCTGACCCAGAAGTTCCACCTCCAGCTTGCCGTCCTCCAGGTAAATTCGGTTCAGGTCCGTGATCTCCAGCTCGCCTCTGGCGGAAGGAGCCAGATTCCTGGCGTACTCCACCACCTTGTTGTCATAGAAATAGAGACCGGTGACGCAGTAGTTGGACTTTGGCTTTGCCGGCTTCTCCTCGATGGAGATGGCCCGCCCGTCGGAGTCGAACTCCACGATGCCGAACCGTTCAGGGTCGTCCACATAGTAACCGAAGACCGTGGCGCCCTCCTGCTTGTTGGCGGCCCGAAGAAGCCGTTTTTTCAGGCCGTGCCCCGCAAAAATGTTGTCCCCCAGGATCATGGCCACATGGTCGTCCCCGATGAAATCCGCGCCGATGATAAAAGCCTGGGCCAGGCCGTCGGGAGAAGGCTGAACGGCGTAGGACAGATTCAGGCCGAACTGGTGCCCATTGCCCAGGAGATGTTCGAATCTTGGGGTGTCCTCGGGCGTGGAGATGATCAGGATCTCCCGGATCCCTGCAGTCATCAGCACCGACAGGGGGTAGTAGATCATGGGCTTATCATAAATAGGAAGCAGCTGTTTGGATGTGACGGTGGTCAGAGGGTAAAGCCTTGTCCCGGAACCGCCGGCTAAAATGATACCTTTCATAGTATTTTCCTCCAAAGGTTATTTACTTTAAAGACATTATAAAGGGTTACGTTACGTCAGTGTCAAGGGGGTTTCGTCAATTTTTGTTTTGAATATCCGCCGCCGATCAGGCGGCATCAATTCAGGGTTACTGTGTGCCGGTGGCACACGTTCAGCAACGACCGAAACGGAGCGCAGATTCCAAATGTGCCCGCCAGACTTTCATGTGTGGTGGTGGGTATGACCATGTATGAAGTGTTGAGCCTGCTGTTTTTGACGGTACCTTCCTGGTTGCACTGCTTGCCTAGATAGATAGGAACCAACAAGCGAAAATAAATAATCGCCTTGCTGATTAGTCATGGGCCAGTACAGTTATGGGGCCAAAGCATATGTATCGTTCAATCACGGTCCAGAAAAAGACTTCACGATCGGAGGGGGATAAGGTATAATAGATGGCAGGAGATGTAAAAGCAATAGGAGGAATACAGAACTATGAGAAAAAGAATTCTGCCCATACTGCTTGCGGCACTTATGGCGTTGGAACGCGTGGCGTGCGAAGGTTTTCTGGATGCCACGGCAGGAAAAGGCCGTTTTGCGGACACATCGGAGGCGGACGAGGACAAGCCTTCAAAAGAAAAGTCGGACAGCAGCAAAGACAGCGGTACGCAAGGGCCGGAAGAGGGGGACGTGTTCATCGAGAACGATATGAAGGCTTCCTATTATCATGATTTCGTGAACCTGATCCCCATGTACGAGGATATTCCCTATGTAGCGGTCAAGGGCGACAATCTCCACCCGGACCTAAGTTATAACTGGTTCTCCATCGTGAAGAACAATTTCGGCGAGCCATATCCCTATGCCAGGCTGCGGACGGCTTATGCCTACGTGCTGTCGGATATTTATGCCCTGAACGGGCGGCCTGACAAAGAGCTGGAGATGGCGCAGTATTTTTACTGTCAGGATTCTGTCAGCACATATAACACGATCGGCATGGAACCCGAGACATGGAACGACTATGACGGCCTGCTGTGGTATATGACATTCCTCAATTACCACTGTGACATCGAGACGGAAGAGGATGAGTACGGGACGCTGGTACATGCCAGAGTCACCAACACGGATATGGTGAAGCTCCTCTATGAAGAACTGGAAAATACATACAATATGGTGGCGGAGGACAATAAAGAGGCAGCAGAGAAGCGGATCAACGGCGCATTTGAACGAACACAGGAATATTTCGAGGCTGAAGAGGAAAACTACAGCCATCTGACCGGTTATACCTACTATTACAGGCCGTTGACTGATACGTGGACGTGCTATCCCAACTATGGAAGCAGTTACATTTCCAATCTGAACCTGGTGGAACTTGCAGGGGGCCTTATCTTCGAGCAGGCAAAATACCAGCTCAACCGGCAGTTCTGGGGGAGCCTGAGTG
Organism: uncultured Hungatella sp.; assembly: GCA_949879795.1. Lineage (GTDB taxonomy): Bacteria > Bacillota > Clostridia > Lachnospirales > Lachnospiraceae > UBA3402. The sequence continues at coordinate 88,526 of CATLBR010000001.1, forward strand.
ATAACGGGATCCTGTATTATTATACCCTCTCCCAGATGCTCCTGCGGCTGATCGAAGGGGATTACGACACTGTGGAGACGGAGCTCACATTCTATGCGGAGGTTGACTCCCAGGGGAACGGCTATCTGTCTTATGAAAAGGACGGCAGCGGAAAGGCTATGGCCTGCGAAATCGACGGGAATTTGTATGATGTTGTAGAATTTAACTACAGAAGGGACAAAAGGAGCGGAGACCGGAATATCCCTCTTGCGGCAGACCGTGAAAGGGCAGAGCAAGTCCAGGCAGGACTGCCCCTCCGCTTTGAGGCGGCTCCCTTCGGTCCTGAGATGGTGGTCGAGGCGATGTCGTCTTATGCCGCAGGCTCTCTGGAGGAAATTTTGTCAGCATTTCCGCCTGAGATCTTGTCGAAGGACATTGTGATGGAGAGAATGGGTCTGGATTCCGAGGAAGATCTGCAGCTTTTTGGGGCAGAATTGCTGCTTTATTTAGGCGAACTGTCAAGTGAAGAGATCATCATGATCTTCTCCGAAATTGCAGGTACGGATCTGCATGAATATTTCCCTGACGGAATCAGCATCGATATCGGGGACAACAGGAGCGGCGCAGCTGTGGCTTACATCAGGAGTCTATTGGGAGAGGATGAAAAACGCGTGATTTCCACTGATGAGATTCTGTCTGAAGACGAGAGCACATACTTCCGAACCGGCGCCGCTGCTGGCTCCTGGTGCAGGGGAGAGATGACCATCAGCAGTGAAGTCTGGCCTGTGCGCTCCACAAAACAAGAAGATAAAAGATACTGTGAGATTGAAACGAAGAAAGATGCCAAGGGAAATCCGGTCTGTGTCCATCTGACTGACGGAGAAGATGTATTTGAATATGTCTTCACCTATGACAGCGGGAACAGGATGGCAGGATGCTCCTATTATGAATACACGGCGGACAGAAAACGGGATCCTTCTTATGAACAGAAGACATACGAGTACGTCTATGAGGGACAGGGCAGGCTGGCCATGTATCGGTATACTCTTCAAGGATATAATGAATATGAGGTCAACTATGTATACGGTGAGGACGGCAGGCTGCAGCAGCAGAGTTATGTCAATCGATCTGTAAGTGGGTATGGTCTCCTCGAGATGGGCATAACAACTGCCTCGGAAACCCAGGCATATGAGTATGGTGACGCAGGCAGGGTAAGCTGTGTGACGGGAACGGTGGAAGAGGTCTATCCCCATGAGACGTACACGTATCAGTACGCGCAGGTGGGGTGAAGAATCTATAAGGAACAGAGATGGAAAGAAAATTTATAGGCCAGCTGTCTGGCGCGTGGAAAGAATTTCGGGATTTTGTCATGGAGCACAGAAGGACTGGGTGGTTTACGGCTTTTGTGATTCTGGCATCCTGGGGGGTACTGGCGTTTCGCAGGGATATCGGGGTGGACACGGAGATCATGATCCCCTTCCCGGAGAAAATGCTCCAATCGTGGTGCGGTATCGGGCGGTGGGGGCTTGTATTTACCAAAAGGCTTTTGGGGCTGGGAACCTTCTCCCAGCCGGTGGCCGTGGCCGGCTCCATGGCCGCGCTGTGGCTGGTGTGCATGGCGGTGAATTTCGCGGTGTGTCAGTGGAGCGGGGGCGGCAGGCGGTACCGATGGTTTTACCCGGCATTCTCTGCCGTATATGTCACTTCCCCGTGTCTGGCGGAGCAGTTCTATTTTCTGCTTCAGTCTTTTGAGGTGATCTGGGGAATCCTCATGGCGGTGACCGCCGTGTACGCCACCAGCCGGTATGTGTACCGGGGGGAGAGTCCGGGATGGCTGGCGGTGGCTGCGTTCTGCGGCGTGTGGGCCCTGGGTTCCTACCAGGCTATGGCCTGCATCTTTATCGGTTTGAGCGGATTTTCATTTCTGCTCCTGTATCAGAGAGGGACATCAGGAGACCAGAAGGGAAGCGCATGGAAATGGTTCCGCAGGGGGGGCTCATTCGTGGCAGTGTTCCTGGTGATGCTGGCAGGTTATATGGCAGTGTCCGCGGTGGTCAGCCGGGCCGCGGGGGAGGAGTCCGGGTATATCGGGAACATGATTCTGTGGAGAAGAGAGCCGGTGAGAAACTGCCTCTACTATATTAAGACAGATATGCGGGACATTTATTTCGGGAAGAAGGTATTCTATTCCGCCCTCGGCCTTCCTGTGCTGATCCTTGGGACGGCGCTGTTTTTGAGAAGAGGGTGGAAGAGCGGGGAGAGGGGGCGGTTTCTCTATGTGATAGCGGGAGGCTTCTTCCTGTTTTCTCCCACCTGCATCACCATATTGACGGGGTTCTACCAGGGAGTCCGGGTGCAGATGGCGTATCCCTTTGTTCTGGCCCTCACCTGCGGGGTTCTCACCACGGTAGGTTTCGGAGAAGGGGGCGGCGCAGGGGAAGAAGACGGTGCAGGGGAGAAGACAGAAGAAGAAAGGCATGTCCTGCAGGAGAAATGCGGCGGACAGGAGAATGCTTCATGGCGGGGGAGTCATGCCGGGCGGGATAATGCCTCCTGGCGGAAGAGAGAGATGGCAGGGGCAGCGGCGGCCCTGTGCCTGTGCGGGGCTGTGGCGTGGACCCAGTGGGTCACTTCCCAGCTGCTCCTGGACACCATGCACATGGTCTCTGAGCAGGATATGAAGAAATGTGAGGACATCTACCGGACGGCTGAAAGGCTGGCGGCGGAGGAGGGAGAGAATATCCGGGACAAATCCCTGGTGTTTGTGGGGATACAGGAGGCCGAATTAAATCCTTCGTCCCTGAGAGGGGATATGATCGGCTACTCCATGTTCCAGTGGGATCCAAACAGCATCGTGGGGGTGTCGGAGCGGGTGGGCAACCTGATGCACGCCATGGGGCTTTCCCACCAGAAGGCCACCCAGCAGCAGTACGAGGCCGCCAAGGCCAGGGCAGCCTCCATGCCCGGCTGGCCCCTGGACGGCTCCGTCGTCCTGGACGGGGATATGGTGGTGGTCAAGCTGTCGGATCCGGTCTATTGAGTCAATCCGGCGGGTTTGACATCCGCTGCCGCCTGGTATCCCCCGTCCTATGAATTGAAATGAAAAGATTGTAAGAAAAATGCAAGAGAAAGGAAATTGCTTTTTCATAACTGCGGTCTTAAAATAGTTATTATAAGAATATTCTATTTTAAGGAGGTGCAGTATGATAGAGTTTGTTTTGCCGTGGCTTATTCCGGGGATTGTGGCGGTTGTTGTGGTTCTGATCCTGGCCAGCGGGTATGTGAAAGCTCCGCCGGATCAGGCTTACATCATCTCAGGGCTTAAGAAAGAGAGCAAGGTGCTTATAGGACGGGCGGGGATCCGGATACCGTTTCTGGAGAGGATGGACCGGCTGTATCTGGGGCAGATGACCGTGGATATCAAGACGGAGCAGCCTGTTCCCACCAACGATTTTATCAACGTGAACGTGGACGCAGTGGCCAAGGTGCGCATCTCCCTGACCAGCGACGGGATCAAGCTGGCGTCCAAGAACTTCCTGAACAAGGTTCCCACGGATATCACAAGGGATCTTCAGGATTCCCTTCAGGGCAACATGCGCGAGATCATAGGCACCTTGTCCCTGAAAGAGATCAACACGGACAGAGATTCGTTCTCCGACCAGGTTATGTCCAAAGCGTCCAAGGATATGGATAAGCTGGGTATCGAGATATTGTCCTGCAATATTCAGAACGTGACGGACGAGAACGGTCTGATCCGGGATCTGGGAGCGGACAACACTTCCAAGATCAAGAAGGATGCGGCTATCGCCAAGGCCCAGGCGGACAGGGATATCGCCATCGCCCAGGCCGAGGCCGACAAGGCGTCCAACGACGCCAGAGTCCTGGCTCAGACGGAGATCGCCCAGAAGAACAACGAGCTGGCCATCCGGAAAGCGGAACTGCAGAAGGAGTCTGACACCAAGAAGGCTGAGGCCGACGCGGCTTACGAGATCCAGAAGCAGGAGCAGGAGAAGACCATACAGACCGCCACGGTCAACGCTCAGATCGCCAAGGCGGAGCGAGAGGCAGAGTTGCGCAAGCAGCAGGTTGCCATCCAGCAGCAGGCACTGGAGGCGGAGATCAACAAGAGAGCAGACGCGGACCGCTACGCCGTGGAACAGAAGGCGGCGGCAGATCTGTCCAAGCGCCAGAGAGAGGCGGAGGCGAAGAAATATGAGCTGGAGATGGAAGCAGAAGCCATGAAGGCCCAGGCGGAGAAGGAGGCGGAGGCTATGAAGGCCAGAGCCTCAGCGGCCAGATACGCGGCAGAGCAGGAGGCCGCAGGTATCCGGTTCGCCGCCGAGCAGGAAGCGGCAGGAATTCAGGCCAAGGGCGCCGCGGAGGCCGCCGCCATCCAGGCCAAGCTCCTGGCGGAGGCGGAAGGTATGGAGAAGAAGGCCGAGGCCTACGCCAAGTACAACAACGCCGCGGTTATAGAGATGATGGTGAACATCATGCCTCAGATGGCGGCGGAGATCGCCAAACCTTTGGCCAGCATCGACAAGGTGAACATCTACGGAGGCGGCGAGGGCGGCGGCATCACTCAGATGTCGGGTAGCGGAGCCACGGTGATGCAGCAGGTCTTCGACACCATGTCCGAGGCCACGGGAGTGGATTTCAGGGAGATCCTGAAGGCTCAGACCTTTGACGCCAAGGTGACCAGGAACATCAATGTGACAGGGATCGGGCAGAAGGAAGAGGGGCAGGAATAGGAGTTTATTAAAAGTAAACCTCCATGCGCCCGGAGGCGGACGCGCCACCACCCATGAAAGTCTGCGGGCGCATTTGGGGTCTACGCTCCGCTTTGGTGATTGCTGAACGTGTGCCACTGGCACACAGCAACCCTGAATTTATGCCGCCTGTTGGGCGGTGGGATTTTTAAGTAACAGCTACCGGGTATAAGATTCGGCAGCTGTTATTTTTTAAAGAGAAAACCTATTTATTTCGATTAAATAGCATGTTCAAAAGATGGAGTTCCTTTTAAGTGATCAGTATTAACACGCTGATTTGTGAGATTTGTGTGACTGTTGTACAGCTGTTGGAATCACAGGACAGGTATTTTACAGAGTTTGTAAGGTGCCTGTCCTTTTTGGTGGGAGCGCCATAGGTGCGGAGCAGCCGGCTTTTACAGGGCGGCCGGCTTAACATCAGCCTTGTCAAAAAAAGGATAAGATTATAGAATAGTAAGAAGCCAGACATGATCTGTAACAGACAGCCTGGCTTTTTTAGTGCCAAAAAACAGCGGAATTTTGAGATTTTTGCAACATAAATAACAGGCCTCCCAAAAGAAGCCTGCGCGCCGCAAATAAAATGACAGAGATTGTATAACGCAGGGAGGATGAAAGACAGCAGGGTATAAACATGAATCCTGTAGTCTGACTGGCTGGTTTCTTTCGCAGAATGGCTTAATCCGCGAAAAGGAAAACAGGCATCCTTTCTGTGTTATAAAGTATATCGGCACTATTCTACCATAACTTAATGGAGATTTGCAATATTTTTTTCTTTGGCACAACCCTGACGCAGCTTATGGGGTGGCGGACATGATATCTTTTTAAGGCATAGGGAGCCTGGCAGAAGCAAATAATCAACTAAATGCAGGTGTAATAAAGATTTTATGGTCACTTTCATGGTCAAAATCTCCGGGTGAAACCGCCCAGGACAGACAGAGGAGGAACGAGCAATGGCAAGGCATGGAGAAAACATCAGAAAAAGGAACGATGGGAGGTGGGAGGCACGCTACCCGGTAACGGATAAAGGCAGAAAAGTCTATCGATCCGTATACGGGAGCACTTACGAGGAGGCAAAGAAGAAACGGGCCGATGTGCTGGGAAACGTGGGAAAGGAACCGAATTATGGGGCGGATGCGGCGGGACTGCGGCAGGGAGATGAAACCAGCCCCTGCGTGCAGCTTCTGTTCTCACAGGTGGCCTCGGAGTGGATGGAGGAGATATCAGACAGACATAAATACTCTACCTGTGTGAAGTACGGGAGTGTGTACAGGATACATATGGAAGGGATACTGGGTTCAGTTCTGCTTTCTGGCATATGCGATCAGAGGATCCAGGAAAAGATTTCTGACCACTTATCCGGGGACGGGCTGTCAGACAGCATTCGCAGGAGCGTCTGCAGCGTGGCCAGGCAGATTCTGGAGTTTGCGGGAAGGAAGTACGCTGTCTGTGTCCCAGCATTGAAGCTGCCTTCCGGGAAGCCGGGAAAGAGACCAGTGGAGACATTTTCAAAAGCAGAACAGTCACGGCTCCTAGGGCGCATTTATGGAGAACTGGGAAAATTTGATATCGCCATGCTGTTCTGCCTGCATACGGGGATGCGTCTGGGGGAATTGTGTGCCTTAAAGTGGACGGACTTTGACTTTGGGGACGGGACGGTGACCGTGAACAGGACGGTGCAGCGTATCGCCGTAAAGGGATATATGACAAGGACGGTCCTCATGGAGACCAGCCCCAAAAGTGAAAGTTCCAGAAGGACAATTCCCCTGACAGATGAGATTATCAAGCTGCTGAAAGAATTCAGAGGGAAGGGGGACTATGTGTTCGGGGGGGATAAGCCTCTTGAGCCCAGGACCATGCAGTATCGGATGAAGAAGATTTTAAAGGAAGCGGGGGTGGACGGGAGAAACTTCCACATTCTGCGCCATACATTCGCCACCAACTGTGTGGAGAGCGGCGTAGATATAAAAACCTTAAGCGTGATACTGGGGCACTCTGACGTGAGGATCACCCTGAACCGCTATGTGCATCCCACCATGGATTCCAGGAGGAGGCAGCTTGGCAGGCTGTCGGATTTTTATGGTCAGATTTGTGGTCAGGCGGCCTGAAAATATACTGTGTCTGCTGGGGTTTGGGCGGATTTTCGCGGATTAAGCCAGTCTGCGAAAAAGTATTCTTCCCAGATATGCCGGAATTCATCCTGGCGCTGCCGGGCTTCCGGGCTGAACCGGTGTGGCAGGCAGGGCTTGTATGAAAGGGCATAAGGATACTATATATAAGACCGTTTATCAATACAATCGTGTTCCGATTTCCGCCGCTGACATGGAGCGGATGCAGGAGATCGCCAGGGATTGCAGGGAGGTCAGGAATTATGTCTATGACCGTTACAGCAGCATCCACAGCCTCTCGAAGATCTATCCGGGTTATACAGTGCAGAATGAGATGACCAGGTGCGGGCTGAGGGAAAGGCTGGGCCTTCCGTCTGTGTATTTTTATTTATCCATCTTTGATGCCCTGGGAGATATCAAAGGCCGATGGGAGAGGATAAAAAGCCAGATCGAAAAAAATATTCGTGACAATCCGAACCTGACGCCCCAGGACAGACATTACCTGCGTTTTGTGATGAAGCAGAGCCAGTGCTTCGAGTCGATTCTTGCGGGAGGGAAACCGGAACTAAAAGGAAATTGGAAAGAAAGTTATGAGACTGTCTGTATGGGTGTGGATACTCACAGGCTGGATCAGTATCTCCGCAGACAGGTGCGCCGCCATCTGGTCAAACCTCATACCGATACGGCGGACGGATTTCCCGTTTCCCCCAAAGGATACCGATATGGGGATCATGGAATCTATCTTTCCATGAAGGAAAACCGAAAAAGGCTTTTTATTCCTCTGACAGATAACAATCGGTACTCAAGGCAGATTTACATCCTGCTTTATCCTGAAGAAAACAGGATTATGATTAACGTCCCTGTGGAAGTGAGACAGAGGCATCCTGCAGGGTATGACGGGGAGACAGGGCTGGCCATGGGGCTTAAGTGCATGTTTGTGACGGACCAGGGCAGGGCCTACGGGGAGAGATATCTGGAATACCAGTCGGCTCTCACAGACTATGTACGGGAAAGGCTGCCGCGCCACCAGAGAAATGCGAAAACAAATCCAGGAATGAAAAAGTATAATGCCGGGAAGGCCAGACTGGAAAAAGCGATGCATGATTATGTGAATGGGGAGATCAACAGGCTGTTGGAAACGGAAAGACCAGGGACTGTTTATCTGCCGAAGCTGCCCGCCCAGTCAAAGGCCGGTTACAACGGCCGGGTGAACGCCACAGTGAATATGTGGCAGAAGGGATTCGTAAAACGCAGGCTGGCCCAGAAGTGCAGGGAACGTTCCATCGAGCTGGTGGAGGTGTTCGGGAAAGGGATCAGCAGCCAGTGCAGCCGGTGCGGGGCGGAGGGCGAGAAGAAAGAGGATATGTTTCGGTGTCCGGCTTGCAGATTGGAACTGAAGGAGAGAGAGAATACCGCGAGAAATGTTCTGAAAAGGGGACAGGCGAGGCGGGAAAAAAGAGAGCGAGGTTCATTGTGAGGGATTTTGCGGATGAACGTGTCGTAAGGCGCGTTTGACCGAAACTGCAGTGCAGGAATAGGAACGCAGGAGACTTCTTTTGATAGAAAAACAAGAACGGCGTTAGAAGCCGGTTCTTTCGGGAACCGGGTATTGGGTACGCCAAGACCTGTGGGAACTTCCAGGCGGGATTTTTTGTGTGGGAGAAGTACCGGGAGCGAAGCGGGCGGGACGGTGACGACCTGCCGGCATCACCCTGTTGGAGTGGGTGACGAAATGTGCCTTATTAAAATGATTATATCGCTTGTGGGAATTGGTTTTTCCTTAGAGTTGATGTTTGGAGGTGATTCTATCCCGATAACGGGTGGAATATAGTCTCGGAAACGGAGACAAAAGCAAGATGGAGGTGTGCTGCAATGGAGAAAGACACAGGGCAAAACAAGTCACTTGGGAAAGGAGGGAAAATAGCGATTTTTGCCGGTATAGCGGTTATCATTGCCCTTCTGGGTGTGATCATCCTGTTGCTTCTTCGGGGACGAAATGAAGAAGAACCGAGACGTAATGTTGTGATTACGCCAGACAACGTGGAGGAAGTGGTTCAGGAGATGCTGACTCAGGAATTCGTGGAGCCAGGATATTATAGTGCTTCTATGACCAATATATGGCATTTCGCGACTGGTGACGCAGTGTCGGAGGATGCGTTTGTTGAAAACAAAGAAGAAAATACAAATGATGTATATTTTGATGTTTTTCTTGCGGAAGATGAAGAAACTCCTATACTGCAGTCCCCTGTAATCCCAAGGGGAGCGGAATTAGATAATATAGCGCTTGATACCCCTCTGGAGGCTGGAACCTATGACTGTGTGATGGTTTATCATTTGGTAGATGATGAGCAGAATACAATCAGTACACTTCGTGTAGGCATCACGATTATCGTGGAGCAGTAAAAAGTAGTAACCCCTGCCAGGGATGACGGGGGAGACAAAGATGATTCAATGAAAATGAGGAGGAAGAGATTTATGCGCAAATTAAAAAGAGCAGTAGCAATTACAATGGCGGCTACGATGTTGTTGGGTAGTTCTCTTACAGCTTTTGCAGCAGGTGAGACTAGCGGTGAGTCGGTAGGTACAGGTGCTTCAGAAGGGCATGTCGATAAAAAAGTGACGAATGTAGTACTTCCTACATTAGTAGAAGGAGCTGCATCTGCGTTTAATTATACGATGGACCCAGAAGGTCTTGTAAGCGGAACAGATCATGCGAAGTATGAAAATGCGATATTCCCAGCAGATGGAGATACTGGCGTTTATTTCAATAATGGTAAAAAGGGCGGTGACGGTGTTGATAAAGAGAATACCGTATATGCTAACTCAAGTATTTCTCTGGAAGCTGTAAATAAGAGCAGTCATGCAATTAATTTAACAGTAAAGGCAGAAGCAGTGAGCGCAGATACGGATATTCCGCTTGTCGCAAAAGATGCCCTTGCAGGAGCGACCGATGCATCACTTTACCTTGGTCTGATTGTTGATACAGAAGCTGCTGTAGCTATAACAAAAGATGCGGTAGCTACGAAAACTGTAAGCGTTGGTGGAACGGACGCTAACTTTAAGGTTGCTGCAAATGCCGATAAAGATGGATATGAGTATCGTGAACTTACGCTTACAGAGTGGCAGGGCCTTGATGGTAATACTGGTAAGACTCAAAGTGATATGGATGCAACATGGAGTAAAGCTACCTTTAAACTGGAAGGTGCCACAACCACAAATAAGGTTATCACATCAACTACAACCGCACCCAATGTTAAGGTGACTTGGAGTTGGGTGGATCCGACTGCAAATGCAGCGCCGAGTATTGCTGTGACTACATATAATAATGTGAATATGGGCAGTGCGGAAGGTGGAGATGTAGCAGTTCAGGTTAATCTTGGAATAGGAACATTGGCGGCAACGGGTATTGCAAGCGTTAAACGAGGAAATGATGCTTTAGCAGCAAATATGTACTCATTTGACTCCACAACCAAGGTGCTTACATTGTCCAGGGCAAATGTGTTGCAATATTGGAATATGGATTCCGTAACACTAACCGTAACATTTGAAGGGGAGGCAGCTTCAACACCAACGACAGTTAATATTATCCTGAATAAAGGTGCGGCAAGTGCAAGCGACTGATGCCGCAGAAAATAAGCTGATGAATGATTATAGGGCGAGGTTTTTTTATGTCGAATAGATGGCCTCGCCTCTATTCTGTTTAGAGGGAAAGAAAATTTATGGGAATTCAATTATTTAAACCGCATTACGAGATAGAGGAGTGCCTTAAAGAAATACGTGATTGTCTGGAAAAGGGTTGGACAGGGTTGGGGTATAAGACTGTAGAATTTGAAAAGGCATGGAAAGAATATACGAGATTACCGTTTGCGTATCATGTAAATTCTGCGACTATAGGTTTGTATTTTGCTGTTGATATCTTAAAAGAACGATATGGATGGAGCGATGGAGATGAGATTATAACAACACCATTAACTTTTGTTTCCACCAATCATGCGATTCTCAAATCAAATTTGACACCAGTTTTTGCAGATATAGATGAGACACTATGCCTTTCTCCGCATTCTGTCAGGGAGAAAGTCACAGAGAAAAGCCGTGCTGTAATGTTTGTTGGAATGGGGGGCAATACAGGAAACTATAAAGAAATTGTGGAAATTTGTAAAGAAAATGGACTGGCATTAATCTTAGATGCAGCGCATATGGCTGGAACAAGATTGAACGGGGAAATACCTGGAAAGGAAGCAGAGGCAGTCATCTATTCATTTCAGGCAGTAAAGAATCTTCCGACAGCAGATAGTGGGATGTTATGTTTTAGAGATGGTGATTTGGATGCCATAGCGCGTAAAAAAGGGTGGTTGGGAATTAATAAAGATACCTATACTCGCACAAGTGATGCCGGGAATTATAAGTGGAGATATGAAGTTGATTATGTTGGGGACAAGGCTCATGGAAATTCTGTAATGGCTGCAATTGGTTTGGCACAATTAAAGTTTTTAGATCGTGACAATGCATACAGACGTCAGATTGCCACATGGTATAGGGAGCAATTACAAGGTCATGAGGAATATATAAGGACAATACCGATTGCTAAGGGATGCGAGTCCTCTACACATCTTTTCCAAGTACTGGTGAATAATAGAGACGAGGTAATGATGCGGTTAAATTCACAGGATATTTTTCCAGGTGTGCATTATACAAATAACCAGAAGTATTCTATGTATCGGGATAAAGGAAAAAAGTGCCCATATGCTGAGTATGTAAGTGAACATGTCATTTCGTTGCCGATGCATATGGAGTTAACCTATGAGGATGTAATATATATTTCAAAGTTACTGGTAGAGTCAGCAGAATATAAATTAGATGGAATAGATAAATAGGATGCGATTTGCGGTGATTTCAGATATTCATGGTAATTACGAAGCATTGGTAAAGGCGATGGCAGTGATAAGAAGAAGGGAAGTAGATAGGATCATCTGCCTTGGCGATGTAATTGGATATGGAGCAAATCCAAACGAGTGTCTGGAATATATTAAAAAAAATATTGATATTGTTTTGTGCGGAAACCATGATCTTTATCAAGTAAAGAAATCAGATAGTGTTGGTAACCTATGCAGAATATCTACAGAGTGGACTAAAAAAAACCTTAACCTCGAATGGATAGATTATCTAAGATCGCTGCCAATATCATATTCATGGAAAAGATATGGCTTTTACCATACAGTAATAACAAGTGGTGAAGAATGGCCATATCTAAATGATTTGAATGATATTTTGTCAGCTTTTTCTAGTAGGGAAAGGGTGTGTTTTTATGGGCATACGCATCGCTCACGCGTGACGATGATTGAAAATGGTAAAGTGGTGAGTGACAACTATCCTGTAAAGACAATGTCTTTCGAAATCAATTTAAAGACGCAAAGAGCATTTATAAATCCAGGAAGCATAGGACAACAACGAGACAATAAGACGGATTTGTCGTTTGCGATATGCGAGCAGGAAAAGAATGTATTGAAGGTAAATATTGAACGGCATCGATATTGCGCGATAAAAACATATATGAAAATTAGGTTTCAAGGATGCGGTAGTGAAGTGGCTGATTATTTAATTCGTGAATATGATAAAAAGAGGCTATATGGAATGATAAGTGATTGGATCAATTAGTTACAATAAAAATACAGGATTGAAAGAATAGGAATAATTTTATGGATTATCATGTGTTATATAAAAAAATTCAAAAACATGGCAGTGGAATAAAACAGTTTTGTGATTCGCATGATAGACTTCTTTTATAAGAGGAAGCTGCATAATAATAAAAAAATAGATTTATTTAAGAGGAAAAATAATATTTTATGAATTGCTTACTGACAGGTGCAAGTGGATATATTGGGAAATATGTATGTAGTGAATTAAAACAAAGAAATATTATTTATAAAAGCCCATCTAGGCAAGAATTGGATTTGTCAGATTATACTCAGGTATGTGATTATATAGAAACAAATAATATCAGCAATATTATTCATCTTGCGGCGAAAATTGACACAGATAATAGTTCAGATATTTTTGAAGGCAATATTCGTATGTTATATATACTTTTGAGATCCGCGATTGATAGGCAGATACAACACTTCACATTTGTCAGCACCAATAATGTTTATGGAACAGAGTATAATGGAGTAATTAAAGAATCGGATCGCTGTGTTCCGTGTTTTTATAATGATTATGCGTTATCGAAATACGTGGGAGAATTGATAGTAATGGATCAGATGCAAGAAAGTGCGGTGGACTATGCAATCGCCCGCGTTTCGGATGTATATGGTCCAAATCAAAAAAGAGGAGAATTAATAAAGCATATTATTCAAAATATGAGAAATGGTGTTTCGCAGGAGATATATGGGTCTGGAAAAAGGAAGAGAGATTATCTATATGTGGAAGATGCGGCCAGGGCACTGGTATATATAAGCGAACATCATCTGAATGGTATCTATAATGTGTCAACAGGAATTGGGACGAGCGTTTGTGAAGTGGTGGAATGTGCGGAACGTATTGTTAAATGTGGAATTAAGAAAATAGGGGTGAAACAAGAGAAAGAAGATAAAACTTGTATTGTACTTGATAATAGTAAGTTATCCCGTGAGGGTTATACATATACAATCAGTATAACTGATGGATTAAAGAAAATAATAAACGAAACGTAATAAGGTGAGTGAATCCATGAATATTATGGTTACTGGTGCGGGGAGCACGATGGGGCAGAGTGTAATAAAGGCACTTTTATTTTCTAAATATGGAAAAAGCATGAATTTATATGTGACAAATTCGGAGCCGCTTGGAGCTGGATATTTTATGACAGACCGGATTAGGGGTAGGTACATTGTACCAGTTGCAAAAGATCACGCATATGTTGACGCGATAATAAAAATATGTCGCGAACACCAGATAAGAGCGGTCTTTTCGGGAACTGAACACGAAATAAGAGCGTTGTCTGCCGCGTCAGAAAGAATATATGATGAAACAGGCGCAAAAGTAATGCTGTCCAGATCTGAGATAGTAGAAATGGGGACTGATAAATATAAAACATATCTGTTTTTTAAAAAGCGTGGGCTTTGTTTCCCTAAAACAGCTTTATATAAGGACTATAAAAACTTTATTCATGAGATAGGAGGCTTCCCTATTTTTATGAAGCCTAGAATTTCGTCTGCCTCAAGGAATATCTATGTGATCAGAAACGAGAAGGAACTGATTGAAAAAAAATTTGATGATGATGACAGGATTATTCTGCAAGAGTATTTGGATAGTGATATAGAATATACAGTTGAAGTGTTCTGCGATAAGTCAGGAAAAGCAGTTGGCGTTATTCCGATGAAAAGAAAATTGGAATATGGAATGTCAATTTTTGGGGAAATTGATTGTAATGAGAACGTAATTGATGAATGTAAAAAAATTGGAGAAGAAATCAAACCGGAAGGTGCTTTAAATATTCAACTGAAGATAGTAGGTGGAAAGATTGTGCCGTTTGAGATAAATACACGATTTTCGTCAACGGAATGTGTGCGTGCTCATTACGGATTTAACGCGGTAGAAGCCGCGATTGATCATTATATATTAGATATGCCTGTTGAGTTAAACAAATGGCGAACGGGTATGTTTATACGATATTGGGAAGAATGTTATTTTGAAAATGCAGATATTCCAAAATAGATAGAGTGAGTTTTATTGGAAAGAGGAAACTTATATGAAACTTGGATGTATGGCTGGAGTTGAATATAAAGATAAAATAGTTTTTTCTTCAACATATCTGAATGGGCTTTTTGAATTGGATACAAAGACCAGAAAACTTCAATTTATAAAAACGATTGAAGGAGAGGCATGGGAGACACATTTATTTCGTAAAGCGTTTTTGTTTGGAGAAGAGGCCTGGTTTATCCCTCAAAGAGGTAATCATGTCATATGTGTTGACTTGAATACATATGACATAGAGTATTTTGAATTGCGATATAATAGAAAGTTCAATGAAACAGAGACATATCCATATTATTATGCGTATATTGATGGGCTGATAGTTGATGAAAGATATTTATACTGTGTTCCAAACGGGCTTGACTCATTATTAGTGATTGATATGTGGGAGCATAGTGTCTCATCAGTTAATATTCTTAATAATCCAGAGCAAGATTTAATATATGGCGCGTATTTTTACCGGGGAAAAGTACATCTGTTGAGTCAAAAAGGTTTATTGGACAAAACAATTCTCGTAGATGGAAAAATTATTGTGGAAGACGAGGGAAACCTTGATTCCACCGGCTATTTATCTGTAGTACAGTCTGGGATAAATTTATATTTAATTCCAGGAGGTGTAGGAACAGAAAAAACAAAGAGGCTGGCTCGAATTGATCTTACATCTGGAATAATTAATTATATCGATATGTCAGACGCTTCTGAGGAATATTATGGAGGGATCTTAGTACGCGATTGTCTGTTATTGTTGCCAGACAGTGGAACAGATATTTTAAAAATGGATATTAAAAATGGAATATCTGAAAAAGTAGCGTACCCAAAAGAATTAGAGAACTATTTTAAAAACTGCGATAATACCGCTCGTATAATAGCATCAAGAAAGAAAAAACTTATTTCACTCATTCATACCGGATTCATAATTGAATTTGATGAAGAGGGAGATATAATAAATTATTATGATGTTAGTAAGGGTGAACACGAAGAAGTTCAAAAAGTAATATTAGAATATAAAAAGAAGAATATAAAATGTCCGCCTATTATAATGAAAGAAGATGAAGATTTATTCTTGAGTGAATATATACAGGTGGTTTAGCGGATCTTATATAAAGAATGAAAAGGATAAGAAAAAATAATGAAGCAATATGAACCATTACTGTATCAATGGGTAATTAATGAAAATAGGGGTTTTACAATTGAAAAATATTTAGTGAACCTGGGTGCTCAAAAAATTTTAATATATGGTGCCGGGGTTATTGGAGAATTGCTTTTTCAGGTTTTAAGAAAAGGAGAAATACAAGTCCTTGGATTTGTTGATCAAAATAAAGGTTTATTATTGGAGGAGCTACATGGTGTTCCAATAACAACACTTGATCAGGTGGAAAATATTTGGAATTGCGATATCATTGTAGTGACATTGGGTCATATGTATTATGAAATTAAAGATAGAATAAAAGGTTATAATAAGGAATTGCAAACAATTTCTATCGAAGATATAGTATACGGAATGATGCGGGGTGATGAATGAAATATAATTACGTTTTAATTGAGGAAAACCAAGAATACTTGCGTTATTTTTTTGGAGGATTTATTAACCATACAGAGAGACAATTTCTTCAAATGAAAAACGAATCTTTTGTTGTGGATGTCAGAGATCTGAATATTAAAAAAAAGCGTAATGGGAAGTTATATTGCTTTATCATAGGAGGACGTATTTATGAATACTATGGAAATTATTTAATCTCTTATCTTAGGGCACATTATCCAAATTGTAAAATTATTCTTGAATTAATAGATCTCGTGAAAAGATATGAGTTTGAAACCGGCAATTTAAAGAAATGGTTTGATCTTGTCATAGTATTTGAAGAGGGAGACGCAAAAACGTATAATTTGAGATATTTCCCAATGACATATGAGTATTCATCGGTAAAACCATATAATATGAAATCAGATTTCTTTTTTGTGGGTGGCGGAAATCAACAGAAAGGAAGATTTCAAGAAGTAATGAAATTATATCGGATTCTCACAGAAAAAGGGTATGAATGTGATTTCTGGTTGGCCGATGTCCCTAAGGAGTTACAGGATGCTTTATCTGGAGTTCATTATGGATATTTGCCTTTTTCTGACGTGCTGTCCCATATAGAGAGTACCAAGTGTATTGTTGAAATTGTCCAGAAAGGAATGTCATCAGCGACTATCCGTCTGATTAATTCAATTTTATATGGAAAACATTTATTGACTAATGTAAAAACAATTGAAAATGATGAAGTGTATGGAAAATATAGTGAACATGTACATGTAATATCCAATGATATGGATTTTAGTTTTATCAATGAGAAGACTACTTACGATGTATTAAAAGCGAGAATGTTATTCTCAAATGATTCCTTTATAAATAATATAGAAAAAATTATATAAATGTGTGGAAAAACAGATGATCACTACTAGATACGTTTTTGGTGCGGGTAAGATGGGAAATCAGGTTGTCGAAATTTTAAAAAGACTTCAATTAAAGGTTGCGTATATTTTTGACAATGATGAAAAAAAGTGGGGAACAGATATATTGGGGGTTTCGATTATTGGATTTGAAAAACAGTATCTTTTAAAAGAAGGAAGCCTTATATATGTAGCGTGTGTAGATTATCAGAGAATCGTTGATCAAATGAAAAGGGAGGGTATTCCTGATAAAAAAATAATTATTGTAGATTCAATTTTTGCAGATAACTTCTTAAGGGATATCGCGTGTCATATTATCTCCTTGATAAAGACGGAAGTGCTGGACGAAACATTACAGTATGACGTGCTATTTGATTTGTCAGGGGGGATGGTGCTGGGAGGGGTTGAGCGATGGAACTATGGTTTGGCAGAAAAACTCAAGGAAAGAAAAATAAGTGCCTCTTATTTTGTTGTTACAAATAAGGATTGTAAGATGGAAGATATGACTTATCCATCAATTAATATAAATGAAGCGGCGGATATAATTTCTTATGTGAAAAAAATAGTTGAGGTAAGTCCAAAGGTGATTGTTTGTAATTTTCCTTTTTCTATTATGAAAGCAGCATGTATAGTAAAACATTACTACAATAGGGATTTGAAGATTATAGCGATTATTCATAGTGATCTTAACTTATATTATAGAACATATGAATTTTGGGAAAAGGATATTGACGTTTGTATTGGGATAAGTGCCAAGATCGAAAAGATGATAAAGTCTAATCAGCGATTATCACACAAATTTATGAGATTACATTGGAAAACAAATATTCTGTTATCAAAAAAGCACATATATTCAAAAGGCAGGGAGGCGATCCGGATAGGTTATGCTGGACGTATTGTTGAATATCCGAAACGATTGGATCGAATGATTCCAATTGCCAAAGATTTGGTAAAAAGAGATGTAAATTTCAGAATTCAAATTGCAGGAGATGGGGCATATCGCACGGAACTCGAAGATAGAATACAAAAAAATGATTTGCGGAGTTATTTCCAATTCCTTGGACAACTTGATCATGACCGGATGCAAGAATTTTGGGAGAATCAGGATATTTATCTAAATTGTTCAGATTATGAAGGGCATAGTATTGCACAGGCAGAGGCCATGGCATCAGGAGCTGTTCCGGTAATGATGGATGTATCCGGGGCTCAAGATGACATAGAAAACGGCGAAAATGGGTTTGTTACTCCTGTGGGAGATGTGAAGGCGATGGCTAAAAAAATAGACTGGCTCTATCGAAACCGAAATTTACTTCCGGTTATGGGGGAAAAGTCAAGAAGAAAGATAGAAACCAATAACAAGCTGGCAGACGATGATTTGGAAATACTAATAAATGAGATTATGAAAGCAGTGGTATAGAAAGATATGGAGTTGGCAGATATGAAACTGGCGTTTGATGCGAAAGTATTACAGAGCAAGAAACTAGCGGTATATGGAACCGGCAGGAATGCCAGCGATTTTTTTGCTGCATATGGAGAGAAATTTGATATTGTCTGCGTTATAGACCCTGTAAAATCAGGTGGATACTTTTTCCAGAAGAAAATATTGCCCATAGAAGACGCAATAAGAACAGTGGAAGCCATAGTTATTTGCGCGTCTGTTAACATAGAATTGATTATTTATGACAGAATAGGTTCTTTGTGTTATAAAAAGGGAATTGAACTATATGGAATAAATGGAGGAAACCTGTATCAGTTCTTCGGAACAGGATTTAATAAAAATGTGTCAAAAGAAGAATTTTTGAGACAGATAGATCTTCATGATGTAATTAGTTTTGATCTTTTTGATACACTGATTGCAAGAAGAACGTTGTATCCGGCAGATGTATATAATATTGTTCAATTAAGGATGACAAATGTCGGGGTAGAACTTGACAATTATTATTTTAATCGTGTACAAACAGAACTTTCTCTTGTAACTACAAAGGATTTTTTGTTGGACGAAATATATAATCGTTTGCAGATAGTATATGACTTAGACGAAGCAACAAAAGAGAGAGTGAAGGAGACAGAACTTCAGGTCGAAAGAGAGGTTAGTATCTCTCGCAAAGATATTTTAAATATGTTTGAGTATGCTATTTCTAAAGGTAAAAGAATTTTTATCCTGACAGATATGTACCTTCCAAAAGTGTTCCTTAAGGAGTTGTTAGATAAACAGGGGATTAAGAGATATGAGGATATTTTAATATCTGGAGAATTGCGCGTGAATAAATGTAATGGTATGTACGCTTATTTCAAAGAGCTGGTAAGAAGCACAAATATTATTCATGTTGGTGATAACTATATGTCAGATGGGTATTTCGCCAGAAAAGAAGGAATTGATGTATGTCTCATTTCATCCGCAAGGGATTTACTGATGGAGTCAGAATATCAAAGCATTATGAATTATTCTGGCAGTATCTATGAGAACGTGATGGCAGGTATGTTTGCTGCAGAGGCATTTGGTAATACATTAATTCAACCAAAACTAAAACTAGAAGTTATGACTGAATACTCAGAGCTATTTTTAGCCCCTCTTGTTACAGGATTTGTTATATGGATTGCTCTGGAAGCAAAAAGAAATCTTTATGAAAAGGTGTTATTTGCGGCAAGAGATGGTTTTTTGTTGCTGGATCTCTATGAAAAATTGCGGAAGTTTTATCCAGAGTATAACCTTCCGGAGGGAATATATTTGTATACTTCAAGAAAAGCCGTGTGGAATATTTATGAAAATAAATCGGATATAGATAAGAAAAAACATAATTATATTCAGTATCTGAAAAAATTGAAATTAAGAAAGAACGGAAAGTACGCATTTGTTGATCTGATTTCACGCGGAACTACACAAGCTGCACTTGAAGCGATTTTTTTTGATAAGCTGGAGGGATTATATCTGACACAATATATTAAAAATGACGGGTTTCAGAATAATATGCGTATTCATTCGTTATATAAAGAAACTCCGATTACAAATATGTATTTTACAGAGAGCTGTAATTTGATTTTGGAAACATTTTTGTCATCCATGGAACCCTCAATCCAGGAGATTGGTGAAGATGGAAAGTTAATATTTCAGGACGAATTTCGTACAGACATACAGTTGGATATGATCCGCGGTGTTCAGCAAGCGATCTGTAATTATTTCGAAATATATAGTAAGTTGTGTGGAATGAAACCATGCAATAAAGAACTCATGAGGACAATCTGGAAATTAAGAAAAAAAGCGGATATGGAAATAATCAGACAGGTTATAAAAGATATGAAAATAGAAGATTCCCTAAATGGGGATAAGATTTTTTTTGAGAGTCAGCTTTAGAGGTGAGATATGGAAAAAATTGAAAAAATTCTGCATAAAGATAGAGAAGAAATTGTTAGTTTTTGTCATCGACATAATTCCATATTTATTTATGGCGCTGGAGAAGTTGCGCAAAAAATGATTTTATATTTAAAAGAGGAAGAGATAGAGATCAAGGGAATTGTCGTTGGAAACGGACATAAAAAGGAAACAACATATTGTGGATGTTATGTGACGGAAATAGATGATTGGGTATACGAAGCGTCGGATGGTATTATTCTTGGAATTGCAGAGGATAAGCAGAAACGGGTATTTGATGATTTACTCTGCGCAGGCATGGATAAAAGGAACATCTATCTTCAAAAGATTTTCGGACAACAGCTTTCCCTATGGAACAATTCCGCTATATCCATAGACGAGAATAAGGACGGGAAATTTTTTGTATCCAAAAAAGAATTGGATGAACTTGGAATACAGTATAAAACGGATAAGAGTAGTCAACATCATAATTATCTCAGAAAGTATGAATTTTTTCTGGAATCTTATAGAACTTATGAAATGAATGTCTTGGAACTGGGAGTGTTTAATGGTGGTAGTCTAAGTATGTGGGAAAAATATTTTGAAAAGGCATTCATTTACGGCGTGGATATTAATCCGGATTGCCAAAAGTATGAGAACGCGAGAAGGAAGGTTATAATATGTGATTTATCCAAGAAGGAGTCCTATGTTACCCTTAAGGGGCTTGAACCGATGATTATTGTAGATGATGCTTCCCATATGTGGAGCCACCAGATTAAAGCGTTGTGTTACTTATTTCCATCTCTAAAAAACGGTGGTATTTACATCATAGAAGATCTTGGAACTAATTTTTCAGAGAGATATGTCTATAACTATGATGACGCGTCGGTTTCCTGTTATGAATTGCTGCAAGAAATTGCCAAAATAGTCACGAGTGGAGAAATGCCGGTTTTATCTGACATGAAACCGAAATCTATACCCTTTGCTGATGAGATAGTTTCTCTCGCGAAACAGATAGAGATGATTGCGTTTATCCGAGAGTCCTGTATTATGATTAAAAAATAATCTTGAATAAATAAGGAAACACAAAAGACGTTATTCTTTTGTTATGGGATTTAAAAATGGTCAGATTAGGAATCTACGTAGTTTATGATGCTGACGGAATCATAGACGAATATATCGCAAAAGTACTGGCCGGGCTGCGGCCACATCTGTCGAAGCTGATCGTTGTCTGCAATTTTACAAAGGCAGAAGGTGGGCTGGGCTACATTGAGGAATATGCCGATGAAATCAAATATCGCAGGAATCTCGGATTTGATGCCGGCGCGTATAAAGACGTGTTCCGGGAATTATTTGCTTCAGGCGGGGTACGTAACTTTGATGAAATCCTTTTGGCGAACGATTCATTTTATGGGCCTGTGGACAGCTTTAGCCAGGTCTTTTCATCTATGGACAAACTGGATTGTGATTACTGGGGACTTACAAAATACCCAGGCGGCATCTACGAAGGGCTGGAGATATCACCCCATATCCAGAGCTATTTTATGTGCTTTAGGCGAGATGTGGTAAGCAGCAAGGGGTTTTATGACTTTTGGCTTGGTATGGAGTACCCGGAGACATTCATTGACGCGGTATTTCATTTTGAGTTTTGTCTGAACCGTGTCCTGGCGGAGTCCGGATTTACAGGGAAGGCATATACAGAAAGAGAGACGGGCAGGCTGGAAGTGAAATACGGGGAAAATCCTTACATGAAATACCCATATGAGTTGTTAAAGGATTTTGGGATGCCTGTGATTAAAAGAAAGGCCCTTGATTTTGAAAATGATGGGTTCAGTGATGCTATTGCCGCTTTCTCTTATATTGACAGATATAAAAAGTTTGACGTGAGCATGATCAGAAACCACCTGATGAGGACATCGCAGCGGCCAGGCACCTCCCCGGCATTTGACCTAGGTGCCCTGCAGGCTTTTTATGGACGGCACAGAAATATATACATATATGGGGCCGGTGGGTGGGGAAGAAATTTGGCTGCCTATTTCGCGTATAAAGGATGGGAATTTAAAAAATTTATTGTTTCGGACAGTAGCGGGCGGAAAGAAAATGTAATTTCCTATGATGAAGCCGAACTGGATGAATCAGACGGAATCATTATCGCTGTGGGAAAAAAGAAAGTGATAGAAGAGATATATGGCAATGTGTCAAAGAGGCATAACGCAGAGCATATTTTCAAGCCATCATATATCTGACGCTGTCAACGGGAATAGACACGATGTGGGGGGTAAAAGTGAAGCCATTGGTTACATTGCTCTGGGGCATGGGCGGGGATTTTTCAGGCTATATAAACCTTGTTCAGGCGCTTGAATTCAGAAATGAAATAACTGTAACGGGAATTACTGCCGGGGATATCCCATACAGAAAAGTATATGGGTACCGGACAATCCCAAAGACTGCAATAAGCAGTATGGAAATCGATTTGATTATTGTGATGACAGATAAAGCCTACCTTGAAATTGAGAATGAAATTGCGAGGCTGGGCATTGAGGCGGGAGTGATCCCATGTAAAGTGCTTTCTATCCCTGGATTCAGGGTAAAAGAATATTTGGACATAAAGAATAGTATTCCTACATATTTCTCTGTAAACTGCTGGGCGGGGCTTTTGTACCACCGTCTGAGGCTCCCTTTCTGCTCGCCGACCGTCAATATGTTCATTGAAGGAAGGGATTATATTAGATTTTTAAAAAGTCCTAAAGCATATATGGAAGCAGACCTGGAATTTAAAGGAACCGGATATGACGAGTACTTAGGGAGAGAATATCCAATCGCGCTTTGCAAAGATATGGAGTTGCACCTAAACCATTATGTTGATTTTACAGGGGCAAAGAGTAAATGGGAAGAAAGAAGGGCTAGAATCAATTGGAAACGGATCATTGTGATGATGTATACGGAAGACAGGGGAATAGCAAAGGAATTTTCCATGCTGCCGTATCCGAAAAAGATGTGTTTTGTTCCTTTTGATGCGGATTTGGACGGTGTTTACAAAATTGGGCTGCCAAGGAGGGACAATATGTTTTTTGAGATTGTCAATGGAATTGTGTCCGGCAGATACCAGTATTATAACATTTTAGGTCTCGCGAAAGGAGTGGTAGAGAAGGTTGTCGAATAGGGAGATTTGTAAACTGTCTATCATTGTCCCGGTGCATAACATGGAACAGTATATTGAACGATGTTTGGCCTCAATGATGCGGATTACTCACGAGGAAGTAGAGATACTCTGCATTGATGACGGGTCAACGGACAACTCCTTGAAGAAATGCGAGAAATTTGCTTTGAGGGACAAGCGGGTAAGGGTTATCCATCAGGACAACAGAGGACTGCCGGCGGCCAGAAACAGAGGTCTCGCCGCAGCCAGGGGGGAATACATATCATTTGTTGACAGCGACGACTGGATAGACAGCCGCCTGCTGGGGGATTTCATCGGGTTCCTGGATGGCAACCTCACTGTCGATCTGTGTGTCGGCGGGGCAGTCCGGAACTATCCTGACGGTTCAGAGGTTCCCATGTTCGAGAAATCCTTGCCCAGGCTGCTAGGCCGGGATGAGGCACTGCAGGAGATGGTCGCCGGAAGGATATTCTTCTGGTATATGTGGGGGAAGGTTTACAGGCGTAGCGTATTTGAAGGGTTTTCCGCGGATGAGGCTGTGACCACGTGTGAGGACCTGGACTCTCTGTGGCAGCTGTTCCGATCCGGCAGGATCAGGGATGTCTGGTACTCACCACAATATAAATATCACTATTACTACAATACGTGTGGGATGACAGAGGGGAAAAACCGGATAGGGAGGCACAAAAGTGACCTGTATGTTTTTGAGAAGATATTGAAGGACAGCGGCAAAGAAAATCCAGAGGTCATGGCCCGGATCCGGGACAGAGCGCTTCAGTCCATCTACAGTATTTTAAAGGAATGCTGTTTCCTGGACGGACAGCTAAAGGATATTAGCGGCTATCTGGAAAAGGCCGCCGCGATTTTGAACGGAATGGGTTTCGGGGAAAAAAGACGATGTATGGCAGCCTGGAGGCTGGAACAGATGGTCCAGGATGAGGGTTACATCAGAGATTTTTTTGGCTCTCCGTTTTCTTCTATGTGTGATGCAGTATCAGAGGCAAAAAATTTCCCCCAAAAATATATTTATGGGATCGGAGCAGTATCTCAATATGTAACAGCCATGATGCTGGAGGCCGGTGATTTCGACGGCTTTGTAATCTCCGACAGCCGGCCAAGCCCGCTGACCTTCGCCGGCAAGCCGGTTTACCATTTGTCAAACCTGCCAAGGGGAGGGAAAAAGGCGGTCATTCTGGCCGTAAACAGGAAGAACCAAAAAGAGATCATGGAAGGGCTGGACGAGGATGGGGACACGACGGTGCTGGCCCCAGATATCCCGGAGGATTTTTGAGATGGAAAAGTACGCAGACCCAAAGGTCACAGTAATTATGTATGTAAAAAACGGGATGCCTTATTTCAGGCGTTCCCTGAACAGTGCCATCGGGCAGACGCTTCGGGACATAGAGGTGCTGGTCATTGACGGGGGGAGTACAGACGGCACATTGGAGGCCGCGAGAGAGGCATCCCAAAGGGACAGCCGTATCCGCATCCTCTCCTGCGGCCAGGGCAGCGTGGGTGCGCAGTTCAACCTGGGTGTGAGGGAGGCAAGAGGGGAATATATAGGGGTCTTGGAATCGGATGATTATATCCTCCCGGGGATGTACGAGGCAGAATACAGGTACGCGAAAGACAGGGGCTGCGATGTCCTCAGGGCGGACAACTATATTTTTTTTGAATTGGGCGGGCAGGAAATGAGGATCCGAACCAGGGTGTCCGGGGATAATTTTGTATATGGGAGAGAACTGAGAGCCGGGAGGGACGATGAGTGCATCCATATAGGCGGCAGCTATTGGACAGGCTTGTATAGGAGGGAATATCTTCTAAGCAAAGGGATCTGGATGAATGAATCCAAAGGGGCGGCTTACCAGGACTTTGGGTTTCTGTTCTTGGCATCGGCCATGGCTGAGTCCCTGTATTTCCTGGATGGAGCCTTCTACTGTTACCGGAAAGACAATCCCGGCTCCTCATGCAACAGGCCGCAGGATATCCTCATGGTTCGTAAAGAGTATGATTTCCTGAAAAAGGAACTGATCAGCCGGAGGCTCTGGGATGAACTGAAAAAATACTACTATCTGTGGAAGATCCGGAATGAGCGGTGGTTTTACCGCAATCTGGACCGGGCAGGCCAGAAGCGTTTCCTGCCATATTTCTATGAGGATTTGAAAAACGCCTCATTAGACCTCGCCGCCTTGGACGTAAAATGGAATATCAAAGAGAAAAGGCTTTTGGAACTGGCAGACACATCAGAACAGATGTTCAAAAATCATCTGGAACTGCAGGGGAAGGAGTGGGAAAACGCCTGCGAAAAGATACAAAGCCTGGGCCGGGAGGACGAGCTGTACATCTTTGGGGCCGGGAATATCGGGCGGATTCTGTGCCGTTACCTGCGGGGCAGGGGGATCAACCCCAAGGCTTATATTGACAACAACCCGGCTTTTTGGGGGACAGAAGCTGAGCATGTAAGAGTACTCGCCCCAGATGATATGAAGCCGGGAGAGGGTGTTCTGTTCCTTATCTGTAGCGAGAATTATGCGGATGAGATACGGGCGGATCTGGAGCGCAGAGGGGTTCTGGATACACAGATGGCTGTTGTGGATGACATGGATGCCTGTGTACGTTTTATCATAGGGTTGGGATGACCAGGATCCCGATGTGAGTTTAGAGAAGAGATTTGGGAAAGGCATGATTATGCATACTGCGACACAGGGGCGGAAAGTGAGGTGACATTTGTATGGGCCATAAGAGAAAGGAAACAGCATATGTCCTGTTCGGGACAGGGGATTACTATCAGAGGTTCCGCCATTGGTTTGACGGCAGGAATGTCCTGGCCATCCTCGATAACGACAGGAAGAAGCAGGGAACCGTACTGGACGGCCATCCGGTGATCTCGCCGGAGGGCGTCACAGGTCTTCTCTTCGATGCCGTGGTAATCTTAAGTTTTTATGTCACAGAGATGAAAGGACAGCTTATGGATCTGGGGGTTGCGGAGGACAAAATCTACCATTTTTTTGACCTCCATGACCTTTTGGGGATGGAGAATCCAGGACACATCGGCAAGGCAGGAGGCGTAAAACGTATCCTCCTCTTGTCCCACGACCTTTCCCTAGGCGGCCCGGCGCTGGCACTGTACCACGGGGCGCTGGTATTGCAGGAACATGAGTATGATGTCACTTTTGCCTCTATGCTGGACGGGGAACTGAGAGAGAAGCTGGAGGGACAGTTCATCCCGGTTATGGTCGACAGGCGGCTCCAGATAAGGACGATGCAAGAACTGCCGTGGACTCAGACGTATGACCTTATCTTCTGCAACACCATCCATTACCATATCTTCCTTTCCGACAGGGATGAGGGTATTCCTGTTATCTGGTGGCTCCATGATTCCGCCTTTTTTTATGAAGGGATCAGGGAAGGGAAACTCGCGGGCATCAGTGGCAGAAACCTGAAATATGTATCGGTGGGTCCGGTGCCCAGAAAGGCGATGAACCGGTACCGCCCTGATGTTCTAATTGAAGACTTGATCTATGGAGTTTCTGATGGAATATAAGATGAGATTTACTACGATTGGATATGTAGAATGGCGAAAAGGGCAGGATATCCTGCTGGATGCCCTGGAAGGGATCCCCGTGGAACGGTTAGAGGGCAGCGAGTTCCTGCTGGTCGGGCAGGACAGTTCCGCCATGGCCCAAGGGCTGCGTCGGCGGATAGCCGGAAGGCCCTGGATCCAGATGGTCGGCACGGTTGGCAGGGGGGAGATACATCAGATACTGGATACCACAGATGTGCTGGTCTGCCCGTCCCGTGAAGACCCGATGCCCACAGTCTGTGCAGAGGCCATGATGCACCATGTCCCCTGTCTTTTATCCGATGCCGTGGGGACGGCAGCGTATATCACAGACGGCGTGGACGGTATGGTTTTTAAAAGCGAGGATATCCGAGAACTGCAGGAAAAGATCCTGTGGTGTGTAGAAAACAGGGACAGATTAAGAGAGATGGGGGATCAAGCGTACAAAGTATATGAAACCATCTTTTCGGTAAATGCTTTTGAAAAAAAACTGTTGATGTACGTGAGGGAGATGGATAGGGGGCAGGCAGATGGGTGACGTGAGGGAATTGCTGGAAAAATACCAGGATAGGAAGGTGGCGGTCTACGGCCTTGGCACGGAGACGGAGAGGTTCCTGTCTGAATTCGGTGGCCGGGTTCAGGTAGTCGGCCTGCTAGACAGCTTCCGGGAAAGCGGGGAGATGTATGGATACCCCATCATCCCTGTCAGGGAAATCCCTTCAAAGGGAGTGCAGCTGATCTTCACCGTGGCGCGTCCAGGCTCCTGCAAAGCGATCGCTAAGAGGATCGGAGCCTTCTGCCAGAGACATGGGGTCGCCCTCTATGATGTGAGGGGGCGGGATCTGCTAGAAATCCCAACCGCCTCCTATGATTTTCGATGCTTGGACGGGAAGACACTGCAAGAGCTGCTTAGCCGGATCGACAGGGTGGATGTGGTCAGTTTTGACCTGTTCGACACCCTTGTGATAAGGAAGGTGCGCTCCTATACGGATATCTTTGAACTGCTGGATCTGAGGCTGCGGGAGGGCGGGGTCTGCATCCCTGACTTTGCCAGGCTCCGTCTGCTAGCGGAGAAGGAACTCTCCAGGGGAAGGGCACCAAGGTTGGAGCAGATTTACGAATATGTGCTGAGGAAAGCAGGCGGGGGCTTCACCAGTGCGTCGGAGTTGGCACAGATGGAGTGGGAACTGGATCTCTCCATCATGGCTGCTAGGGAGACCGTGCGGGAAGTCTTCCACAAGGCGGTCACTGACGGAAAACAGGTGGCAGTCACGACGGACAGCTATTATTCTTTGGAGCAGATCAAGGAAATCTTGGGGCGGTTTGACCTGGCCGGCTATGACAAAGTGCTAGTTTCCTGTGAATATGGGGCCTCGAAAGTCCAGGGCCTTTTTAGGGAGTTGCGAAATAGGCAAGAGGGAGAGAGGATTCTGCACATAGGGGACGATCTGGTCTCCGACATCGAGGGGGCGGAGGCGTATGGCCTGGACACCTTCCGGGTTTACAGCGGGGCTGACCTGTTTGATGCGCTGGGCGGCCTGGGGGTGGAAGGGGAGGTCATGACTATGGCCGACCGTCTGAAGGCAGGCCTGTTCATCTCCCATATGTTCAACAGCCCGTTTTGGTTTGAGGACGAAAGACGCAGGCTGTCGGTGGGAGACGCGTTTGGGGTCGGATATCTGTTCTGTGCCCCGGTGATCACGGATTTTGTCTTGTGGCTGAGGGAACAGACGGAAGCCCAAGGCTTTAAGCAGATTCTGTTCTGCGCCAGAGATGGGTACCTGGTGGGAAAGATGTTCAGAAAAGCGTCCTCCCAAACAAGGTCTGTATACTTCCTGACATCCCGGACGGCGGCGATACGCGCGGGGGTGGAAGATGAAGGGGACATCTTGTATGTGGACAGCATGAGGTATTCCGGGGACCCGGAGGAGGAATTGAGGGTACGCTTCGGGATCACGGGCGATAGAGTCACAGGTGGGGACATGGGGAATGGAGGGAGGAGCGGGGAAATCCTCATGAAGGCCGCTGTCCAGCGGAGCAATTATAAGAAATACATAAAAAAACTGGACATCCAGGACGGCAGGATGGCCATGTTTGACTTCGTGGCCAAGGGGACTGTGCAGATGTACCTGCAGAAGCTGTTCCCGCAGCATTTGAAGGGCTTCTATTTTTTGCAGCTGGAACCTGAATTTATGGCAGATAAAGGGCTTGACATCCAGCCCTTTTATTCGGATGTGGAAAAAAACACAAGCAAGATGTTTGACAGCTATTATATCCTGGAGACAATCCTCACATCCCCGTACCCGCAGACAGAAGAGTTCGACGGGGACGGGAACCCTGTATTTGCCGCCGAGACGAGGGGGGAGGAAGATATCCGATGCTTTGAGAGGGCGCAGGAGGGAATCCTCACTTATTTTGGAGATTATTTGAGGATCCTCCCGGAAAGTGCAAGGGAGGGGAATAAAAAAATGGATGAGGCATTTTTATCTCTCATAAATAAAATACAGATCGGGGACAAGGATTTTCTTGCATTGAAGGTGGAGGACCCCTTTTTTGGCAGAATGTCGGCTGTAACAGATGTCATTAGATAAAGAGATGTCAGATGAGATAACACTGATGAAAATTCTCTAGGATGATCCAGAAAAGCAATTAGAATTTTAGAAGAGATATAGTATGGGTTTAGCAAAATTCCTAGCGTTGGCCATTTGGATTGGTCGGAAAGATATTTGTTATGGAAAGCTATCTCCCAATTATAGCTGTTCCGGCCAAGGCCAGTCCTGCATATGACATTAAGTAATTAGGCAGCCTACGGCAATTCCGGGAAACAGCTTATAGTAAGGCTTTTCCGTATATTGAGGTTTCCTGGGGTTTTCAAGAATACCAAATTAATAAAAAAAGAAGCCAAAATATGGGGAAACTTGTTAATATACTTTCATTACTGCAAGCATATCAAATCATTGAGGATATGCTTGTTCTTTCCACTGCCGCAGACGGCAGCCATACAAGGTTGTTTGTAAAATTAAGAGGATTTTGATGAGGAAACGATTATGAGAAAAGCGCAGAAGGCCCAGGCCGAGAAGACCATCTCCCTGTTGGAGCAGGCCCACAGGGAGATAAGAAGGGCATTGGAGAAGAAAGAGATCGGGACAGTCCTAGGGCTGGCGGGACAGTGCCAGGAAGCCGCCATCGAGATGGGGACAATGATCGAGGCAGAGGAAGGCCAAGGCACGAAGGCCGTACATTTGCTGGAGGAGTACTGTGAGCTGCTTTACCAGCTCTACCAGGCGGCTTCCCAGGCCCAGGTGCCGAACCCGGGAAACCTTTGCAAAGCCTTACAAAAAAAGCTGATTCAGGTGGGAAACACGGTGAGGAACGATATCCGGATCCGGACGGAAGCAGTTTTTCTCCCCTACAAAGCATCTATGTGGGATTCCCTGGAATCTGTGTGGAGGGCGGCGGATGAGGACTGTGATGCCTATGTGATCCCCATCCCCTATTTTGACAGGAACCCGGACGGGAGTTTTGGGGAAATGCACTATGAAGGGGATTTGTACCCAAAGGATGTGCCGATAGTCAATTACGAAACGTATGACTTCCAGGGCCGCCGTCCGGATAAGATTTTCATCCACAATCCCTATGACGACGGAAACTATGTAACCAGCGTCCATCCCTTTTTTTACTCGAAGAATCTGAAGCAGTATACGGACGACCTGATCTACATCCCCTATTTTGTCCTGCAGGAGATCGACCCTTCTGACAGCCGGGCAATCGCAGGCATGGAACATTTCTGTACCACGGCGGGGGTGGTGAATGCCGACCATGTGATCGTGCAGTCGGAGGCTATGCGCCAGATCTATGTAGATGTGCTGACAAAGCATGCGGGGGAGGCCAGCCGTCCCTATTGGGAGAAAAAAATTCTGGGGCTGGGCTCTCCGAAGCTGGATCGGGTGAGCAGGCTGAGGGGCGAGGATTTTGAGCTGCCCCGGGATTGGGAGAAGCTGATTCGGAAGGAAGACGGGGGCAGGAGAAAGGTTATTTTTTACAATACGGGCGTCAGCGCCCTCCTGCAGAACGGGGAGGCCATGCTGAAAAAGATCCGCAGGAACCTGAAGATCTTTGAGGAGAACCGGGAGGATGTGACGCTTCTGTGGAGGCCCCATCCCCTGGCCAGGACGACCCTTTCCTCCATGCTCCCCAAACTAGTGGAGGAATATGACAGCATCGTGGAGGACTACCGGGCCGCAGGCTGGGGCATCTATGACGACTCTCCCGATATGGACAGAGCCATCGCCGTGAGCGACGCCTACTATGGTGACTGGAGTTCTGTCGTGCATCTGTATCAGACTACGGGGAAACCGATTATGATACAGTTGGTGGATGTCTGATGTGGTTCCGGTCAACATATGATACAAGGAGAAAAAGCAATGTGGTTTGAACTGACAGCCTCCATAATGTACGCCGATTACGGCAGTCTGGAGGGGGAGGTGAGAGAACTGGAAAAGGGAGGAATCGATTCTTTCCGCATCGATATCATGGACGGGGGATATGTGCCCAATTTTGCCATGTTCTTAAATGATATGGCCTACATCGTCTCGGCGACAAAAGCCCCTGGATGTGCACCTGATGATCGAGCACCCCAACAACAATATCGAGATATTTTTGCATAAGCTGTGCAGGGGGACACGGTCTACATCCATCCGGAGGCGGAATACCACCCTTCCGCAACCCAGTAGAAAATTATCAACGCGGGGCAGATGTACCTTCCCTATGTGGGGAAGAAGATCGAGAGGCTGCTGCTCATGAAGGAAGAGATGGGGTTTAAGGTTTACTGGGATGGGGCCTGCGGCCCGGACAAGATACAGAAGTTTGCCCCTATGGGGATGGACGGCTTTGTGCTGGGCACCACTATGCTGTTTGGTAAAGGCAGGCCTTATGGAGAGGTGATCCGAGAGATACAGGGAATGCGGATGCCGTCGAACAGCTGAGAGCAGAAATACATAATTTTGATCAGGTATCATCACCTATTCTTACCGCCAAATTAGCAGATACGTTGTCCGGTTAGTCTCCCTTTGTATGCAGGGCTACCAGTCTGTGGTCAGTAGCCATTTTGTGGATAACATGTGGATAACATGTGGATAATGCATAAAAATGTGGATAAATCACGACATATAGAAAACTTATACTTTAGCGAGAAAAAATGTGGATAAAGTTATTGTAAAAAAAAAGATTGTCGCTTATAATAAATAGGGAAATTGTGCATTATTTACAGGCAGAGGGGTGGCTGAATTATGATAAATAGAGACAATATAGCATTCAATCTGAAAGGGGCCTTGTTTGGGGTCTCTATTTTTAGTATCACCGGCAAGGTTTCTGTATAACTTTAATAGAAAGGGATATTTAAAGGGAGAATACCATGATTGATGCGGTGGGGGTATTATATCCATATGAATTGACATGCGAGTTTATCCAGATTTCAGAGTTTTTAAAGACATGCGGGATCTATGTTTATGAGGCTGGTATGGAATTCAATGGATGGGCTGAGAAACTGGAGAGATCCAAAATTGAATGGAGGCTCTATCTGGTCAGCAGCTATGACCAATTGGATGAAGTAAAAAAGGCTATACAGAATACAAAAAGAATTTTTTTTATTGTATATGGTTGTGATTCAATGGGCGATGGCTCTTTATCAGATAATGTGATTTTGGAAAAAAATATGCTTTCTGTAATTGAAAAAATAGATGAGGAAAACCAGTGTGGTGGTTTCCTACCGACATTTTTTGAATATTTCAAGTCAAATGAGTTATACAGAGCCTTATTTACGATTCACAATCTTGATGATGTAGAAACTTTGCTGAATGATTCGATCGATCAGGTAGTTAAGGCAGTGACTTGGCTTGATGAGAAAGAATATACCAGTGCGGCTTACAGCTTTGTCAGTGCATATCTTCGTTACAGTTTATATAAAGGGCGCAGAGAAAGCAGCATGGAATGTTTTAAAGAAGCTAAATCGATTACCAACTGTGCCCGTGAATTACAAGAGGATTATCCTGGAATTGATGAATTGGAAGGTGATCTCTATTTCCATTTCCAGAACAATTATATTTTTGGTCTACTTCACTATGAAAGCTGTTTTAATTCATATAATTATACGGCTCCTTATAAGCTGTCAAAATATTGGAAGAATGTTGTTAAAAGTGAAAAGGATGAGCTGGAGTGTTTAAAGGCGGCTTATAATTGTAATAAAGAAAATTATGCTGCAGCATTTGATTTGGGACGCTATTATGAGGATCGGTTTGAGACAGATATAGCGATTAAAATTTATAGTGGTATTGTAGATGATCTGGAGAAAAAGGAAAAGAATCATATATTAACCAGGTCACAATTCTCTTATCTGTGTAGGGCGCACAAGAGAATCGGATGTGTCATTTATAAAGACGAAGAGAATCCAAGGTATTTTGAGGCTATTGAACAATATAAAATAATTTTTCAATTATGGAATGACTGCAGGAATAATAGATTTATCTTATGTTTTCCTGAGGAATACAGAAGCGAAATAGTAAAGAGTTATAAAGAGTCTTTCAGTATTGATGGAGTATTATTTTCACTTTCTAAAATATATGATTTAATTTCCGAGAATGAAAAATCGAAAAGGGCATTAGATATGGCTTGGAGTGTAGGGGGAGAAAGTATAGAAAAACTAAATACTGAATGGATGTAAGGGGGCTTTAGGGTGGAGAAAAAGACTTATGTGCAGTTGAATGCGCCATATCGAATAAAATATGAAGAGATTCAGGAATTTGATCAGTCGATTTTCAGATCTGCGTATCGTCAGGCGGCATCCATAACAAAAGAAATCGTCAAGAAGAATGAAGAATATCACAATAATCCGCGAAAAAGAGGCAATGTGTACCGGAACAATGAGCAGATCTACAATATCCTTTCTTTTGTAGGAGACAGAGGGTCAGGAAAAAGTTCCTGTATGCTGTCATATGCGGAGTATTTAAAGGACTATCATCGCCTGAGGTCATCCGTGAAAGATAAGTATTATGTTGGAGAGCGGGCAGTTTTCGTAGGAATCAATGCCATAGACGCAGGTCTTTTGGAGGATAAAGAGGATATTGTGGATGTGGTGCTGGCCAGTTTACTGGAACAGTTTCGCAGGCTGGAAGAAGAAGGCCGTCTTGTGAAGGGGGATGACTATGAATTTCGGCGCAGAGAATTCAACCGATGTTTGCAAAAATTATATAAAAGTAATCTGAGCAGAAAGACAGGCGGAGTAAACAGGGAAAGCGCATCGTTTAACGAACTGCATGACATGGCAGTCAGTGTGAATATGCGTGAAAATATAAAGGAGCTGATTAATAAGTATATATTGCTGATTAAACAGAGATATATGGATGAATATATAAGAGAAACAGATTATTATGTACTCATACCTATTGATGATATTGATATGAATATTACCAAAGGGTATGATATGCTGGAACAAATCCGAAGATACCTAATGGTGCCCAATGTGATTGTGATGCTGTCTTATAAATATGGTCAGCTGAAAGATATCTGTGATTTATACTATATGAATAAACTTGAAAAATTGTCAGGAATGTACAAGAACACAGAAGGGGAATTGAGCCGTAAGATCTCTAATTTGAGCGGATGTTATATGGCAAAGGCGGTTCCGGACGGCAGAAGGATTGTGCTTCCTCAGATAAATAACCAGGAGTTATTTGAGGATATTGAGATCTATATTATACCGGTCGGATCAGAAGAAACGCTGGAAACCAGAAGAAAGAATGCCCATAATATCAGGGAGACGTTTCTTCGAAAAGTTTCTCGATGCTTCTCCATACGGTATCCGGTCGGGGATGTGGGGATGAAGATTTGGGGAACAGAAAGGCTTAGGGATTTATGCAATTTATATGATGAACTTCATATTCTGGAAGAACCTGAAAACTACGAAATTGCGGTTGAGACTAAGGCGAGAAAAAACAGAGAGAGTGTCTATGAAGAGAATTATACATGGCTCATGGAGTATCTGGATCATAGGGCAAAAAAGGATCTGAGCGATAGGGAATATAAAAGTTTGATACAGATTATGGATCAGCCCTTGGATGATTTGAACCATGAGATACTAAAGAGCTGTCAGTTATGGATGAAAGATGAGTGTAGGGATGAGATTACCCCGCCCAAGGTCAGAGGTCAGGAGTGTTTCGGGACGAGTTTGTACTGGTTGAATGAGATAAGCAGGAAGAATGAACGTACTATGTTTCCAGTGTTTGTCAAAGCGTATTTGACGGCTGTAATGGGAAGAATCTGTTTTTCAGAACCGGCTAATTCAAAAGAAAAGTTGGAGAAAGTGTTTAGAAAAAATCAGATAGTGGGATATTATAATGATAAAATTTTTCCTTCAGTTCGGATATCTGGACCTAGAGATGCGTTAAAGTTGAATTTGGGATATGTTTATCAGGTTCCATCAGTCATTTGTCCTCCGCTATTGCAAGACGATAAGATAGATATTGAGTTATTAAAAAAGGTCGAGGAATTTTTTATGTTTTTAAGTAATATAGAAAAATCTTCTTCCGATCTGCCTGGCATTTCGTATACATTGGCTATGCCAAAATGTGATTTTAATATGTTCAATTTTATATGGAATATTCCTGAGTATAAAACACATTTGGATCAACTATATAATATATGGAAAGATTATTTAGTCAAAGAAAAAGATTGGACAAAAGAAAGAGCAGAAAAAGAGATAGAAAAAGCAAAAAAGGATAGCCTATTTGAAGAATTGCGGGTATGGTGTGAAGATAACGGGGGATACGTTTTTCCTGTGTATAATGCGGAGCTTATGTCCTATATCTTAGAAAAGTGCAGAAATCTGTATGAGGATGCTTTTTTTGAAATAGATGAGGAGGTTAATTGGGGAGAAATTGACAACAAATTTTTTGACTATACGGTTGAGTTTATGGAGCAAATCTATGAGGTACTAAAAGAACAGGATGATTTTTACGAAAGGGCACGGCGTCAGGGGGAAGAAATTAAGTATCTGGCAGAGATTTTCAGCAGTTGTCCGGTGATTCAGTATATCAGAGAAAAAAAACCGCTGATTCCGCCGGAGATAGCCGTAGCGTTTGATCGGTCAGGTGCTATCAAAGAAGCAAAAGAACAAAGGGACTAACCAAATCAGATTATGGGAGAAGTGTTTTGAAAAAGTATACAGAAGCACTAAACATCATGCTGAGGCATGTAGCGGTAAAAGAGATTTTAAACGGAGATGTGACCTACAATACGTTTGGCAAGAGCGCGTTTGTGCTTCTTGCCAATTCTTATCATTCTAATTATTCCAACGATGAAATAGAAAACCTGTATACTTATTTTGTGGATGAGATGAATCTGCAGAAAAGCAGGCTGTTTGGTGCTGAATCAGCAGAAGATGCAAAGACTCTGAATGTTTTTGAACTGATTTTGCAGTTTGCGGAGAACGTGCTGTTGGAGGAGGGAGATACACCTGTTTGTGCTTACAGCAAATTGTTAAGGTGGAGGACTACGGCTCATATATTGGATGAAGACACTTTTTTGGCATCCTTTTTGGCATATCGGGACTTTCTTCGGCCGGGAAGCAGGAGGGATCTCAGGTGGAATCTGGTGACAGGGTCAAACAATATATCTCTGCGGCAGTTGATAGAAAAAGGAATTGCCGAAAATCATTTTCATTTAAAGGGTTCTTCGCCTTATTTTCATTTGTCGTGGATTTCTATGATGAATGACATTGATAATCCGCATTTTGCCTGGATATTGACACAATATGACAACCGAAGACTGAGCAGAAAGATAAACTATAATCCCAGGTATGGGGAAGATTCCCTGTGTTTTATGTGTATGCAGGCTGCTCTCATCCGGCTGACGCTTTATATGTGGCTTGATGGACAAAGATTTGTTTTAGGTAAATGTGGTGTTGATGCGGGATATGTAAAGACATTTTTTGACTATGACATATTAAAAAAGAAAGTTTGGGAAAAGGGGGAACTTTTAGGGCGGCTGAAAGGGGAATTTGGAGATTATAAGCAGATATCTTGTTCCGATTTGCTGATGGGCGGAACGAGAAATTTAAATATTCCAAAAAAGGAATATGAAGAGAGATATACTGCAGACCTGATTTTTAACGTACTGGGTAATTTCCAGATCCGAGAAGAGTTTTTGGGTGCTTTCCAGGATAAAATTACATTGGCAGACATTGTAGAGGCAGTGATGACAGAATACAGAGAGATACCGTTGAGATGTGTGAAAGGACTGATTCCAGAGAAAATATATCTGGAATTTGAAGAGAGGGGAACCCTTGACGTGATACACAAGATCCTGCGCCAGCCCGATATGATGGTTAATTATCAAAGAGAGCTTCAGGATCTTATTCAGATTCAGCGATGGAAGCAGTCTGTAAAAAACGAAGATGGAAAGATGTTGGATTATGCCATACCAAATGAATATAGCGGAAAAGACGGCGGATATACCGAAGGGAGTCATACCAGCATGGGAGAAGCATATTCGGCAAGGAACGCAAAAAACGTTATTACAGGCGAGAGATGGATCCTGTATAAGATGTTCCGGGGATACTATGAAAACAAAACTGGTTACTCTGTGTATATGAATTTATTTTACGCATACCTGGTGATAAAAGAGACCATCCGGTCTGAATTGATTCAGGTAAATGCTGCTATTGGATTCAGCAATTTCAGCTATTATGAATCCCGGAAAGAGGATTTTATTGAGGGAACGCCTTTTGAGGGATATTTGCTGAAACTGGCTGTCTGGGATATTATGAAGGATAAAAATATCCGTTCTCTGGAGGCAAGGATCTCTCCAAAGATGTCTGCAGCCCTCAATGCAAGTGGGATTCAAAAAAATGACAGGCAGATGGAACTGACAGAAGATGAGAAAAAGAGAATGTTCTATGTATACCATTTTGTGAAAGCGCCGGGTAAACCAGAAGAAACAGAGAGTGAAATTTTATGCCGTCATGCTTCTTTGAGAAAAACAGTGAAAATTCAGGCTCAGGCGTTTGCAAAGATGAGGGAAGATTATCCGGAAACTGCTTCGCGGATATTGGGACTTGATGCATGCAATGCAGAGATCTCTTGTAGGCCTGAGGTATTTGCTCAGGCTTTCCGCTTTCTGCGAAATCATATTGTTCAAGGTGCAGAAGTTCCAATATTGGGAGTAACTTATCATGTTGGAGAGGATTTTTTGGATATCATTGATGGTTTGCGCGCTATTGATGAGGTGTGCCGTTTTTTGGATTTTAAATGCGGCGACAGGTTGGGACATGCTTTAGTTTTGGGAATCGGCGTAGAGGAGTGGTATGACAGCAAGGACAGGAGAATATTCCTTACAAAACAGGCATATCTGGATAATATCGTCTGGCTCTATACAAAGATCCGGGAGATAGGGCTGGTAGGATATGAGGATCTGCTTCTGTACATAGAGAAAGAGTATTGGACTCTTTTCCATGATATCTACCTGAAAAACATTAAGGATTCTTATGTGGTTGGCGTATTAAAAAGACATAATAGTAACGAGCCAAGCCGTTTTGCGCAGTTTAGTATTACAACTTATTATGATGCATGGAAACTGAGAGGAGATGATCCGGAATGTTATATCGACGGTGTATTTAGAGAGCCTAGGTCTTTGGATTATAGCTGGGAAGGGTGCCAGATGGATCAGAGATATCCGGAGAATTATAAACTGCGTCATGATTTTGAGACTGCTTTTTTATACCATTCCTATCATTATAATCCAGGGATTAAGCGGGAGGGGAGCAAGACCATAGAGGTGAAGATCAATGAAAAGATGATTGAGGTTGCAAAAAGAGTCCAAAAATATATTCAGAGGGAGATTGCGGCTATGGGGGTAGGAGTGGAGACCAATCCATCCTCCAATTATTTGATTGGAACGTTCAAACGCTATGATAAGCATCCGTTGCTCCGGTTTTATAATATTGGTCTTGCAGCAGATGAAGAAGAACTGAGGGAATGTCCGCAAATTTCTATTTCTATTAATACCGATGATCAGGGAGTGTTTGCTACAAATCTGGAAAATGAATATGCACTGATGGTATTAGCGTTAGAGAGGATAAAGGATAAGGATGGAAAGATAAAATATCCTCGGGAAAAAATATATAAATGGCTGGACGATATTCGTGAGATGGGTCTTCGCCAAAGTTTTCTTAAAGTGAGGGGATAGGCTTGTGGAAAACGTACACTTGTGATGGATTTATGGATAAGAAGGAAAACAGTACAGATAGATCTGGACTTTGAGGGATATGATAAACCTGGTGTCCGGCAGTGACAGGATCAATATACTGAGAAAGAAACTGGGATTCAGGGGCTGTTGCAAAAGTAGAAAAATAATCTACCGGAGCAACAGCCCCTAATACCATAAGATATGTCGTAAGTGCCTCACAATCTGTTTCCTTTATATCGACGAAGGACAGGCTGATGACCGGGTATGTTCCCTGGAGCCTTCTGAATTTTTCACTTTTCCAGACATTCAAATATATCTGATTGAAAAGAATGTTTCTATTATACTTATGGTCAAAGTTTTACCAAATCTTCTCGGGCGGGTGATGAGAGTTACTTCGTCAGACTGTTCCACCATTCCACAATAAAATTGCTTTTATCTATATAAAAATTATCGTGAGTTCTCAATTTTTCAAAATCTTGATAACCTATCCCTACGGTCCGCGCCATAACTTTCCCTTCTCCTTTCCCCTCTCCGCAGATGCTGTCTATACATTCTGTTGATGCCTTGACTTCTCAACTGCAAGACGTCCAATTCCGTTCAAAAGATTGTCTTCATAAGATCAATAAAGGCCCGCTCGGTTCTGTCCAGGTAGCAGTCCGCCTTGTAGACCACGTTCACGTCCCAGGCGTCGGGAAGGTGGGAGTACTGATAACAGCAGAAATGCTCGTGCCCGCCTAAGGAGTCCAGGGCTCGCTGGGGGACGATGGTGATCCCCAGGCCTGCGGCGGCCAGCTGGACGGCGGAAATACAGCTTGAAACTTCCATGGAGAACTCCGGCGAGAGCTTCATCCTCCTGAAGACAGAGTCCACTTTCTGACGGATGGCGTGCCCTTTCTTTAAGACGATGAATGGGTGGCGGCGAAGGAAATTCTCGTTCACCTGGAGTTTTTCAGGATTGACAAAATCATCTTCCTGAACCACACCGGGAGCGGCCACCAGATAGAGCCGTTCCCTGTAGATGAGTTCCGTCTTCAGCCCCTGGGGGAGATCCTGAAGGTCTCTGGGGATGATGTAGAAATTGATCTCGTCTTTCTGCAGGGAGGCCAGAAGGTCGTCGGACATGGCCTCGTAGATTCTCACGTCCACTTTCGGAAACTGTTTTTTGTAGGCGGGAATGACTTTAGGCAGCATGTAGCCGGCCCGCTCCGTGGGGATGCCGAATTTGATCTTTCCTTTTTCCCCCAAACCGATGTCAACCAGTTCCCTGCGGAGATTGTCGCTGAGCAGAAGAATCTTCCGGGCAGTGTCCACGTATTTCTCGCCGGCGTAGGTCAGTGTCAGAGGATAGCTGCGCCGGTCAAAGAGCTGGGCGCCCATGTCCTGTTCTACCTTGGAGATGATGTGGCTCAGGGAGGGCTGGGAGATGAACAGCTGCCTGGAGGCTTCGGTGATGCTGCCGCAGTCGGCGACCTTGGTGATGTAGGTCAGTTCTCGAAAATCCATGAGAGTGCTCCTTTCGTGGGAAGATGAGGGGCGGGAAAGCCGAAATCATCGGGAAGATTCTGACGGCTTGGTTAAGAGTAAGTATAGCAGAAGAATGGGGGGCACACAAGGAGAATATAGAGAAAACTATATAATCATTATGTCTATATATGTATTTTACTTATGGGATGGGAACTTCTATAATGTACATAGAAATGGAGAAAGTGAGAGGATAAATTGGGGAGAGTGAACAAAAACAGAGATAAATTGTCCGGAATCGTGGAACAGATCAGGTGCTTTACCACCCCGGAACTGTGCGATGGGGCGGGGCTTTACCGCTCAATGGACTGGCGGATCAAGCCGTGGGTAGGGGAACGTGTCTGCGGCATCGCGGTGACTGTGGATGTGCCCAGCGGGGAGGGTGGTCTGATAGCGGACGCCATACTTGAACTGGCGGAGGGGGACGTTCTGGTGGTAGCAGGGAAGGGCAACTGCGGATGTTCTTACTGGGGAGACCATAGAAGCACCTGCGCCGCGATGAAAAAGGCTGCCGGCGTGGTCATCGACGGGGCCTTCAGGGATGTGGAGGGATGCGAGAAAGCTGGTTTACCTGTCTTTGCCAGAGGTCTGACCTGCGGGACGGCGGGAAAGAGCGGCGTGGGTGCCGTCAATGTTTCGGTGAGCTGCGGGGGCGCGGCGGTGAATCCGGGAGATATCATCGCAGGCGACAGAAATGGGGTGGTGGTGATCAGACCGGATGAGGCTGAGGAAATCATGGCTCGGGCCATGGAGAAACGCCTGAGACAGGAGGCAGTGATAAAGAGGATGAAGGAGATGGGGCAGGTCATCCCAAAGATTCCGAAAAACATAGAGAATCTGTAGTCACATGGTTCAAAAACAAGACATAAGCGAAAGGCTGGTATAAACACAGAAAACATAAAAAGGAGAGAGAAGCAATGGCACAGAATTTGTCACGGAAGATTTTGGCGGCGCATTTGGCGAAACCATCGGATATGGTTCCGGGTGAGGAGATTTATCTGAAGGTAGACCAGACGCTGACTCACGATATCAACGCGGTTATGACCTACCTGGCCTTTGAACATATAGGGCTTGACAGGACTCAGGTGGAGACCAGCGTCAGCTATCTGGACCACAACCTGCTGTATCTGGACCACAAGACGCCGGACGACCACATCTATTTACAGTCTGTGGCCAAGAAGTACGGGGTCTATGTGTCCAGGCCCGGCAACGGGATCTGCCATGCGGTTCAGGTCGCCCGCTTCGGAGCGCCGGGAAAGCTGTCCATGGGCGGCGACAGCCACACCCCCCACGGAGGCTCCGTCGGCATGATGTGTATCGGAGTGGGAGGGATGGATATCGCCACGGCCATGACGGGGGTTCCCATGAGATTGAAAATGCCTGAGATCATCAAGGTGAATCTCATCGGGAAATTGAGGCCGGGATGCAACGCAAAGGAAGTGATTCTTGAGATGCTCCGCCGCAACACGGTAAAAGGCGGGCTTGGGAAGATCTATGAGTATGTGGGGCCCGGCGCGGCTGCCCTGGAGGTATCTGACCGGGTGACCATCACCAACATGGGCGCGGAGATGGGAGCTACTACATCCATCTTCCCCGCAGACGACATGGTGCGCAGGTTCATGAAGGCTCAGGGGAGAGAAGACGAGTTTACAGAGCTTGGGCCTGACGAGGGCTGCGCCTATGACGGTGAGATTGAGATCGACTTGAGCCGTTTAGAGCCTCTCATCGCATGTCCCCATCAGCCGGACAATGTGACCACCATCCGCCAGGTGGAGAAAAAGAAGGTTCAGCAGGTGCTCATCGGCGGCTGCACCAACGGAAGCTACAAAGATATTGCCAGGGCTGCCATGGTCCTCAACGGCCGTCATGTTCACGAGGACGTGAGCTGTACCTGCGCCATCTCCTCCAAGCAGATCTATAAACAGCTCCTCAGAGACGGCTACATCGAGATGCTCATCGACGCGGGAGTGAGGCTGCTGGAACTGGCCTGCGGCCCCTGCTGCGCCATCGGACAGTCTCCTGCCACAGAGGGAGTGGCGGTGCGCACCACCAACAGGAACTTTAAGGGCAGGGCGGGGAATCCCACGGCCCATGTGTATCTGGTAAGCCCGGAGAGCGCGGCGGCCAGCGCCGTTACGGCCACATTTTCCACGGCCGAGGAGATCATGGGAGAAGACGTGGCAAAACTGGGGGAGATCACGGAGCCGGATGTGTACCCGGTAGACGACTCTCAGCTGATCAGGCCGCTGCCTCTTGAAGAGGCGAAAAAGGTGGAGATTGTGAGAGGGCCCAACATTGCCCCTCTTCCCGTGCCGGACGTGCCGGAACAGCATCTGGAGTGCAAGGTAAGCCTTAAGACGGCGGACAACATTACCACAGACGACATTACGCCTGCAAGCGCGGAGTTTTCCAGCATGCGTTCTAATATTCCTCTCATGAGCAGGTACTGCTACCACCGATATGACCCGTCCTTTGCGGCAAGGGCGAAGG
Organism: uncultured Hungatella sp.; assembly: GCA_949879795.1. Classification (GTDB taxonomy): domain Bacteria; phylum Bacillota; class Clostridia; order Lachnospirales; family Lachnospiraceae; genus UBA3402. Next base: position 131,859 of record CATLBR010000001.1, read on the forward strand.
AACTGGGAAGGAGCATCATCATCGGCGGCGACAATTACGGTCAGGGCTCTTCCAGGGAGCATGCGGCCATCAATCCCATGTACCTGGGAGTGAAAGCGGTGATTGCCAAGAGCATGGCCCGCATTCACAAGGGAAATCTGGTGAACCATGGCATCATTCCCATGATTTTTGAGGATCCTGCAGATTATGACAGAATCTACCAGATGGACGACCTGGAGATCGAGAATCTCCGGGATCAGATAGGGAAGCGGAAGGTTGTGGTGAGAGATAACACCAGGGGATTTTCTTTTGAGACAAAGCTGGAGCTGTCTGACAGCGAACTGGAAGTGATTCTCTGCGGCGGCCAGCTGCGGTATCTGAAACATGAATTAGAGCAAATGGGAGTGATCAAATGATACGTTTAACAGGACACGGGGTATTTCTGGACAGCAGATTCCAAGTCATGGACTGTCCGGCCGACGGAGAGTCGGTGGCCGACGGACGTACCCGGACCATGGCGTACAGGATTTTGAAAAGCCACAATCAGTCCGGGGATATGGAGAATCTGCAGCTGAAATTTGACGCTCTGGTATCTCCGGACAATAACTATGTGAGTATCTTGCAGACAGCCAGGGCCAGCGGCATGGAGAAGTTCCCTGTGCCCTATGTGCTTTCCAACTGTCACCATACCTTGTGCGCCGTAGGGGGGACCATCAATGAGGACGACCATGTGTTTGGCCTGGGCAATGCCAAAAAGTACGGCGGAATCTTTGTTCCCCCCTACAGGGCAGTGCTGCACCAGTATATGAGGGAGATGATGGCCGGCTGCGGCTGCATGATCCTGGGTTCTGACAGCCATACCCGCTACGGCGCTCTGGGAACCATGGGAATCGGGGAAGGCGGAGGGGAAGTGGCAAAGCAGCTTCTGGGCCAAGCCTACGCCGTCTCCTGTCCCCAGGTTCTGGCGGTGAAATTGACAGGGAGGCCCCGGCCGGGTGTAGGGCCTCAGGATGTGGCCCTGGCCCTGATAGGAGCCACCTTCAAAAACCAGTTTAACAAGAACAAGATTCTGGAGTTTGTGGGTCAGGGAGTCCACGATCTCACCGTGGAATACCGTATGGGCATCGATGTGATGACCACAGAAAGCGGCGCCCTCTCCAGTATCTGGTGTACAGATGAAAAAACGGAGGAGTACCTGGCAGACCATGGCAGAGGGGACATGTACCGGAAGCTGAGGCCGGAGGCGGGGGCTTATTATGACGGGATGATCGAGATTGATCTGTCGCAGGTGGAATGTATGATTGCTCTGCCGTTTCATCCCAGCAACGCTATGCCCATCAGGGAGTTTAAAGAGCGCATGCAGGAGCTTTTGAAGAGCGTGGAAGAGGAAGGACAGAAGATCAAAGGGCAGAGGGGAAAGCCGTTTTCGGTCATGTCCCATATGAGAGACGGAGAGTTCTATGTGGATCAGGCCCTGGTCAGCGGCTGCAGCGGCGGACTTTTTGAAAATATTGTGGCAGTGGCCGATATTATGAAGGGCTTTGCCATTCCGGGAGACGGCCTGAACCTTGGGGTGAATCCGGCCAGCATGCCTGTGATGGCGGACCTTATGGCTCAGGGGATTGCCGGTGAGCTGGCAGTCGCGGGAGTGACGCTGCGGCCGTGTATCTGCGGCCCCTGCTTTGGGGTTACGGACGTTCCGGCTGACAATCAGATCAGCATCCGCCACATGACCCGCAATTATCCCAACCGGGAAGGCAGCAAGCCGGGCCAGGGACAGATGGCAGCGTCCTGCCTTATGGATGCCCGGTCTATAGCGGCCACGGTGAGAAACGGCGGCAGGCTTACGGCGGCCACGGAGCTGGAGGGCGTGGAGTACAGGAACCTGCGCCATCATTTTGATCCGGTTATCTACGAGAAGCAGGTGTTTGACGGCTGGGGAAAAGGTGATCTGTCACAGGAACTGGTCATGGGGCCCAATATTGCGGACTGGCCGGAGATGGCTCCCCTGGGCAGGCATTTGCTTTTGAAGGTGTCCGGCGCCTATGAAGGCTCCATCACCACAGATGAGCTGACGCCCTCCGGGGAAGTTTCTTCTTTCCGCTCCAACCCTGAAAAGATCGCAGACTACACCATGGTCAGCAGGGACAGCAAGTTTGTGAGCAGGGCCAAGGCCGTAAGGACCCTGGAAGAAGAAAGGCAGAGGGAGGGGCGCATCGCCAGTGACCCCCAGGCCTCCCGGGTTCTCCAGGCGCTGTGTGACATGGCAGATTGTCAGGCCCTGGATGTGCGCATAGGCAGCCTCCTGGTGGGGGAACAGATCGGAGACGGTTCTTCCAGGGAGCAGGCGGCCAGCAGCCAGAAGGTGCTGGGAGGCTTTGGGAATCTGGCAAGGGAGTACGCCACCAAGAGGTACCGGTCCAACTTGATCAACTGGGGGATTCTGCCTCTCAGGACAGAGGAGCCTCTGGCTCTTCGCGAGGGGGACTATGTGTGGATCCAGGATGTGAGGAGAGTGATCCAGGCGGGAGAAGACAGGGTGGAACTGGAGATTCTAAAGTGCCACGAGGACGGTTCGGTGGCGGAAGGCGGAAAACTTGCCTGCACTATGGACAGCCTGACAGACGAGGAGCGCAGGATCCTTCTGGCAGGATGCCTGATTAATTATTACAGAGAGCAGCAGGAGGGGAGGAGAGTCGAATGAGGAAATTCAGGACTGTGTTTATGAGGGGAGGTACCAGCAAGGGCTGTATGTTTTGCAGGGAGGATCTTCCCGAGGACAGATCCCAGTGGGACAGTATCTTCCTTCAGGCCATGGGAGATCCGGATCCCAAGCAGATCGACGGCCTGGGCGGCACGGTTTCTTCCAACAACAAGATTGTGATTGTCTGGAAGAGCCAGGAGCAGGACGTGGATGTGGAGTATCTGGTGGGACAGGTGATCGTAGGCAAGAGCCAGGTGGATTACAAGTCAAACTGCGGGAATATGACTGCGGCGGTGGGGCCGTTTGCGGTGGAGGAGGGGATGGTGGATATAGTAGAACCCATTACTACCGTGAGACTGCTGAACCGAAACACAGACAAGCATATCGATGTGACGGTTCCCATCGATCCGGAGACCCATACCTTTGCGGCCGAGGGAGACTGCTCCATCGCGGGAGTTGACGGCACGGCGGCAGAGCTGAAGGTGAACTTTTTAAACCCTGCGGGGGCCAAGACGGGAAAACTGCTTCCCACAGGAAAAGTGATGGACGTTTTGGAGATCCCGGGATTCGGGGAGGTAGAGGCGACGATTCTGGATGTGTCCAATCCTATGGTCCTGGTCAGAGCCGAGGATATAGGCATGACGGGGACGGAGCTTCCGGAGGAGGTGAACGGAAATAAGGAAATTTGTGATCTTCTGGAAAAGATCCGGGGGAAGGCGGCCTGTATCATGGGATTTGCCCGGGATCTGGAGGACGCTGCGGCCAATTCTCCCGCAGTGCCCAAGGTTGGCTTTATCACCACGCCGAAAACCTACAAGGATATCGCAGGACAGACGGTGAAGGCGGAGGAGATGGATCTGTGTGCCCGGGTGATCTCTGTGTTTAAATGTCACAAGGCATGTCCCCTTACCTCTTCCAGCGCCATCTCGGTGGCGGCTTTTCTGAAAGGTTCCGTGGTGGAGAAGACCGCGGGGAGCGTGAGAGAGGGGCAGGAGACGGTGAGAATCGGACACCCCAGCGGTGTGATGACTATGGTTCCCCAGCTTGTCATTGAGGGAGACGAAATCCTGCTTCCCGGCGTGGCGGTGCAGAGAACGGCCAGGCGCATTATGGAGGGGACTTTGTATATACGCAGATAAATGGTGATTGAAGACAGCGAAGCAGAATAAAGAGAGGAGTGGTTTGTGATGCGCGAGGAGATAAGAAAGGCCCAGGAGAAGTTTGGGGAGCTGATCGAGTCTGAGTACGGACGGATTGAGCGGATGAAGGCGGACAGGGAGATCACGGATTTTGGCAAACTTGAGAAGATCGTGATTGGAGTGCTGCCGGGGGACGGGATCGGACCCATTATCATGAAGGAGGCGCTGAGGGTGCTGCACAACCTTCTCCAGCCGGAGATTCAGGCGGGGAAGGTGGAGATCCGGGAGATTCCCGGGATGACCATAGAGAACCGGGCGGCAAAGCTGCAGTCTCTGCCGGATGAGGTGTTCGAGGAGATCAAGAAGTGCAATGTGCTGATCAAAGGGCCCATGGTTACGCCCAGGGCCGGGGAGCCGTGGCCCAACCTGGTGTCGGCCAACAGTCTGCTTCGCCGCGGGCTGGAGCTGTTCGCGGCGGTCCGTCCCATCAGGATCTCCCATAAGAACATTGACTGGACGTTTTTCAGGGAGAACATTGAAGGGGAGTATATCTGGGGCAACAAGGGGATCCAGGTAAATGAGGATCTGGCCGTGGATTTTAAGGTGCAGACGAGACAGGGCTCCGAGAGGATCGCCAGGATGGCCTTCGACTATGCCAGGAAGAACGGAAAGAAGAATGTGACCATCGTCACCAAGGCAAATATTGTGAAACTGGCCGACGGGAATTTTATCAAGGCGGTTCGAAAAGTAGGGGAAGAATATCCGGATATCCAGATCCAGGAGCGGCTGGTGGACGCCATGTGCGCCAAGATGCTGGATCCCGAGTTTAACAAGGGGATAGAGGTCATTGTCCTGCCCAATCTGTACGGAGATATCGTGACGGATGTGGCGGCGGAACATCAGGGAGGACTGGGAACCGCGTCCTCGTCCAACCTTGGAAATAAGTATGCCATGTTCGAGGCGATTCATGGTACGGCTCCGTTCCTGATCAATCACGGAAGGGGCGATTACGCGGACCCCTGTTCCCTGATTCGGGCAGCGGGGATGCTCATGGCCCACATCGGCTACGGCGACCGGAAGGCCGTTCTGGATGAGGCCCTGGATATCTGTACCGTCACGGAACGGAAAAAGGTGGTAACCACCGATAGGGACGGGGCGACGGCGGCGGAATTTACAGATTATCTGCTGGAAACTATTGATAGATTGAAGAAATAAATTTGCGAAGAGGAGGGAATTGTTATGGCGGCAAATGGAGAGAAGAAAACGTTTCACCTTGGCGGGCTTCCCTGGTGGCAGGCGGCTGCGGCCATTGTACTTTGCGGAATAGCGATGTACTGGGGAATACAGTCCAGCAGTATCACAGGCACCTTGTGTTCCTGTTTTGCCCTGGCGGTTGTGCTGTATGAGCTGGGGGAGCGCCTTCCTGTGTGGAACAGCTACATAGGCGGCGGGCTCTTGATGGCGTTTTTTGGGGTTGCACTTCTCAAATATTTCAACATGGTTCCGGAAAAAACCATCGACAGCATCAACTTCATTATCTCCGGCGATGAGGTGAATCTGCTGGAACTGTACATCGTGTTTCTGATTGTGGGTTCCGTTCTGTCTCTGGACAAGGACATTCTTTTAAAGTCCTGTGTCGGATATATCCCGGCGATCCTGGGCGGACTGGTGGCAGCTTCGGTTCTGGGTGTTGTAGCGGGGCTGATCTTCGGGGTGAATCCCACCACCACCATCATGAAGTATGTGCTTCCCATCATGGGCGGCGGCAACGGGGCGGGGGCGGTTCCCCTGAGCAATATCTATGAGACCATCACCGGGGACGCGGCAGCCAATTTCTACGGGTTTGCCATTATTATTTTGACCATCGGAAATATTTTCGCCATCATCGGTTCGGCGACCTTAAACACCGTCGGCAAGAAATTTCCGAAAATGACCGGAGACAAGAAGACGCTGGTTCGGGGCGGGGAGAATATCGCCCGGGACGACGCCAAGATAAAGACCAACATGCAGGACATGTTGGGGGCCATGGTGATCGCCTGCGGCTGCTACAGCGTGGGGCGCATTATGAGCAAGAAGATTCTTCCCACTATCGCGGGGGCGTCCATTCACGCCTACGCCTACATGATCATCTTCGTGGTGATTCTGGCGGCCACAGGCCTGATTCCCGCCAGCGTGCGGGCCGGGGCCAAGCGGCTTCAGTCTTTCTGGACAGGGGTTATGGGAATGGTGATCATGGTAGGCATGGGAGCTGACTTTGACATCGCGGAGCTGTTTACCGTCATGACGCCGGGCAATGTGGTGATGGCCCTTATGATCGTCATCGGAGCCATCATAGGAGCCGGCGGCGTAGGGTATCTGGTAGGCTTCTATCCGGTGGACGCAGCCGTGACGGCAGGTCTCTGTATGGCTAACCGGGGCGGTTCCGGCGACCTGGCCTGCTTAGGCGCCGCCGACCGTATGGAACTGATGGCCTACGCGCAGCTCTCCTCCCGTCTGGGCGGCGGCATCGTGCTGATCATCGCTTCCTTCCTGTTCTCCTTCTGGCTGTAAGTCTGAAACCAAGTTATGATCGGATATTTCAGAAGGCAGAACAACCTGTTTATGGCCTGGGGCGCTGTGGGAGTTCTCCTGGCGCTGACCCCCTTCTATATAAAATGGCTGCCGGCACAGGAATTTTATATGAAAGCCTTCTATGTTGCCCTTCCCGCTTTCCTGGGAGTGGTTGCGGGGCGTGTGTTCTCTTCCTGGTGGGCCGCCAGGAAGCTGAGGCAGATGGACCTGCTTTTATATGAGCAGGAGGAGCCGGAAGAATTTATCCGTGTATTTGCTCCTCTTGTGAGGAGAGCTCCTGTGAATACCATTGAGTATGTGAACGGCTGTGTAAAGCTGGCTTATGCCTGCGAGGCCATGGGCCGGTTTGAGGAAAGTCTGCTTTGGCTTCAGGATGTAAAGCCGGAGCAGCTTCAGCTTCACGGGCTGGCGGCCAGAGCTCTTGTGGCAAACCAGAGGGCCAGAGATTATCTGCTTCTGGGAGACACACAGCAGGCGGGTATCTGTCTGGCGGAGCTGAGAGAACTTTGGGAGACGGCAGACGGGAGGGCTCCGGCCCTGGCTTCCGGTCTGAAAGAATGTGTCCGTCTGGTGCAGGTGTGGCTGGATTTCCTCACGGGGGAGGACCAGGATGAGGCGTATATCTCTGAGGAGATGGAACTGGCAAAGAACAGGATCTACAGGGCAGAGATGGGGCTGCTCCTTGCGAGGATGAAGATGGTCAAGGGGGACAGAGAAGAATCAGAGAGGCTGCTTGTGGAGCTGACAGAGATGAAGGACGTGTTTTACACGGGAAGAGAAGCGGCAAGGCTTCTGGGCCGGCTGAGAGACAGGGAAAACTGAGCAGCGGCAGGGCAAGAGAGGGATAGTTTTTCCTCTTGCCCTGCTTTTTTCATCAGAACTGTCAGAACTCAGAGGGAAACTGCAGATTCGCCGGGCTGTTTTGTCAAATACATGCCTCAACGGGCACCTTGATCACGATCTTTCTGATGTACGCCGCAGCATCTCCTGCCTGCACACCTGGAATGTGAATATCCCAAGGAAAGTAAACCGCGTATGTGCCAGCAGTAAAGCGGATTGTCCCCTCTGGTGCATTGGGATTTGGTGCGTAAAACAGAACATCCCTTGATTCGATCAGATCCTCGGTGACGACGTTTGTACCGTCATCGTCATAGTACACCGCAGATTCCGGGCCACCGGCGGCTAAAAACTGGACATCAATATATTTGCGGTGGATCTCCGGGCGAATCTGATTCTTTGGGGCTGTATCCTGATCAATTACCTGCAAAATCATAGGCACTTCACCCAGCTCGATGGGAAACTTCCCCACTATATGTGTGATTAATTCGTTCTGGTGATCCCTCAAATAATGAAGCGCCAGGTTGATGGGCCTCGCCAGAACAGCTGCCTGATTCTCAAAAAATTCATTATTAATATTTCCGTAAATCATAATATATCCTCCTTCAGATTGTTTTCCGAGGCATTATCTGCCTACATCACGGCCAAGAGAAATTTCTGTTTTTTTGAAATTTTCAACGCTGGTTGTCTTTTGGTGGAATTTGGGCATGTGGCTTAAGACACCCTCTTTCTTATAAAAATCATCGTCATCAGAAATCGGGAGCACAACCCTTTTCCTCAGCACGCTGGCTTTATAAATCGCGGTGATTATCTCAAGGGTCTTTCTTCCCTCTTGTCCGTCTGTCATAAGTTCTTCCTTTCCCAGGATTGCCATCAGCATATTGCGGATATGTGCGGGATGCCCCTCCAGATCAAGAGCGGGAATTGACTTATAAAGTTTGTCAATTCTTGCCTCATATTCTGTATATTCTGCCCGATATCCGTTTGGAAGCGCGTAATCAGCTTTCGGATTCCATGGGATATTCAGCTTTGCCTTTTCTGTCTGAAAGATCATTTCCTGCTCTTCGCCATGGTCCACGATGGAGGAGACAATATGTGCCAGTAAATCAGGGTATTCCAGAATTGCCACCCCCACATCCTCCACCTCAGAATTGCTGTGGGCAACATTTTTTATAACCGACGTCACAGCGGATGGCATTCCCAGCATCCAGATCATCAGGTCAATGTGGTGTACTGTCTGGCTTGTAAAGCATCCGCCGCCTTCTTTTTCCCAGGTTCCCCGCCACCAAAGATCATGGTAATGCTCTCCCCGCCACCAAAGAGAGTTGATCATCACATGTTTTACCTTGCCCGCTGTTTCATCCTTGATCAGCTGGCGGATTCTCTTCATGGGAGTTTTAAAACGGTTTTGGCATACAACACTGAGAAGTTTTTTATTTTTCTCGGCCGCTTTCAGCATCATGTCGCACTCCTCCAGAGAGGCTGCCATGGGTTTCTCCACCAGAACATGACAGCCTGCGTTCAGCGCTTTGGCTGATGCTTCTGCGTGCAGGGCAGGGGGCAGGCATATGGATACCAAATCTATTTTTTCCTCCTGCAGGACATCCTCCATGGTTTTATAAGATTTCGCGTGTTCCAATCCTTTCCTGCAGATAATGTCCTTTGCTTTGTCCTGGTAAATGTCGGCAATTGCTTTTATGCGGCAGATATCCGGAAACATCAAAAAGGAATCTGCATGCACCTCAGCGATATCCCCGGCGCCTATGATTGCTATATTGATCATCTATATTCTCCTTAAATTCTGGCAGCGTGATTCAGCAGATAGACTTCTGCTTCAGGATTCCATAAGCCGTTATGCCCGCTGCAGATCTCATGGAGACCCTTCATCAGCGGGTCGTCGCTTAGGCCAAAACTGCTGATTGCTGTCAGAGGAAATGACAAGTGGGAATAAAACAATTTTTGCCCCGGATCGCTATCCTCTGTTAAAAGTTCCTTTGCCTCGGAGTCAATTCCCCCGATATGGGTGACAAATACTGCCGGTTCCAGGACGCCTGACGCTGCCAGGGAAACGGCTTTCCTTATGTCTTCCAGGCTGCAGCCCCATGCCTGCCCTTCTCTGCTTTTCATTCCCGCGGTCAACGCGTTGGCAGTGGGAACCGCCAGAGCGCCATAATAAAAAGCGCTGTGATCATAAGAAATCACTTTCCCGGCCTGTATATAGGATTCCGGAATGACGGCATACTGAGAACATCCTCCCAGATACCGGAAATCGGAATTCTTTCGATCCTCATCGCTCAGGACAATCGCGATTCTTTCTCTGATTTTGTATTGTCCTTCCAGATTCTTTCCGATGCCGACCACCTTTCCTCCAAATTCTCTTCCTAGGATATAGGGAATATCTTCTGGGTCAGATGTTTTCTCCCTGTCAATTTTTTTAGGCGAGTTTACGACTACCTCCATCAAAAGTTCGTTATCCTGAATCTCAGGCAATTCTAATTCTACCTGTTTTATCTCATTCTTTCCAGCCAGTTCCAGTGCCTTTGTAATCATTGTTTTCTCCTTGGATTTTAAAATATTATGGGCGTTTGCCGCTTCTGGCGATAACCAAAAGCAGCAAATACAGCCCTATTGCTTACAAGCATCTGAATTTAATATGTAAAGAATGTAGGATCCATGCAGTTGGGGGCGAAATTGTTGACGCTGCGTTCTACATTCAGCCCATTCAACGCGATCATGTCGTCGGTATCCAGCTCAAAATCGAATATATCGATATTTTCTTTCATGTGACCGGCGCTGGTGGAACGCGGGATCGGAACGATTCCTGACTGCAGGTGCCATCTGATGACCACTTGGGTCGGTGTCTTCTCATGTTTGGCGGCGATGCCAGCCACCGTCGGATTGTCCAGATAGAGGCCATGGGCAAGGGGCTGATATGCCTCTAAGAAAATGCCATGTTTCTGGCAGTAATCTCTGATTAGGAGGCGCTGGTACGAGGGATGGCATTCCATCTGGTTAACCGCTGGAATCACTGTTGATTTCTCATAAAGAGTTTCCAGCTGTTCAATATTAAAGTTGCTGACGCCGATGGCGCGGGCTTTGCCGGCTTCGTAAATTTCAATCATTTTCTGCCATGTGATGAGATATTTATGGGGAGCCGGCCAGTGAATCATATACAGGTCGACATAATCCGTCTGAAGTTTCTCCAGACTTTCCTCGAAGGCTTCTATGACACGATCCTTTCCCATATCCGTCGACCAGATTTTCGTGCCGATGAAAAATTCCTCGCGGGGAATCCCGCTCTCCTTGATGGCTGCGCCCAAGGCCCGCTCGCTGTCATATCTTGCGGCAGAATCAAACTTCCTGAATCCTGTTTTGATGGCTTCCAGAATAATTGCCTTCTTCTCGTCATCTGTCTGGGCAAGGCGCACGGTTCCGAAGCCGAACTGCGGCATTTTGATGCCGTTATTTAATGTGATGGTTGTGTTAAGACTGCGTCTCATATGATCCTCCTGAAAATTATATATTTGTGTTTTATTAAAACCATAATATTGTCAATAGGCCTCTCCATAAGCGGCATAGGCCTCGCCCAGGGCTGCGAGAGCCTCATCCCTTGTCATGTCGCCGGCCAGGAATCTCTGAACCTTTTCTACGATTTCGTTATTTACCGATGCGTTGGTAAGGGCGCGCATAACATGGGAATTATTGTTTGCGACTCCTTCAATAGCCGCATAAGAATATTCGTCGACCATATCCCTGGTGATCTTAAAATTCTCAACTACAGGCAGGCACCCCACCTCTTCCGTCAGTATTGCCGCCACCTCCGGACTGGTAAAGAACCAGTCCAAAAGTTCTCTTGCCGCCTTATTCGTCGCTTCATCAGAAGTGTTGGAAAGACCGAATCCTTGGATATTTACTGTATAGTAAGAGCCGCCGGAATCGTTTACACAGTAGGGCCCGATCCTGTACTTTGAAATCCAGTTTTCATTATATTTCTGTGAAGCTGCCGCCAGATTTGTGCCCCCTGTGGTATAATACGAGTATTGTTCATTAAACAGATTCATTTCACCAGTCGTCTTATCGATCTGGAATACATCATCTACTGCATGGTCCTTATTAAACATCATCCAATCAAAATACTCGTTCCATCCCTGATTGCTGACGACATCAACATTTCCTTCCACCAGGTCATTGTAAGCTGCAACGGCATCGTCATGATTGAGATACAGCGGTACATTTCCCAGATGGTCGTAAAGAAGATGGGTATTGGTTATCAGGTCAAGCCCTCCGGGAAGCCCGGCGGCCTCCATCTTGGCGACGGCGTCTTCCATCTCGGATCTAGTTTTCGGAACGTCTTCATATCCTACCTTTTGGAGATTCTCGATATTCCAGACAGTGCCGTGGATCTCATAATTATAAGTAATCCCATATATGCCTCCGTCCCAGGTATAGGGATCAAGATATTCCGCTTTAACGTTCTTGGCGGCTTCTGTGTCGCTGACTTCCTGCAGGTATTCTTTCCATTCCTTGCCGGCAACATCCGTGCTTAAATTAAATATATTCGGAAGTGTTCCAGCCGCCAGCATAGCTTTTAGGTTTGTATTGTATTCGGAGGAGTTTGCGGTGTACACATTGATCTCCTTAATTTCCGGGTGATCTGCCTTGTATATATCGAAAATCTTCTCGTAGGCATCCGCCCAGTCTCCCTTGTAGCTTGCCCACGTCAGGGAAATTTCCCCCTGCCGCGGCGTTTCTGATGTTGCTGCCTTATCCGCTTTTCCAGCCTTTGCCGGTTCCGTATCCGGGATGCCGGGGGAGGGTTTTTCACATCCGGCAAGCATTGCTGCTATAAGTAATCCTCCCATTAGCTGTTTTACGGTTTTTTTCATTTTGGATCCTCCTTTTTTCATTTTATAAATTTAATTATGGGAATTTAAATTAAAATTTTATGTATGGCGACAGCATTCAGCCTTTCACGGCTCCAGAAACCATGCCGTCTATGATGCTTCTCTGGCAGATAATAAACACGGCGACCGGCAATATCATAGCTAGGACCACTGCCGGAAGCAGATAATCCCACCGAACCAGATATTCTCCGCTGAACACTTTTAACGCGATCTGCATGGTGTACATGGACTTTTTTGTTCCCAGCATCAGCTGCGGCGTCAGGTAGTCATTCCAGAACCAGAATACGTTTAAAATCGAGTATGTCAGCACAATAGTGCGCAGCAGCGGAAAGATTACCAGGAAATACATGCTGAAAGGTGTACATCCATCCATGATGGCAGCCTCTTCAAGCTCTGTGGGGATCGATTTTACGGCTCCGTATGTCAGAAAAACTACTGTGGAACATCCCATTCCCAGATACACGAAACTGATTCCCAGCAGGCTGCCATGTAGATGGAACCATTTCGTGATTGAAATTACAGGAATCATAATTGACTGAAACGGTACAGCCATCGCCGCGATCAGCAGAAAATAAAGTAGATTATTCAGCTTTCCCGGATGCCTGATCAGCCAGTATCCAGCCATGGTAGCAAACAGAATATGGAGAAAACTGGCGATAAACGTTATAACCAGCGTATTCATCATTGTATGCCAGAAATTCATTTTCTCCATAGCCCGTGCATAATTCTCAACATGCCAGATTTTAGGGATGCTCATGATATCTTCACCGATTTCCGGCAGTGTCTTAAATGAATTTACCAGCACCAGATAGAACGGAAGCAGCACGATTGCCGCCATCAGAACCATAACGGCTGTCAATAAAATGTTCTTTTTCTTCAGATTCACGCCTGCACCTCCCTTCGTGATGTTATCGATACCTGAATCAGAGAAATCACAAGAATTACCGCTATAAAAATCAGGGACTTTGCACATCCGTATCCCATGGCATTCTCATCAAAAGCTGTTTTGTAGATGTTATAGGCAATAGATTCCGACGACCTGTAAGGATTGCCGTCTGTCAGTGAAAGATTGACGTCATAAACCTTCATGCAGGTTAGAAAACTGATAAACAGGCATCTTGTGATTGTGGACATCAGAAGGGGAAGGATAATCCGGAAAATAACTTGTATGGCGTTTGCCCCGTCAATTCTTGCAGATTCTATTATATCCACAGGGATCACGGAGATTCCTGCTATATACAAAAGCATCACATATCCAAGAATTGACCAAACCTGTACGATCACCATGGCCCCAAAAGCAGTTTCTGTTGTTCCCAGCCAGCTTAGTCCGAATAAGTCGATTTCCGTCGTTTGATGCAATACAGGAAAAAATTTCAGGAATATGAATTTCCATACAAACCCAAGCACCAGCCCTCCCAACACATATGGCAGATAAAATGCGGCCCTCAGGACATTTCTGCCAGGTATTTCCCTGGACAGTGCATACGCTGTGATAAAACCCAATATATTCGCGAATACTACGGAAAGCAGCGAAAACATCAGTGTGAATTTCATGGAATACCAGTAATGCTTATCGGCTGCCAACACCGCAAAATTATGGAATCCTACGAATTCTTTAACAGCTGAAATGCCGTTCCAGCTTGTCAGGGAATACCAAACAGCAGATAACATCGGCAATATTTTTACGATTGTGAAGAAGGCTATGGTCGGCGCGACAAATATCACTTCATACATTATTTGTTTTCTTCGATAAGTACTCAACTGTAGTCACCTCCTCTCTGTTTTTTGCATATCCTTTTGATGCTCCATGTTGTCTGTTTATGACATAATTATAGCTCTATATTTTGCGTTTATATATAAATATTCCAAACATTCATATGCCTCTGTTCACTAATGGTTGTATATTTTTCACATTTTTATGAGCTGTATTTCCACAAAAGTTGATTTATTATATAATCGAAAATTGATTATATATACTTTTTATAGTAAAATTATTATATGATCTAAGAAGCAAAAGCAGCTGTTTATAGTCGGGGCGACAGAGCGAAAAGCTGTGTTGAAGTAAAAAGGCAGGAAAGGGGATATTGTTGTGGATGTGGTTTACAATAATTTTCATTTGTCTGACTGGATGCATAGCATTCAAAGCAGATTTTATTTTTCCAATATCATAGCAGCTGTTTTTTTTACCATATTTGCATTGTTTTATTGGAATATTATTCTGTTTTCCGAACGGATAGACAATCAGATTGATACGGTATCACAACTTTCCGATCAAATAGATTACACGGTTACCTCACTGAACGCTAATTTGAACGGCATCTTCTATTATCATAATGCTGATTCAAATCTTAGAGACGCCTATAGATATTTCTCAGAAATCGACGGTGGTCTTGTTGGCTCCGATATGCATATAAGAGATGATCTTCAGAAGACTCTCGATATGCTGGTTTACCTGAACACGCACATTTCTGCTGCTGTTTATGTAAATAATCAGGAGTCAGTTTATATCTACTCCTCTGGTTTTTACGAACAGCCGGAGATTCTAAAAAACTGTATCAGGAGCCACGTCGCCAGCATCAGAAAACATTATGGGTCTCCGGTGGAAATCATGGTAAACCGTGAAAGGCGCAAGCTGCTCCCCATCGTTAAGCGGATTACAGATCTGAACACAGGTAAAGGGATTGGGTATCTTGCCGTATATGTGGATATCAATATGTTTTTTCCCGAATTAGATGCCAAAACAGGAGTTTCTTCTGGATATAATACGGCGATTTTCTCTGCCGCAAATGGAGAACTTATTTATACAACGAATATCAGCCCGAACTACTTTTCCGACAGTGGAGACTTTCAGTCTGTTTATGACCTATATCAGTATGTGACAGACCATATGGATTCTTCAAGAGGCTGCAGTGCGTATCATTCTGGGATCATATTGTCCTCTGAAAAAAATAACTCCTCTGAATGGCAGATTATAAAATTTTCCAAAGATTTATCAAATAAATCTTCCTTAAGTGTATCGGTTCTTCATTATTTATATTTATGTGTTTTATTTTTGACATTTTTAATGATATTCAGCTTTTTCATTTCCAAAGCTATCACAAAGGATTTACGGGAATTCTGCAGGCTGATTAAAAAAGTGGATCTCCACAAAATGAATGAGATTCATCTCGAGCACAGAACCTATATTGAATTAGAAGACTTGATTAAAGGTTATAATCGCATGATCCAGAAACTGAATGAGGGCATTCAAAAAGAATACCTGTATGATCTCCGTCAGAAAGAGATGCAGATCAAAGTGCTGAACTACCAGATCAATCCTCATTTCCTCTACAACGCGTTAAACCTGATCAGTTCTCTGGCAGTTTTACATCATATACCGACTGTCAGCCAGATTTCTGTTGCGATGAGCGATATGTTCCGATACAGTATTTCCAACAGGCAGTTTGTGACGATTGAAGATGAATTAAATAATTTAAAGCGGTATATCTTGATTCAGGATCTGCGGTTTCCGGGGAAATTTGATGTGATGTATGATGTGGAAGATGGTGTGCTTTCAAACTTCTGCGTCAAATTTCTTATGCAGCCTTTGGCGGAAAATTGCTTTAAGCACGCTTTTCATTTCAACGGAGACCATAAAGGCATATTTCTGATCGAAGTAAGAATCAGGCGAGACCAGAACATTGTCCGTATTTCCATAACCGATAATGGCTGTGGGATAGATGAAGAATGTCTTCAAAAGCTGAATGACCGTTTGCAAAGCGCTGAAAATTATGTACAGGCTGCGGACTGCTGCATTGGACTCTGGAATGTCAGCAAGCGGATTGCCGCATATTATGGGAGCCAATACGGAATCCTTGTGTCAAGCAAAAAGGGCTTTTATACAACGGTTGCCCTGACGATACCATATATTGAATGAACTCGGACGGATGAAAAACGGATTTTATAATGAAGCGAGGAGTGAACATATATGAAAATTATGGTTGTAGACGATGAATATTATGCCCGCGAAGCATTAGTCAATGTTATAGAGCGTTCACTCTCAGGCCAAACAGATACGTTTATTCAGGCTTTTGATTCCGCACAAAAGGCTATTGAAGCCATGCCGGGCTTTGTCCCGGATATCCTTTTTACAGATATTCGCATGGACGAAATGACCGGCCTTGAGCTATGTGAATTTGTACATCATAATTTTTCATCCGTTACTTTGGTCATTATCAGTGGTTATGCCGATTTTGGCTATGCTCAGAAGGCAATCCGCTTCAATGTGAGCCGCTATCTCACCAAGCCTGTCAGCGAAAGCGATATTCAGGAAATCCTGCAGCAGTTCGTCTTTAAATCTCGGACAAATCCATCAGGCTCGTTTCACCCGAATGATATCCCTGCACCGGACAGCAGTTCGACCCCTGTCAGTTCAGATGAAATAACAAACATAATCAATGTTTCGTCCTGCCGCCTGATTCGCCATTATATGACAGAGAGGAATCTTTTTTCTCTCATGGAAATACTAAGGGAATCTTTTGATATTTTCTTGGCTGATTATGGGTGCGGCAAAGCCATGTCCAAAAAATATTTTTCCAGCATTTTCGGACTGCTCCAAAGCCACGAAACAAAACTGGAGCAAAATGAGGAATTCGCCTTTTTTAAAAAGGATGTGCTAGAGAAATCGAACCAGATATCCGACACGGCATCAGCCTATGAATTGATGAATGAGGTTCTGCGTTATTTAGAAGTTGCTTTGACAGACAATATAAAGCAGGAGGCCTCGTTGGCAGAAAAGATAATTGCTTATATAGAAAATCATTATTTTGAAGATCTCAACATGAATGACATTGCGAAAAATGTTTTCTTTATCAGCCCCAATTATTTAAGCAAGCTGGTGAACGATGCGACCGGCTTGAGATTTTCGAAATATTTGCTGAAAATCCGTATGGAAAATGCTCGGAAAATACTTGCGCGTGAGGATCTGAGTATTTCTGAAGTGGCTCAGCTGACGGGATACAACTCAGAGTCACATTTTATTCAGCTTTTTAAAAAATATTACGGAAAGACTCCGAAGCACTATCGGTCTGCATTATTGAAGTAAACTTTCTTATTTTTCTGTTGACTTCCGCACAGATATTTTGTACAATGAATGTAAGCGCTTACATTTGCGAGAGCAGCAGTAAAAACGCTTTATTTCGGCATACTAGGAGTCAGAGAACTCTGCCTGCAGAGATAAGACGGAAATTTGAGGCGCCTGAATTCTGGTTTTGGGCAGTTTCGGGTTTGCGTGTGGGAAGAATGCCGTGAAGACGTTTTCCATAATAATAAAATGAGGAGAAAGAGAAGATGCAGGATGTCATAAGGATCAACCAGGAGGACAACGTAGCAGTTGCCCTGCGCCCTGTGGCCAAGGGAGAGACCCTTGAGATCGGGGACATTTCAGTGACCGCCGTCGAGGAGATTCCGCAGGGGCACAAGGTGGCCCTCAGGCAGGTGAAGGCGGGGGAAGAAGTGGTGAAGTACGGGTTTCGTATCGGCTTTGCCAAGGAGGATATCGCCAAAGGACAGTGGGTACATGTTCACAATCTCAAGACGGCTCTGGGTGACCTGCTCACCTATGAATACCGGCCCACCCACCCTGCGGTAGCCCCGTCAGACCGGGCCGTTTTCAAGGGATTCCGCCGCACGGACGGCAAGGCGGGAGTGAGAAACGAGATATGGATCATTCCCACCGTAGGCTGTGTCAACTCCATCGCCAAGGCTCTGGAGCGGGACGCACAGAAGCTGGTGGGCGGAAGCCTTGAGGAGATCGTGGCATTTCCTCACCCCTACGGCTGTTCCCAGATGGGGGACGACCAGGAGCACACCAGGACCGTTCTGGCCGACATGATCCACCACCCCAACGCAGGCGGTGTCCTTGTCCTGGGTCTGGGCTGCGAGAACAGCAACATTCCCGTGTTGAAAGAGTACATCGGGGATTACGACGAGCAGAGGGTGAAGTTCCTGCAGTGCCAGGATGTGGAGGACGAGCACCTGGCGGCCATGGCCATCCTGGAGGAGCTGGCAGTGTATGTGAAGGGATTTACGCGGGAACCCATGGACGCGGCGGAGCTGGTCATCGGTATGAAGTGCGGAGGGTCTGACGGACTGTCGGGCATCACAGCCAACCCGACGGTGGGAGCTTTCTCCGACATTCTCATCTCCAAGGGCGGCACTACCATCCTCACCGAGGTCCCGGAGATGTTCGGAGCGGAGACCATTCTCATGAACCGCTGCGAGACGGAGGAGCTGTTTGACAAGACTGTGAATCTGATCAATGATTTTAAGAATTATTTCACCAGTCACAACCAGACTATCTATGAGAACCCGTCGCCGGGCAACAAAAAAGGAGGCATCTCCACGCTGGAGGACAAGTCCCTGGGCTGCACTCAGAAGTCGGGAAGCGCCCCGGTAAAGGGAGTCCTTTCCTACGGCGAGCAGGTGAAGGTGAAGGGGCTGAATCTGCTCAGCGCTCCGGGCAACGACCTGGTGGCTTCCACCGCCCTGGCCGTATCCGGCGCCCAGATCGTTCTGTTTACCACGGGGCGGGGTACTCCCTTCGCGTCGCCGGTGCCCACGGTGAAGATCTCCAGCAATTCCGTCCTGGCAGGGAAGAAGGACAACTGGATCGATTTCAACGCAGGCCGCATGGTGGAGGACAAGTCCAAGGAGGAGCTGGCACAGGAACTGTTTGACTATGTCCTGGAGGTGGCCTCCGGCAGAAAGGTGAAGGCAGAGGAGGCAGGGTTCCACGACATGGCCATCTTTAAGCAGGGTGTGACCCTGTGATTTGAGAGCAGGGTTTCCCGGAAGGGAGGCATAAGCGATGAAACTGAACCGCACGACACAGAGAACCGTGGAGATATTGAAACTGATTTCCAAAAATCCGGAGGGGATCACCCTGGATGACATATGCCAGCAGCTGTCCCTTCCCAAGACCAGCGGCTATGATATCGTCACCACCCTGGTGGAGATGGGCATGGCCAACGTGCAGAAGGGGCAGAAGCAGACCTACACCATCGGTCTGACCGCCTACCGCATCGGCATCAACTACACCAACAATCTGGACTTCCTGGGAGTGATCGAGCCGGAGCTGAAGGCCTTCTCCAGGTCCGTGGGAAAGACGGTGTTCTTCGGGGTGCGATCCGACCATGAGGTGGTGTACATCTGCAAGTTTGAGCCGGAGAATCCCATCATCACCACCGCCACCGTGGGGACCAAGAACCCTATGTACTGTACTTCCCTGGGAAAAGCGATTCTGGCCTACAGCGATGAAGAGGACAGAAGACAGGTGATAAACAGGATCACCTTCCGCAGGAAGACAGAGAACACCATCATGACCAGGGCCGCCCTGGAGGAAGAGCTGGAGAAGGTGAAGCAGCAGGGCTATGCTCTGGATGCCAGGGAGATGGAGGAGCACATGGAGTGTGCGGGGGCGGCGGTATTCGGCCCTGACGGCAGCGTTATAGGGGCTATCAGCGTGTCCAGCCTGTACAAGCCCGGGGAGGATTACGATGCTCTGGGATGTCTGGTCAGAAAGAAAGCGGAGGAAGTGTCTGGATTGCTTGGATTTTTGGGAAAAATATCCTGAAAGGCTATTGACAAACAGACAGGAAACAGGTAAGATTCTAGTATAACAATCGTGTTTACGAAGATGAATCGTATATACGAATTATAAAGGAGAGAAAGCCATGAAAAAAGAACAGGTATTAGCAAGAATGAAGGAAGACTGCCTTGTGGCCGTAGTGCGCGCCAAGAATCTGGAGCAGGGCGAGAAGGTGGTTGACGCCATCATCGAGGGAGGCATCAATTTTATCGAGATCACCATGACTATGGATGAGGGCAACCCTATCGATTTCATCGCGGCTATGGTGAAGAAGTACAGGAACAACGACAAGGTTGTGATCGGCGCAGGCACGGTTCTTGATCCGGAGACGGCGAGACAGGTGATTCTGGCGGGCGCTAACTATGTGGTGAGCCCGGGCCTGAACGTGGAGACCGTAAAGCTGTGCAACCGCTACAGAGTTCCCATGCTTCCCGGCGTCATGACGCCCACGGAGGCTATCACGGCCATGGAAGCAGGATGCGACATCATCAAGATCTTCCCGGGCAACATCGTGGGACCTGCGGCCATCAGCTCCTTCAAGGGCCCCCTTCCCCAGGGCGAGTTCATGCCCTCCGGCGGAGTGGACGTGGACAACGTGGACAAGTGGATCAAGGCAGGCGCCTATGCTGTGGGAACCGGTTCCAGCCTGACCAAGGGTGCCAAGACCGGCGATTTCGCGGCAGTGACAGCCAAGGCAAAAGAGTTTGTGGAGGCAGTGGCAGCGGCGAGAAAGTAGTCCTCTGAGAGATCATGAGATAAAGGCGGCTGGGGACAGGGAGAGGGCAGGAAAAGCAGGATCCTGTGTCCCCGCCGGGATGCAAGAAAGTCAAAAATATAAAAGCAATATAAAAAGGAGAAAGAAACGATGGCAAAAATTGTAACCATGGGCGAAATCATGCTGAGACTGTCCACACCGAACAACGAGAAATTTATTCAGGCTGACGAGTTTGACGTAAACTACGGCGGCGGCGAAGCCAATGTGGCCGTGTCCCTGGCCAACTACGGCCACGATGTTGAGTTTGTGACGGCAGTTCCCTCCAACCCTATCGGCGACTGCGCGGTGGCGGCTCTGAGAAAGTACAATGTAGGAACAAAACACATCGCCAGAAGCGGCGAGCGTCTTGGAATCTATTTCCTGGAGACAGGCTCTGCTATGAGAGCTTCCAATGTAGTTTACGACAGAGCACACAGCTCCGTCTCCACGGCGACTCCCGACGAGTTCGATTTTGACGAGATCTTCAAGGATGCCGACTGGTTCCACTTTACAGGTATCACTCCTGCCGTCAGCGATGCGGCTATCGAGCTGACCGAGGCCGCTCTGAAAGCAGCAAAGGCTCACGGCGTGACCGTGTCTGTGGACTTAAACTTCCGCAAGAAACTGTGGTCTTCCGAGAAGGCCCAGAAGGTTATGACCAACCTGATGCAGTATGTGGATGTGTGCATCGGCAACGAGGAGGATGCGGAGAAGGTTCTGGGCTTCAAGCCAGGCAACACCGATGTGACCTCCGGAGAGCTGGAGCTGGCGGGCTATGTTGACATTTTCAACCAGATGGCTGACAAATTCGGCTTCAAGTACATCATCAGCTCTCTGAGAGAGAGCTTCAGCGCTTCCGACAACGGCTGGTCCGCCTGCATCATGGACGGGAAGACCAGGGAGTTCTATCACTCTAGAAAATACCGCATCAGTCCCATCGTGGACCGTGTAGGCGGCGGCGACTCCTTCGCGGGAGGTCTGATCTGCGGCCTGGCGGACGGCAAGGATATGAAGGCGGCTCTGGAGTTCGCGGTGGCGGCTTCCGCTCTGAAGCACACCATCCCCGGCGACTTTAACCTGGTTACACGGGCCGACGTGGAGAGCCTGGCAGGCGGCGACGGCTCAGGACGTGTTCAGAGATAATATAATATGAATGACATGATGTTGGGGTCAAAAGGTCTTTTGACCATGGCATCATGTCATATAATTGACAACATTGGAAAAGGACAGTTCTATGCTCCGGAGAGCATAAAGACTGTCCTTTTCCCGGCCCTGATTGGGGTCTTGAGACCTGGGACCGGGCGGAGAAGTCCCGGAAGACAGGGAAGAAGACCGAGAAAGGTGAGGTAAGACATGAGTGAAAAGAGGACATTTGACCTGCTGACCCTGGGACAGCTTCTGCTGCGGCTTTCACCGCCGGACAACGACCGCCTGGTGAGAGGCGATACCTTTGTGAAGCAGGTAGGGGGAGCAGAGCTGAACGTGGCCGTGGGAGTTGCCCTTCTGGGACTCCACACTGGTATCATCTCCAAGCTCCCGTCTCACGACGTGGGCAGTTTTATGAAGGGAAAGATCCGTTCCTACGGTGTCAGCGACGATTTTTTCCTGTACGACAGTTCCCCCTCCGCCAGAGTGGGAATCTATTATTATGAAAACGGAGCCTATCCCAGAAAACCCAAGGTGATCTATGACCGCAGTAACAGTTCTTTCTATTCTCTGAATATTGACGAGATCCCCCGGGAGGCATACAGTGCCAGCAGATGTTTCCACACCACGGGAATCACCCTGGCTCTCAGCCAGAATCTGAGGGATACCACCATAGAGATGATGAAGCGGTTTAAGGAGGCAGGCACCCTGGTATCTTTTGACGTGAACTTCCGGGGCAATCTGTGGAGCGGGGAGGAGGCCAGGGAGTGTATCGAGAAGATTCTTCCCTATGTGGACATTTTCTTCTGCTCCGAGGACACGGCCCGTCTGACCTTCAATAAGACGGGGACAGCCAGGGAGATGATGAAGAGCTTTACAGAGGAATACCCCATCTCCATCGTGGCGTCCACCCAGAGGACGGTTCACAGCCCCAAGAGGCACACCTTCGGCTCCGTGATATACGATGCCAGGAAGAAGGAGTACTACGAGGAGGAGCCTTACCGGGACATCGACGTGGTGGACCGCATCGGCAGCGGCGACGCTTACATCTCAGGCGCTCTCTACGGACTGTTGACCAGCGATTTTGACTGCGCCAGGGCCGTGAGATACGGCAACGCCACCAGCGCGGTAAAGAACACCATACCCGGCGACCTTCCCTCCTCCAACTTAGAGGAGATCGAGACCATCATAAAGGCTCACAACCACAAAGGGCATCAGAGCGAGATGGCCAGGTAGAAGAGAGACAGAGGTGAGAGAACAGGCTGCTGCATGGACATATGGAGCAGCCGGCAGAGGGACAGCCGGGCACGCAAGGGGGAAGCACTTTAAAGCGCGCGGCGGCGAAAGCAGAGAGGAAAGTGAGCACCAAATAATATACTCAGGAGGTTTTTATGTCAACATCAATGAAAGGCAATGTAATCGTAGGGCAGTCCGGCGGGCCTACCGCAGTGATCAATTCCAGTCTGGCAGGCGTCTACAAGACAGCCATGGACAGGGGGGCCAACAAGGTTTACGGAATGCTCCACGGGGTTCAGGGGCTTTTGGAGGAGCGGGTGGTGGATCTTGCGGACCACATCAAAAGTGATCTGGACATCGATCTGTTAAAGAGAACCCCGTCCTCTTTCCTTGGGTCCTGCCGCTACAAACTGCCGGAGATCAAGGACGGCACGGAGCTGTACGACAAGATTTTCAGGATTTTGGAGAAGCTGGAGATCCAGTACTTTTTCTACATCGGCGGCAATGACTCCATGGACACTATCAAAAAGCTGTCCGACTACGCCCTGTTAAACGGCAGCCAGATCCGCTTTATGGGTGTTCCCAAAACCATCGACAACGATCTGGCGGTGACGGACCACACCCCCGGTTTCGGAAGCGCTGCCAAGTACATAGCTTCTATCACCAAGGAGGTGATCAGGGACGGTCTGGTGTACGACCAGGAGCAGGTGACGCTGCTGGAGATCATGGGAAGAAACGCAGGCTGGCTCACAGGGGCGGCGGCTCTGGCCTCAGGGGAGGACTGCGAAGGGCCGGATATGCTGTTTCTTCCGGAGATCACCTTTGACGTGGAACATTTTATGAAAAAAGTCACGGATCTCCAGAAGGTGAAAAAGTCTGTGGTGGTGGCTATCTCCGAGGGCGTGAAAGTGGCGGACGGAAGGTATGTCTGCGAGCTGACGGACAACATCGACTATGTGGACGCCTTCGGCCACAAGCAGCTGACGGGGACTTCCCGGTATCTGGCGGGCAGGATCTCCAAGGAGATGGGATGCAAGACAAGGGCCATCGAGTTCAACTCCCTGCAGAGATGTGCATCCCACATCGTGGGCCGCGTGGATATCACCGAGGCCTTCCAGGTAGGCGGCGCCGCGGTGAAAGCGGCCTTTGAGGGGGAGACGGGAAAGATGATCATTCTGAAGAGAGTCTCCGACGACCCGTACATCTGTGTGACGGACATCTACGATGTACACAAGATCGCCAACATAGAGAAGAAGGTGCCCAGAGAATGGATCAATGAGGCAGGCGACTATGTGACTCAGGATTTTGTCAACTATGTGCGGCCGCTGATCCAGGCGGAGCTGACGCCCATCATGGTGGACGGCCTGCCCAGGCATCTGCGTCTGGAGGACGTGTAGAGCAGGAAGACAAGTAAAACATAACCTCTGGTTCAGGTTTTGGAGGAGCTGCGGCGAAGGATTTGCCGCAGCTCTTTTTCTATAAGAATGTGTGTCCGGCAGAACAAAAACCCTCCGGAGGATGCGCACTACGTGCATAAAGGAAATGGTTGCTGCCGCAACCGTGCGCCGACTGAAAAATAGAGCCGTTCTCTTCAGCTTACGGGACGGCCCACAGCCATGGAATCCTGACGGCGATATTGCGCCGGACCTCTTGGTCGTCGGATTCCTGTGGCAGGGATTCGAACAGCCGAAGCAGTTCACGGCGGCCCAGGCTCCAGCCGGCGAACGCCATAAAAGACGCGGCGGCGGGAAACGCCTCAAAATGAGAGATGTCTTTTCTGTAAGGCCACCGGTTTTTATCCAGGAGGTACGGGGTCAGAAAATCAAGTCCCGTCCGGATGCCGGAGCCGTTTGGAAGGGTGTAGTCCCACAGATTGTCATCAGGCCTGGACAGGAGATAGCAGAGAGAAACCAGATTGTCCAGGACGAAGATGGAATAGCTGTATGGCTTTGTGCGGGCCAGTTCCAGAGGGAATGAGCCGTCCTCGGCCATCTGCGGAAGAAGGAAATGTTTATAGTTATCGCGGCAGAAGTCCGCGATTTTTTCATTGTCCGTAAACAGGGCGAACACTGCGGCCTGAAGGAAAAAGCAGACGCTGTGGTTATTTTTTTCATTCATCTCGGCCACACCGTTTTTGTCTGTCAGCATCCAGCCCAGGTAGGCGGCAAACCAGTTTTTCAGCTCCAGATAGATGGTTTTTGTCATGGCCTTTGACCCTCGAAGCCGTTGGACGGCAAAGGGCACGTCGATGAGATGCAGAGTGTCGATGATGCCGATGCCCCTGCCGTCACAGACACCGGGAATCGCCTGTGCGTAGGACAGGCGGGGATTCATATAGGTGTCCGGATCGAGGAAAAATTCTTTGAGTATTCGGACGCCCCTGGCGGCGAAGGCTTCGTCTCCCGTAAGACAAAAGCCTGCGCTTAAGGATGTCAGAGCGGTGCGCATGCGGCGGAGCAGAAGACGATGGTCATTAAAATTGCGGGGGTTGGATACTCCGTCACGGCGGATATAGGGAAGACCGTCAGGCGTGTCCGGGTTGGGCCACCAGTAGTCACCGTTAGAGTAGTAGTCGTGGACTCCTCCGGGGCTATGGAAGGAGACGGCGTCGGTGATATGGGGGATGGGAAGGGAAAGTGCTTCACGGGCCTTTTTTATGACAAAATCTTTGTGAGCCAGCCGGGGCTCTATGGCGTACCTCTTTTCGTAGACAATCATAAATAAATACCTCATTTAGAATATTTTGTGCCTGGGGCAGGAGCGCGGGCGCCAATATGAGCATCAATACAGAGATGAGTTTTGCCCCCCTGGCATCATCATTTTATAGGACATCCGAGGGGGAATCAATTGTAAAAATACAGGATCCATAGGAAAAACCGCGGATAGGAATTTACAAATTTTCGAATTTTCTGTACAATCACACGGAGAGGGAGGACGGGAGATGAAGAAAAAGTCAAAAGTATATTTACAGATGTTTTTGTCATACCTGTGCATTCTGGTGATACCCATGATGCTGGCCATGGTTCTCTATTTTTATACGTTCCGTGTGATCCGGGGCCAGGCGGAGGAGATGAATAAAAACCTTCTGGTCATGGTGAGGAACGAGCTGGATTATGAGATCGAGAATGTGAAGAAGATTGCCAGCCGTCTGGCCCTTGACGACAGAGTTCAGGTCGCCTCCAATGTAAAGGGCGAATTTATGCCCCAGGATCAGATGAATCTCTATTATATATGTTCGGAATGCCAGGCTATCAACATATCGGAAGATTTTATTGAAGATGTATTTATTGTTTTCAACAAGGCGGGGAAGGTGGCAGGAGTAAACGGAAACATGAAGCAGGACATGTTCTACGACCTGTATTATAAGAGCGCAGGATTTTCTTATGACCAGTTTCAGGAGTACATGGGTCAATTTCATTATGGCGACATACTGCCTGTAAAGCTGGACAGCGGAAAGGAAATATTTTTCTTCACCATGACGACTCTCAAGCCGGATTTCAGGGAGTCATCGGCGGTGGTGGGCATTACCATAGATGCAGAGACGATCCGGCGGCGGCTGCGAAGCATGAGATGGTCTGACAATATGGACGTTATGATAGTGACAGATTCTGATTTCAGGGTCAGTGGGGACGCAGAGATATCAGACTGCTATGAGTGGAAGTATGATTCCTGGGATCGGGGCAATCATCAGCTGGTCAACAGCCGGGGGGAGAGGCATATAGTATCAGTGCTGCCCTCCCAGGCGGTGGGGT
This sequence comes from uncultured Hungatella sp., assembly GCA_949879795.1. Lineage (GTDB taxonomy): Bacteria > Bacillota > Clostridia > Lachnospirales > Lachnospiraceae > UBA3402. Next base: position 158,508 of record CATLBR010000001.1, read on the forward strand.
GGAAGTATCTGAGCGTTATGCCGCTGCGGCAGATGGCCCGTGAAGCAGGGAAAGTGCGGGCCATGGCAGGGGCAGGGCTGTTTCTATGTACGATCGCAGGTGTCCTTGTTTCTTATTATATAACGAAGCGCAGCTATAACCCTGTGAAAATGCTGATGGAAAACTTCAAACGCCATGGAAAAGTGGAGATCGAGGAGGGGGTCAACGAGTATCAGTGGCTCAACAACCAGATAGATCATTTTTTCAGGCAGCATGTGGACGCGGAACAGCTGTTAAGGAAGAATCAGAAAAACCTGAAGAATTACTATCTGTATCAGCTGCTGCAGGATTACCATGACGGAGAGGGAAGCGGACAGTACAGGCTGCGGATTGACGGCGGTTATAATGTGGTCCTGCTGATGATACCTGTGGTAAAGCAGGGGCAGGATATAAAAAATCCGGGATATATCGAAGAAAATGCGCTGCAGAAGTTCGCGGTTATGAATGTGTTTGAGGAGATGTGTCTGAACTATTTCAACATCGATATGGTGGAGCTGGGGGAGAGGGTGGCGGCTATTGTCAGCCTGCCTGACGAGAGGAGAGAGCATGTTGATGTGCTGAAAAATCAGGCGGAGAATCTTCAGCAGATGACGGAAGAGTCCTTTGGGTTTTCGGTTGTAATCCTTTTTGGCTCTATCCGGCAGGGATGGGAGGGGATCCATGACTCATACCTGGATGCCGTGAAACTGGAGCAATATGCCCGCCTTTTGGATGCGGAACTTTTGACCTATGATGAAGTGAGGAATATTCAGCCCTATTATCAGTATCCTTTTGATCTGGAGCAGAGGCTGATCAACGCGGTCAAGACGGGAAACAGCAGCCTGGCGTGGGAGACTATAGAGCAGGTGTTTGACCGGAATTTTCAGGAGGGAGTGACGGCAAATGTGTACCGCTGTCTTGTATATGGCCTGATGGGGACTCTGCTGGAGGGGGCCAGTCAGGGAGAATATAAGGAGGCGGCCAGGGAGCTGACCTTTCCTGACGGGGAGATCATGCCTGTGGAGAAGACAAAACAATGTTTCCGCAGGCTGACAGAGGAGATATGCCACAAGGTCACTGCGCTTCAGAAGGAAAAGTCCCAGGACCGTACGCTGAGCAAAAAAGTCCAGAAGTATATACAGGAGCATTACAGCGACCCGGATCTGAACATTTCCATTACCAGTGACCGCTTTGATCTGACTCCTGCATATCTGTCGTCCATCTATAAAAAGCAGACGGGTGAAAGTCTTCTGGAATATATCAATCATGTCCGGCTCGCTAGGGCAGAAGAGCTTTTGGAACAGGGCTGCAGCGTGGTGGAGGTGGCGGCCATGTCGGGATTTCGGGACAGCAGCACATTTATCAGAGTGTTCAAAAAAAAGAAGGGCATGACTCCGGGACAGCTGAAGAAAAAACAGGAAATTATAAAAATATCCCATTGATTCTAAAAAACGCGTATGTTTTGTCCGCTTTTTGCCGACGAAAAACGCGTTTTTTACTATATTTTTTGTGCAGAACCGATGATATGATAGGGACACCAACAAGCGAAACGAAGGGAGAAACGACAATGAAAAGAAGACATTTTGCACTGTTGATGGCAGCTGCCATGACAGCGGGCACGGCTGCAGGCTGCGCGGGGCAGGGCAGCACAGAGACGGAGACGACGGCCGCATCCGCGGCGGCAGGACAGACGGCCGCGGGGGAGAAGCTACAGTACTGGTGTGAGCTGACGACCACCGTAGCTGCCAACTATACCAATTTAGGAGACACGCCTTTCGGTCAGGGCTGGCAGAAAAGCACGGGGGTGGAGATCGAGTTCTTACATCCGCCCACCGGCCAGCAGAAGGAGCAGTTCAGCCTGATTCTGGCAGACGGCAACCTTCCGGATCTGATGGAGTACAACTGGACCGTGGACTATCCGGGAGGGCCGGAGAAGGCAATAAAGGACGGCGTGATCATGCCGCTGAACCAGGTATTTGAGCAGTATTGCCCCAATATCACCAAATATCTGGCTGAGCACCCGGAGATCGACCGTATGATCAAGACAGATGAGGGCAACTATTATGTATTCCCGTTTATCCGGGGCGACGAGAACCTGATGAACACCATCGGCCTCATGGTCCGCCAGGACTGGTTGGAAGAATTGAATATGGAAGTCCCCACTACCATCGACGAATGGCATGATGTCTTGACTGCATTTAAGAATGAGAAGGGATGTGTTGCCCCCTACAGTTTTGAGTACACAAACAATCAGTACTTGGGGGCGGATCCGTTTGTGGCGGCTTTCGGTGTCAACCGCTCCTTCTATCTGGGAAGCGACAACACCGTGCATTTCGGTGCGACGGAGCCGGGATTTAAGGACTATCTGGCCACCATGAATCAGTGGTATGAAGAAGGGCTGATCGACCCGGATCTGGCTACCCTGAAAAACGACCAGGTGAGCGCGAAGATCACCAACGGCCAGGCAGGCGCGTCCATGGGCCAGGCAGGAAGCCGTATGGGTACCTGGACCACGGCGGCAAGGGCTACCACGCCGGAGTTTACCCTGGTCCCGGCTCCTGTTCCCACCTTGGAGAAGGGGAAACAGGCTGAGATGGGCTATATCGAGAACCCGTTTTCCGGGAGGGCCAGCGTGGCCATCACCACTTCCTGCAAGGATATAGAGCAGGCAGCCAGGCTGATGGACTGGGCTTATGGGGACGAGGGGCATATGTACTTTAACTTCGGAATTGAGGGTGAGTCATACACGATGGTTGACGGTTATCCCACGTACACGGATCAGATCCTAAAGAATCCCGACGGCCTGCCCGTATCCCAGGCAATGTCCGCTTATATCAGAGGCAATTACAACGGGCCGTTTGTACAGGATATCCGGTATCTGGAACAGTACTATACCATGGAAGAGCAGCGGCAGACACCGATCGTCTGGGGGCAGTGCAACGGCGCCGCCCACACCATGCCGCCGATCACTCCAACCTCCGATGAGAGCAAGGAGTTCTCTACCATCATGAACGAGATCAATACATACCGGGACGAGATGATCCTAAAATTCATCTTCGGCACGGAGAGCATTGACAATTTTGACACATACGTGAAAAATATCGAGAATATGGGTCTGGCGAGGGCATTGGAAATCGAAAATACCGCACTGGGCAGGTACAACGCCAGATAATAATGAAAAACCACAACGGGACTGCTGCGAAGCCTTACGGAGATCTGCCCTTTCGCGGCAGTCCCATTCTCTGGTTTAAAAGCGGCGCAGGCAGAAAGGAGTAAGACCATGAAAGAAAATAATTCATTTGGTTATCGACTGAAAAGAGACTGGATCCGAAACCGATCTCTGTATATTCTGGTGGTTCCGGTTTTGCTTTTCTATATTTTGTTTCATTACAAACCCATGTATGGAGCGATCATCGCGTTTAAGGACTACACGCCTGCTCTTGGCGTTCATGACAGTCCGTGGGTTGGACTGGCCAATTTTACCCGTTTCTTCAAGAGCGTTTATTTCGGAAGGCTGATCAGAAACACCGTTCTTCTGAGTGTGTACAATCTGATCTTCGGCTTCCCCGCGCCTATAATTTTAGCTCTGCTCCTCAACGAGGTCCGCAATAAGCATTTTAAGAATGTGACTCAGACCATTACATATCTGCCCCATTTTATCTCGCTGATCGTGGTGACCGGCATGTTGACGGATTTCAGCATGACGTCAGGGCTGTTTAATGATATCATCGAATTTTTCGGCGGCACACGGTCGCCGCTTTTGCAGAATCCTGATCTGTACCGCACCATGTATATCGCCTCCGGCATCTGGCAGCAGGTGGGCTGGGGATCCATCATCTACCTGTCGGCCCTGGCCGGCGTGGACCAGCAGCTCTATGAGGCCGCCTCCATCGACGGGGCAGGCAAGTGGAAGCAGCTGCTGAACGTGACGCTTCCGGGCATCACGCCTACCATCATCATCATGCTGATCATGAGAGTGGGGCAGCTGATGAGTATGGGCTATGAGAAAACTATTCTTTTATACAACCCGTCCACCTATGACACGGCGGATATCATATCATCTTACATATACCGGGTAGGTCTTCTGGAACAGGACTGGAGCTATTCGACGGCGGTGGGGCTGTTTAACTCAGTGATCAATTTCTGCCTGCTGATCTTTACAAACAAGATGTCCAAGAAGTTCAGCGAGACCAGTCTGTGGTGAAGGAGGTCTTAACTATGAAGATAAAAAGATCAAAAGGGGAGAGAGCCTTCCAGGTTTTTAATTACGCGTTTTTGACATTGATCATTGCTCTCTGTTTTTATCCTGTGTGGTATGTGGCCATGGCATCCTTCAGCAACAGCAACCTGCTGACCCAGCACAGCGGGCTTCTGTTTAAGCCTGCAGGTTTTGGCATTGACGCGTACAAAAAAGTATTTCAGAATCCGATGATCACCAAAGGGTACCTGAATACATTGTTTATCTTGATTGTCGGCGTCATCCTTGACCTGATCATGACGTCTCTGGGGGCGTATTTCCTGTCGAGAAAGGGTGTGCTCTTCAAAAAGCCGATTATGCTGTTTATTGCGTTTACCATGTTCTTTTCAGGGGGCATGATCCCGTTTTATATCAATTTGCGGGAACTTCACCTGACCAACACACTGTGGGGACTGATCATCCCGTTTATGATCAATACGTCAAACCTGATTATCCTGCGGACCTCTTTTGAGAGCATTCCGGACAGCCTGATCGAGGCGGCGCAGATCGATGGGGCGGGGCACTTGAGAATTTTGTCTACAATCGTGCTTCCGCTGTCAAAGGCCATGCTGGCGGTTATGGTTCTGTACTACGGCGTCAGTATCTGGAACTCCTGGTTCTGGGCTTCCGCCATTCTCCGCAACCGGGAAATGTATCCTCTGCAGATCATCCTGCGGGAGATACTTTTATCCAACGACACCAGTTCCATGACGGCAGGTGCCAGCGCCATGGACACGGAGGCTATCGGCATGACCATCAAATATGCAACCATCATGGTGGCGACCATACCGATTTTGTGCGTATACCCGTTCCTGCAGAAATACTTTACCAAGGGAACCATGACAGGTGCGGTAAAAGAATAAAGGAGAGGATTATGAGCCATATAGCAAAGACATCGATGAGACGGATAGTAGAGGAGGAGCTGCGTCCGATCATGATAAGCCTTTTTCGGCGTATACAGGAGGGCGGACCGGAGCTGGTCATAGACGGAATGCCTGCCTACAATGAGAGGGCCCAGTTTGTGGGGGGTAAGGTAATCAACCAGGCGTGCTACACGGCCCTGGAACTTTTGAAAACACAGGAGAGCCTGAACCAGCTGGGCCAGATGATCTCCATGGTTTCCCACATGCCTATGGAGACCTGGGGAATTTTAAACGGCATCAGCGGTCTCTACCGTCTGAAAAAAGCAGGACTACTGGAAAGAACCGTGGATCCGGAAACACTGGAAACTTTGAAAAGGTCCATGGACTGGCGTACCTTTGTAGATATTGACAATGACTATTCCCTGATTCACAAGCCCACCAATTACTACGGTGTGGCTTTTGGAATCGCCAGACACCGGGAGTTGATGGGCTGGGACGAACAAGGGCACAGCCGCAGGCTTCTGGACCGCCTTTTAGAACATATCCACCGATATTCAGGCGCTTTCTGTTTTATGGACGAGACCCGGGGTGAGGGGAGATTTGACCGCTACAGTATACTGGTTCCCAGCGAACTGGCCTCTCAGCTGTTGGCCACAGGGTGGGAGGTGCCGGAAAAGATTCGGGATATGCTTAAGAAATCCGCAGGAATTTTCCTGAAGCTGTCTGACGAAAAGGGGCAGGGTTTTTCCTATGGACGAAGCATAGGCGCTTACGGAGATACGGCAGCTCTGGAGGTTCTCTCTGCGGCGGCCCGGCTGGACGGAGTTATGACCGAGAACGAAAAAGAGATAGCCTATGGATACAGCGTATTGCTTATCAGACATATGATCGATTTCTGGTATGACAGAGATATGGAATCGATCAACATGTGGGAGAAGGGCAGAAAGACAGACAATTACCGGAATAAGTACCGGATTCTGGGAGAGAACTTAAGCCTCTGCATGCAGATGGTCAATTCGTTTGAACACTGGGACAGGGCAGGTTACGGAGACCGTAAACCGTGTGAGGATTACAGAGAGAGAATCGCAGGACTGGACAGATACACTTATGTGCCGTTCGCGGAGGGAAGGTTCGCCAGGGGGCTGGCTATCGCCAGAGACGGCTCCCATGTATGGTCACTGCCTCTCATCAGCGGAGGCCAGAAGTATTATGACAAAGATCCCTATATGCCGGTTCCCTACGAGAACCTGGTTCTTCAGGGGGGTCCGGAGTACAGCCATGGACAGCTGGTACCTCAGCTTTTTATGGAAAATGGCGATGTGCTGATGCCCATAGTCTACATGAAGGAGATCACACCGAAGATCGAGGCGGACCGCATGGCCGTCACCTGCCATGTGGATGCCATGTGTCTCATGGGCGGGGGAATTTTTATAAGCGGAGAGACCAGGCCGGACGATTCCCTGGCGGACAATTCCGTGGCAGACGACGGCGGGAAAGCGCAGCAGCCCCGGAGAGTGGAAGGGATATCGGACATGGTCACCTATGTATTCGGGAAAAACCAGATCAGGAGAGAGGATGTATTTACCGTAGCAGGGAATCTGAGGGTAAAAAAGATTCGTCTGGTGCTGCTGACTTACTCGCATGAGCCTGAGACAGAAAAAAACCTGGTGAGATTTGACCGGGGGGCGATCGCGTGCATGAGGGCAGAGGGATATGGGGGATGCTCCTGGCGGGAGGCGTCAGACGACGGAAGCCATGACACGCCTCACGGCAGGCTTGGCGGGGAAGTGATCTGGGAGACAGATCTGCTTTCCCCGACAAAGACACTGGAGGTGAGCTGGATTATCGAATATCGCCAGGGGGAAAAGGACACATTATAAAACGAAGAAAACATAAAAACGCTGCACAGCCTTTGTTTTTACAGGCAGTGGGGCGTTTTTTCTTCCCCCGCCGGTCCTATCCGTTTGACCACTACATTGTAAACTGCCAGACACCTGGGCAGTATTTGTCCCTGGGAGCATTTGTACAGGTGATAATTAATATGGCAGGGCTTGAATAATAGTTGTTGAAACAGACGGAGAAATTGTGTAAACTAGATATATATTTATTCAGGTATATCTTATGACCGCGCACAGAAGGAGTGGCAAATGAAAAAAGCGATAAATCAGTCAACCTTAAATCAGCTCTTAAACGGCATCTCCATCACGGCTCTTCTGGTGGTGGTGGCACTTGTTTTGGCTTACGGCAGCGTAAACGGCAAGGCAAATCAGGCAAACGAGGATCGGTTTAACCTGACATACAATGCCAACCGCTTCATGAACGGTTCTTCATATCTTACCAATGAGGTGAGAGCCTACGCCTCCACAGGGGAGAAAGAACACTATGACAATTATTGGAACGAGATCAATAATTTAAAAAATCGGGACCTGGGTGTGGCCGCCATGCAGGAGATCGGGATTACGGACAGCGAACAGGCCATGATAGACCAGATGTCCTCCCTGTCAAACAACCTGGTACCCCTGGAGGAAGGGGCCATGAAGCAGGTGCAGGAGGGGAAGATGGAAGAAGCCCTGGACTATGTGTATGGCGAGGAGTACAACAGAGTCATCGGCAGCATCAATGCCCTGAAGGAGCAGTTTTTGGACACTCTGGACCGGCGCACACAGTCCCAGGTGGATACTCTGGTGCTGGAGGCCAATGTGATCAGGGGAGTCATCTTTTTAGCCCTTGTAGGGGTGGGACTGATGCAGGTGTGTGTCCTCTTTGTGACAAAAAAGAGGATTCTCAGCCCGATCATAGCGGTGCGGGATCAGATGGGGGAGATTGCCAACGGCAACCTTTCGGCAGAATTTCCTCTGGAGCCGGACACATCTGAGATCGGGATGCTGGTGGCCTCCATCCATGAGACAAAGAGAGAACTGAAACGTTATATTTCCGATATCGATCAGAAGCTGTCCCAGATGGCGAAGGGAAACCTGGATCTGACCATAGGAGCCGGCTACCGAGGAGATTTCCTCTCCATTCAGAAGGCCATGGCTCAGATTCTGGACTCCTTAAACGGAGCCCTGTTCCAGATCGACCAGACCTCCGGCCAGGTGTCGGAGGAGTCTGAGAAGATGGCCGCCGACGCCCAGCTTCTCTCCAGCGGAGTGGTGCAGCAGGCCTCGGCGGTGGAGGAGCTGTCCGCCAGTGTGCAGGCGCTGTCCTCCCAAGTGAGCAGCACCTCCAAGGACGCGGTCAATGCCAGCCGGTCCTCCCAGGAGGCGGCCCGGAAACTGCAGATATGCAGCCAGAAGATGGGGGAACTGACTACCGCTATGGGGGACATCTCCAAGTCCTCTCGGGAGATCAGCGGAATCATCAAGACCATCGAGGATATCTCCTTCCAGACAAACATTCTGGCTCTCAACGCCGCGGTGGAGGCCGCCCGGGCGGGAGCGGCAGGAAAAGGCTTTGCTGTGGTGGCCGACGAAGTCCAGAGTCTGGCAAACAAGAGTTCCCTGGCGGCCAAGGATATCGCCAAGTTGATCACCGGTTCTATGAGGCTGGTAGAACAGGGGACCGCTCTGTCCTCCGACACCACCCAAACCCTGGAGCTGGGGGTCGACGAGGCCAACCGGTCCACGGAGCTGGTAGAGAGGATCGCAGGCTCGGCCACAGAGCAGGCCGAGTCTCTGAACCAGCTGACTCTGGGCATGAATCAGATCTCCGACGTGGTACAGACCAATGCGGCCACGGCCGAGAAGTCTTCCATGACGGCCCAGGATCTGAGAAGTCAGGCTGAGGAGCTGAAGCGGTCTACTCAGCGTTTTAAGCTGAGACGGAGAGGATAGCACAAGGCAGTCAAGGAGGCTGCCGCGAAATTCGGAAATTTCACAGTAATGAAGCGGACGTCAGGCCTGCCGTGTATTGTGGAGTTCCGCCGTTTTGCGGCAGCCTCCTTTACGTATAAGAATAAGGAGGCACGGGATTTTATGAGACGATTGTCTGTGGCCCTCATAGGGACAGGGCTTATGGGACGGCAGTATGCCGAGATGATAGATGGCGGGGCGGTTCCCCATATGAAACTTGCGGCAGTGTGCTGCCGAAGTGATCAGGCGCGCCGGTGGGCAGGGGAAACTCTGGACAGATGTGTGAGCGTCTATGGAAGCGCAGAGGAACTGTACGGGCATCCGGAGCAGTACGAGGGAGTTCTCATCGTGACGCCCCACTGCAGCCACAGGGAGCTGGCGGAGACGGCCTTCTCCCTGGGCAAACATGTATTCTGCGATAAGCCCACAGGGGTTTCCGTGGAAGAGGCACACAGGATGAACCAGGCAGCCGAAAAGAGCGGCAAAAAATTTGCCGTCATGTTTCACCAGAGGCTGTACGCCAAAAACAGGAGGATCAAGGAGATTCTGGAGAGTGGGGAGCTGGGGGAGATCCAGAGAATTTCTCTGGAAAACACGGAATTTTACCGCACCCGGGCCTACCACGCTTCCGGCAGCTGGCGGAGTACCTGGGGCGGCGAGGGCGGCGGCGTCCTGATCAACCAGGGGCAGCATCTGCTGGATCTGTGGCAGTGGTTTTTCGGTATGCCGAAAGAAGTGTACGCTCAGATACAATTTGGCAAATACAACGATTTTTCCGTGGACGACGAGGTGTCTATCGCGATGAAATATCCCGGTCAGGCCACAGGCAGCATCTTTCTGTCCACAGGGGAAGCCAGGAGGGAAGAGAGGCTGGAGGTAGTGGGCAGCAGAGCCGCTCTGATCGTGAAGGGGGACTCTATAAATGTATGCAGGTATTCCCAGGATTCCCGGGAGTACGGCAAGCACTCCGGATACAAGAGCAGGGAGGGTTTGACTTTCACGGAGGCAGAAGAGGCATGGCCTGTGAAGAAGGATTACCAGCAGATGCTGGAGAACTTTGCCATGGCGGTTCTGGAGGGAGAGCCCCTGATCGCGCAGGGCGGGGAAGGATACAGGGCACTGGAACTTGCCAACAGCGCCTATCTGTCCGCCTGGCTGGGCAGGCCCGTGTCCCTTCCACTGGACCGGGGGCAGTATGAGGAGGAGCTGAGAAAGAGGATAGAAGAGGAAGAGGGGCGGGGAGTGACAGAGATGGCGGGAGACAAGGACAGGAAGGGGGAGCTGGAGTCACGGGGAGAGGGGGAGATCAGACGCAGGGACTGGGTGGAGCGGGGGGAGGAGCTGACTCGGGCTGACAGTGACCGTGGCCGTGACAGTGACTGTGGCCGTGATAGTGACCGTGACGGACATGGGAGTTCGGAGCCGCGGACTTTGAGTTCCGCTTTACGGCCGCAGGCAAGGGTTACGACTCTCTGCCACCTGGAAAAGGACGGCAGATATCTGATGCTCCACCGGGTCTCTAAAAAGAACGACGAGAATAAGGACAAATGGATCGGCGTGGGAGGCCATCTGGAGGAGGGGGAGAGCCCGGAGGACTGCCTGGTCAGGGAGGTGAGGGAGGAGACAGGGCTGACTCTCACATCTTACAGATTCAGAGGGCTGGTGACATTTGTGTCTGATGAGTGGGGGACGGAGTATATGTGTCTGTACACGGCGGACGGCTGGACCGGAGAACTGACAGAGTGCAGGGAGGGGATTTTGGAATGGGTGGACAAGGATAAGGTTTGTCAGCTGAATATATGGGAGGGGGATAAGATATTTTTCAGACTACTGGAAGAGGAGAAGCCATTTTTTTCTTTGAAACTTCGGTATGAGGGGGAGGTTTTGAGGGAGGCTGTGGTGGATGGGGAGGTTTTGGAGATTGGGTAGAAGTGTTGGGGGATGGATAGTCAGGGTTGTTTCGGCGGATGTCTTGTTGCTGGCGGCAATTTAAAATGGGCATATGTGGTTACGTTGACATGGCATCTGTGAGCAGTAAGTGTGCCCGAATTCATAGATGAGACAATACGAAAGAAGAATAAGAGTGGAAATCTTATATAAAGTGTTGTAAAATATGTAGGGTGAGGGTAAATAGAAAGGGGTATCATGTATCAGGAACGGCTGGAATTGTATAGGAAACTGGAAAAAGAGTATAATAGCAAAATACTTGTTTATATAACAAGTGACAGAAATAATATGGAGGCTCAGATTGCTGCTGATGTTATAGATTGTTTTATCAGCCAATTAGATAAAATCGGTGTTTGCAAGAAAATTTCCTTGTATCTGTACACCAGGGGTGGAGATACGGCAGCAGCTTGGAATATCGTAAACTTATTGCGCATGTATTGTGATGAACTGCAGGTGATTATTCCGCATAAGGCACACAGCGGAGGTACGATCATAAGCCTTGGAGCCAATGAGATCATAATGACAAAACAAGCTACATTAAGTCCGATTGATCCAAGCATCAATACATCATTGAATCCACTTGTACCCAACGGAATGGGAAATACGTTTCCGGTTAGTGTTGAGGCGGTAAAAGGATATCTAGAATTTGCAAAAGAAGAACTGCAGATCAGAGATGAAGCTGCGTTAGCAAATATTTTGATTAAACTCAGCGATTATGTCCATCCGCTAGTATTGGGACAGGTATATCGATCAAAGGCACAGATTCAAATGCTGGCGGAAAAACTGCTGCAGAATCAGGTGACCGATCCAGAAGTGACAAAAAAGATCATTGCCTTCCTGTGCAGTGAATCAGGAAGCCATGATTATACGATCAACAGGCGTGAGGCTGAGAATGACTTAGGATTGAAAGTATCAAAACCGACAGAGTTACAGTACAATATTATAAAAGAAATCTATGACAATATCAGTGATGAACTGCAGCTTAACAAGGCCTTTGATTTAGTCGAGATCAATGGTGCCTACGCGGTCAGACGATGTTTGCTGGAAAGTCTGCAAGGCGGTGCGGATTATTTTATAACGGAGGGTGAATGCCTTCATGGCGAAGACGATCAAGGGCAGCATATGATCCAGAACAGAATCATATTTAATGGCTGGCGTCATGAGGAGAGCAGCATATGTAATTTGGAAATGAATGCTTTTGTAAATGAGGAGGGATGTTATGAACGAGACAGTGAATTCCAGACGTAATCGTATAATAAGCACCGGAAGTTCAAACTATTATACTACGGTCACCTCGGCAGTCCCCGGAAACGAACAGGTAATCTTTGTAAATTCATTTCATGAAATGAAGAAGGCAGAGGATGTGGGGCAATATTCTATATATGAAATTGCGGACTGGTTTTTGAATAAAAGAAGTATGACTCAAAAAAAAATGCAGAAGCTGTGTTATTATGCTCAAGCATGGTGCTATGCATTAAAAAATAAACGATTAATCAGAACAGATTTTCAGGCATGGATACATGGGCCGGTTTCTCCCGCATTGTATGAGAAATTTAAAAGTTTTGGATATGATACGATCAAATTTACCGGTATTTATAATTGTAAGATTGACAGAGAAGATATAAGTCTGCTGGAGGATGTCTGGGAAACTTATGGGGATCAGACCGGCAATTCTTTGGAGGCGCTTACTCACCGGGAATTGCCTTGGATTGAAGCCAGAAGGGGATATGCCGAAAATGAAAGGTGTACGGTGGCTATTTCACCGGAAACCATGAAAAAGTACTATAAATCTATCTATACGGGGGAATGATTTAGAAAATCATAATTATGGCTAAAAGATTAACCAACCAAAAGGATGCACCATTTGAACTGAGTTTTAAATATCCTCTTGAAAAGGGATATACATTTAAAGAACTGAGTATGCAAAATGTGAAAGAATTTCAGAATTTTTTGGACAAAATATCCCATATGAATGTACAGCAGGTGGACAACTTATATGCCAGAAAGCCAGATATGAATGATTCTTATAATGGTATGCAGGTTTATCATTATGGAGTAACAGAGAGTTTTCGGATTCATGTGGTGTTGGAGGCGGGGTATTATAAGGTTATCAGGTTGGATCCGAATCATAAGGTACATAGATAAGTGAGTTCAGTAAAAGATAGACAGCGGATATTAGACAGCGGGTAATATGAAATTGCCTGCTGTTTTTTGTATGCAAATAGGAAAGAATATGTTTCTGTTAACAGTTGATTTAAGAAATAAACAAGAATATTTTTCTTGTCTATAAATAAGCAAATTTGAATTTTTACCAAAATTACTTTAAATGCGTTAAAACTAAAGACACCATACCTTTTTGGGTGCATACTGTTTTTCGTTTAAACGCTTATAAGATTACTATGAAAATAGCTAAAAGTCAATAGAAAAGAGTTTTTTTCTTTGGCTATCTTTGCCAATCTATGAATTTATCCAAAAGGTATGCTTTTTTGACAAAGCGAGCCCAATCTATGGCCTTGAATAAGGATTTTTCAACTAAGAAAGCAATTTATCAAAGGGAAACAGATATGAAATTGACCAGAGAATTAACTCAATACGAGTGCTGGAATCCGGAAACAATTAAGGAATGTCAGAAAAAAATGACGGATGTGTGGGTTGAATCCATTTCATTTTAAAAGGGATGGAGCGATCTGGCGGATGATATTATAGAAATCAGTTCCCAATATAATAGGAGCGTTTAAACCACTATTATATTGGGAAGGGTCGTTACCCCTTTATTTTTTCAATAACATCATCGAGGACTTTCTTGGCATATTGAATATACAACTCTTTAAAATCACGTGTAAAGAATAAATCCAGATTATCTTTATAATCTGGCTTAGCCCTTTCTTCAAGTGCTTTACTGAGAGGAGATAAGTTGTGAATAACCATTTTTGAATATTCACATTTAATCGTATTAGTATCTAATTTATCTATCTTTTCAGGAAGCCAAAAATTTGACAGCATGGAATTTGTCTCCTGGTCGATAAATATAAAATTAAAAAAATTATTTACATACTTATTATAAATGGATCGATCAATCTCATATGAATCAAATAAGTTCGAACTCCTAACTAAATGTTCTTTTGATTCACTGATAACAAAATGTTCTACTGAAAAGGAAGTTTCATCAGTAATAAATTTGTATAATTGGTTCATCATCCCTTTTCTTATAGTGACCTTTTGGCTTTTTATGCAAAGATAATTATAAATAGTGGCAAGGGATTTGCAGCGGAATCTGAAGTCTTCTTCTGCTTCGTTTTGTCCCAATTTATATTGAGCCAGGAGACGATTGTCGGTTATTCTGTCCAGTGAAAAATATCCGTTGATTTGTTTTACCAGTTCTGAGTACCAGGTGTCTTCTTTTGCTTTCAATATGTTCATTAAGGCCTCTGTGCTCTTTTTGTTTTGGAAGATTGTAAACAGTACGGTGAACATATATACCGCGTATATTTGTCTCAGATCCTCCTTCTTCTTGTTTTCACTTCTCAAGAGAACTAAGAGAATATACTTCATAACTAATGCTTTTGGCGGGACTTTAGAATCTTTTAGCATTTTCCCCATTATGTTATGAATAATCTTTAGTTCCGTATTATCTAATGATTTTTTATTGCCATTGGCGTCAATAAAAAAGAACAATTCTTTTAATGTATCTGTAATGGAGGAACTCCGTACAATTTCTAAGATAATGCTGGCAATTTGATTAATATCATTTAAAGATGATCTCATATAGCTTTTGTCGTCAATGACCTCGATGATATGAGTTCCTTTTCTGTAGGTGTTGTTGGTATCAGGATCTTTGTGATTTTCCTTTAAAAGAAAATCCGTTCCGAATTCTAGCCCTCTATATTTGTTGTCTAAATACAGATCACAGTAAAAATAGTGTTCAAGCAATTTTAACAAGGGATAGTCTAAACTACTTTTTTCAATATCGATAGCGTTTTTCTTTAGGTCATACCATAGTGATCGGATCTCTTGACCAAAATCATTACTAAATAAATAGCTTTTGAAAATGTCTTCTGTATCTAATTGTTTTCCCTTCAAATTAACGTCTATAAAATAGCGAATTCCTTTGCTGGTATCATCGGATTCATTAATAATAATATTAAAAGAGCTTTCACCCAGATTCCTGAGGAGTTCTTTGGCCTCTTTTTTTAATTGGATTTCTTCTAATCCAAGAATATAGTTCCATAGTTGATAATACTTTTGTAACTGTTTCAATTTGTCACTTTTTATTATTTCAATATCGAATTTTTTTTCATCTGGAAAATGTTCGTCCATAAGTTTATGAAATCCTGAAAAGCTTTCAATGGTTAAGGAGCATGGGGTGATTATATCAATTTCATTTTGATGCAAATGTTTGATGCAATTCAGAATCATTGTCAAGACAGTGATTCTTTGCTGCCCGTCTATGATGGAATATTTTTTGGGATTATGTTTGGTCAAGATAATATTTCCTAAAAACTTCGGGCCATTTTTTATGTCTTCTATTAAAACGGATATATTGTCCATATCCCATCGTATTTCACGCTGAAAATCAGGAATATTATATATTCTTCCCGAGTCAAAGGATAAGATTGGATTTTTCTGGGATTCAACAAACATCATAATCGTTTCATCAGTATCTGATAGAAATTTTTTAAGCGGGGCGATGATTCCTAATAATTCGGCCATGATTATTACCTCTTCAGTAGATTAATTGAAAGCATTATAGCATATTACGACATATTATCCAAGTATAAGTCCGGTTATTTGTAGGATATTTCAAAATCAATTAGAAGAGACTCGAAATTCTTGACCAAATAACTATATTGGAGTGGGTGGGATTTTTTTAAAAGCTGATATCGGTTACTGCCATCGGTTTCCAGGTGTACCCCAAAGCCACAGTACATACACCCATTGCGAGAATAGCCCATGTCATATAATTTTGAAATTCTGACGGAAAACCGTTCTATGTATTCCAGGATATCCTCATCTGTCCAAAAAGAAAGAGGCTTGCATTGATTATCTTTACGTACATGAAAGACATTACAGCCATATTCAAGCCAATCTTTTTCTCGTTGATAGCTTTCAGAAGCAAGGATGCCTAAAATGGCGCACTCCATGCCCAATTCTCTTGCTTTTCGTTTCAGAGGCTCCTTTTTTAGTTTGTCACAGCATTTGTCTGAGATGGGTAATTCTTTATACTTGCTGTACTTTTTGAAATTACGGTTGATGTATTCCAGGGAATTGTTCCTGGTCTTTTCTGTGATCGTGTGCTGGTAGGTGCGTATTGCGTTGGAGATTCGTTTGGAATACATGGGATACCCATAATGTTCTACTACTTTTTTAAAGGTCCATATTTCTCCGTGGACATCTTTCGGGATGACAGTGATGATGTTTGTATGGTTTTCTTCTTGCTCCCATCGGATATGTTCCAGGGTCTCTGGGTATTCGTTGGTCGTATTCGCGAAAATATGGAGGATATCCGGATAGATACCTTTGGCTATGTGGGAGAGTACCGTGGAATCTTTCCCGCCGGAGTAAGAGATATAGACTTTATCCAGGCCAAATTCCCTGACTGCCTCTTTGATCAAAGTTCGGGTTTGGATAATTTTGGATTCCAGGTTCATGCTTCGCATGGATTCCAGAATGATACGGCGGCCGGTCAGAAATACAGCATGTTTTTGACCACATTTATTACAGTATCTGTGGTCTTGGGGGTAGGTGTTGTCAATGGTGAGTTCGATCTCACATGTCTTACATATCATAATTGTTTTCCTCCGGCTTCTTTTTATGAAACTAACAATATATTTGTATCTATTATAATATACAAATATTTCGTTAGTCAACTTCAAAAATACAAAATTTTGTTGTATAATATACAATTAGGTATAGTAGTTGCTTGTGAATGGAGAGTGCAATGCAGGTCGGTAAGCGTTTGGCGGATTTTAGAAAGAAAAATGGTTATACTCAGGAAAAATTGGCGAAAAAACTCAATGTTTCTCAGCAAGTTATCAGTAATATTGAGAGAAATATGACCGTACCGGACATTAATTTTTTGAAAGGGGCGGCAGATCTATATGATGTGTCCATAGATGAATTGATCGGAAGAGATTTTTCCGGTGATAAGGGAGACAGCTATGAACATAAGATTATGAGTATATTGGAAAAAATGGACGATAGAGGAAGGGAACTGAGCTTAGGACTGGTCAGCAAGGTGGCTCAGTATCAGGGTAGTGATGATGGCAATGAATAGTTATTTTAATGAAAATACGCTGGACGAGCTGATAGAGGAGATTAAATTTGTATATCAGTCTGATGACAGGCCGTGGGTGATTGGGTACAGTGGGGGAAAAGATTCTACGGCCGTGGTAGAGCTGGTATATAAAATGCTTTTGTCACTGCCGGATTGGCAGAGGAACAAGAACGTGTATATTGTGTCTTCGGATACGCTTATCGAAAATCCGTTGATCAAGATCTATTTGAATAAAATGAATCGTCTGCTGGGGGAGGCGGCTGCCAGAGACGGTCTTCCCATGAAGTCTTCCATGGTAACTCCGCCGGCCAATAACTCCTTTTGGGCCAATGTCATAGGAAGGGGATTTCCTACACCCAAGATGAACGGGAAGTTCCGTTGGTGTACGGATCGTCTGAAAATTAATCCCAGCGCTGATTATATCAGGGAAGTGATCAGAAAAGAGGGGCAGGAAGTGGTGGTACTCCTGGGTGTGAGGAAGGACGAGAGCATAGCAAGGAAAAGGAGAATTGAGGGAAGAGAGCTGTCAAACAGGCTGATGAATCGTCATGAGACGATTCAGGACGCTTATGTATATAATCCTATTGTTGAATTGACGACGGAAGATGTGTGGGACGTTCTTCTCAATCTGGATGGCGGCGCTACGCCATGGGGTTCTGACAACAACGAACTGGTTAGCTTATATTCTGGGGCGGACAGTGGGGAATGTCCTTTTGCGGGGACACAGGGAGGAAACCAGACACAGAGCTGCGGCAATTCCAGATTCGGATGCTGGGTCTGTACGGTGGTGAAGGAGGATAAATCCCTGAATGGTTTTATTAAAAGCGGTCATCGGGAACTGATCCCTTTATCCAATTTCAGAACCTGGATTATGAGTATTCGGGACAGAGATGAATATCGGGAAAAAAAGAGAAGAAATGGGACTGTCTATGAGACAAAGACAGGTGAGATGGGGTATGGGCCATTTACCTGGGAGGCAAGGCAGCTGATTCTCAAAGAGCTGATTGAGACTCAAAAGAAGATGGGATATGAGTTGATTACTACGGAGGAATTGAAGGCTATTGATGAGATATGGGATCAGGAACTTGATTTCTCCAGAAGGACGTTGGTGGAGTTATATGAAGAACTAACCGGCGGGAGACTGCCATGGTATCCCTACAAGGAGCCTTTGCTGGATATGGAAACAGTGGAGGAATTGGAGCGGTTAGCTGAGGAGAATGAGGTGCCTTTTGACCTGGTGAGAAATCTGATTCTCTCAGTGTATCACAATAAAAATTATTCGAATCAAAAAATTATGAAGGAAGCCATGGAGCGTCTGCTGAATCAGCAATGGCTCCATTATGATGTCTTGAAGGAGATTGAAGATGAAGATAAATAAAATACTGTTGTATAATTTTAACTCCTTTGAGGGATTGAATGAGCTTGATTTTTCGGGTACGACACAGGACAGGAATATTGTTCTCATCGGAGGGAAAAACGGAGCGGGAAAGACTTCGCTGTTTACGGCGATTAAGATTGCTTTATATGGTCCTTTGGCTTTCGGATATGTGGGAATCAACCCTCATTACATAGCTAAGATAAAAGATTGTATTAATTCAAAGGCATTTCAGAAGAATAAGGTGGAGTCAAAGGTTCAGATAACCATCTCCCTGATGGTGGAGAGGGAGGTGAAAGAGTATGAGATAACCAGGGAGTGGGATTACAGCAGACAAAAACTTATAGAAAAGTATTTTGTAAAGATGGATGGGAAATTGTTAAATGATGATGAGCTGTCCTACTTCCAAAATTATCTCCAAAGTATTGTTCCGCCGGATTTATTTGAGTTCTTTTTGTTTGACGGGGAGGAAGTGGGAAGTATTTTTTCTACCAGCGCCTATAATACCTATGTTAAAAACGCGGTGTATACCTTATGTGGCCTGGATACCTTTGAGATTATCAGAAAATATACAGGGAGTTATATTGGGAAAGCTGTTGGCGAAGATGAGAAAAAACTTCATAGAGAGTACGAAAGTGTAAAGGAGTCCGTGGAAGCACTGGAGGTCCTTGAAAAAAAATTGGGGGAGCAGATAACACAGGAGAAAGAGGAACTGGAGCAGGTTGAGACAGATTTAACGGAGCTGGAGACTGCTTTTAAAAAAGCAGGAGGAATTACGGAGAAGGAGAGGAAAAGGCTGGCAAAGGAGTTTGAAGAAGCAGAACGGGCAAAGGCGGAATCTACGGCAAAGCTAAAGTTGTTTGTCGAGGGGTTAATGCCATTTTATATGTTGAAGGACTTTGCCGAAGGGGTTGTCATACAGCTGGAGAAGGAGGAGCAAAGCAGGCTCTTTTACTATATACAGGAGAAATTGAACCGGGAGGATATCCGACACAGTTTTGAGGGAACCAATATTACAGAGACAGGTATTGAGTCTTTTATCGGGAAGTTTCTTGAGCGATTTAAGCCAGGGGGATTTGTGGAGGGGGAAGAACCGCTCCATGATCTGTCCAGGGAAGATACGGCCAGGGTTCATGCTATGATTACCAGTGTTAAAGATTTTGATTCTCAGGCTATGGTTGAGACGGTATACAGGAAGCAGTGGGCTTCTGAGCGCACTTCGGAGATCAATAAAGTTTTGAGGAATGCCATGGCAGATGAGGATATGGCAGGATTTGCGGAGAGGGAAAACCGTTTACTGAAAAGAAAGGAAGAATTGGTCACAAGACTTGGGGAGAGTCAGAGGCAGCTAAAAGAATTAGAGGAGAAGAAGACAGCGGGAATACAGCAGAGAGACAGGACGCTGCAGAGATTAAGAGAGAGTGTTCAAAATAAGCATGTTTTGGAACTGAGCGCAGGTTTGTCTCAGATGATGGGAAGATTTTTGACGGATAAGACAGAAGCTGTGAGAAGAGAGCTGGAGGCTTTGATTGTAAAAAATCTTCAGCATATTTACCGAAAAGATAATCTGATTACCCATATTGAGATTGATGAGGATTTTGAGTTTCATCTTTACCAGGATGCTGTGTATAGTGTGACAGAACTGGCATACTTGATACGGAATTTGGGAAGAGAGGCTTTTTCTCTGGAAATAGGAAAAAAGGGCCAGATGTTTTTGTGTGAGAAATATGGGGTCAGCAGTCTGAAACAGCTTCAGAAGATCCTGGTGGGGGGAGAGGGACAAGAAGAAGTAGATTTATATAAAAAGATTGATATTAGCAGGCTCTCCAAAGGGGAGCGGCAGATTTTTATTTTGTCACTGTATTGGGGCATTATCAAATTGTCGGGGCAGGATATTCCCTTTATTATCGACACTCCATATGCTCGAATCGATGCCAATCATCGAATGGAGATATCGGAAAAATTCTTTCCCAATATCAGCAGACAGGTGATTATTCTTTCTACTGACGAGGAGATTAATGATGAGTATTATCAGATTTTGAAGCCCCATATTGCCAGGGAATTTTTATTGGTGAATGATGAGAATCAAAACAAGACTTCTATTGAACAACATTACTTTTTCTTTTTTAATGATGAGGAACAGCCATGATATTTCGATTAAAAACGTCAAAGCAGACCCAGGAGATTTTTCAGCAGCTGGAGAGTAAAACGAATTATAAGCCATATACGTTAGTAAAGCATGCCATCGCATGGTCTTTGAAGGAACATACTTCTGTGAAAGACTTTCGATCGGATTCGGAGGGGCTGGATCTGAACAGGCAGACCATAACGGGGGATTATGAGGTGTATTTTAAGGTCCTGATAGAGGAGGTGGAGGGAAGATATCTTCCGGAGGAGGAGTATTTTCCAAAGTATGTGAAGGCTCATATTGATCGTGGAAGCAAGCTGCTTTTTGACATGTATAAACATGCGGGAAGTGTGGATAAGTATATTTTACAGGTTTTGGGAGTGGGGGATACGGTATGATCTATTTTGATAACAGTGCTACTTCTCCTATCGATGGAGAAGTGCTGGAGGCCATGCTGCCTTATCTGAGGGAGGAGTATGGGAATCCTTCCAGCAAGTATTATGGTAAGGCGGTGAATGCCCGCAATGCGGTTGAGGAGGCCAGAGAGGCAGTAGCCAGGCTTCTTGGGGCAAGGCCGGAGGAGTTGGTGTTTACGGCCGGGGCAACGGAGAGCACGAATTTTATTATAAAAGGATATATGGATTATCGCCGGTATTATGGGGACGGGAAAAATCATATTATTACGTCAGTGGCGGAGCATAAGGCCACACTGAATACGTGTAAGTATCTGAATGGGGAATTGTATTCTAATAATGACCCGACTATCAGCCTCTTTGGGGACAAGAAACGGGTGGACCGGGGGTATGAAGCCACTTTTGTCGGGATTACGGAGTACGGGGAGATTATGCCTGAGGCTGTGGAGGAGGCGATTCGGGATAATACGGCCATGGTTTCTGTGATCTATGTGAATAATGAGGTGGGTACAATCAGTGATGTGGGAAAGATCGCAAAACTGTGCGGCAAGTGTGGCATAGGGATTCATTCGGATATCACCCAGGCTTTGGGTAAGATCAAGGTTGATGTCCATGGTTTGGGGCTGGATTATGCTTCCTGTTCGGCTCACAAAATCTATGGGCCTAAGGGAATCGGGGCAGCGTTTCTGAAGAGTGACGCTTATGGCATAGAGCCGATTACGGCGCTTTTACATGGGGGGGAACAGGAGTCGGGATTTCGGGGGGGAACTCTGGCTGTCCATGATATTGTTGGGTTTGGAAAGGCAGCGGAGCTGGCGGTCAGAGATATGGACAAGAATGAGGCTTTATTAAAGAGTCTGGATGACAGGCTGGTGGGAAAGCTTCTTGGTATACCGGATATTTTTTTGACCAATGAGTCAAAAAAGAGGGTTCCGGGGATTGTGAGTATTCTTGTTAACAAAAAGGATTTTCACAATGAGCGTTTTATTAAAAGGGTAAGTGATCAGCTTGCCATTTCTACAGGTTCTGCCTGCAGCGCGGGGGAGCCTTCTTATGTGATTGCCTCTCTGGGTAAGGCGGATAAGGTGTCGAAAGTATTAAGAATCTCCATTAACAAATTTACTACACAAGAGGAGATTGATCAGCTTGTTCAAATTTTTGCGGATCATCTATAAGGATAACTGATATGGCAATGATGATAGATAAAAGACCTCAGTTTGAGGGAGAGAAAGTTACGTGGGACAGTTTTTCTAAAAATCTACCAAATGATGTGGTGGTGTACACTCACAGGGAGGTTTTAGGCGGGGATGAGTGTGATTTTGCGCTGCTTATAAAGAACCGGGGGATTTTGATTGTGGAAGTGAAGGGGTGGAGCGCAAAACATATCTATGAGGTTATGAGTGATGGACAGGTGGTCTTGACAAATGATTCATCAGAGCCGGAAAAAACACAAGGGTCTCCCAGGGAGCAGGCGAGAAAATACAGGTTTCAGTGGCTGAATTTTATTCAGGACCGTCTTGGGTTCAGCCCTTTGGTACTCCATATGGTGTGTTATCCTTTTTTGTCTGAGAGGGAGTATTGGGAGAAGAGGCTGGATATTATTTCGGAGAAGGGAATTACTTTGTTCAGGGAGGACTTAAGAAATCCTGTAAAATTGGGCCAGAAGATAGATAATTGGTTTCATGTGAAAAGAGGAATTTCGTCCGTTGATTTTGATGATACCAAGATGGCATTGGTGAGGCAGGTATTGGAACCTTCTTTTCAGGGAAAGCAGGGGGAAGTAAAAGAGATTTTTGGCTCTTATTCTCTGCTGAAAGTGTTTGACAGAGAGATTAAGTCAGATCAGGATCTGGAGGAATTAACAGCCGCGTATTTTCAGGGTACAAAAATTTTTTTATTTGTCCGGGAGGAAGAAGAACTTCAAAGGCTGGGGGATAAGCTGAGGGAAGGGTTTCACAGAAGAAATATTGTGGCAGAGCATGGAAATATAAGATTTTCCAAAGTGGGAGAAAAGCAAAGAGCTGTTTATGAAAAGGGCAAGGGTGAATTGCGTCTTTTCAATTTTGAGGCATATTGTATAAAGGAAGATTTTACAGATGGGGAAGATATCTGTGTGCTTGAAGGTCAGGTCAATGGGGTACAGGATAGAATTTTGAGGCGGATAGAGGGGGAGACAAACTTTAATTACGGGCAGTTTTTGATTGAGCATACGGATATTCGAAGAAATGTGCTTGTGAGGGCCGGAGCCGGAACAGGAAAAACCTATTCGATGGTTTCGAGAATCGCCTTTTTGTGCAACAACAGAGAGGGAACGGTCTGTAATCTTGTAGAAGATGTCGCAATGGTGACCTTTACCAATGAGGCAGCGGATAATATGAAGGTAAGGCTCAAGCAGGCTTTTATGAATTATTATCTGCTCACAAGAAATAAAAGGTTTCTTCGCAAGATAGAGTCTGTAGATCTGATGCAGATTTCAACGATTCATAAGTTCGCTAAGTCGGTGATTCAAAATTTGTCTTTGGGATTTGGCGTAGGACATGATGTTGCTATTACTTCCAGCTCTTATGAAAAGGAACGGATTTATGAAAAATATTTAAATGACTATCTGGTCAGGGCGGAGGAAAAAAATCCTGATGTTGCCAGTAAACTGTGGATGCCGGTGCATAAGTTCAGAAAGATTCTGATAAATTTCGCGAAACAGCTTTATGATAAGAGCTGTGACATAAAAACCATTCTCCCGGAGGAGATGGGAGATTTTCGTGAGATACCATTTTTTAATGAGATGATCAATCAGGTTATCATTCCTGCTGAGAGGGAGTACCATGATGAGCTCTTGTCAAAAAATAAGATTGACCTGAAGGAGTGTATGATATTTCTTCAGCGTGCTTTGAAGGATATTGGCGCCAATAAATGGAGCATTGGCTATAAATATCTGTTTATTGATGAGTTCCAGGATACAGATGATGTTCAGATTGATTCATTTTTGAAGCTGCTGGAAAAGGCAGAAGGGTTGAAGCTGTTTCTCGTTGGAGACATTAAACAGAGTATTTATCGGTTTCGGGGCGCTACAGACAGCGCTTTTGAGAGAGTGAAAAAAGGGGGAGTTGATTGGAGTGAGTATTCACTTTCCAGAAACTATAGGACAGACGCCAAACTTTTGGAGAGCCTGGATAAATTTTTTTGTAAAATGGGGAACAGAGGATATTTAAAGTTTGTGAAAGGTCAGGATACTTTGAAAAGCAATATTGTCGGGGGACTGGACAAAAGTCAGCTTATCAGAAAGGTGGAATATTCCGGTCGCCAAAATGGAACTTTGATGGAGGTTCTGTTTGGAGAAATTCAACATCAGAGAGATATAATTGAACATTTGAAGGCTGCCAGAACGTTGGAGCCGAAAGAAAAGATCATTGTTCTTCTGGTCAGGGAGAACTGGCAGATAGAAAAAATTTTGCTTGAATCCAGAAAAAGAGGGTGTTATATGGAGACGGAGGTTGGAGGGGATTTGTATCAATTGACTTCAACGATGGATCTGTATAAACTGGTAATGGCCCTTATGAACCCAAAGGATCCGGTATTTCTCTTTAACTTGATGAAGTCGAATTATGTTAATCTGCAGTTGGATATACAGGGGCTTCGCGGTATAGGGAAGGATCAGAAGGCAGAAATTTTGATTGGAATTTTGAATCAGTATTTTGATGAGAATCTTGGAAAAACCTGGGAAGAAGTGATAAGGGAACTTTACAGAAAACCCGTTCTGGCAGTGCTGCGTGATATTTATGAGGGCACACAACCTTGGCAAAATTATGATCAGGGAGAGTCCGGACAAAAATTTTACAGGGCTAATTATGATCTGGTACTTGAGAAGATGATAAAGGCATATAGTGTGGATTATTTGTCGTTGAGTGTGATTGAAAACAGCCTGCATATTAATATTCTTACTGGCCAGGAAGACTTGGCAAGAAATGTAAACAGGGAAACAGAGGATATCAGGATTGTCTGCACGACAGTACATAAGGCGAAAGGTTTGGAATATGGGACGGTGATTCTGCCTTACTGTGACTGGAATATGGGAACTACGGATAAATCTCCTTTAGATGTGAATTACTCTGATCATAAGCTGTCATATGGAATAAAAATCAAGAAGTTTAAAAAAACACAAAAAGTGTACAATTCCAATTATGATGTAAAAGAGGAAAGTTCCCAAAGAATTCAGGAGGAATCCAGAGTACTGTATGTGGCTTTGACAAGGGCAATCCGCAATATTGTCTGGCTGAAAAATGCAGATGTTCATGAAGAAAATTCCTGGCAGGAATTTATGGAGGGATAGCATGTCATTATCGATCTATACATACAGCAATCCTTATGATATCAGCAATGAGCCTTATTGGGACTCCATGAAAGACTCTGCTCATTTTTGTGTGTCTCAGACCATGGTAAATGGACTCTGGTCCGTTTATCCGGAATTGAGACATGGGCAATTGGGTACAGTAGAAGCCTTAGTGAAGACATTGTATCCTGCGTGGAATGACACAAAGACTTATATTAAACAATACGCAGCCGTTTCTAATATATTAAAAGGTCTGGAGGAGGCTCGCTATAATGGAAGTGACAGGGATAAGTGGAGGGTGCTTCAGGGACTTGGGTTTGACAAGACACATATATTGGACAGCATTCGGCTGCTTTGTGAGATGAATATTTTGTTTGGAAAGATAAAAACAAGGTATCTTACAGAGGAACAGAAATATCTGGCCGTTGTGTATCGGGAAATCCTGAAAGGAGAGTACCGGGAATTGTTTTCTTTGAAGTCTTGTTTTTCGGAAAGGGAAATAGACGGCGTGATCAGGGAAGCCCTTAAAAAGGCGGAAAATACGGTCGATTTTCGGACAATTGTGTTTCATGGGATTCATCAGTTTACACCGGGGATTTTAAATGCTGTTGAACAGATTTCAAAGTACAGAAGGGTGGTCATGCTTTTTAATTATCAGGCCCAGTATAAGGAGATTTATCAGACATGGCTGGACGTATATTCCTGTTTTGATCTGACCATAAAGAGTCAGACAGATCATGAGTTTAGTCCCAATACCTTGCTGCAGGCAAGTTATAGAAGTAATTTGCTGGCAGATACACTTGCCAGGCTGGCTGAGGGGGAGTTGATCGAGGCAAGAGAGGAGCTGAGCGGTACAGAAATTTTAGAGTTTGACAATATCACTGAGTTTTCCGGATATGTGGCTAAACGTTACGAGGAGGCGAAACAGAAACATGACAGGGATGAGGGCACAAAAAGATCGGTTTTATCCTATATGGGTGAGCAGTTTTATGGTGCCGAGAATTCCGTGAATGATATTTTGAAGGTGTATTTTCCGGAACAGTTTAAGGAGCGGCATTTTTTGGCGTATCCAATCGGGCATTTTTTCGTGGCTGTTACAAATATGTGGGACGCCGAGAAAGGCGGAATCAATATCCGAGATCTCAACGATGTGGCGGAGTGCCTGTACTCGGAGGTATTGCCGGAGAAGAAACCAGGAGCGTTGATGACTACTTTTCATGGAGTGAAAAGCTACTTTGATCATGAAAAGGTAAAGTCTATCCAGGGAATCATGGAACTTCTCAGGGAGCTTTCAAGGCAGAAGCAGAGAATTGAAGCCGGAGACCGTGAGAGATCCCTGCGGAGACTGGGGTATTTTCATGTGTCTCAGGAGGAGATAAAAGACCTGATTGAGGCTTTGGGGATATTGGAGCGGATCACTGAATTTTTCTACAGTGATTTTGAGAATGAGGAAAATGATTTCAGAAATTTTTATGAAAAGATCCGTAGATTTGTGGAAGAGCAGATTTTGCCGGGGGCAGATACAGAAGATGAGTTCAGGGCTATGATTGAGCGGCTTCTGATACGTCTGGAAGAAATGGACGATATGGATATTCCAGGTTCTTTTGACTGCCTGAAAGAAACGATGAGTTATTATCTGAAGCAGAGGAGTGAGGAAGATAACAGCGCTCACTGGATTGTAAGAGATTTTCAGCAGATTGATGGAGATATTCTCCAGAGTTCCAATCAGGAGGGAAAGGTAGTTTACCATTTTGCCTGTGTGTCGGATACGGATATGAACATAAAGAATGAGGAACTGTTTCCCTGGCCTCTTAACACAGACTTTTTTGAAAAGGCCTATGAGCCTTTGGATTGGAGGTATCAGGTCTACTTGAAGTCCAGAAGAGAATTTAAACATTTTAAGAGATATGCCCTGATCTATGGACTGGAGTTTAACCGATGTGATTTCAAAATCAGTTATGTAAAGAACAGCAATGGGAAAGAGAATGAGATGTATTATCTTCTGAAATTGCTGGGAATGGAGACCAAAGAGTATTTGCACGATACCAAGCCCGATAAAGTCATTCAGTCAGTTCCCATTACCATAGACTTACAGAACAGTCAGTATACGTCTATGGACGGTTACAGAAGGAAAATATGCGCATATAAGTTTGCATTGGAGTCTATTATAGAAGGGGATACTTATTATAAGGATCATTTTTTACAAAAGAAGTATTATGAGGTGGTTTTAGTGAATAAGGTCCGCCGAAATCTTCAGGGGCAGATGAATTCCCCTGATATTCTGGACAGAGAGTTGAGGGGGGAGGCAGAACGGCTGGGGAGATATTTTAAATTTGTCATTGATTCGGAGCGAATGGATATCATCAGCAGTGCCAGAAACTATATTAAGTCTGCTGTATTGAAAAATGGTCAGATAAAGAGGTTCCCTAAAATCGACAAAACAGATGAGGAGCGAATGAAAAAGAAAGAGATCTTTTTGCTCCTCCGGCTGGAAAATGAGGAAGGGAAAAATATATTGGATGGTAAATTTGAGATGAGCCCTGGGGAACAGCACAGGCTTTTGTCACCAGAGCTGTTGAAAAATGAGGTTTATGAGAAGAGCAGAGATTTATGGTGTCAATGGTGCGCAAACAGGGAAATTTGTCTGGAGTCTTACAAAACCTTGGCATAAGTTAAGGTTGACGGAAAAGAACTTGAAGTATATACTATTTGATTATTAAAGGTGAAAAACAATGGCTGCGGAACTTCAGAAAAATATGTATGTCAGGTGCCCTTTTGACAGAGAATACCCGAGAATTCCCAGAGATTTTATAACAGGGCAGATTATAGAGACAGATACCATTGCCAATACCGTGACACTGGTATTCAGGGACCCGTTTCATTTCAGGGAATATTATGAAAGAGTTCCATCGGAACCGATTGTGTGTCAGACCCAACTGTTGAGCCGTGTCACTGCGTATCGGGAGACAGAAGTCCTCTATAATGGAAAGAGGCATGTGGTGGTATCCGTTTCGAAGGAAGGAGACTGGTATTTTTATTATATACAGAATGGATTGACAGGGGACGATCTCCGGGTATGTGAGAGTGAAATCGTAATTCCATTTACTGCCGGGAGAGTGTCTCCTGTGGAACAACTGAGAAGGTATGAATTTCAGAATCCGGTGTGGTACCTGGGGAGGGCTGTGGTCAGCAAGACAGTAAAGATTCTGGAAAATTCTGTTTACGGATTTAAGGAGTTGGCGGGCTGCAAGATTTATCTGCTGCCTCACCAGCTTCATACAATCATGCGCTGCCTCCAGGAGGAAACTTGTCGGTATATGCTTGCGGATGAAGTGGGAATGGGAAAAACGATTGAGGCGGCAGCTGTCCTTAAAATTTATCTTCTTCACAATTCCGGGAAGAGGGCATTGGTGGCAGTTCCCGGACCGCTGCTTGAACAGTGGAAGACAGAACTGTTTTTCAAATTTGATGTGGAAGAGGGCACGGATAAGAGGAATAACCATTTATATGTGACGGCTCTGGAGCAGATAGGGAGTTACTGCGGCGAGAATTGGGATTTTGTCGTGCTGGATGAGGTACATAAACTTTTAGGAAATACCGCGGCCTATCAAAGGTGTCACAGGTTAAGCAGAAACGCGAAAAATGTGCTGCTGCTTTCTGCCACGCCAGTACAGCAGAAGGAGGAACAGTATCTGGAACTTCTCAGGCTGATTCTTCCCCAAAAGTATGACAGAGTTTCCATGGAAGCCTTTAGGGAACAGGTTGGGAAACAAAAAAAGATAACCCGATCCATGTACAATATTCTGGCAGATTTGGAAGACTTGATTGAAAGTATGGAAAAGGCAGCGGAGAAGAAGACGGCTTATGATGAGGATGATGACTGTGAATCCATTTATGAAGATATTCTGGATGGTCTGGATGGAGTCAAGGCATTTATTCATGACGAGTTCTTGGACAGGCTCTTGGAGTCTGTAGATCAGGAATGTACAGAGCAGGGAAAAGCGAAGATCCAGGAGGCTGTGATTTATATCTGTGAGAATTATCAGTTGGAGAACAAGATTCTCAGAAATCGGCGCAGTCTTATGGCTTCGGATATGGCACAGAGAGAGGTGCATTCCATTGAATACCAGCTGGATTCGGATAAGAATGTATATGAGGCAGCTGCTTATGAGGCGATTGTAGACTGGGTGACAGGAGGGGGGATATCACAGGAGGAGTTTGTTCAGCATTACATTCCCTTACTGGAAGCGTTTTTCAGTTCTTCCTGGGCATTCTCTAAGGAACTGCTGGTTCAGAAGCGGCAGGGGCTGGCGATCCGTGAAGAGGTGGAGCGCTTTGCCAGGGCGTGGGAACAGGAAGAGGACAGATTGCTGAAGAATATGGAAAAGGTTCTTGCGGAACCTTATAATTATTCGAATCGGCTGGTAAGTGTTATTGACTATATTGACCAGGAAACGACAACGGCTCAGAAGATTGTACTGTTCACTAATTATGAAGAGACTTTTGAAAAGTACGCATCCGTGCTGCGGTCTTATTTTGGAGAGGAACAAGTGGCCCTTTTCCACAAGAAGATGATGTCAGATGATCTGGAGTTGAATATTTACAAATTTCAGAATGAGCCCCAGTGCAGGATCTTATTGTGCGATGAGACAGGAGGAGAGGGAAGAAACCTGCAAAGCGCGGATATTGTGCTGCATATTGATCTGCCGTGGGATGCCAATGCCATAGAACAGCGCATAGGACGTCTGGACCGTCTTGGAAGAAGCCCGGACAGAAAGGTGCTGTCTGTTGTGATTTATACAAGTGATACTCTGGAAGGGGAACTGTACAAATTTTGGAGAGATGGGATGAGTGTATTTCATAAGTCTCTAAGCGGGCTGGAAATCATTATGAATGAGATCAATGAAAAGATTATCTCAGCTGTAACTCAGGATTTTCGATATGGGATTTCTGAGACCATTGAACAGGTTATTCAGGTATCAAAGAAAATGGAGCAGGATGTAAGAGAAGAGCAGCTTTTTGATACCGCTTCTTTTCTCTACAGTACCCTGAATCAGCAACTGAAAGTGACATTGGATAAATACCACAGGAATGAGAATCAGCTTTTTTCCAGTTCTATGCTGGGCTGGGCTACTCTTGCGGGATTTAAGGGAGAGAGTACAAAGGAGGGGGCAATTCGTTTCGACGAGAGTTCTTTTTCCGTCGGTTCTGCGGTGAAATCTCTATTTATTCCACCATTATGGGAATCCTATATTAATCAGATATCAACTGCCTTTGTCCGCAGGGTATATGGACTTTATGAAAAGGAAAAACAAAGAAGGCAGACCAGTGGGCCAAGAACCTTGAGAGGGACTTTTGACAGACAGATGGCGATTGAGAATGATTATCTCCATTTTTTCGCTCCAGGGGATGATGTGTTTGACAGTATTATAAATAATGCTATGCGTTCTGATAAGGGACAGTGTGCTGCCCTGTTGATCCAGACAGATATGGAATGGAAAGGCTTTGTGTTTACCTTGTCTTTAGAGCCTAATATGGAGTTATTGCTGAAACACCAGATACCAGTGACAGCGATTAGCAGATTTAAGAATTATATGGCTGTGGATCAGCTGGTGGTTCCTGTCTCTTTCAGTGAGTATTCGGAGGTATCCATAAGCAGTGTGGTCAGGCAGCTGGAGAGAATTTCAGAATCAGGGGTTTCGTGTCTAAAAGATAATGTGGCGCATTTGGGAAAGCGAACACCTCAAAGTGATATGCTGCATATCAAGGAGAAATACAAGATCTCGAATCTGGAATGGTTTATGGGAAAATATCCGGAAGAACTTTGGGGGGACTATGTGAGAAAAGCACATAAAAAGGCAGTGGACTATGGGAAAAATAGATTTGGGAAACTTTCCGGCTTAAAAAACGCGGTAAGAGAAGTGGAGCGGATGATCAGCGCCTCGGCGGCAAAGTCTCAGTATTATGGAACAGAACAGGAAGAGCTGAAGGAGATAAGGGACAGACATATGCTGATCATTGAGGCACTGAAAAAGTCACGGATTGTGACGGAATCAGCGGCTTTTGTATGGATGGTGAAAACAGATGACAAGTAAAATAGAAGCGGCAGTCCAACAGGTACTCAGTTCCAATACGGAATTTCAGGGACAGGATTACACCAGGGAATGTAAATCTTCCCTGGACAGATATAAGGTCAATACGGCTGCGCGGCTGTGTAAATATATAAAAAAGTATCGTCAGTCACAGATCCGTTTAGGCGATGTGCTGGTCTCTTTGAGAAATTATCTGCTGCTTTATCAGACGGATGTTCTTCTGCCAGGGGATATCCAAATTTCTGACAATCTTTTTGGATTGAGAATTGACGAGAAGGGCAGATGCTATGCCTCCATGGCTTTTCCCGGATATCTTAATGAAAAGATTGTCATGCAGGGGTTTATGTGGACTGATTTTCCGGTGGAGGAGAAGGAAACCTATTTTCTTGGCGTCAGCCCAAATGTGTTTCATATTACTGGTTTTAAGCGGTACAAATCTCTGGCGCAAAAAATAGCGGTGACAGGGGCTTTCAATATACCAGAGGGGTATACTGGCCTGATTTCACTTCCCACAGGAGGAGGGAAAAGTCTGATCTCTCAAGCGCTGTCATATCAGAAAAACAGTGGATTGACCATAGTGGTAGTACCTACGGTGTCCCTCGCCATGGATCAGGAACGTGTTTCCAGAGAGAATATACGGATTGCTCAGACAGGGGAGATATTTTGCTATTATAGCGCGTTGAAAGAGGAAGAAAAGAAAGAAATATATTCCTGCCTGGAGAACAGAAAATTAAGACTGCTGTTTATTTCACCGGAGGCCTTGGTAAAAAACCAGCATTTTATCGGGATGATAGAGGCTGCTAACCAATCGGGTTACCTGAAAAACGTGATAATTGATGAGGCTCATATTGTAATCGAGTGGGGGGACTTTTTCAGAGTCGATTATCAATGTCTGGAACCATGGAGAAATAAACTGATCCAAAAGAATCCAGAACTGAAAACAGTATTGCTGTCCGCTACTTTTGAGAGAAAGACCGTAAGTTTATTAAAGAGCATGTTTTCACAGCATGATAATTGGATAGAGATTCGATGTGATTCTCTGCGCAGGGAACCCAGATTTGATCTGATAAAAGCAGAGTCCGCAGGGGATAAGAGGAGAAAGACGGCAGAACTGCTCCGATGTCTTCCAAGGCCAATGGTGGTATATGTGGCAGCGCCGTTTCAAGCCTATGAAATAAAGGCAATTGCTGAAAATTGCGGATTTGGAAATGTTGCCATATTCACTGGAGAGACAGACTCTGATACTAGGAAAAAGATTATTAAAGAATGGTCGGAGAATGAATATGACCTGATTATTGCCACATCAGCTTTTGGAGTTGGTGTGGACAAACCAGATGTGCGTACAGTGCTCCACCTGTATGTTCCGGAAAACGCGAATAAGTATTATCAGGAACTGGGAAGAGGAGGCAGAGATGGCCTTCCCTGTCTAAGTGTCATGTGTATCGATCCGAAGTCAGATCTGGATCTGGCTTTTAATATGACAACGAAGGTATTGAGCGCTAAGAAAATCGCGGGAAGATGGAACAGCATGTTAAATAGCCCCTCTTCGTCAAGATACGAGGACACCTATACACTAGACACCGGTGTAAAGCCAGATTACCATGAGCCGGACTTTGCGGAAGATGTCAAGACGCTGGATGTCAAGTGGAATGTTTATGTGATTCTTCTTTTGAGAAGGCGGGGATTACTGAAGATCATAGAAATGATGATGGATCCGGATACCCGAAGTTATATGATCAGAGTTAAGATAAATAGTGAGGTTCTTTTACATGATTCACCGAAGAGGAAGGAGTTAATTGAGAGAATCAGGGAGGAAGAATGGAAAGAAAATGAATCAGATTTTCGTCTTATGAGAAAAGCGGTTACTATGGATGGGAATATGTGCTGGTCAGAAATGTTTTTTGAAACTTACAGCCTGGTGTCTGCTTATTGCGGAGGGTGCAAAAAACATAGTACGGTTCTCGATGAAGAAAAAAATCGTTTTAGTCTTGTGAAGAAAATTGAAAGGCCCATAAGGGAGAGTTCACCAGCCCTTGAGAATTTTTTTGGAAACGCAAGAGAGGCTGTTTTTCTGACAACATTAAATAATTTTGAATTGTTGTCAAAGGTTATTGATACAGGTTTCCATATTTTGGTTTTGGAGGATTCCTGTACAGAACCATATATGGATATTCTGTTCAATATGGACAGCAGGTCAGATATCAATTTTATGGGCATGAATGAGTATATAAGGCTGCTGGAAGAAAATGATTTTTATTTTGTGTCTGGCGCAGTAATCATCTTATATGACAAAAATATGAAACATATGTACAGGCGATTAGCTAAAATACGAACCCTTTCTTTTAACGGAAACATAAAGTTGCTCCATGTTTTCGAAAAAAATCTGTATTTTAGTGAGGCGCAGAAGGATACCGTATCGATGATCGATGGCCCGGTACTTGAAGAATATGATCTGGAAAGGATAGTATAGATGTTTGGGGATAAGATGAGGCATGAGGCGATTCCGGAGAGAGTATTTGCTTTGTGTGAATTGGTAAAGAATAAATCTGTTTCTGAAGATGAGGCCAAGGAGTACTTTGAGCCGAAGGCACTGGGAGGCAGTTCTTATTTTCCTATGGTGAGAGACGCGGCTTCACAGAATCAGCTGGGACTGGTACATGTGGTTGATAAGAAGATTTCCTTAGCGGTGGATAAAAGTGTAGTGGCTTCGTTGGAAAGTATGCGGCGATATATAGTCAGTCACATTGGCATGATTAAGGACAGCCTTTTTTATGAGACTTCACAGGCTTATTTTGATTTGAATGAGAAAGTTTATCAGTATTCCAGTGTTACGGAACAGGCTCTCATGGAGATGCTGCAAAAGAGTATTACCAGGCGTCTGGGTGTGGACGATATGAGGGCATGGAGATTCTGGGCGGCCTATCTGGGATTCGGACATTTGGCTAAGGATGCCAACAATCGAACGCAGATGAATTTTTTACCCAATTTATATCGGTATCTTCAAGTTGCTGTTTCACAGTGTGGCCTTGAGAAAAACAAGGAATACCGTATTGACGATTTTATAAACGCGATCCGGCCTATGTGCGGTATTGCGATGAAGGATGCGGAAAAGTCAAGAAGGCTCAATATGGCCATGTCTTATGGCCTTCGAATGATGCATGATTATAAAGAAATTGAATTGAGATATCAGTTGGATAATAAAAATCTGTGGTATCTGTACCTTTCTGAACTGCATGCGATTCAGTCGCCAGTATCTCATGTTACCATAAGGGGGTAAGTTATGGATTCTAAGATCGCCAAAAGAAGAATCGGGGATGTCATAAGAGTTGACACGATCACAAGTTCCCAGACGGATTTTATGGCAACCCATGTGGAATTAAAAAATATTCAGCTGGCCAGGACCTATGAGGGAAAAGCGGAATGCGTTTTGACGGAGGAGGAGGCCTTTCACCGGTATGTATTAAATCCGGATAATGTTCATCAGCTTATTCTGGTTACAGGTCTCAGCGGTACGGGAAAATCCCATCTGATTCGATGGTTTTCTACAAGGCTTCAGAGAGAGTACCAGGAAAATGAGGTGGTTTTATTTATTCGGAGGAGTGATAATAGTTTAAAGGGAACCATTAAGCAGCTTCTTGCGCTGGAGGAAGTGGCACAGATACCTGATAAAGAGGTTTACGAGAGATTGGTACGGGCCACT
The DNA here is from genome assembly GCA_949879795.1 of uncultured Hungatella sp. Taxonomy (GTDB): domain Bacteria; phylum Bacillota; class Clostridia; order Lachnospirales; family Lachnospiraceae; genus UBA3402. The sequence goes on from CATLBR010000001.1 coordinate 193,733, forward strand.
ACGGTTATAGATAACAAGAAGCTGAAAGACATGATCTATCAAAATTTCATTGTTGAGATCATGAATGATGAAAATGACGAAATACTGACACATCATAAGAAAAAAAGGCTGGTTGCTCTTTTGCGCAATGATTCTTTCCAGGAAAGACTTTTGGAAGATGACAAGGCCATTGACAGGATATACCAGAAGGTGGCGCAGTCAAGAACAGGAGATACCAGGGATGTGGTAGCCTTGTTTAAGGCAGAAGATTTTTATATTGACGCGGAATTTTGTGAAAACATGATTCGTGATGAGGCTGACAGGAACGCTCGTGTTATGGCTCAAAGCCTGGTGGGAGATGAGGAGTACGCCGAACAAATCGCGAAATATATGAATACTCTGGTCAATAATGTGATTCAAACATGTGCCGGTCTGGAACCGGGGGATTTTGAGCAGGTATTTTTAGAAATCAGGAAAGAACTAAAGCGCCAGGGAAAATCATTGACCCTGCTGATAGAGGATATTACGGCATTTACAGGGGTAAATGTAGCCCTGCTCAATGTTCTTTCTCTGGAAAATACGGGAATGTATGGGGATATTTGCCGGCTCTCGTCTATCGTAGGGACTACGACTGCGTATTTTGAGGATGTGTTTCCAGCAAACTATCGGGAGCGGGTAAGTTGTTATATGAGAATTTCAGAGGAGGCTTTTGGCGCTGATAAGGATTCTTTATGTGAATTTGTGGGAAAGTATCTGAATGCCATGTCTTTACAGACATCTGTCCTGGAAAATTGGCTGGATAAAGGAGGTTATCAGGATGATTATCCGGTTCATATGGATGTAGAAGGTCAGGACTGGGATCGCATGACATTAAAAAATGGAAAGCAGGTAAATCTGTTCCCATTTACCAGGACAGCAATTATCAAATTATTTTCTCTGTTGCCGGAACGTCAGCAGACGCCACGATATCTTTTGAGAGATATTGTGGAGAGGGGAGTACGGAATTATCTGGCGGGTCCGGAATTATTTCCGGGTTTTACCATTGAGCGGTCAGAGAATTATCCGTGGAATCCGGTGGAACACAGAGGGCGTCTTTTGCAGTTCGCAAAGGATTCTGAGTTTGACCGAATGGATATTTTTATCAGAATCTGGGGCAATGGAAACCTTTTTTCTGATATGGACCCTTCGGGGAAAAGGTATCTTGGGGGGATTCCGGAGCATGCCTTTGACGATTTTAGGATGACAAAGATTTCAGGAATAGAAAGAAGAGATTCTCTCCCAGAGACCATAAAGTCAGAGACAAAACCTCTGGAGCCGAAGCAGATATCGATTGAACCCAGACCGCCAAAGCCAGAGGCGAGTCCGGCGCAGATTGCTTTTCAGTTGGGAATACAGACCATTTATCGATGGGTTCAGGGGGGAACTCTTAATTTTGACAGTACGAAAAGAGATGCTAAGATGATGCAGCAGTCCCGTGATGAGATGAACCGATACATTTATAATGCGATAAACTGGCAGATAGAGGGTATCTCGATTGACAATATTTCGAAATATACCAGCAAAGAGTTCATCGGATTTGAGAGGCAGAATAAAAAAATGGATAAATCTTTGATACTGTTAGAGGCCAATTCAGAGACTCAGAGTGTATTGGAAGCGTTTCTTGCTTTTGTTACTTTGGGTGAGGGAAAAACCTGGGATTTTGAAGGGGGACCATGGAGACAGTACCAGATACAGTTGTGGTTTGAGAAAGTGAAACCTCGGATAATTGAGAAAGTCAGGACATTTAATGGGTATATTGTGGATTATCAGGAGTGCGCCATAGCCGCGGAAATGCTTCGGGAGATTCTGGCTGGCCAGTACAAGGGAAGTACGGTTGAGGGAATGACGGAAAAACTTTTATGGGAGACACAGGCACAGACGGTTTTGGATACTTCTTCTCACTGTAAAGAATGGATATCTCTGATGAATAGTGTAAACGATACGGCGCAGACAATAAAGAATACGATTCTTGATTATTATAATATTGTTCAGGGAACCGGAGGAAGAAATAAATACATAGACCGAGCTCATTTGAATGGTGATTTTAAGAAAATGCAAAAACAACGGTTGTGTATAAGGGAGGAAATACTTTCAGAAAAGGATCCCTTTAAATTGAGACAGGATATACGGAACATTTTCAGGGATATTCAGGGAAAATTACAAAAGGTCAGTGAGGCGGAGGTGGAGCGCGCGAAATCCAAAGTGGAAAAGTTGGCAGAGTTGGTTGATTATAAAAGCTGGAGCGACAGTGATATCCTGGATTTGGTAGAGGAGATCAAGGAGTTTTATGACGGCGCGAATTCAGCAAAAATTAATATAAAATATGAAATCGGCATGATGAAAGAGGTAAAAAAGGATGCAGGGTCCATAGCCCATGCTCTTAAAAATGTGGACAATGGGATTTTGCTAAAAGATCCTCTTGATGTTTTGATGGCATTTTCTCAGGCTCCTTTGGCCAAGATTGATAAATTGTTGCTTTTGTTGGAAAAGGTCCATAAGGATATCAAATTTGTCCAGGGGGATATCGAAAAGCGGAGGGAGAAGGCGATTCAAAATCTTGGCGGTACCAGAGATGACAGGTATGATGCCCAAAAGGCGATTATCCTGAAAAATATGGAGACTGTTGAGGGATGGGAGGTGTAATCGATGCTGTTGGAAGATTTGAGAAAAGCGATTGAGGATATGGAAGAGATTCAAAGTCTGGAACAGGATTCCCAAGATTCCCAGAGACAGGACAGGGTAGATAATTTGTATGGGCAGGAAGTAAATGATAACAATAAACTTGTATGCAACATTGAAAATACCAGAAAATTTGTAAAGTTTATTCCGTCATTAGCGTTGAAGGAGCGATTACGGAAATTATTAAAGGATTCCAAAGACTGTATGGATACCGGATTGGTACCGGAAAGCCGATTAAAAGCTTTGCAAATTACCACAAAAAAAGTACGTGAGGATTTTGAGAGGGAGTGGAATATATTTTATAAAGATGTCTCAGAGAAAAGACTTCATAAGATTTCGGCAATAAAGGAAATCACATCTGATAAAAACAAGACCGGATATGCCATTAATAAAATCAGAAATGGTTTGATTATCAACTATGAAAATGATAATAGAATCAGGCAGTTGGCAGAAGGGCTCTCAGAGGCAGATGATATTTTAAAAGAATTGGGGCTTGATAAGGAGAATGAAATTATGACTTTTCTGGATAAAGTTTCCGAGGGGCAGGCCACCATCTTAGATATAACGGATTCTGTAGAGAAGTGGATTGGAGAAAATAATCTTGGCGGTAAATTTCTGATTAGATTTGGGTCATAAAAGAGGAGGGTATCTTGCGAAACTATTCCAACCAATTAGACCTGAAAAATTTCATACATATGTTGGATGACACCACGGAATGCTATAAGTTTTACTGGTTTGATGCCATTTTGTCCATCATGTCAGAGGGTAAATTTGAGATAGAGTTTGACAGGATTATCGACCAGATGATAGCTGACGCATGGTATTCCGTATCAGAGTATCATCTGCATCTCGGATTAAAGGATGGCACAGGGAAGATCATGAACAGTCTGGAACGGGCTGTGAATAAATTGATTGCGCGCTCGGAACTGGAGCATGAAGCCAGCCCGGATAAGATTATGACTGAAATTAAGAGGCAGAACCAGTTGATTCGGGATGAAAAGTATCAGATATCAAAGATGGTCCCATATCGATTGTTATCCCCTTTTTTGGTTGAGGTGAGGGGGAATGATAAAATTTGGGATCAGAAGAAGCGGTTAATTGCCTATATTAAAGAGATGAATGAGAAGAACCGATTCCCATATATTATCGAGGATGCGATCGCTTTGAAAAAGCGTGTGGTGATCAGTGAGGCATGGCGGCAGATGCTATTGGATTATATGGTGCCGATCAGGAGCTGGATTAAGCTAAAGAAGATAAGATATCTCCAGGACAGGAATCCTGGTGTCCCCGGAATTATCTATAAGCTGGAACCAGAGAATGAGCGAACCAGAAAATTGGCGCATGTCCGCAAGCTGTGGAGTTCGATTATGGAGCTGTCACCGGTAAGGGATATTTATTCGGATCGTATGATATCGCCGAAAGAGTATGAGGTAGATCATTTTATCCCCTGGTCTTATATAGCCAATGATGAGATCTGGAATCTGGTTCCTATGGAAAGTTCGCTGAATTCAAGTAAAGGCAATCGACTGCCAAGGTGGGAGACCTATTTTCGGAAATTCGCAGGCATACAATATGGAATGTATTGTCAAGTGCAAGAGTTGGATGTGCTTTTTGGACTGTTTCAAGAATGTCACAGAGATAATCTGGCAAGTATATGGGCGAGTGAGGAGCTGTACCAGCCAGGAATTTCGGAGGAGAAGTTTATGAGTATCTTGGATAATAATATGAGGCCGATTTATGATTCCGCGCAGGTGCAGGGATATGCTGTCTGGAATTTTTTAACTTGTGTGAAACCGTTACAAAATATCATAGCAATCCCTACCAAAGCAGATTCCCTGTGTCATTAACTACCCTGTTTTCTCTCACATCTCTGTCACCTTTATCGGAACCGGCCCATGTCTTGCCAGTTTGTTGAAATACTCATCTGAGGTGTGGTACTTCATACGAGACTGAGGACGTTCTGCTGCAGGAGCGACGAAGTCTGGGCCTGTTCCGGGGAGATACTGTCCAAAAATCCTCCCACCAATTGACAATTCCCCCACAACCCGCTATAATAAAACTACCTTACACATCTGGTATAAGGGAAGATGATTGTTGTCAACACCTCCTTTGCTGCTTCTGCGAGGGCCAGACCTGTTGATGATCGGTCCGAATTCGAATTTATATATCCCGACATCACTAGCGTCAGGGTAAGTTCCATGAGACTTACGTTGATATACATGTCCTGCTTGATTGTAATCCAGTTAAGCATTGCGTTTAATCGGATAGCTGGTAACATGAATCGGTCGTCGATGAGATGACGAAAAGTGAATACCACGTTTTGTTTGTACCCGTTGGCTAAGGAATGCTATCCTCCATGCCGGCGGGTATCGGCATTTTAGGGGGGGACTATGATAGATCCTGAAGCCTGGAGGACATCAGAAAAGGCCGTCAAAAAGAGTCAGAGATACTATGCTCATTTTGATTACCGCACGGATCTGACAAAGTGTTGGGATTATATTTCGGATCCGAAAAAGATTTGTAAGCACGGTTTTTATCCCTTTATACACTACAAGAAAGACATGAGCAAATATTCTGCGGAAAAGGGAGGAATGAAAGAAAAGTACAGGGATATCTGTTACGCTGCCCATATTGACCGCTGTATTTTTCAGCTCTATAATTTTATACTCAATGAGCGCTATAATGAGGAATGCGTCCGGCTGGGGATCCAGGATGCTGCTGTCGCCTATCGGACGAATCTGAGAAAACAGAACAATATTGATTTTGCCAAGAAGGCGATTCAGTTTATCCTCGACAGCGGTGACTGCTATATCATGATCGGGGATTTCACAAAGTTTTTTGATCGTCTGGATCACCGATATCTGAAGGAACAGTGGTGCAGTCTGCTCCATGTGGACAGGCTTCCGCCGGATCACTACGCGGTGTTTAAGAATATCACAAGGTATGGTTATGTTGAACTGACCGACCTGCTGAAAATACACGGCCTGGAGGACAATTCAAAGGGGCGGCGGGCGTTAAATGAGATGAAGCGTGTTTCATCGCCGGATGAGTTAAAGAAGAACGGGTTTCGCATTCAGAAGAATCAGAATCCCGGGATTCCCCAGGGGTCCCCTATGAGCGGAGTGCTGGCGAATGTGTATATGCTGTCCGCGGATAAAGTGATTTCTGATTATGTGTCAGAGTACCATGGTTTGTATATGCGGTACAGTGATGATTTTATGGTCGTGCTGCCCCATATCGGGGAGGCGGATGCCAGCTATATTTTGATGAGGATCAGTGAATTGTTCAATGGTTCGGATTTCCCCGGACTGGAACTTCAGCCCGCTAAGACCCAATATTATCATTTTCATGAGAATCGGATAGAAAACTGCGGGAAGACGATTCATGAGAAAGCGGGCGGTTCAAATAACTATCTGAATTTTCTTGGCTTTACCTTTGACGGAGTTCATGTGAACTTTCGGGCGAAAACGATCTCCAAGTATTACCAGCGGATGCGCCACAAGGCGAAGCTGATCGCGAAAAGCAACGGATACACCAAGCTGGGAAACCATATCAGCAAGAGGAATCTGTATATCAGGTATTCGGTGAGAGGGGCATCAGGCAGGCAAGGGAACTTTTTCACCTATGTGGGACATGCCCAGGAGACGCGTCGATTTGGTCCCGATGAACCTATAGGGATTATTTCGAAAAGGAATATGGCGAAGATACGTAATTGTCTGAAAAAGGAGTATAAATAGAGAGTATAATCAATATTGAGAACAGGATATGTGAAACGCAAAAGATTTATAACTAAAGGAAACTTTGAGGGCAGCCCCCAACCCGGACTGCCCTCAAAGTTACTTAAAATCCTCTTCCTACAACTCCAACTTCAAATCCCCATCTTTAATCCATCCCGCCTTTCTCAGCGCTTCTCCGAACACCCAGGTCAGCACGGCTGGAAGTAGGAAGCAGACCAGCAGGATTCCCAGCCACATGTTTGTTCCCCCGCCCATGGCGGTGTACACGCCGATGGGGCCTACCAGTCCGCAGGTGCCCATGCCGGCTCCTGTCGGGATGTTTTCCATGTGAAAGACCATGGTGGCCACAGGCCCTGTGACCATGGAGGCCAGTGTGGGCGGAAGCCATATTTTCGGATTCTTTACGATATTGCCCATCTGGAGCATGGAGGTGCCCAGGCCCTGGGCCAGGAGGCCTCCGATGCCGTTTTCACGGAAGCTCATGACAGCGAAGCCGATCATCTGGGCACAGCACCCGGCGGTGGCCGCGCCTCCGGCCAGGCCGTCCAGGCTCAGCATGATGCAGATGGCGGCGCTGCTTATGGGGAGGGTCAGGGCGATGCCGATGAGGGCGGACACCAGAATTCCCATGAAGAAGGGCTGCATCATGGTGGTGGTCTTTACCAGGTTGCCGAATCCGGTCATGAAGGCGGACACGCCGGGGCCCACGAACTGGGCCATGAAGACACCGGAGATGATGGTGACGCCGGGAGTCACCAGGATGTCCACCCGGGTCTCTTTTGACACCATTTTTCCCAGCTCCACGGCCACGATGGCAGCCACAAAAGCGCCTACAGGGCCCCCCAGGTCATTTCCTGCGATACCTACGGTGGCGGCGGACAAAAGCACCAGCTGAGGCGCTTTTAAGGCGTAGGCGATGGATACCCCCAGGGCAGCGCCGGTGGCTCCCTTGGCGTACTGGGATATGGTATTGAAAACTTCAATGCCGGATTTTTCGCCTAAGGTGGCGAAGATGGTTCCGATGAGCAGGGAGGCAAAGAGGCCGAAGGCCATGGCTCCCATGGCGTCGATGAAATAGGTCTTGAGAGTGGGATGAATGTTTTTACGCTCTAAAAATGCTTTGATACCTGTCTGATTTTTCTGATTCATGTGTTGATCTCCTCTTGTAGTGAAAAAGTCCCGGATAAAGGTGCCGGGCAGATGGGGGATTTGGCGTGCCGTCCGCAGAATATACGCGGACGGCAGCCTGCACACATTTGACTTCCCAGGGTCAAAGCAGTTTCAAAAATTAAATTGAATTGTACCACAGATTTGAAAAAAAGCAAGAGCATTGACAAAAAAATCACAAAAAGTCTTTTGGCACTTTTGGCGCTTGTCACGGTTTCCTGGTCTCGTTGGCAGTCCTGCTGATAATTTTGTGACAAAAGGGAAAACCTGTGGTATAGTAACCGTATGCAATTTGTAAATTGCGGACAAGTATTATCAGATATTGTCAGAGATATTGTCAGGCGGATGGAAAGCGTCACGTCTGCAGTCGGGAAACCGGGAGAGAAAAGAGGTGTCATATGGAAAATTTTAATCCGGATCTGGAAGAGAGGATGAAGAAGACGGCTAAGAAAGTAAAGCAGGCGGCGCTCACAGCTGCGGGCATCGGGGCGGCGCTGATTTTGGGAACGGGTTCGTTTTACAACATCGAGGAGCAGGAACAGGCGGTTCTGACCACCTTCGGGGTGGCAGCCAGCGTGACGGAGCCGGGGCTCCATTTTAAGATTCCGCTGATTCAGAGGGTTCAGAAGGTGAACACCACCATCCAGGGGTTTGCCCTGGGGTATGACCAGGCGGACAATGCCAGCAGGGTGGAAGATTCCCTGATGATCACCAATGACTACAATTTTGTCAATGTGGATTTTTTCATCGAGTACAAGGTGTCTGACCCGGTGAAGGCGGTGTATGCTTCCCAGGACCCGGTGCTGATCTTAAAAAATATCAGCAAGAGCTGCGTCCGCACGGTCATAGGAAGCTACGATGTGGACTCGGTGCTGACTACGGGGAAAAATGAGATACAGGCCACTATCAGGACGATGATCGTGGAAAAACTGGAGCAGCATGACATCGGGCTTCAGGTGGTCAATGTGACGATTCAGGATTCGGAACCGCCCACCATGGAGGTTATGGAAGCGTTCAAGGCGGTGGAGACCGCCAAGCAGGGCAAAGAGACAGCCATCAACAACGCCAACAAGTACAGGAACGAGAAGCTGCCCGGAGCGGAAGCGGAGATTGACCGGATCATGCAGGAGGCTCAGGCCCAGAAGACTCAGAGGATCAATGAAGCTAACGGGGAGGTGGCCAGATTCAACGCCATGTATGAGGAGTACGTGAAGAATCCGCAGGTCACAAAGCAGAGAATGTTCTATGAGGCTATGGAGGACGTTCTTCCCAGGCTTAAAGTGATCATCGACGGCACCGGGCAGGTGGACACGGTTCTTCCTCTGGAGAGTTTTACAGGCGCGGGGAGCCAGCAGGTTCAGTCTTCTGCAGGGGCCGCCGGTTCTGTAGGAGGCGCCGGTTCTGCCGGGTCTCTCCAGCCCCCATCAGCCGCCGGCTCTGCGGGGGCCGCGGGAACCGGATCGGCAGTGTCGGACGTGGCAGGCGGAAATTGAGAGAGGTGACGGTATGAAAAAAATAGCAGGAAGTTTTACGACGGTTGTGATTGTGCTGGCGGCTATAGTGGCGCTGGGAAATTCCATGGTGGTCACCAGGGAAAATGAGTACAAGCTGGTGAGGGAATTCGGAAAGGTAAGCAGGGTCATCAGCAAGGCGGGCCTGAGCTTTAAGGTTCCTTTTGTCCAGACGGCGGACAGCCTGCCCAAAGAGATTCTCCTCTACGACCTGGCGGCGTCGGATGTGATCACCATGGACAAGAAGACCATGATGAGCGACAGTTATGTGTTGTGGCAGATCACGGATCCGTTAAAATTTGCCCAGACACTCAACTCTTCCATCACCAACGCGGAGAGAAGGATTGACACCACGGTCTACAATTCTATTAAAAATGTGATCAGCAGCATGAGCCAGAACGATGTGATCAGCGGAAGGGACGGGGAGCTGTCCCAGGCCATTATGAACAATATCGGAACCAGCATGGAGCAGTACGGCATAAAGCTCCTGGCGGTGGAGACCAAACAGCTGGATCTCCCGGCGGACAACAAGGCGGCGGTCTATGAGCGGATGATCTCAGAGAGGGACAAGATCGCCGCCACTTACCAGGCGGAAGGCCAGGCGGAGGCAAAGGTCATCCAGAATACTACGGACAGGGAGATAGCTATCAGCATCTCCAACGCCCAGGCGGAGGCGGCAGCCGTCACGGCAGAGGGTGAGGCGGAGTATATGCGGATTCTGGCGGCGGCCTACAACACCCCGGAGAGGGCCGAATTTTATGGGTTTATCAGGGCTCTGGACGCGGCCAGGACTTCTATGGGGGGAAACGGAGACACGCTGATTCTTCCGGGAGATTCCCCTATCGCCAGCATATTTATGGGAGAGTGAGAAGAGACAAATGAAAATCAGAGATATTTTAGGGCAGGGAAGGCCTACCCTTTCTTTCGAGGTGTTTCCGCCCAAGACGGAGGATAAGTATGAGACGGTGGAGGCGGCAGCCAGGGAGATCGCCATGCTGTCGCCCTCCTTTATGAGCGTGACTTACGGGGCGGGAGGCGGAACCAGCAGGTATACTGTGGACATAGCGGCGGCATTGAACAACGAATACCATGTTCCCACCCTGGCTCACGTCACCTGCGTCTCTTCCACCAGGGAGAAGGTTCGGGGCGTTCTCCGGGAACTGAGAGAGAGGGGCATCGAGAATGTTCTTGCTCTGAGAGGGGATATACCGAAAGAGGGACGGCTGGCCCATGATTATCTGTACGCATCGGAGCTGATCAGAGAGATCAAACAGAGCGGAGATTTCTGTATCGGAGCAGCCTGCTATCCGGAGGGGCATGTGGAATCCGCCAACAAGACGGAGGATATCACCTATCTGAAGGAGAAGGTGGAGGCGGGATGCGATTTCGTCACAACCCAGATGTTTTTTGACAACAATATTCTCTACAATTACCTCTACCGCATCCGGGAGAGGGGGATCACGGTTCCTGTGGTGGCGGGGATCATGCCGGTGACCAATGTGTCCCAGATCAGGCGTATCTGCCAGATGTCGGGAACTTATCTGCCTTCCCGGTTCAAGGCTATAGTGGACCGGTTCGGGGACAGGCCGGCGGCCATGAAACAGGCTGGGATCGCCTACGCCACAGAGCAGATCATAGACCTGATCGCCAACGGGGTGAACGGTATCCATGTGTATTCCATGAACAAGCCGGATGTGGCTGCGCGGATCCAGGCAAGCCTGTCAGAGATTCTTGAGTGCGGGGAGTGACAGACAGATGAACATAAAAGAGACTCTCCGCTATCTGGGGTACGGGAGGAGTCAGGCGGATGAACAGACTCTTCACTTGGCCGAGAGCTGCTGGAGGGAGCTGGAGGAGACGGCGGTGAAGAGATGCTGCTTTCGCGAATATCCCCTGAGCTTTCCGGGCGGCGGCGTGGCAGATATGGGGTGTTTTCAGACCGGCAGCAAGGATCTTTTGAAGAATCTGAAAGACTGTCAGGCAGTGATACTGTTTGCCGCCACCTTGGGGGTTCAGGCCGACAGCCTGATTCGAAGGTACAGCCTCCTCCGGATGAGCCGTGCGGTGGTCCTTCAGGCAGCGGCGGCGGCCATGCTGGAGGATTACTGCGATCAGGTGAATGAAGAGCTTCGGCGGGAGTACCAAGAAAAGGGGCTCTTTCTACGTCCCAGGTTCAGCCCCGGCTACGGGGATTTTTCTCTGGAATGTCAGCCGGCTCTGCTGGGGGCCCTGGAGGCGGGGAAGCGTATCGGGATCACCCTCACGGACACCCTGCTCATGGCTCCGTCCAAATCGGTGACGGCGGTGATCGGCGTCAGCCTCGCAGAGAGAAACTGCACGGTGAAAGGCTGTGAGTCCTGCGGCAGAGTAGACTGTGTTTACAGGAGAAATGATTGAGACGGCCATATTTCTACAGAAGGGAGCAGAAGAGAGTATGAGCGCGGATATTTTGAAAGAGATCCGGAGGAGAAAAGTATTTTTTGACGGGGGGATGGGGAGTCTTCTCCAGGCCAAGGGCCTGAAAGCGGGGGAACTTCCGGAGACCTGGAATCTGCTTCACCCGGAGATAATCAAGAAGATTCACAGAGATTATCTGGAGGCAGGGTGCGACATTGTCACCACCAACACCTTCGGGGCCAACAGGCTGAAATATCCGGCCGGAGGGGCATTTTCTCTGGAAGACATGGTTAAGGCGGCTGTGGCCAATGCCCGGGAGGCAGTGAGGGAAAAAGGAAGAGGGTATGTGGCCCTGGATCTGGGGCCTACGGGGAAACTTTTAAAGCCTCTGGGTGATCTGGATTTCGACGACGCCTGCAGGATATACAGAGAGGTGGTGACGGCGGGCAGCCGGGCGGGGGCGGATCTGGTGCTGGTGGAGACCATGAGCGACGGCTACGAGGCCAAGGCGGCCATTCTGGCGGCGAAGGAAAGCTGCAGTCTTCCGGTGTTTGCCACCATGGTCTTTGACCAGAAGGGGAAACTTCTCACAGGGGGCGATGTGGAGTCCGCCGTTGCTCTCCTGGAAGGACTGGGAGTCGACGCACTGGGCGTAAACTGCGGGCTGGGACCCGTGCAGATGAAGGAGATCGTGAAAGAACTGCTGAGATACGTGTCTGTGCCGGTGATCGTCAATCCCAATGCGGGTCTGCCCAGGAGTCAGGACGGCAGAACCGTATATGATATCGACGAAGAAGGGTTTGCAGCGGTGATGGAGGAGATCGCGGACATGGGGGCCAATGTGCTGGGAGGCTGCTGCGGCACCACGCCGGATCACATCAGAAGACTGACAGAGCGGTGCTGGGATAAGGAGCAGGTGCTGCCGGAGAGAAAGAACCGTACGGTTGTGTCCTCCTACACCCACGGGGTGGTGATCGGAAGGGACCCGGTCATCATCGGGGAGAGGATCAATCCTACAGGGAAGTCCAGATTCAAGCAGGCTTTGAGAGACCACAATCTGGAGTACATTCTCCAGGAGGGCGTGACGCAGCAGGACCACGGCGCCCATGTGCTGGATGTGAATGTAGGGCTCCCGGAGATCGATGAACCCCGGATGATGGAGGAGGTGGTGAAGGAACTGCAGAGTGTGATCGATCTGCCTCTGCAGATCGACACCTCGGACACAAAGGCCATGGAGCGGGCCATGCGCATTTACAACGGGAAACCTCTGATCAACTCGGTCAACGGAAAGGAAGAGTCCATGAGGGAGGTATTTCCTCTGGTGAAGCACTACGGCGGCGTGGTGGTGGCCCTCGCTCTGGACGAGGGGGGAATCCCCGAGACGGCAGAAGGGCGGATCCGGATCGCCAGGAAAATTTACGCCACAGCGGCAGAGTACGGAATCGGAAAAGAAGATATTTTGATCGACGGCCTGTGCCTCACGGTCAGTTCTGACAGCCGGGGGGCTCTGACTACGCTGGAGACCCTGCGGAGAGTGAGGGACGAACTGGGGGGTAAGACTATCCTGGGAGTGTCCAACATCTCCTTCGGCCTTCCTCAGAGGGAGCTGATCAACAGCACGTTTTTCACCATGGCTATGGCAGACGGCCTCAACGCGGCTATCATCAATCCCAACTCCCAGGTCATGATGCAGTCCTACTACAGCTTCCGGGCGCTGGCAGATCTGGACGGGCAGTGCGGTGACTATATCCGGATGTACGGGGGACAGGCTGGAAGCGGGGATCCGGCCCCGGGTCAGGGGTCTGCCAAAGCGGGGACAGACAGAGGGGCCGGGACAGGATTCGGCCAGATTGTCCCTTCCGGTTCACGGCAGATGGGTCTGGGAGACTGTATCTGCCGTGGGTTAAAGGAGAGAGCTCACGAGACGGCGAAGACTCTTCTTGAGGAGAGGGAGGCCCTGGATATTATCAACAATGAGATGATACCTGCCCTGGACTATGTGGGGAAAGAGTTCGAGAAGGGGACTCTGTTTCTCCCTCAGCTTCTCATGAGCGCCGAGGCGGCCAAGGCGGCTTTTCAGGTGATCAAGGATCAGATGGCTGAAAAGGGTCAGAGCCGAGAGAAGAAAGGGATTGTTATCCTGGCCACGGTGAAGGGGGATATACACGATATCGGAAAAAATATTGTGAAAGTGCTGCTGGAAAACTACAGCTATGAGGTGGTAGATCTGGGTAAAGACGTGCCGCCGGAAAAGATCGTTAAAGAGACGGTGGAGCGAAAGGCGCCTCTTGTGGGCCTGAGCGCCCTGATGACCACCACGGTGCCCAGCATGGAGGAGACTATCGTTAGACTGAGGGAATATGCTCCCTGGGTCAAAGTGATGGTGGGAGGCGCGGTGCTGACGGAAAAGTACGCCCGGACCATCGGGGCGGACAGGTACTGCAGGGATGCCATGGCATCGGTGAATTACGCGGAATCCGTCATCGGGAAAAAGAATTTACCCCAATATGAGAAGGGAGAAGGGACAGCGTGAACTGGGAATTTGGATTTCTTCATCTGCTGCAGGAGATTCACACCCCGTGGCTGGATCAGGTGATGGTGTTTGTCAGCAGCCTTGCCAATCATGGGGAGCTGTGGCTGGTCCTGGCAGGGATCTTCTGTGTCATTCCAAAAACCAGGAGAATGGGAGTTGCCATGGCTCTCTCCATGGGGGCAGGATATGTGGCAGGCAATCTGGTGCTGAAGAACGTGATCGCCAGAAGCCGTCCCTGCTGGATTGAACCCTGGGTTCCTCTTTTGGTGTCAGTCCCACGGGATTACTCCTTTCCCTCAGGTCACACACTTGTTTCTTTTGAAGGGGCGGTGTGCATCTGGTGTTTCGAGAGAAAGTGGGGGTGGGCCGCCTTGGCTCTGGCTGCTCTCATAGGATTTTCCCGGATGTATCTGTTTGTTCATTTTCCGACGGATGTTCTTGGAGGTATAGTCCTTGGGACTCTGAATGGGTATCTGGCGGTTAATGTTCACACCATGTCTAATCACCCCGCTGATTAGTCATGGGCCGGTACAGTTATGGGGGCAAAGGCAGAATTCGCTTAACTAATTGACATTGCCTGTGAACAGTAACATTTGGCGGCCAGGTATCTGAGAAAGGGCGAGAAATACATTGACAGCAGGTGAGAATCGTGTTAGAATGCAGAAAACAGACAGGAGAGGGGTGAAAGGATGAGGTAATATTTCTGCCAGCGCAACTGTATAGGGAGAGCAGGGTTAACCTGCTTATTTCTTATGCTTGTTTCTGCAGGAATGTGTACCTCTCCGCCCCTTATTTTTATATCAGGTTTCGGTTACAGGGAAACTTTGTGTATTGATGGCTGCGGGAAGGAGTGATTCTTGCAGCCATTTTTGCTGTCCGTGGGAGCAGATTTGTCCGGCATGCCGAATCCGGTGTGTCAAAAGGTCCCGGGGACAGATACATGAAGGGGGAATGTTTATGTCATTGATTCGTGTAACCGACCTCTCATTTACCTATGAGGGGAGCAGCGACCCGGTGTTTGAGTCTGTGTCATTTCAGATCGATACGGACTGGAAACTGGGCTTTACAGGGAGAAACGGGAGGGGAAAGACCACGTTCTTAAGGCTTCTCCAGGGAAAATATGAGTATCAGGGGAGTATAGAGGCAAGTGTGGAGTTCGACTATTTTCCGTTTCCCGTGGAGAATGTGGAGGCAGATGTGCTGGAGGTGATTCTGGGGCAGATGCCGGACATCGAGTTCTGGCAGCTGAAAAAGGAACTGGGAAAGCTGAAGGTGAAGGAAGAGGTTCTCTATCGTCCCTTCTGCACTCTCTCAGGGGGGGAGCAGGCGAAAGTGCTGCTTGCGGCCCTGTTCCTGCGGGAGAATCATTTTTTGCTTATCGACGAGCCTACCAACCACCTGGATCTGGAGGGCAGGCAGCTGCTGGGGCAGTATTTGAGTCAGAAAAAAGGTTTTATTTTGGTGTCCCATGACAGGGCGTTTCTTGATTCCTGTGTGGACCATATGCTGTCTGTCAACCGTGAGGATATACAGGTGCAGAAAGGGAATTTTTCTGTGTGGTTTGAGAACAAAGAGCGCAGGGACGCCTTTGAGCTGGAACGGCAGCAGCAGCTGAAAAAGGACATCGGACGCCTGGGGGAGGCAGCCAGGCGGACGAGAAACTGGGGCGACCAGATAGAGGCATCCAAGATCGGGTGCAGATCGGGAAAGTACGAGAAAAATATGGGAGCCCGGAGGGCGTATATAGGGGAGAAGTCCCGGAGAATGCAGCAGAGAAGGAAGAATCTGGAGAGGCGTCAGGAGAGAGCCATAGAGGAGAAGAAGGGACTTTTGAAAAATGTGGAGACGGCCCAGCCTCTGAAACTGAATCCTCTTTCCTACCACAAGGAGATACTGGTGAGAGCCAGGGAGGTTCAGGTGGGATACGGGGGAAAAACCGTGTGCGGACCCGTAAATTTCCAGGTGCCCCGGGGCTGCTGCCTGATCTTGGACGGAAAAAACGGATGCGGAAAGTCCAGCGTGATCAAGGCGGTTTTGAATCGGTCAGGAGCCGGCGGGACGGAGGATGGCGGCGCGGAAAGTCCGGACAGCAGAGCGATGCCTGTGTCCGCAGGATATGGGGTCAGGAGATCAGAGGAGACAGATATGGATCCGGAAGTAGTGGAAGGAATTCTGGAGACCGGCAGCGGACTGAAGATATCTTATATTTCTCAGGATACATCCGATTTAAAAGGAAGTCTCGAGGAATATGCAGCGCGATGGGAAGTGGAGGAACCTCTGATGAAAGCACTCCTGCGAAAACTGGATTTCTCCAGGGAACAGTTTGATAAGCCTATGGAATGCTACAGTGAAGGTCAGAAGAAAAAGGTACTCATAGCAAGAAGTCTCTGTCAGCAGGCCCATCTGTATATCTGGGATGAGCCGCTGAATTATATAGACATCTACTCCAGAATGCAGATTGAGGAGCTGATTCGAACCTGGAAGCCCACCCTCCTGTGCGTGGAGCACGACCGTGCCTTCGGGGAGGCTGTAGGAGCGGAGAGAGTGAGACTGTGATATGCGTCATATTCCGGTCTGTTGGGACCGGTGGTCATCCTGCATGTTCCCTGAGCAGCAGGATCTCCTGGGCATACCCGTCCAGCTCGTTGGGGGTCTCCAGATAGAAGGGGAGGTGTTTTAATGCAGGATGATTGACAATCCGCACCATGGCCTCCAGGCCTATATGGCCACGGCCGATTTTGGCATGGCGGTCCTTGCGGGCTCCCAGAGGATTCTGGCTGTCGTTGAGATGGACGGCTTTCAGCCGTGTCAGACCTATGACATGATCAAAATGGTTCAGCACCTCATCCAGATGCCCGGCGATATCATAGCCTCCGTCCCACACATGACATGTATCCAGGCAGACGCCCATGTGCCCGGACAGTTCCACACGGTCCAGGATCTCTCGGAGTTCTTCAAATTCCCTGCCGATCTCACTGCCTTTTCCAGCCATGGTCTCCAGAAGGACAGTGGTGGTGTGGTCAGGCCTAAGCAGTTGGTTGAGCATGGAGGCGATGTGTGAGATCCCCGTCTCGGTTCCCTGTCCCACATGGCTTCCCGGATGGAAGTTGTAACAGTTTCCGGGGGTGTGTTCCAGGCGTTCTAAGTCGTCCGCCATGGTGTTTCTGGCGAACTGCCGGATTCCCTGGTCGGCAGAAGCGGCGTTCAGAGTGTAGGGGGCATGAGCCAGGATTTTTTCTATACGGTGCTCCCGGGCATACTCCAGAAAAGCGGAGACGTCTTTTGGGTCCAGGGCCTTGGCTCTGGCTCCCCGGGGATTTCTGGTAAAAAACTGAAAGGTGCTGGCATTGATGCTCACTGCAGCCTTCCCCATAGCCAGATACCCTTTGGAGGAGGAGAGATGACAGCCGATGTTTAACATATATTTTTCCTTTCTGCGGCAAACCCCCTGCGCATGAAAACAGCAGGGGGTTTGTATAAAAATCTTTATTCTACAGTGATGTTGGTATCTTTGGCGGCAGCCCAGGCTTTCTCGATGGCTCCGAGAATGTTTCCGTGGGGATCCCGCAGACTCATGGTGGCGCCGGAGATGCCGTCCAGCTCCTCGATCTGCTGGTCGGTGAGGGCCTCATACTTTTTCACATCCTCATCTTTCTCCGAGGTTCCGTGAAGCGGCCGGCCGTTTAAGTCGGAGCAGGCTGCCTGGTACCATGCGGTGACCTCGTCGGTAGTCTTGCCTGCGAAGAAATCTTCAAAGATGTTCATCTCGTTGGTCCAGGTGCCGGAGTTCAGCTTGTAGGTGTCGCCCCGTTCACGCTTGGTGGCCCAGGTTTCGATCTCGGCCAGGAAGGTATCGTCGGTCTGTTCCAGGATGGTATCCACCTTCTCGTCGTGGTCTTCGTCCGCGTTGTAGGACTGTCCGGGGAAACCTGTCAGGTGAGGCATATGCTCGCCGTCATAATTGGGGGTGGCTATCTCCATCACATCTGTGTAGAGGGCGATGATCTTGCCGTCGGCGTCGTAGCATGCGCCAGCCGCCTGGGTGTTAAAACTGTACACGCCGATCTCTTTGTCATCCTTGCCGGGGCCTAAGCGTCCGGTGTTGGTGATGCCCAGACCGATCTTTGCCACGCTGTCTGTCTCCACAGGCCGTCTGTAGTCATAGGCCTTCTGGATAGCGGCGATGATGTTGCCGTGTCCGTCATTTAAAGACATGGTAGCTCCGGAAATGGCATCCAGCGCTGCCTTCTCGTCATCGCTTAGAGCTTCGTATTTCTTTACATCTTCTTCCTTCTCGGAAGTTCCGTGGAGAGGTCTTCCGTTTAAATCGGAGCAGTAAGCCGCGTACCACTGGTTTACTTCTTCCACGGTCATACCCCGGAAGGTCTCCTCGAACAGTTCCATCTCGTCGGTCCAGGTGCCGGAGTTCAGCTTGTAAGTGTCGCCCCGCTCCCGCTTGGTGGTCCAGGAACCAACCTCGGCCAGGAATGTGTCATCAGTCTGCTCAAGAACCGTATCCACCTTCTCGTCGTGGTCTTCATCCGCGTTGTAGGACTGGCCTGGAAAACCTGTGAGGTGAGGCATGTGCTCGCCGTCATAGTTTGGGGTCGCCACCTCCAGCTGATCTACCTCCAGATCCAGGATTCTGCCGCTGTCATCGAACAGCACATAGGCGATGACTTCATTGAAACTGTACACACCTGTCTCCTGATCATCTTTACCGGGCCCCAAACGTCCGCTGGAGGCAAATCCGATGCCGTGGGACAGTCCGGTGGCTGTCACTTCCGCCTGTTCTTTACCCTCCGACTCCTGGGACTCGATACCCAGGGCAGAACGCACGGCGTCAAATACGCCGTTGGAAGTCCAGGTGGCTCCGGCTACGGCATCCACACCGTCCAGACCGCCTTTTTCAATGATTGCCGCCTGCAGTGTCTCCAGGGCGGCTCCGCCGATAGCAGGAGTCTCCTGGTCTCCGGTCAGCTTCAGATCCACGATCTTTTCGCCGTCAAGAGTTACCTCCGCTGTGATGGGTCCGCCGTATCCTTCGGCTTCTCCTGTGACAACCTTGGTCTCCGTGGCGGCAGTGGTGGCAGCCGCGGTGGTCTCCGGGGCTGCGGTGGCGGCAGCCGTGGTAGTTTCCTGGGTGGTGGCGGCAGCGTCTGTTGCTGCCGGCTGGGAGCTGTTTCCGCATGCCGCGAGTCCGGTGCTTATCACCAGAAATGCTCCAGCCAGTAGGTTCTTTCTCATAAGTTGTACCTCACTATGTATTTTTGTAAGGCCATTGTATCATCATTAAAACATAGTGTCAACGAGATATGACGAACGCCATAACCCTGGCCCACACAGACTTGTTCTGGTTCCACACAGAGGCGTATTCGTCAAGGGGCATGGGACAGGCCACGCCTCCCACTTCTATGGTGATACTGGGGGCCGTCTGTCCGTTGAGCTGCATCCAGTCTTTGTATCCGCCTTTTCCTTTGCTGCCGTTGATGCCGTAACCCGTGACCTGGGATACGCTCTGGGCCAGAGCAAAAGAAGACTCGGCAGCCTGGTTGCCCTCTGTATCCCAGTAGATGATATTGCCCATGGAGTGATAGCTTATGGTTGCGGACCAGCTTCTCTGGCTGGAGAGGGCGGCCAGAGCCTGGCTCTCCGGCTCCGAGAGCGGAGAGACTCCCTTGCAGTTGGCGAAAGAACCTGCATCGGTGGGGAGCAGCATCTCATCCCAGTGGGCAGGAAAATTGTTGTTCAGGTCCACCCCTGCCCCGTTGCTCTTCCAGTAGGGAAGATAGTGTTCCAGAGGGGCGCTTGTCTTGCCTGCCTCCACATCCCGGGCATAGCTGGCGAGTATCTCCTGCCTCAGGTCCTCGGAGCGGATGCCGTCCAGGCCGAACTGAGAGACGGCCACACCGTCGGGATTGGTCATAGGTACAAAATGGAGGGCTGTCTGCTGAAACATGTCCGCCAGTGCCATGTGGTCGTAGTGGCCGGTATCGTAGTTGGCGAGAGCCAGTTCCACCTGATTCATCATCAGGAGGGGAGTCATGTACTCTCTTCCGTGGATAGCGCCTTGCAGAAGCACATGCCTTGGCGCGTCGGGACTGCCCACGACGATCTCATATATGGCTTTTCCGTCCCGGGACCAGCCGATGACATTGACCTGCAGTCTGTGGCCGTAGCGATCCTTGAGGGCCTGAATATCTGCTTCCATCTGCTGATGGGTATATCTGTCCACAGGCCGTACCACAGGGTTCCCGATGGGCTTATCAAGAAAATCGTTGGGAACTGTCACAATTTCAGCGATTGAACCGGGCTGCTCCGGCTCTTCGTCGGGGATGCCGGGTCCGATCTCCTTGGGAGGGGTGTAGGGAACATAGCCGGGCCCCAGAGAAGTGTCCAGCCCTATCCCGGGGCCCACAACAGCGCCGGCTCCTGTTCCGGGACCTGACTGTGTGGTTTCTGCCCTGGCCGCTGAGGGGATGCCCCCAAACACCGCACCTTCTATAAGCGCCGCACTCAGCGCAATATAAAGAAAACGTTTCATAAAATTCCTCCGCTTCTGTTTTGTCTGTACTTTGTAAACTCTACTTTATATCTAACGCAGGGTCAACCAAATATTTCTTACGTTTTTTCTAATCTTGAGAAATAGAAGCAATTGTGGTAGGATAGAGGCACCTATATGAGATGAGGAGAGGGCTCTTATGTACAAATGCTGTATTTTTGACTTGGACGGCACCTTGATCAACACGGTGCACGCGTTAAATAAAACTATCAATCTGATGTTGGAACAGCTGGGCTATGAGCCTGTGGACGAAGCCTGCACAAAAGTATTTGTGGGGGAGGGATATAAAAAATATGTGGAGAGAGCTCTCATATACCGGGGGGACAGGGAGCTTGTCAATCTGGAGAAGGCTCTCAACATGTACTGTGAGATTTTTGAGGAGAACTGTCTGTATCAGGTGGAGGCTTACGACGGGATGAAGGAGCTTCTGGCCTGGATGAAAGACCGGGGCATGAAGCTGGCGGTGCTGACCAACAAGGCGGCTCCCCAGGCGGTGGCCAACATTGAAAAGGTGTATGGCAGAGGGTATTTTGATCTGATTACAGGGGAGAGACCGGGGCTGAAGAGAAAACCGGACCCTCAGGGGGCCCTTTACACGGCTAAAACTCTGGGAGTGACGCCGGAAGAGTGTCTGTATGTGGGTGACACAAACACGGATATGGAGACAGGGCTGGCGGCAGGGATGGACACGGTGGGAGTCACATGGGGATTCAGAGGGAGAGATGAGCTTGAGGCTTTCCATCCCAGATTTCTGGCGGCCCATCCTCTGGAGATTATCCGTGCCCTGGAGGACCAGGAGTGTTCACACCATGACTAATCACCCTGCTGATTAGTCATGGGCCAGTACAGTTATGGGGCCAAAGCATATGCCCCATCGCCGTAGGCGATTTAAAATGGGCATATGCTGTTACGTTCACAGGATACCTGTGAACAGTAACGGCCGGGATAGCCAAAGCTGAAGCGGGGCGGAGGGGGCTATTTTCAAACCGAAAAAAATGTGATATAATAGAAAGACAAGATACCAAAGACAGAGGGAGAAGTCATGAAAGCAAAACTAAGCCTGTTGTTGGTGTGCATTGTGCTGGCAAGCGGATGCAAACGATATGAACGGACAGAAGAAGAGGCGACCATGCCTGCGCCGGTGGTAGTGACCCGGGGGCAGGAGGAAAAACAGGAAAAAGAGATAAAGATGTCGGATAAAGAGATCCATATTATCACGGAATCTGCTTCCCAGGAGCTCCAGAAAAACCAGGTGAAGGTAAAAGGCGTGTATATCTCTGCCTATGTGGCGGGGACAAAGGAGCTGATGGATGAGATTATCAGACATATTGATGAGACGGAGATCAACGCGGTAGTCATCGACGTGAAGGATGACAACGGGAGGATCACTTTTTCCATGGATTCGCCTATGGTCAGTGAGATCGCGGCCGTGAAGCGGTTCATCCCTGATATGGAAGGTTTGATGAAGACGCTGAAAGAGCATAATATATATACTATAGCCAGGATAGTGGCTTTCAGAGACCCGTATCTTCCCGAATTGAAGCCGGACCTGGCCCTGAAACTGGCGGACGGAAGCATGTACAGGGACAACAAAGGCATGGCGTGGGTGAATCCGTACAAGCAGGAAGTCTGGGATTATCTGGTGGAGGTGGGCATTGAGGCTCACAAGATGGGATTTGACGAGGTACAGTTTGACTATATCCGCTTTTCCACGGAACGGGGTGTCAACAATGTGGTGTATGACCAGGAAGATACCCGTGGACGGAGCAAAACAGACATTATTACGGAATTTATAGAATATGCTTATGAGAGACTGTCGGAAGAAGGCGTGTTTGTGGCTGCGGATGTGTTTGGGGCCATTATAGGCGGAGGGGTGGATTCAGACGCGGTGGGCCAGTCCTACGGGGATATGGCAGACCATCTGGACTATATATGCCCCATGATTTATCCGTCCCATTACGGAGACGGGTACTTCGGCATCGACCATCCGGACACCAAGCCCTATGACACTATTCTGGCGGCCTTAAAAGGTTCCAAGGAGGCTCTGGGCGACCATGGGAAAGAAGAAGGCCATGAGATCGTGGTCCGTCCCTGGCTTCAGGATTTTACAGCCTCATATCTGGATTACTATATAGAGTATGGGGACGAGCAGGTGGCCCAGCAGATTCAGGCAGTCTATGATGCGGGATATGACGAGTGGATTCTCTGGAGCGCGGCGTGCCGGTACCACTGGGGGGCTCTGAAATCCTCCCAGGAGACAGGTAAAGAGATGCCGGAGCAGTCCAAAACCACGGGAAGTCTGGATAATCAGGCCGAAGGCGAGGCGGCTTAGCTTCTGCATCCGGAGCTTCCGCGCCGCAGGGAAGACAGACCGGAGTATTTGCGGAAAAGGTTTCGGCATATAGGGCAGGAACGACAGAGATGAGGAGGAACCATATGGACAGAACTCCTGCGCCGGGAGAGCTTTACCGGCACTTTAAAGGGAAACTTTATCAGGTTATTGCGGTGGCGGAGCACACGGAGACGGGAGAGAGGCTGGTGGTGTATCAGGCTCTCTACGGCGATTACAAGGTCTACGCCAGGCCGCTTGCCATGTTTGCAGAGGAGACAGACAGGGAGAAATATCCTTGGGCAGATCAGAAGTACCGGTTTGAGAAAGTGGACAGGTCGGGGCTGTGCGCCGGGCCCGGGACTGGTGAGACCGGCGGCGGGAAACAGGAGGAGAGTGGTGAGCCTGAAAGGGAGGAGACGCAGGGAAAGCTGAATCCTCTTCTTCTGCGATTCGTGGAGACAGAGGATTTCGGCGTGAAGGCAGAGCTTCTGTGGGCCATGAAGGGGAAAGTCAGCCAGGAGGAGACGGATATTCTCTGCGAGTCTTTGGACCTTCCGAAAGGGACGGGGGACATGGAGGATCAGATGCGGTCCATAGAGCACTATCTGGAGATGCGCAGGAAATTTGACGGCGGAAGGCTTCGGTGATGGAACAGGTATTCAATATTGAGGAAGAATTAAAAAAACTTCCGGCTCAGCCGGGAGTATATCTTATGCATGACGCCAGGGATGAGATCATCTACGTGGGAAAGGCCGTCAGTCTGAAAAACCGGGTGCGCCAGTATTTTCAGAGCAGCAGGAACAAGACGGCCAAGATCGAGCAGATGGTCTCCCGAATCGCCAGGTTTGAGTATATTGTCACGGACTCGGAGATGGAGGCGCTGGTTCTGGAATGCAATCTGATCAAAGAGCACAGGCCCCGGTACAACACCATGCTGAAGGACGACAAGGCTTATCCCTACATCAAGGTGACGGTGAGCGAGGACTTCCCACGGGTCATGGTGTCGAGAACCATGAGGAAGGATAAGGACCGGTATTTCGGTCCTTACACCAGCGGCGGGGCGGTTAACGACACGGTGGATCTGATACACAAGCTGTACCGGATACGCACATGCAGCAGGAACCTGCCAAGAGACATGGGGAAAGAGCGCCCGTGCCTCAACTACCACATCAAACAGTGCGACGCCCCCTGCCAGGGTTACATAGGCAGGGAGGAATACAGCCGGTCCGTGGAGGAGGTTCTGGAATTTTTAAACGGACATTACACCAATCTGCTCCGGCTTCTGGAGCAGAAGATGGCGGACGCGGCAGAACAGATGGATTTTGAGAAGGCCATCGAGTACCGAGATCTTTTGGAGAGCGTGAAGAAGGTAGCCCAGAAGCAGAAGATTACCAGCAGCAGTATGGAGGACAGAGACATCATCGCCATGGCCAAGGATGATACCGACGCGGTAGTGCAAGTGTTCTTTGTCAGGGAAGGAAAGATCATAGGCAGGGACCATTTTCATGTGACCGTGGGTGCAGAGGAGAGCAGGCAGCAGATTCTCACCAGCTTTGTAAAGCAGTTCTATTCAGGGACGCCTTTTGTGCCCAGGGAACTGTGGATGCAGGAGGACCCGGAGGACAGCCAGATTCTCATCCGCTGGCTGACGGCAAAGAGGGGACAGAAGGTGAAGATCGTGATTCCCCAGAAGGGTCAGAAGGAACGTCTGGTGGAGCTGGCCCAGAAGAATGCGGCACTGGTGTTGTCCCAGGATAAAGAGAAGATCAAACGGGAAGAATTGAGAACAATCGGGGCCATGAACCAGATCGCCGGCCTCATAGGACTTGAGCGGCTCCGGAGGGTGGAGGCATATGATATCTCCAACACCAGCGGCTTAGAGTCCGTGGGCTCTATGGTGGTCTATGAGGACGGCAGGCCCAAGCGCAGCGATTACCGGAAGTTTAAGATACAGACAGTGAAAGGCCCCAACGACTATGCCTCCATGAAGGAAGTGCTGACCCGCCGGTTTACCCACGGGATGAAAGAGGCCGAGGAGCTGAAGGAAGAAGGGATGGACCAGAAACTGGGCAGTTTTACCAGGTTTCCCGACCTTTTGATGATGGACGGGGGAAAGGGTCAAGTGAACATCGCCCAGGAGGTTCTGAAAGAACTGGGGCTGTCCATACCGGTGTGCGGCATGGTGAAGGATGACAACCACCGCACCAGAGGGCTGTACTACAACAATATGGAAGTTCCTATCGACAGGCATTCGGAGGGCTTTGGCCTCATCACCAGAATCCAGGATGAAGCTCATCGGTTTGCCATAGAATATCACCGAAGCCTGCGGGGAAAAAGCCAGGTAAAGTCTGTTCTGGACGATATTCCCGGCATAGGGCCGGCCAGGCGGAAGGCGCTGATGAAAGAATTCAGATCTCTGGAGGCAGTGAAGGAGGCCACGGTGGAGGAACTGATGAAGACGCCGGGGATGACCCGGAAGGCTGCAGAGAGCGTGTATCGGTTTTTCAGATAGACAGGGCTGCTCGGCGGCGGACTTTTAAAATAAGGAGAAGGAAGAACATGTATGGAGTAACCATTGCGGAACTGATAGAGAAAATGAAGCTGAAACATGTCACTCCGGAGATCGATGTGGAGAAAGCTGTGGTCAGCCATCCGGACGTGAACCGTCCTGCTCTGCAGCTGGCAGGTTTTTTTGATCATTTTGACAAGGACAGGGTACAGATCATCGGGTTTGTGGAACAGGAGTATATCAGGCAGATGGACCCGGAAAAGAAGAAAGAAGTGTTTGACCGGCTTCTCGCCGAGAAGATTCCCTGCCTGATCTTCAGCAGGGGGTTCGTGCCGGAGGAGTATGTGCTGGAGCTGTGCAATCACTATGATGTGCCCTGCATGGTTTCTGATCAGAGCACGTCGGAGCTGATGGCGGAGATCATTCGGTGGCTGAAAGTGAAGCTGGCTCCCAGCATCAGCATTCACGGGGTGCTGGTGGACGTGTTTGGGGAGGGCGTACTGATCATGGGGGAGAGCGGCATCGGCAAGAGCGAGGCGGCTCTGGAGCTGATCAAAAGGGGGCACCGCCTGGTCACCGACGACGTGGTTCAGATCCGCAAGGTGAGCGACGAGACGCTGATCGGCTCCGCACCGGATATCACCAAGCATTTTATCGAGCTGCGGGGCATAGGAATCATCGACGTGAAAAGTCTCTACGGCGTGGAGAGCATCAAGGATACTCAGAGCATCGACATGGTTATCAAGCTGGAAGAGTGGGACAGGGACAAGGAGTATGACCGTCTGGGCATGGAAGATCAGTACACGGAATTTTTAGGTAATCAGGTAGTGTGTCACGCCATTCCTATCCGGCCGGGAAGAAATCTTGCCATCATAGTGGAGACTGCGGCTATCAATTACCGCCAGAAAAAAATGGGCTACAACGCGGCGAAAGAACTGTACAACCGCGTCCAGGCCAATCTGTCCAGGCCCAAAATCGAAAATTAAAAGTCAGGGGATCAGGGATGAGGGAAATTTATGAGAAGCTGCGGAGCGTGGTGCAGGAGGAACGTGTCATCCGGAACGAACCCATGGCAAATCATACTACCTTCCGCATAGGAGGACCGGCGGCGTACTATGTGAGGCCGGATACACAGGAGGAACTGATAAGGACGGTGAGGCTGTGCCGGCAGGAGGCGGTTCCCTGGTATGTGGTGGGACATGGCAGCAATCTTCTGGTGAGCGATGAGGGGTATGACGGAGTGGTCCTGTCCACGGAAGGGCTGTGCAGGTGCACCCTGGAGGGAAGAGAAGTGAGGGCGGAGGCAGGGACTCTGCTGTCCCGTGCAGCCCGGAAGGCGGCCGAAGGTTCTCTCACCGGCCTGGAATTTGCCGCGGGAATTCCGGGAACCGTGGGAGGTGCGGTGGTCATGAACGCAGGTGCCTACGGGTTTGAGATGAAGGATGTGCTTGTGTGGGCCAAGATCCTTGACAGGGACGGTCAGGTATTAATTCTGGATGCGGATCGGCTGCAGCTTGGATACCGAACCAGCTGTGTTGCAGGGAAAGGCTATGTGGTTTTGGAGGCGTCCTTTAAGCTCGAGCAGGGAGATCGCCAGGCCATCTGCGGCAGGATGGAAGAGCTGGCCGCAAAAAGAAGGGAAAAGCAGCCTTTGGAGTATCCCAGCGCGGGAAGCACGTTCAAGCGGCCTGCCGGTTATTTCGCAGGCAAGCTCATCGACGACGCAGGCCTGAGAGGATTTTCCGTGGGAGGCGCTCAGGTGTCGGAGAAGCACTGCGGGTTTGTGATCAACCGGGGAGGCGCCACCGCGGCGGATGTGACCGAACTGTGCCGCCAGGTGGCTCTCCGGGTGAGAGAACAGTTCGGTGTGGAGCTGGAACCGGAGATAAAACAGCTGAAAAACCAATGAAAGCGGACAAAGGAGAAGACTATGAAGCTGGTGATCGTGACGGGAATGTCGGGGGCAGGGAAGACCGTGGCCCTGAAGATGATGGAGGACATGGGCTACTACTGCGTGGACAATCTGCCGATTCCCCTTATGGAGAAATTCGCTCAGTTGGTTCTGGACGGTCATGAACACAGCCTTGTGGCCCTTGGCATCGATATCCGCAGCGGGGAGGAGCTCTCCATGCTGGACGGAATCTTTGACACCTGGAAGAAGAAATCCATCTCTCACAAAATTCTTTTTCTGGATGCGGGGGACCGGGTGCTGATCAAACGGTACAAGGAGACCAGAAGGAACCATCCCCTCTCGGGAGGAGGAAGAGTGGACCAGGGAATCGAGAAGGAGCGGGCGAAGCTGGCGTTTCTGAAGAAAAAGGCAGATTTGATCATAGATACCAGCCAGATGCTGACCAGGGAGCTGAGGCAGGAGCTGGAGAGAATTTTTATGGAAGATCAAAACTATGAAAATCTGTTTGTCACCGTTCTCTCTTTTGGTTTTAAGTACGGAATTCCCGCCGACGCAGATCTGGTGTTCGACGTCCGATTTCTCCCCAATCCCTACTATGTGGAGGAACTTCGCGGGCGGACAGGGGAGGAGCAGCCAGTCCAGGACTATGTGATGCAGGGGGGAACGGCGGAGGAATTCTTGAAAAAGCTGACGGACATGCTGGATTTCCTCATACCTAACTATGTGCTGGAGGGGAAGAATCAGCTGGTCATCGGAATCGGCTGTACGGGAGGCAAGCACCGGTCTGTCACCATCGCCGATGCCCTGTACCGCCATTTGAAGGCTCACAGGGAGCTGGGGCTTAAGATCGAACACAGAGATGTGGAGAAGGACAGCAGGCAAAAGAAATAGAGGTGGAACTTGTTATGTCATTTTCGTCCAGGGTGAAGGAAGAATTATCCAGGCAGGAGAGCACTGCCAGACATTGCCAGATCGCTGAGATCGCGGCGATTATCAGCCTGTGCGGCAGGGTGGAGATTGATGAGGATGACAGCTACAGTATAAAAATCAGCACAGAAAATGTGGCAGTTGCGAGAAAGTACTTTACATTATTGAAAAAAACATTTAATATTAGTACTGATATCATCATCCGTCGCAATGCTTATCTGAAGAAGAATCGTACTTTTATAGTAGTGGTTTCAGAGGACGGTGACGCGAGAAACATTCTTCTCGCCACAAAACTTCTGGATGAGCGAGGGGAGATAGGTGAGAATCTGTCTGTGGTGGGGAATCTGGTGATTCAGAACCCGTGCTGCAGGAGAGCATTCTTGCGCGGTGCGTTTCTGGCAGCAGGGTCCATTAGCGACCCTGAGAAGTTCTACCATTTTGAGATTGCGTGTACGACCCGTCCTAAAGCCAGACAGCTTCAGGACATCATCGCGACCTTTGATATGGAGGCAAAGATTGTACAGCGGAAGAAGTATTTTGTTGTCTACATTAAGGAGGGCAGCCAGATCGTAAAGCTCCTTAGTGTGATGGAGGCGCCGGTAGCGCTGATGGAGCTTGAGAATATCAGAATTCTCAAGGAGATGCGGGGAAGCGTCAACCGACAGGTGAACTGTGAAACTGCAAATATCAATAAGACGGTGTCCGCAGCCGTGAAACAGGTGGAGGACATCACGTACATTAAAGAGACTCTGGGCCTGGACCAGCTTCCGCGGAATCTGGGAGAGACAGCCAGGCTGAGACTTGAGAGGCCGGAGGCATCTTTAAAGGAACTGGGAGAAGCCCTGGACCCTCCTGTCGGAAAATCAGGAGTCAACCACAGGCTTAGAAAGCTGAGTATCCTGGCAGAGGAGCTGAGGGAGAAAAGCGCGGCGTCAGAATGGGAGGCTGCCCATTCGGAGGAATGAGGAGGAGAATTATGACAAGAAGAACAGTTACGATTGAGCTGGAATCCGGGCTGGAGGCCAGGCCTGTGGCTATGCTTGTTCAGGTGGCCAGCCAGTATGACAGCAGCATCTACGTGGAATGCGACTCCAGAAGGGTAAATGCCAAGAGCATCATGGGAATGATGACCTTGTGCCTAACCGCAGGAGAGCAGGTAGTGGTCACCGCAGACGGAACAGACGAAGAAAAAGCAGTAGATGGAATCGCGAAATATCTGACAGAAGGCTGATATACCTGTTTGGTTCTCATGTGTCACGTGCCTTTACAAGGCAGCTGACCGGGACTTGACATGTATGGACAGACGACAGAAGGTGAAAGAGAAGCCGTGCCGCCCTCATGCGGACAGATTCTTTTTCGCCTTTTTGTTTTCTGCTGCCCCTGGCTGAAAATCTATGGTTTTTGGAAGGGAAGTGTGTTATACTGTTGTAATAACAGCCAGTCCCCAAGACCGGGCTGCGTCACGGTGTTGGGGGAGAGAAATGACAAAGGAGAGACCAATGGCATTTACACATCTGCATGTCCACACAGAGTACAGTCTCCTGGATGGCTCCAGCAAGATCGGAGAGCTGACTGCCAGAGCGAAAGAGCTGGGGATGGACAGCATGGCTATAACCGATCACGGGGCCATGTACGGGGTTATCGATTTTTATCGGGCGGCAAAGGAGGTGGGAATCAAGCCTGTGCTGGGCTGTGAAGTCTATGTGGCTCCGGGATCGCGGTTTGACAGGGAGACTGTCAGCGGGGAGGACAGGTACTATCACCTGGTGCTGCTGGCGGAGAATAACACTGGCTACGGAAATTTGATGAAGATTGTGTCCAGAGGCTATGTGGACGGCTTTTACTATAAGCCTAGGGTGGATTACGAGACACTTGAGACATACCATGAGGGGATCATCTGTCTCTCTGCCTGTCTGGCAGGGGAGGTTCAGAAATATCTGGAGAGAGGGCAGTACCAGCAGGGACGGGAGGCGGCCCTCAGATATCAGGCCATATTCGGAAAAGACAACTATTTTCTTGAACTGCAGGATCACGGAATTCCTGCTCAGAAGACCGTGAACCAGGCGCTTCTGCGCCTGAGCAGGGAGTTGGATATCCCGCTGGTAGCCACCAACGACATTCACTATACCTACGCGGACGACGCGGTTCCCCACGACATCCTTCTCTGCATTCAGACCAACAAGAAGGTCACGGACCAGAACCGCATGCGCTATGAGGGGGGACAGTACTACTGTAAGTCCGAAGAAGAGATGAGGGCTCTGTTTCCCTATGCCCAGGAGGCGCTGGACAACACTCACAAGATAGCCGAGAGATGCAATGTGGAGATCGAGTTCGGAGTCACCAAGCTGCCTCGTTTTGACGTGCCGGAGGGCTGGGATTCCTGGCAGTATCTGAACAAGCTGTGCGATGAGGGCATGAAGCGCAGGTACCCGGAGGACGACGGGACTTTGAGAAAACGTCTGGAATATGAGCTGAACGTGATCCATACCATGGGGTATGTGGATTACTTTCTCATCGTGTGGGATTTCATACATTTTGCCAGGTCCCATGATATCATGGTGGGACCCGGCAGAGGGTCTGCGGCGGGGAGCATCGTGTCCTACTGTCTGGAGATCACCAACATCGACCCGGTGCGGTACAACCTTCTGTTTGAGCGTTTCCTCAATCCCGAGAGAGTGTCCATGCCGGATATTGACATCGACTTCTGCTATGAGAGGAGGCAGGAGGTCATCGACTATGTGGTGGAGAAATACGGCAAAGATCAGGTGGTTCAGATTGTGACCTTCGGTACCATGGCAGCCAAAGGCGTGGTGCGGGATGTGGGGCGTGCCCTGGATATGCCTTATGCCAGATGTGACGCTATAGCCAAGATGATTCCGGGGGATCTGGGTATGACTCTGGAGAAGGCGCTGAAGAGCAGCCCGGACTTGAAAAATGCTTATAAAGAGGATCCGCAGGTCAAATACCTGATTGATATGTCCATGCGTCTGGAAGGGCTGCCCAGGCACACATCCATGCACGCCGCGGGGGTGGTTATCAGCAGGACGGCGGTGGACAACTATGTGCCCCTGTCTAAAGCCCAGGACGGCACCATCACCACCCAGTTTACCATGACCACTTTGGAGGAGCTGGGGCTTTTGAAAATGGATTTTCTGGGGCTGCGCACCCTGACCGTGATTCAGAACGCGGTGAGGCAGGTGGAAAAGAACCATGGAATCCGAATCGATATTGACAATATTGACTATAATGACAGACAGGTGCTGGAGTCTATCGGAACGGGAAAGGACGACGGTATCTTCCAGCTGGAGAGCAGCGGCATGAAATCTTTCATGAAGGAGCTGAAGCCTCAGAATCTGGAAGACATCATCGCCGGCATCTCCCTGTACCGTCCCGGTCCCATGGACTTTATTCCCAAATATCTGAAGGGGAAGAACAATCAGGACGCTGTCACCTACGACTGTCCTCAGCTGGAGCCTATTCTGGATTCCACCTACGGATGTATCGTGTATCAGGAACAGGTGATGCAGATCGTGAGGGATCTGGCCGGCTACACTCTGGGCCGCAGTGATCTTGTGCGGCGTGCCATGTCCAAGAAAAAGGCATCAGTGATGGAGAAGGAGCGGCGCAATTTTGTTTACGGCAACGACGAGGAAGGAGTGAAGGGCTGTGTCCGCAACGGCATCGACGAGAGAACTGCCAACCATATTTTCGATGAGATGACAGACTTTGCCAGTTATGCCTTCAACAAGTCCCATGCTGCGTGTTATGCGGTGGTGGCTTATCAGACAGCCTGGTTAAAATATTATTACCCGAGAGAATTTATGGCGGCTCTCATGACTTCTGTGATGGACAACGGTACCAAGACTTCCGAGTATATACTCAGCTGCCGTCAGATGGGGATCCGAATACTCCCCCCGGATATCAATGAGGGGGAGAGCGGTTTTTCCGTGTCGGGAGACAGCATCCGCTACGGCCTGTCGGCTATCAAGAGCGTGGGCAGAAGCGTGGTGGATGCAATTGTAGCGGAGCGGACGGCGTCGGGTCCCTTCCGTACCATGGATGAATTTGTGGAGCGGATGAGCAACAAGGAGGTAAACAAGAGGACCCTGGAGAATTTCATCAAGTCCGGGGCTCTGGACTCTCTGCCGGGCAGCCGCCGTCAGAAAGTGATGGTGGCGCCGGAGATGCTGGACCAAAAGAACAAGAAGAAGAACGCCATGGAAGGCCAGCTGTCCCTCTTTGATTTTGTGGCAGAAGATGAGAAGAAAAACTTTCAGGTTACATTTCCGGATGTGGAGGAGTTCAAGAAGGAGGAGCTTCTGGCTTTCGAGAAGGAGACTCTGGGAATCTATGTCAGCGGCCATCCAATGGAAGAGTATGAGCCTCTGTGGCGGTCCTGCATCACCGCCGTCTCCACGGATTTCGTGGTGGACGAGGAGACGGAAAAGGCAGGTGTGGAGGATAACTCCAGAGTCACTATCGGGGGAATGATCAGCGGAAAGGTCACCAAGATCACCAAGACCAACCAGATGATGGCGTTTGTCACCGTGGAAGATCTGGTGGGATCCGTGGAAGTGCTGGTGTTTCCGAGAGATTACGAGAAGAACCGGGATGTGCTGACCGAGGAATCAAAGGTCTTTGTGTCAGGGCGGGTATCTGTGGGAGACGACCCGGTGGGGAAGCTGATTTGCGAGAAGGTGGTGCCCTTTGACAAGATTCCCAGACAGCTGTGGCTGCAGTTTTCCGATAAAGATGATTATGACCGGTGCGCGGATAAGGTGATGGAGTGCCTTAGGACATCGGAAGGGTCCGATCAGGTGGTTATCTGGCTGGCCAGGGAGCGGGCTAAAAAAATCTTGCCTGCCAACTGGAATGTGAACAGCAGAGGACCGCTGTTGAAAGAACTTACAAATATTCTTGGTGAAAATAATGTCAGAGTGGTACAAAAAGGGTTGAAACTCTGAGGAAAATGAATTAGAATAAGCCTAGTACGAGGGGGTCGTATTTTTATCCTGCGCGACAGGACTGAGATTTATACTCATACAATTCAGGAGGTAAGAAGATGGCGAAGACAGTTAAGACAATAGGTGTATTGACCAGCGGCGGCGACGCGCCGGGCATGAACGCGGCGATCAGATCTGTGGTGCGCACGGCTGTGGCGAAGGGCATGAATGTAAAAGGAATCATGAGAGGATACGCAGGGCTTTTGCAGGAAGAGATCGTCGATATGAAGTCTACTTCCGTGTCTGATATTATCAACAGAGGCGGCACGATTTTGTATACTGCCAGATGTACAGAGTTTACCACTGCCGAAGGTCAGAGGCAGGGCGCTGAGATCTGTAAAAAACACGGCATAGACGGTATGGTGGTGATCGGGGGGGACGGCTCCTTCCGGGGAGCAGGCAAACTTTCCGCCCTGGGAGTGAACACCATAGGTGTTCCGGGAACCATCGATCTGGATATCGCGTGTACAGATTATACCATCGGGTTTGACACGGCGGTGAACACTGCCATGGAGGCCATCGATAAAGTCCGCGACACCTCCACTTCCCATGAGCGCTGCAGCATTATCGAGGTGATGGGAAGACATGCAGGATATATCGCTCTGTGGTGCGGTATCGCCAACGGTGCGGAGGATATCCTTCTCCCGGAGAATTATGACGGCAACGAGCAGCAGCTTATCGACCGGATCATCGAGAACAGGAAGAGAGGAAAGAAGCATTACATCATCATCAATGCGGAGGGGATCGGACATTCCTCATCCATGGCCCGGAGGATCGAGGCGGCTACCGGTATCGAGACCAGAGCTACCATCCTGGGTCATATGCAGAGGGGTGGTACGCCTACCTGCAAGGACCGTGTCTATGCGTCCATCATGGGAGCCAAAGCGGTGCAGCTGCTGGCTGAGGGAAAGAGCAACCGGGTCATCGGCTACAAACGCGGAGATTATGTAGACTTTGACATTCAGGAAGCGCTGGCCATGACCAAGGACATTCCTGCCGACCAGTATGAGATCAGCAAGCTGCTGACCAGATAAGGACAACTGCAAAAGAAAAACAGTTTTCATACAGAAGAACGCGCCGGTGACGCGTTCTTTTGTTGCCATGTGTTTGGCTGTCATATACAGCGAGAGCCGCCAGACTGGAGATTTGTGAGATGAAGGAAAAAACAGTGCTCTGCGGAGCCAGTTCTTATGAAGAGAAATACTATTTTAACCCGCAGTTTTCGGCCCTTCCGGAGAGTATCAGGCAGGAACTTCAGATTATGTGTGTTCTGTACACGGAGGATGTGGGCGGGATTTTAACCATGGAATTTGACCACGGTGGAAACCTGGAATTTCGGGTGACGGCAGCCGACGGGGACTATCTCTTCGACGAGGTCGGAAGCGCTTTGAAGATCAAGCAGTACCGGCTGGAGAAGAGAGAGCTTCTGGAGTCCCTGGAACTGTTTTACCGGGTGTTCTTTCTGGGGGAGAAGATTTGAAGAAGCTGAAGATAGGAAATGTTGAATTGGAAAACCCGTTGATCCTGGCGCCCATGGCGGGAGTGACGGACCAGCCTTTCAGGAGGCTGTGCCGCAGAGAGGGCTGCGGGCTGGCGTACACGGAGATGGTGAGCGCCAAGGCGATTCTCTATAAAAACAGGAACACAAAACCGCTTATGGAGGTTCATCCTCAGGAGGGGCCGGTGGTCCTTCAGCTGTTTGGGTCGGACCCGGAGATATTGAGCAGGATTGCCGCCCAGGTGGAGGACGGTCCCTACGCCTGGATCGATGTAAACATGGGATGCCCGGTTCCCAAGGTGGTGGGCAACGGGGAAGGTTCGGCACTGATGAAAAATCCGAAGCTGGTCCAGGAAATTCTGACTGCCATGGTGCACAGGATGAAAAAACCGGTGACTATCAAGATACGCAAAGGATTTGACGACTCAAACGCTAACGCGGTGGAGATAGCCAGGATTGCGGAAGGCTGCGGCGCTGCGGCGGTGGCGGTTCACGGCCGCACCAGGGAACAGTTCTATTCGGGCAGGGCAGACTGGGATATCATTCGTCAGGTGAAAGAGGCAGTGACTATTCCGGTTATAGGCAACGGAGATATTTTCGCTCCAGAGGACGGGGCGAGGATGATGGAGGAGACCGGGTGTGACGGTGTGATGATTGCCAGGGGAGCCAAGGGAAATCCCTGGATTTTTTCCAGAAGCCTCCATTTTCTGGAGACAGGCCGTACACTTCCCCCGCCGTCTGTGGATGAGATAAAAAAGGAGATTCTGTCCCATATAGAACTTCAGATAGCTTACAAGGGTTCTCACATGGGCCTTCTTGAGATGCGCAAACATGTGGCTTGGTATACAGCCGGGCTGCCCCGCTCGTCGGTTTTGAGAGACCGTATCAATCAGGCGGGAACATATGAAGAATTTTATGAGCTGATCGCGGAGATGGGGAGCACGGTTCTTGACAACAGGTAAGGTTTGGGATATAATACCTTGAACATGATGAACGGCCCGGCGACGGCAGAGAATTATGGAAAGAAGTATGGGGAGGTAATACAGATTATGGCAGAGAAAAAAAATATCTTGACTTATGCAGGGTTGAAACAATATGAGGATGAGCTTCACAATCTGAAAGTGGTGAAGAGAAAAGAAGTAGCTCAGAAGATCAAGGAAGCCAGGGAGCAGGGAGACCTGTCGGAGAACGCGGAGTACGACGCCGCCAAGGATGAGCAGAGAGATATTGAGCTTCGTATAGAAGAGCTGGAGAAACTTCTGAAGAACGCGGAAGTGGTGGTAGAAGAGGAGATCGACCTGGAGAAGATCAACATCGGCTGTAAAGTGAAGGTGTATGAGATCGACGAGGATGAGGAGATGGAGTTCCGGATCGTGGGCTCCACCGAAGCCAACAGTCTCCAGAATAAGATTTCCAACGAATCTCCGGTGGGTCAGGCGCTGCTTGGCAAAAAGGTGGGAGACGTGGTGGACGTGGAGACTCAGGTGGGAGTGATCCAGTACAAGGTCCTGGAGATTCAGAGGGTATCATAGACACGGCATGTCAGGAGTACTATTATAGAAAAAGGAGTGGAGAACGTGGCAGAACAGCAGAATCAGAGTCAAGCCCAGACACAGGAAGAATTGAACCAGTTGCTTAAGGTGCGCCGCGAGAAACTGGCGCAGCTGCAGGAGGCGGGGAAGGACCCGTTTCAGATTACCAGATATGAGGTGACCGTGCACAGCACCGATGTGAAGGAGGATTATGCGCAGTGGGAAGGAAAGGAAGTATCCATCGCGGGGCGCATGATGTCCAAGCGTGTCATGGGGAAAGCCTCTTTCTGCAATGTTCAGGATCTGAAGGGCAACATTCAGTCCTATGTGGCCAGGGACAGCATCGGTGAGGAGTCCTACAAGGATTTTAAGAAGATGGATATCGGGGATATCGTCGGTCTCACGGGAACCGTGTTTACCACAAAGACCGGGGAGATCTCCATCCACGCCACTTCTGTCACCCTGCTTTCCAAGAGTCTGCAGGTTCTCCCGGAGAAGTACCACGGGCTGACCAACACGGACATGAGATACCGCCAGCGCTACACGGATCTGATCATGAACGAGGATGTGAGAAAGACCTTTGTCATGCGTTCCAGGATCATCAGCTGTATCAGACGGTATTTGGATGACCAGGGATTTCTGGAGGTGGAGACACCTATGTTGGTGAGCAACGCTGGAGGAGCGGCGGCAAGACCCTTTGAAACCCACTACAATGCTCTGGACGAGGATGTAAAACTGAGAATTTCTCTTGAGCTGTACTTAAAAAGACTTATTGTCGGCGGTATGGAGAGGGTTTATGAGATCGGCCGGGTGTTCCGAAACGAAGGTCTGGACGCAAGACACAATCCGGAGTTCACTCTCATGGAGCTTTACCAGGCTTACACAGATTATCACGGTATGATGGATCTGACGGAAAATATGTTCCGCCATGTGGCGCAGGAGGTGTGCGGCACCACGCTGATTCCCTATGCCGAGGTGGAGATCGACCTTGGGAAACCATTTGAGCGCCTGACCATGATCGATGCGGTCAAGAAGTATACAGGTATTGATTTTGAGACGATCAAGACTACAGAGGAGGCCAAAAAGCTGGCTGACGAGAAAGGGGTCCACTATGAGGCCCGCCATGTCCGGGGCGACATCATCAACTTGTTCTTCGAGGAGTTTGTGGAGGAGCATCTGATTCAGCCTACCTTTATCATGGACCATCCGGTGGAGATCTCACCTCTCACCAAGAGAAAACCGGATAAGCAGGAACTGGTGGAGAGGTTTGAGCTGTTTATCTATGCCCGAGAGATGTGCAATGCCTATTCGGAGCTCAATGACCCCATTGATCAGCGGGAAAGGTTTAAGGCCCAGGAGGCAGCCCTGGCCGCTGGTGATGAGGAGGCCAACACTACAGATGAGGACTTTATGAACGCCCTGGAGATCGGTATGCCGCCTACAGGTGGTATCGGGTATGGGATTGACAGATTGGTGATGCTTTTGACCAACTCACCGGCTATCCGCGATGTGTTGCTGTTCCCGACGATGAAGAGCATTGATAAGTAGGCAGAGTGAGATTTCCGCTTAGAATCGGTGTTTTGCAGGATATAGTTTCTGTTTATGTAAGTGGCTCTAAGGTGATATGTGCCTTAGAGCTGTTTTTTGTAGGCCAAGGGCCTGTTTATCGATGAGGAGTTTTTCGTGTTCCGAAAAACGGAACTTCGATAGACAAAAAAACCACCTGCTATGCAGGTGGAGAAAGCAGCTTTAGCTTACAGAGAAAGACCTC
>CATLBR010000002.1 GCA_949879795.1 uncultured Hungatella sp.
CCTCAGTGAGCAAGCTCCCTGCTTCGCCATGCTGCCATCTGCTGAACCTGACGGTTCATCAGATGATACGGCTCTCGCCGTATAGGAGAAGGTTTCCAGCTTTTCCTCAGTGAGCAAGCTCCCTGCTTCGCCATGCTGCCATCTGCTGAACCTGACGGTTCATCAGATGATACGGCTCTCGCCGTATAGGAGAAGGTTTCCAGCTTTTCCTCAGTGAGCAAGCTCCCTGCTGAAAAGCTGGAAACCTTCTCCTGCATGGCTCTTAACTACGACCAAACTCGGACAGCTTCAGGTTTGGGTTGCGGTCTTGGACCATTCCAACACTCCAGCTGTTTACAAACAGCAGCAGTGGGTTGTCTTTCAGGTCTTTGATTCGTTTCATGTCCGATGTGCCCTGAATTTTAGCCACGTCGATCTCGTCTTTGTTTTCTACCCATCTGATGTATTCGTAGGGCAGCTTCTCCAGTTTTACTTCTACGTTGTACTCGTTTTCCAGGCGGTATGTGAGGACTTCGAACTGCAATTCACCCACCACGCCCACGATAATCTCCTCCATGCCCGTGTTGAACTCCTGGAATATCTGGATAGCTCCTTCCTGGGCGATCTGGTTTACGCCTTTGATGAACTGTTTCCGCTTCATGGTGTCCACCTGGCGGACTCTGGCGAAATGTTCCGGGGCGAAAGTGGGAATTCCTTCAAACTGGAATTTCTGGCTGGAGGAGCACAGAGTATCCCCGATAGAGAAAATACCTGGGTCGAAAACTCCGATGATATCCCCGGCGTAGGCCTCTTCCACGATCTTCCGGTCCTGAGCCATCAGCTGCTGAGGCTGGGAAAGCCGCAGCTTTTTCCCGCCCTGAACGTGATTTACTTCCATGCCCGCCTCAAATTTGCCGGAGACCACACGCATGAAAGCGATCCTGTCCCTGTGGGCTTTGTTCATGTTGGCCTGGATCTTGAACACAAAGGCGGAGAAATCCTCCTTAAAAGGGTCCACCTCCCCTGTAGTGGTCTTTCTCGAGAGGGGGGATGTAGTCATCTGAAGAAAATGCTGCAAAAATGTCTCCACGCCAAAGTTGGTCAGAGCCGAACCAAAAAATACCGGCGACAGATTTCCCTGTCTCACTCTCTCAAGATCAAATTCATCCGCCGCTCCGTCCAGCAGTTCGATTTCCTCCATCAGCTGCTCATGATAATCCCGGCCGATGACGGCCTCCACATCATTTGTTTCCACATCGAAGGTCTGGGACGCCACTTCCTTCTGTCCGCCCATGGCTGCCGTGAATGTGGTGATCTGCCTTGTCTCACGGTCATAGACTCCTTTAAAGTTTTTCCCGCAGCCAATGGGCCAGTTGATGGGGCAGGTACGGATTCCCAACACGTTTTCAATGTCGTCCATCAGTTCAAACGGATCTCTGGCCTCCCGGTCCATCTTGTTGATAAAAGTAAAAATCGGAATCCCCCGCATGACACAAACCTTAAACAGCTTGATGGTCTGAGCCTCCACGCCTTTGGAGCCGTCGATGACCATGACGGCGCTGTCCGCCGCCATGAGCGTCCGGTAAGTATCCTCCGAGAAATCCTGGTGGCCGGGGGTATCCAGGATGTTGATGCAATAATCGTCATATTCAAACTGCATAACCGACGAGGTTACAGAGATTCCTCTCTCTTTCTCTATCTCCATCCAGTCCGACACCGCGTGCTTGGCGGCCTTCCTTCCTTTTACCGTCCCTGCCAGATTGATGGCGCCTCCGTAGAGAAGAAACTTCTCCGTCAGAGTGGTCTTACCAGCATCGGGGTGGGATATGATGGCAAATGTTCTTCGTTTTTTGATTTCTTCTGATATAGTTGACAAAACAGTTCCTCCGATTCGTTTAAGTGCGTAACTATTGTAGTATTAATCCAGGTTTCCGTCAAGGTTTTGCCGGAAATAATTGATTGCGTCTAAGTACTCCGCAATTCCGTCTTCATCGTTATTGCCGATTACCAAATCCGCCTTTTCCTTGACCTGTCTTATCCCGTTTCCCATAGCAATACCTTTTCCGCATAACTCCAGCATTCCGATATCTGCATAGTCATCGCCAAATGCTGTGATTTCTTCCGGACTTATCCCACATACGGAACAGACTTCCATGACGGCCCTCTCTTTTGTAGCGTTTTTCCGGGTAAATTTATACCAGTGTCCGTCAGAAAAACGTACACAGTCGCACTCATTCAGCAATTCTATCAGCCTTTTTGTCTGACTATCTTCAAAAATCTCTACGCACATTTTCAGAGAACTCATTCTAAAATCTTCAAAATCCGTGTAAATACTGTCGCCCCAGCTCTGATCCTGCACCCTTGGGTCAATCCTGTAATTCCAATAATGGGAATCTATCGTGTCAACTGTTATCTCGCAGTCAACACCACATACTTCTCTGGCTGCCTCAATCATCCGCCATATCTCTTCCCCTGAAAACTCGGCTCTGTATATGTATTCGCTATTATATTTGACAAGGGCTCCTCCGCTGGCAATCAAGATATCCGGCTGTAACTCCTCTATAAAAGGCAATGTATTCTGTTCCCCTCTGGACGTGGACACGCCGATTAATATACCGTTCCTTCTGCATTCCTGCAGCGCTTTCAGCGTCCTTTGTGAAATAGTTTTGTCGCTGCAAAGCAACGTGCCATCCAAATCAAACAAAAGTAATTTACAGTATTCCATTTTCTATAAATCACCCCTCTGCGGATAAAAAATCTTCGTCAGCAGTTTATCCGCCACTTCTTCCTTGCTCATCTTACCCAGCTGAATCTCCTCGTCCTTCGTGATCAGAGTCACCACATTGGTATCCGTGCCAAACCCTGCCCCCTCCACCTTCAGGCTGTTGGCCGCCACCATATCCAGATTTTTTTTCAGGAGCTTGGCCCTGGAATTCTCCACCAGGTTCTGGGTCTCCATAGAGAATCCGCACAGGAACTGGCCTTCCCGTTTATGCTGTCCCAGGTAAGCCAGGATGTCGTCTGTCCTCTCCAGCTCCAGGCTCAGCTCCCCGTCCTTCTTCTTCATCTTCTCCTGGGAAACCTGGGCCGGACGGTAATCCGCCACCGCCGCCGCCTTGATCACCGCATCCATCTCCCAGCTTATGGGGATGACCGCTTTAAACATATCCCTGGCACTCTCCACCGGGAGCACTTCTACAA
This sequence comes from uncultured Hungatella sp., assembly GCA_949879795.1. Taxonomy (GTDB): domain Bacteria; phylum Bacillota; class Clostridia; order Lachnospirales; family Lachnospiraceae; genus UBA3402. Next base: position 3,181 of record CATLBR010000002.1, read on the forward strand.
ATCTCGGCCTCTCTATCTCCGTGGGCCCTGTCACCAAAGTCACTTCCGCCCCCCTGCAGGCCGCCACCTTCGCCACAGCATATCCCATCTTCCCCGTAGAGTGGTTGGTCAGATATCTGACCGGGTCCAGAGCCTCCCTGGTGGGACCGGCAGTCACCAGAATCTTCTTCCCAACAAGATCTTTCTCATAGCCGATCTCGTGGATGATATAGTCCAGCAGGACTTCTGGCTCCGGCATCTTCCCCGCCCCCGTGTCGCCGCAGGCCAGATATCCCACCGCAGGGTCGATCACATGCATCCCATAATCCCTGCACCGTTTCAGATTGTCCTGGGTCACAGGATTCTCATACATCTGGGTATTCATGGCAGGAGAAATGTACTTGGGACATTTGCAGGCCAGAAACGTAGTGGTCAGCATATCGTCTGCCAGCCCATGTGCCGCCTTGGCGATCACGTTGGCCGTAGCAGGGGCCAGCATGAAAATATCGGCCTTCTTCGCCAGCGCCACATGCTCTACGCTGAACTCAAAATTCCTGTCAAAGGTATCTACCAGACATTTATTTCCCGTCAGGCTCTCAAATGTCACAGGCGTGATGAACTCCGTGGCATTCCTCGTCATAATCACCTGCACATCCGCGTGAAGTTTCTTCAGGCTGCTGGCCAGATACGCGATCTTATACGCCGCGATGCTCCCGCTCACCCCAAGTACAACCGTCTTTCCACTGAGCATGTTCTTTCCCTCCGTCTTCTATTCCTTCGTTCAAACCAGTTAAGCATCTCCTTGTATTTTCCACTAAAATATGCTAATCTTTTACTCAGTATATCACGCCTTCTCAATGATACACAACCTTTTTCGGCAAGCCCTCAAATAAATAACTTTTGAAAGGAGCCCCAAGCATGATCTTAGCCATAGATATGGGTAACACCAACATCGTCATAGGCGCCATCGACGACGAAAAAACTTACTTCGTGGAACGGGTCACCACCAACCACGGGAAGACCGACTTAGAGTACGCCGTGAACATCAAAAGTATTCTGGAGATCCACAACATATCTCCCTCCCAAATCCAGGGAGCCATCGTCTCCTCCGTGGTCCCTCCCCTTAATTCCACCATCCTCTCCTCCGTAAAAAAGATATGCGGCTTTAAGCCCATGCTGGTAGGTTCCGGCATGAAGACGGGACTCAATATTCTGATGGACAACCCCAAAACCGTAGGCAGCGATATGATCGTAGACGCGGTGGCGGCGATCAAAGATTATCCCTGTCCCATTATCATCATCGACATGGGCACTGCCACCACCATGAGCGTGGTGGACTCCTCCGGAAACTACATCGGAGGCGTGATCCTTCCAGGGCTCAAGGTATCCCTCGACTCCCTCAGCGGAAAGACCGCCCAGCTTCCCTACATCAGCCTGGACATCCCGGGGAATGTTATCGGCAAGAACACCATCGACTGTATGCGCTCCGGCATCATGTACGGCAGCGCGGCTATGATCGACGGCATCATCGACCGCATGGAAGATGAGCTGGGCGCCGTTGTGTCGGTGGTTGCCACCGGCGGGCTGGCCCAGTTCATCATTCCCCTGTGCCGGCATCACATTTGCTATGAGGATGATCTTCTCTTAAAAGGACTTCTGATCCTTTACAACAAAAACTGCCGGACTCATCCCCTCTGATTGGCCGGATAGCTTCCGCCTGTGCACCCGTCCTGGGAAAGCCTGCAGCTCTCCAGCAATTCTCTGGTAAACTTGTGGCGGGGAGACGACAGCACCTTCCGGGTTTCTCCCGTCTCCACAAAACATCCGTCCTGCATCACGGCGATCTTATGGCACAACCACCCCACCACGGAGATATCGTGGGATATAAAGACATAGCTCAGTCCCAGGCTTTTCTGGAGGCTTTTGAGCAGATTCACCACCTGGGCCTGAACCGACACGTCCAGCATACTGGTGGGTTCATCCAAAATCAAAATTCTCGGTTCCAGGCTCAGGGCACGGGCGATCATCACCCTCTGGGCCTCACCGCCGCTGATCTGATGAGGAAAACTGTCAAGGAGCCTCTGGTTCAGATCCACCAGCTCCAGCAGACGGGCAAGCCTTTCCTTCCTCCCCTTTTCATCAAACATACGGTGGATCTTCATAGGCTCCTCCAGGCTGTATCCCACGGTTTTCGCCGGATCCAGGGAACTTTCAGGATGCTGGAAGATCATTTGAAGTTTTCTGGTTCTGGCGCGGAAGATTTTCCTGCCTCCCCACAGCAGGTCTTCTCCGTCCAGCCGTATGCTCCCGGAATCGGGGGAAACCAGGGAAGTGAGAATTCTCGCCACAGTGGACTTTCCGCAGCCGGAATTCCCCACAATCCCCAAAGTTTTTCCGTCCGGAAGACAAAAAGATATGTCCTTTACCGCCGCCACTGTCTCTCTCCGGATTATCCCTTTTACAAATGTCTTTGAAATACCTTCCACCTCAAGCATAAAGAAAACACCTCACGATCCTCCCATCCTCCAAAACTGTCTCCGGTGGCAGCATTTGTCCGCATGCTTTAGATCCATGAGGACATCGGGGATAAAACCTGCATCCGGAATCTGTCTTTTTCTCGTCGGCCCTGGGAATGGGGTGCATGCCGTTTTCCGGCAGAGACTCCAGCAGTCCTCTGGTGTATGGGTGGGCAGGATGGCGGAGAATCGTCTCGCCCTTCCCCTGTTCCATAACACACCCTTTGTAGAGCACCAGCAGCCTGTCACAGAGTGCTTCTGCCAGGAGGATATCATGGGTGATCACCATCATTCCTCCTGCTTCCGAACCCCCGATCTCTTTCAAAACCTGATATACCTGACGGCGAAGAACGGCGTCCAGACCCTTGGTTGGCTCATCGGCAATCACCCATCTGGGATGATTCATCAGACCCAGGGCGGTGACGATTCTCTGGTTCATACCGCCGCTTAATTCAAAGGAATACGAATTGCTGACCTGCTCCGGCCTGTGAAATCCCAGACATCGAAGAAGCTGGTCCCTGCGTTTTTGGGCATCCGCTTTTCTCCTTTTTTCATGAATCGTGACACACTCTGTCAGCTGTCTCCCGATGGTTCGGACAGGGTTCAGTGATTCCGTTGGATTCTGAGGGATCAGGGCAATCTCCTTTCCCAGCACCTTCTGCATCTCCGCTTCCGGAAGAGAAAACAGATCACGCCCTTTGTACATGCACCTTCCCTCCACTCTGGCCGTGGCAGGCAGGAGCCTTAAGATCGACATGCCAAGCACCGATTTCCCGCTGCCGCTCTCCCCTATGAGACCGGTTATACTCCCCTCCGGAAACAGGATATTCACATCCGTCACCACGGGAGTCACACAGCAGCGATTCACAAAAGAAACATTCAGTCCCTGAATTTCAATATCTGCATTCATTCTTTTCTCCATCCCGCCCACATTTTACAACATATCTCTCTTTATTGCAGACAGCCTCCTACGTGATTTCCAGGCTGTCCCTGCGTGTGTCCAGCCAGTCCCTCAGCCCGTCTGCCGCCATATTGATGCTCAGTGACAAAAGCACAATGCAAAGCCCCGGCGCCAGGATCAGAAGAGGAGCCTGCCTGAAATATTGTCTGGCATCGCTGATCATGACACCCCAGTCGGGCGCAGGCGGCTGCAGACCCAGCCCCAGAAAACTCATGGAGGACACGGCCATGATATTTCCCGCAACCCGCGTGGCAAACACCACCGCCAGAGTTCCGAAAATATTCGGTGCAATGTGGAGAAACAGAATTCTGCCATGGCAGGCCCCCACAGTCTTTAGACCGTCCACGAAACTCTCCTGCTTCAGTTTCATAACCTCCCCCCGGACGATGCGCGAGAATCCCGCCCAGGAATTTATCGCAATGGCAATCACCATACTTGTCACTCCCTGACCCAGAATCCCCGCCGCGGCGATCATCAGAGTCAGCCCCGGAAGTCCCTGGAAAATATTGGACAACGCGGTGATGACAAAGTCCGCTCCGCCCCCAAAGTATCCTGCCACAAGCCCCAGGACAAATCCCAGCGCCATGGAGAGGGACGTAGCTGCAAGTGCCACAAGAACAGACTGCCTGCCCCCGTAGAGCGTGCGGCTCAGCAGATCCCTCCCTATATTGTCTGTGCCCAAAAGATGTTCTCTCGAAGGTCCCTCCAGGGTGCGCCCCAGATCGGAGGCCAGGGGGTCACAGGGCGCGATCACCGGAGCCAAAATGCCGGCCAGAAGGATCAAAGTCAGAATCAAGAGAGCCAGCTTCGTCTTTCCCGTGATATATCTCATCTCCCCGCCTCCCCTCTTCGGATTCTCGGATTGACTGCTATGTAGAAAAGGTCGACAGCAATATTGGCCGCCACGTACACCGTCCCCGAAAAAAGCACGTAGGCCTGCACCACGTAGTAATCCTTAGACTGAACGGCGGCGATGGCATAGCTTCCGATGCCCGGGACGGCGAAGATCGTCTCCACGACGGACGCCCCTCCCAGAATTCCCGCCAGATGGGTGCCAAGATATGTGACCACGGGAATCAGGGCATTGCAGGAGACATGGCGGACCACTGTCTGAAACCGGCTGAAGCCTTTGGAGCCGGCCACGGTCACATACTGCCTGCCAAGTTCGTCCAGGATGGCGCTCCTGGTAAGCCTGGCACACACTCCCGCACCGGGAAGGGCCAGGGTGAGCGCCGGCAGCAGATAACCGGTCCATGAAGCGATTCCGCTGGTGGGAAGCAGTTTCCACTTTTCCGCAAACAGCCAGATAAAAAGTATGGCGGTCCAGAAGCCCGGGACCGACAAGGCTGTCATGGACAAAGCGCCCAGAATGTGATCCGGGAACCGATCTTTATAGACAGCCGCCACCACACCTGCCCCTACGCCAAGGACGGCGGTAAATGCCATGCTCAGCGCCGCCAGCCTGGCAGATATGGGAATCCTCCTGGCCAGCTGGCCTTTCACGCTTTTGTTGGTAAAGAAGGAGCGCCCCATATCTCCACGGAACATGCCTGCAAGCCATTTTCCGTACTGTACCGCTGCCGGCTTATCCAACCCCATACGGGCCGCCATCCGGTCATATTCTTCCCGGGTGTAAGATTCGTTCCCGTTGGGGTTGAGCACCTGGTCCACCGGGTCTCCCGGCGACATCGCCCCCAACGCGAAAGCCGCGATGCTGATCCCCACAAGCACCGGAAGGAGAAGTGCCGTTTTTTTCAACATATATTGCATCAGTACTGTCATGGCTATTCTGTCCAGGAAATGGTGGGGAGACCTACGCCAAATGTCCTTCCTGCGTAGTCCTTGATGGCCTTGTTGTGTATATTCACATTGATCTGGTAGCAGATGGGGAGGCAGGCGCTGTCCTCAAAAAGTACGGTCTGAATCTCATCGTAAATCTTTCCCCTCTTCTCCATGTCCGAGATGGCGGGAGCCTTCGCCACCAGTTCATTGATGGCCTCATTGTAATAATTGTAATTCAGAGGCCGGTTGGAGTTTCCTTCGCTGGCAAAGTACTGTTTGAAGGTGGATGTGGGATCTGCGTTATTGATTCCGAACACCGTGAGAGTCATGTCATAACTGCCCTCCTGCTGCCGTTCTTTGTAGATGGAAGCGTCCAGGATCTCAATAGTTAAGTCAACTCCCAGTTCCCCGTAAACCTGCTTCAGATACTCGGCCACTGCCTTGCAGTTGTAGTCCGAAGCCGTGCCGGAACGGATGATCATGGTCATGGCGGCCCGATCCGCCTGTTTCTCCACCAGAACTTCCCTGGCCAGAGCCTTGGCTCTCTCCATGTCATACCCGCCTTTAAGGTCCAGATGGAACACTGACTGCGTGCTTAAAAAGGAGTATGCAGGCTCCAGAAGCCCGTTGTAGAGAACATGGCAGATACTCTCCCGGTCCGTGGCAAGGTTCAGTGCCTCCCGCATGCGCCGGTCCGCCAGAAATTCGTTCTCGCAGTTGAACATGATATATTCTGTCATATGGCTGGGAGTGCTGTCCATGGCAAAATTCTCGTCTGTAGCGCAGAGATTTTTTGCCGCATCCATGGTGATGGCGCCGTTGTCGGCAAGCCCCATAACCTCCCCAGCCTTCAGAGCCGAGACTCTTGTCTGGGCATCGGGGATGCAGAGGATCCGAAACCGCTTTACCTTTCCCGGACCTCCGTAATAGCCGTCGTTCCGCTCCAGAACCACATACTGTGACTCCACATGGTCCACGATCCGGTAAGGTCCTGTTCCGACAGCGTAATCATAGATCACACCCGTCTCCCTGTCAAAACAGTTGGGACTGAACATAGGGCTTCCGTAGTCGGAGAGAATATACTCCAGGGTAGTGACCGGCTCTTTAAATGTAAATCTCACCGTGTAGTCGTCAACCTTTTCCATGTCAGCCAGGTTGGGAAAAGATTTTTCCACACTCAGAGACGTGTAGGTGGATGTGAGTCCGTGAGTCCACCGCTCAATATTTTCCAGACATACATCGGCATTGAACTGGACACCGTCAGTAAAAAATACATCCTGGCGCAGGTGAAAAATCCACTCTTTACACTGGTCGTCATGCTCCCATGACCGGGCAAGCCACGGTTCGATGACCCCTCCGTTGTTGGCTGTCAGGGCTTCCCACACATAAGTGCCCTCCCAGCAGTAAAATGCGTCGCCGCTGCCCTGAACCGCATCCCTGTAAGCCGCGATTACCACTTCCTCGGTCTCATTGCGGTCTCCCACTCCCTTGTCCCTGCCGCCTGGCCTCGCCGTCTCCTCCCTCGTCCTCTGAGCCGGAGCACTCGGCCGGGGTGCCTCGTTCCCGTGTCCGCATCCTGCCGCCAGCATCACAGCTGCACAGACAGCGAGAAACATACATGAAAACGTTCTTTTCATTTTGTCTCCTCCATCTTCATAAATGGTATACTATATCCAATTCTTCAGGAAAATACGGGAGATCCCCCACGGACATGCAAAACGTTTTTATGTCTGCCGGCTCAGAGAAAGCACGACAAAAACACGCCGGCAGCCATGCAGTTCTCTCCTGCATTCTGCGGCTTGCAAAACGGTACAATCAATGCCTCGTGATCTGGAAATAAATTCCCGTACCGACAGACGGCAGGTTTCCTGACTTGCAGATCTTCACAAAAAGCCGCCTTCCCGGTTTCCCAGTGACCGCGCGGATATGCGCCTGGCTTTTGCTCCCTGCTTACAGTGACGAGATCGTACAGGATTCTCACCTGTTTCCCTTTTACCTCTCTCCTCTGGCTTCTCCAAAAGAGACAGCACCGGCTGCCTTCAAAATTGTCTGTGGTCATTGTAGCATTACAAGAAAAAATATGCAATATCCTGTCAAGGCCTTCTTCCGAAATCGTACAGGAAATTATTTTCAAATACCATACCGCATAAATCCACCCAAATCCGTACATCATTTCCATAGAACCTTACAGCCCGTCCGGTTCATTCCTATTCTCACAGGCTGTAAGACCTGACAAAAAAGATGCTTGCGGAGGTAATGGATATGTCAATATACAAAGTTGAAATCTGCGGAGTCAATACGGCGAAGCTTCCGTTACTGAACAATGAAGAAAAAGAAGAACTGTTTAGGCGTATTAAACAGGGTGATAAAGAAGCCAGAGAGCAATACATTAAAGGCAATTTAAGGCTGGTACTCAGCGTCATTCAGCGCTTCTCCGGCAGCAACGAGAATGTGGATGATCTCTTCCAGATCGGCTGCATCGGCCTTATCAAGGCCATCGACAATTTTGACACGTCACAAAATGTAAAATTCTCCACCTACGCCGTTCCCATGATCCTGGGAGAAGTGCGCAGGTACCTGCGAGACAACAATTCCATAAGGGTCAGCCGGTCTCTGCGGGATACCGCCTACAAGGCGATCTATGCCAGAGAAGGACTGACAAGAAAAAACGCCAAGGAGCCTACCATCATGGAGATCGCCGACGAAATCGGTATCAGCAAGGAGGAGATCACCTACGCTTTAGATGCTATCCAGACCCCTGTCAGCCTCTATGAACCGGTGTACACAGACGGCGGCGACCCCCTCTATGTGATGGATCAGATCAGCGATAAAAAGAACTTGGAGGAAAACTGGGTGGAGGATATCTCCCTGAGCGAGGCCATGAAGCGTCTTCCCGAGAGGGAGCGGCACATTATCGATATGCGCTTTTTCGAGGGTAAAACTCAGACTGAGGTGGCTGAGGAGATCCACATCAGCCAGGCCCAGGTCTCCAGACTGGAAAAAAATGCCCTGAAAACCATGAGAAATTACCTGAGCTGATGTTCTGGTGCTCCTGTGGCCATTTCCGCTTCCACTGTTTTTCTACAAAAGAACTGTTTATCCTAAAATCCTCGAAAATTCCCGAAATTATTTTATTATTTTTTGAAAACTTGTAGATTTTATCCAAAAAAAATAGTATAATATCTTTATCAACCATACATGAAAGGGGAATTAGTGATGGACGACAAGATTATCAGACTGCAGAGAATTCTAGATGAAAGCCACTATACAGTAGCCTTGTGCGGTTCCGGCATGATGGAGGAAGCAGGCTTTATCGGCATAAAAAATCAGGATAAGGCCTACGACATCGAACAGAAATACGGGTACGGCTCCGAAGAGCTGTACACCAGCGCGTTTTACAACGCACGTCCGGAACTGTTCTTTACATTTTACCGCAACGAACTGCTCAACCACGCCCCTGAACCTACAGCCTCAGGCCCCGCTATGATGACACTTGAGAAAAACGGTCATCTACACTGCGTCATCACCAGCAACATATATGACCTGCCCGGCAGAGGTGGCTGCAAGAACGTGATCAACCTGCACGGCAGTATTTTTGACAACCATTGTCCCCGGTGCAAGAAAAAATATCCACTGGAGTACATCCAACATTCTCCCCGCAAGGTTCCCTTATGTGAAAAGTGCAACATTCCCGTAAGGCCTCTGGTTTCTCTGTTCGGGGAGATGGTGGACAGCCAGCGCATGACAAAAACTACTATGGAGATTTCCAAGGCAGATGCCCTCCTGCTTTTGGGAACTTCCATGGATTCCGATGTCTTCAGTCATTACATAAAGTATTTCACCGGCCGATGGCTTATCATCATTCACAACAAGCCCCACTATATGGACGGCTCCGCCAGCATGGTGATTCTTGACCATCCGAAGAATGTTCTGCCTCTGCTCACCTGATTTGTGTGATCTTTGTCGTACAGAAAGGGAGATGGGTATTGTCAGGATGCCCATCTCCCTTTCTCACTCAAATCTCACAATCTCTTTTTTCAGTCTTTTCATGATCTTTTTCTCCAGCCGTGAGATGTAGGACTGAGAGATCCCTAAAAGGTCCGCCACCTCCTTCTGTGTCATCTCATCACCGTCCTCGCTGGTAAGCCCGTATCTCAGCTCCACAATCTTTTTCTCCCTGGGGCTTAAGCGGCTGATAGCCAGATTCAGCAGATCCTTCTCTGTCTCGTATTCCAGATCCCGATAAATCACATCCTCATCGGTTCCCAAAACGTCTGACAGAAGCAGTTCGTTGCCGTCCCAGTCCACGTTCAAAGGCTCATCGATGGAAACTTCCATCTTGGTCTTATTGTTTCTGCGCAGATACATCAGTATCTCGTTTTCGATACACCGGGAAGCGTAGGTGGCCAGCTTAATATTTTTTTCCGGGTTAAATGTGTTGATGGCCTTGATGAGACCTATGGTTCCGATAGAGATCAGATCCTCCACCCCTACACTGGTATTGTCAAATTTCTTGGCTATGTACACCACAAGGCGAAGATTGTGTTCGATGAGCGCTGATTTCGCCTGAGCCTCTTCTTCTGTTCCCAGCTTTTGTATCAGTCTTGTCTCCTCCTCCCCGTCCAGAGGCGCAGGCAGAATATCTGCCCCGCCGATATAATGTACCTCACCCTCTTTCTGAAACAGCATCGTCTTAAAACTGGGCGCCGTCTTAAACTGAAAGCGGTTAGGTATGGATACTTTAATCACCACTTGTAGTTCCTCCTTCTTTGTCCTGTCCTGATATGGCCGTCTCTCCGTGAAGCAACACCTCAAAGCCTCCTCCTTTGGCAAAGCCGAAAGGAGCTTTTGCTATCCACGGACCAAGGACTTTTATGTTGTCTTCTCTTTTCCCCGCCGAAATTCCGCAAATCACCATCTGTTCAATTCTAAAGCCCTCCATAAGTCCCCAGGGATTCCCCACTGTGTGATAGGGGATCATGGACCTCTTCTTATGAGAGTCTTGAAACAAATTCCATATCTTTTCTGTGACGATCTGAACCCCCTGTCCTGTCTCCGGCTCCGTCAGACAGTTTCCCGTGTCCAGATATCCTGTAGTCTTTACTTTCACATCACCGTCCTGCAGAACCACCACATACCGGTTCCTTCTCTCCCTGACCATCTCTCCGGCAAATCGCCACAAGCCCCATGCCAGAAAGCAGGTTCCTGCAGCCGCAAAGAGCCATGATAACAAAGGAAATGCGTATCCGCCGTATCCCCGCAGAAATTTCAGGAAGAAAAAACCTGCCATCGTATATCCATACAGAAGCTCCATGAGCCCCCCCGAGAGAACTGCCAGAAAATACAGGCTGACTGTCTCCTTCACAAGCTCCCGCCGATCCTCAGGTCTGTACGCTACCGCTGTCATTATGGCAGCCGCAGGCACGGCGGCAGTCAGCATCACCCACGACGGAAGCCATGACAGCAGTGTCCCCAGACAGCCGAAAAGTCCGCCGACAGCAGCCCCCACTGCAATCCGCGCCGATGAAGCTGCTTTTTTCAGCAGTTTTTTCAGAAAAAACAGCAAAAGAAAATCCATAAAAAAATTCACAGCAAAAATCACATCTATGTACACGTCAATATCCACGCCACCATCTCTCACCTCCCGCCGAACGGCTTTAAATGCCGCTTGTTCTCACACAAAATATGTCTAAGCTGCTATACAACCTTCATTATAAGAATTCTTCAAACGGAAATTTGTCAAAATCGGGGATACTTTTAAGAAAATTCATCGGGCAGATCCGCCAGGATCCGACCAGAGAAGAGAAAAAACCACCAGATGAGTCACCAAAGCCTTTTTATACCGAATCATAAAATAAAAAGGACATCACAAAACAGCCGGAAGCGCCGACCGCTCTATGATATCCTTTTTGTCTGTCTGCTTTTATATTGTGTTTTATCTCTTATTTCGAAGAAAATCCGGAATAGTTATGTCTTTCATATTCACGTTGGGGCGATACGGAGCTCCCGTCTGAGGAGGTACTTGTCCGCCTGTCTGCTGACCGCCCGTGGGATGCATGGACTGCTGGCCTGCACCGCCCTGGATAGGCCGCAGGGGTGTGGGGGAAACCATGGGCGCCGGACGGCCGGAGTTAAACCCACCCTGAACCGTGTTCTGAGCCGTGGCTGCCACTTCCGCCTGAGCAGGCTGAGGTTTCTGTCTGTAGGAGTTAAAGTTCGCCATGGCGCCTGCCACCGGCGCCCCTGCCGTCCCGGCAGATGTGCGTCCGTCCAGACCTGTGGCTATGACCGTGATGGTGGCCTCGTCCTGGGCATTCTCGTCGTACATGGCGCCGAAGATAATATTGGCGTCGTCCCCTGCCAGTTCCTGCACGTAGCTGGCCGCCTCGTTGGCCTCGATAAGGCTGATATCGCCGGAGATATTGATAATCACATGAGAAGCGCCCTCGATAGTAGTCTCCAAAAGAGGACTTGACACGGCCTGCTTCACAGCCTCCACCGCTTTCTCGTCACCCTTGGCCTTGCCGATCCCGATGTGTGCGATGCCCTTGTCCACCATGACCGTCTGTACATCCGCGAAATCCAGGTTGATAAGTCCCGGAACGTTGATCAGATCAGTGATGCCCTGCACCGCCTGCTGAAGCACCTCATCCGCCTTCTTCAGCGCATCAGGCATGGTAGTCCTCCTGTCCACAATCTCTAGAAGTTTATCGTTAGGGATCACGATCAGAGTATCCACGCTCTCTTTGAGACGCTCGATTCCCTGGAGCGCATTGGTCATACGGGTCCTGGCCTCAAACCGGAAAGGTTTTGTCACCACTCCCACAGTCAGAATCCCCATATCTTTCGCAAGTTTGGCCACCACAGGCGCAGCTCCCGTACCGGTTCCGCCGCCCATGCCGCAGGTGACGAATACCATATCGGCCCCTTTCAGGGCCTGGGCCAGTTCCTCAGAACTCTCCTCGGCCGCCTTCTCGCCGATCTCCGGCCTAGCTCCCGCCCCCAGCCCTTTTGTCAGCTTCTCACCGATCTGCATGGCTGTGGGCGCCTTACAGAATCCCAGAGCCTGCTTGTCCGTGTTTACACCGATGAATTCTACGCCTGCAATATTCTCATCAATCATGCGGTTCACCGCATTGTTTCCTGCGCCGCCTACGCCTACTACTATGATTCTGGCTGCATTCTCCGCCTCATTTATCTTAATCTCTAACAAGATACTTCCTCCTTCATACTTAACATGAGCCTCCGATGATTCCTGACCGCCCTGTGCATCTTCCTAATCATTCTAGTCTATCTAATACTATATTTTATTTCCCTGAAAATATCAACTGTTTTTTTCGCTTATAAGCCAAAATTCTCACAGCGGCAGCTGTTACGACTTCCGCTTAAAGATATAAGCCATACTGGTGTTGGCCGGGTCGTAAGTATCCAGATACAGCGTCCCTCTCAGGCCCTCCAGCTTGGGGAGCATGTTGGACAGTTTAAGAATCTTCCCGTCCATGTCGGAGCTGCTTCCCAGAAACACTTCCAGGTCTCCCATATACAGTGTGGTGTCTCTGCGTCTGTCAAACTGTATCCTGTCCACATTCATCTCATGCATAGACAAAATCTGAGTCAGGTTCAGAATATCCTTAAAGATATCTTCATCCGCCACGGGAATGGGCTGGTGAAGCACAATCTGGCCAAACTCCAGCCCCACGATGCGCGGAATTCCATCAATAGTCTCGTTGGTGCTCTCCACAATGATCCCATCCTTGTCAAAATACATGCAGCTGCTCATGTAGGACACATAACCCACCACACTTTTTTCATGGACAATAACCTCCACCTGGGAATTACTGTGAAACACCAGGCTGTAATCTTCCACGAAAGGGATCTGCTGGTGTTCCTTCAGCTGATCTTTGATGTAGCAGCAGACGGTATTCCTGTCTGCAGGGGTTGCGAATATCCGTTCTATCAACTCCTCATCTGTGTAATGGCTGTTGCCGCTCACCGTAATCTCGTCGACTTTCAGCGACAGCACGATAACCCCCAGCACCAACCCGAAAGCTGCCAGCAGGGACAGCACTATGTGTGTGTTTTTCATCTTTCTCTCCGTATATCTGCTCCCAGACAGCCAAGGTCCCCGCAGATATCCTCATATCCTCTAAAAATATGGCGGCAGTCCCCAATCCTGGTCACTCCTTCTGCTGCCAGCCCTGCCACCACCAGGGCGGCTCCTCCCCGCAGGTCTCTTGCCTGTACATCGGTTCCCTTAAGGCTGTACCCTCCTGCGACGTGAGCTTCCTTCCCTTCTATTATAATCTCAGCGCCCATTTTATGCAATTCTTTTGCGGTGGCAAATCTTCCCTCAAATACCGTTTCTTTCAAACATCCCTCTCCGTCTCCCAGAGTCAGAAGCACCAGCATCATGGACTGGAGATCCGTAGGAAATCCCGGATAGGGACCGGTCTCTATGCAGATTGCCTTCGGCCGGCCGGCCGCCTTGATCTCCATATCTCCGCCGCTGATGCGAACTCTGGCCCCCATGCGCTCCATGGTTCTCACCACCTGTTCAAGGTGACCGGGACTGCTTCTCCTGAAAACAGCCTCTCCTCCCGCGGCCATGACCGCAGACATATAGGTTCCCGATACGATCCTGTCTCCGGGCACGTCGTACACTGTGTCATGAAGCTCCCGGACGCCCCGAATTCTCAGCACCCCCGTGCCTTCTCCCTGGATATCCGCCCCCATAGACTTGAGCATCCGGCACAGAGACTCCACCTCCGGCTCCATGGCCGCTCCCTTGAGAATCGTAGTTCCCTCTGCCGCGACGGACGCCAGAAGTATATTTTCCGTAGCCCCCACGCTGGGATAAGGAAGTGTGATGTGGGCTCCTCTCAGTTTCCCAGACAGGGCATGTATCACATCCCCCTCCTCCGAAAACACGGCTCCGAGTTTCCCCAGGGCAGACAGATGCATGTCAATAGGCCTGCTTCCGATGGAACAGCCTCCCGGATAATGGACACAAGCCTCCCCGCAGCGGCCCAAAAGCGCCCCCAGAAGCATGATGGAGGATCGCATGGCCTTCCCGTTTTTCTCAGGAATGCGGACATCTCTCAGGTCCGACGCCGTGACAGTCAGCCTGTGCCCCTCCAGAGCACAGGTACAGCCCATAGATTCCAATATCCCCATCATACAGAAGACATCCTGTATTCTGGGGACATGTTCCAACACTGTAGTGCCTTTATGGAGAACTGCGGCGGCCATCATAGGCAGCACCGCGTTTTTCGAGCCCTGAATCTCTATCTCACCTTTTAGCAGATGGTAACCCTGGACTAAAATCGTGGACACTCTGTTCCCTCCCGAGGTTTCCTGTGGTAACCGTTCAGTACTCCGTTTAAAATCGCCTGCAGCGATAGAATTTTCCTGCCGAACAGTTACTTTCTATACTACTATCTTATGTAAGGCAAGACTGTCCGTTGCCAAATTCTATCTATTTTTCCAGTTTTATCTGGTTAGACACACTGAGTACCATCCCCATCTCAATCATCAAAAACAGTACGGAGGTTCCGCCATAGCTGATAAAGGGAAGAGTGATTCCCGTGTTTGGGATGGTATTGGTCACCACTGCGATGTTCAGGATAACCTGGATGGCTATATGGGCCATGACACCTACCACAATCAGAGCTCCAAACAGATCCGGAGCGTTGCTGGCAATCAGCATAAACCGATAGATCATAAACACAAATATCAGGATCACCGAGACGGCTCCAAAAAGTCCCAGTTCCTCGCAGATAATGGAAAAAATCATGTCATTCTGAGCCTCAGGGACAAATCCCAGCTTCTGTATACTCTCCCCCAGGCCTTTGCCGAACAGCCCTCCTGAACCGATAGCATAAAGTCCCTGAAGCACCTGATAACCGCCGGTGGTTGGATATGCCTCCGGGTCCAGCCACACGTTGATACGGTTCATCTGATACGGCTTGAGAAGTTTGATCTGAGTGAGAAAATTGCCTATAGGACCTGCGAAAGCTATGGCCAGGCCTGCGAAGGCCACACAGCCCCCGTAGACCAGTTTTTTCCTGCTGGATACAAACATCATCACAAAGCCGATGCCTGCGATGATGATGCCCGAACTCAGGTTGTTGGCCGCCACGATGCCCGCCAGAGGGATGGTGATGAGAACCGCCCGTACGATGCCCGCCGGCCGGTCTACATCCTTGCCGATCCTGGTAATCAGCGACGCCATGGCCACGATGACCGTGATCTTTACCAGCTCGGTAGGCTGAAAGCTCACGGCCCCCACTCCCAGCCATCTCTTCTTTCCGTTGACCTCCCTCCCCACCAGAGTCACGGCGATCATGAGCGCCCAGGATACAAGAATGGCCAGGCCGGAAAATCCGGCATACCAGTGATAATCCATCTTGGAGACCATAATCATGATCACAAAACCGCCCAGAGCGATGGCCCCCTGGCGCGTCATAAAATACGCTCCGTTCCCTTCGTAAGTCAGCTGCGCCTTGTAAGAGCTGGCGCTGTAGATCATCACCAGCCCAAAAATCGTCAAAAATACAATGGCAAACAGAAGGCTGTAATCGTAAAAACGTTTTGACCTCTTTTTATTTTTAGACAAAACAGCCCCCTCCCCTATCTGGCTGTGTCTCCTTTACAGGTTTCTGACACACTCTTTAAATATTCTGCCGCGCTCTTCATAGTTTTTGAACATGCCCCAGCTGGCGCAGGCAGGAGAAAGCAGTACGTTGTCTCCCATATTGGCGTAGGACGCACACACCCTCACCGCCTCAGACATATCCTCCGCATACATAATCTCCGTAAAACCGTGGGCTTTGGCGCATTCCGCGATCTTATCTCTGGTCTGCCCGATAAGGACCAGATATTTTACTTTATCTCCAAATGATTCGATCCACTGGTCATACTCCGACTCCTTGTCATACCCCCCGGCGATGAGAAGTGTCGGTCCCGGCATAGCTCTCACCGCCTGGATGGCGGCATCCGGATTGGTCCCCTTGGAGTCGTTGTAATACCTCACCCCCGACCGCTCCAGCACAAACTCGATGCGGTGCTCCACCGCCTGAAATCCTTTTACCACTCTGCGGATCCGGTCAATAGACACCCCCATGGAAGACGAGATGGCGATGGCCGCCATGACATTCTCGTAGTTGTGGCGTCCCAGCAGCTTCAGCTCCCTGGTATCTACAATCTCGCTCACTCTTCCGTTGTGGGCAAAGCAGATCATGTCGCCGTCCAGATAATACCCTTCCGCCAGGGACTGCCGGCTGCTGAAAAAGACGACTCTGCACTTGCGCTGCTCATTTTCCTGCGAACCAAACTCTCTCAGGACAGGGTCGTCGTAGTTGAGTACACAGATGTCCTTCTCCGTCTGGTTCATGGTGATGCTCTCCTTGATGGCTATGTAGTTCTCCATAGTGTGGTGGCGGTTTAAATGATCAGGCGTGATATTTAAGATCGCGCTGACATCCGGCCGGAAATCCATGATGGTCTCCAGCTGAAAACTGCTGACCTCCGCCACGGTCACAGTGGCGTCCTCTGTCTGAAGTGCAATCTGGGTGTAAGGAATTCCGATATTACCCACCACCTGCACATCCTCAAATTTGGACTTCATGATCTCCCCCACCAGAGCGGTGGTGGTAGTTTTTCCATTTGTCCCCGTGATAGCGGCAAGACGGCCTTTGGCACACTGGAATGCCAGCTGTATCTCTCCCCATATGGGAATCCCGGCATCGTCGATAAGCTGTACAAACGGGGATTCCAGAGAGATGCCGGGACTGATGATACACATCTCCACCCCCGCCAGATCCCCTCTGGTCAGTTCTCCCAAGACGATGGAGACTTTCGCCTCCTCCTCGAATTCTTCCCGCAATTTCTTTTCATCCAGGCTGGCGTTGCCGTCATACAGCACCACCTCGCCGCCCATATCCAGCAAAAGCCTGGCAGAAGATATGCCGCTTATTCCGCCGCCTGCCACCAGAACTTTCTGACTCTTACCCATAGTCTCTTCCTCCTATAATCCTAAGTATGCTACCAGGCAGAGAATGGCCGTAATAATGGAAAACACTGCCACCACCCTGGTTTCAGACCAGCCGCACAGTTCAAAATGATGATGAATAGGCGCCATCTTAAAGATTCTCTTTCCACCCGTCTTTTTAAAATATGTCACCTGAATAATCACCGACAGGACCTCCACCAGATAGATAAGGCCCACGATAGGGATAAACAGGGGCAGCTGCATCATGCAGGCGCTGGCCGCAACAAAACCTCCCAGTGCCAAAGAGCCTGTGTCTCCCATAAACACTTTCGCAGGATACACATTGAACAGGAGGAAACCCAGGAGGCTTCCCACCACGGCGCCTGTTATAGGGCTGATACCGCTCTCCTCCCCCAGGGAAATAATCGTAAGAAACGTGGCAACCAAAATGGTGACACTGGTGCACAAACCGTCAAGTCCGTCGGTAAAATTGACGCCGTTGTCGGTCCCAAGCATCACGATAAACACAAAAGGTACATATAAAATTCCCAAATCCAGAAAATATCCGCTGTCAAAGCCTCCGGTAAAGGGAATCAGCGCCGCCGTTCCCACCTCGTCAGAGTTCATGAGATAGTAGATAAAAATACCCGTGATCACAATCTGCCCCACCAGCTTCTGACCGGGATTCAATCCCTCGGAACGCTTCATCACGATCTTAATGTAGTCGTCCAGAAAACCGATGATCCCGAATCCCACAGTCACAAAAAGCACGGGGATCATCTTAGGATAATCCTTGATATAAAACAGGGATGTGATGATGGTACTTCCCAGTATGATCAGTCCCCCCATGGTAGGAGTTCCCGCTTTTTTCAGATGGGCCTGAGGACCGTCCTCTCTCACCTGCTGGCCAAACTTCAGCTTGTGGAGAAAGGGGATCACAATTGGACACAACACAGCGCTGATTGCGAAGGCGATGATAATCGCCAATATGGTTTCGTTAATCATATGGCACCTCAAATTCTTATGTATACCCTTTCAGGAGTCTCTTTTCAGGGTATCTTTTTTTACATGCACTTTTCATAGTATACGTCTTTTTACAGGAATAATCAACCGTAGAATCGAAAGGCCGAAACAGTTTCTTCCTCTTCTGCCTCAATTCCCAGATATGGCAGAATATTGTCAAATAAATCCGCTATCACAGGAGCTGCTATGGTTCCTCCATAATATATTCCCACAGGCTCATCGATAGTGATCAGGGCAATGACCTGAGGGTCATCCGCCGGCGCGAATCCCATAAAACTTGATATATACTTTTTCAGGCTCCTGGGAAGTTTCTCCGACGTGGCTGTCTTTCCCCCGATGCGGTATCCCGGAAGATATGCTTTCTTGCCGCTTCCCTCAGAAACCACCTTCTCCAGGACATACCTCATGGTTTTGCTGGTATCCTCCGATACGATTCCCTGTTTTACAGGATATGAAAAACGGTGAACTCTGGTTTTGTCTGCGCTGACCGCCTGAATTCCAAAGTGGGGAGTCACCCGGTTCCCGCCGTTTATGATGGAGGAAGCCGTGGTGATCAGCTGCAGAGGGGTAATCTGAAACGACTGGCCGAAGGATATGGTGGCCAGCTCCACAAGTCCTATATTCTCCTTCTTGTGCATGATGGTGGACGCCTCTCCGGGAAGGTCGATTCCGGTCTTCCCCAGAAGTCCGAACTGTGTAAAATAGTCATAGTACCGCTCTGCTCCAAGTCTCTGCCCCACATCGATGAACACCGGGTTGCAGGAGTTCATAACCCCCTGTAAAAATGTCTCCCCGCCATGCCCTCCCACTTTATGGCACCGTATCTTCCTGTCCTCCACAATGCGGAAACCAGGACAGGCAAAGGTGTCCTCCAGCTTCACTACCCCCGCCTCCAGACCTGCCGCCGCCGTGATGACCTTGAAGGTTGAGCCCGGCTCGTAGGTATCGTTGATGCTGGGATTTCTCCACATCTGATTCAGCAGATCCTGCCTGGACGGCCCGCTTCCTTCCTCCGGCTCCACGTTTAGAGTAAAGGGATCGTTCAAATCAAATTCCGGCACATTCACCATAGCCAGGACTTCCCCGTTTTGGGGATTCATGACGATGACAGAGACCCTTTTGGCCTCCTTTTCTTCCATCACTTTCAGGGCAGCCTGCTGAGCATATGTCTGAATATTCACATCCAGGCTTATGGTCAGATCCGCTCCCGGCGCAGGCTCCACCCGATCCTCAAAGGCATTTTCAATCTCCACCCCTGCCGCGTCGGCCTGTGTCAATATCAAGCCGTTGGCGCCCTTCAGCCACTCTTCATACATGACTTCCAACCCGATGATCCCCTGGTTGTCTCCTCCCGTAAAGCCTAAGACCTTGGAGGCCAGGCTTCCATAGGGATAATACCGCTTGTAATCCTCGTCTACCTTGACGCCGCCGAGACGGAAAGCACGGATTTTATCTCCCAGTTCCTTATCCACATTGACAGCCACAATCTCCCTGGCGCTGTACTTTTCCACCTTCTTTCTCACTTCTTCCTCCGCAAGCCCCAGCGTTTCCGACAGGACCTTCACTACCTGGTCTCTGTCGGTAATCTGATTGTGAATCACGGATATGGTGCATACGGTGCGGTTGGTGGCGATCACGGTTCCGTTCCGGTCCAGGATCCGCCCTCTGGCCGCTTTGATAGTACGCTCACGCTGGTGAAGGTCCTCAGCCATCTGGCTGTAATGCTGAGAGCGGAAAATCATGAGAAAAATAAGTCTTCCTGTCAATCCCAGCATCAGCAGACATGACAACAGACACACGACAGCGATTCTTCCTCTGTGATATGACTGATTTCGGTTCATATTCATCTCACCACCGGAGCCGTTGCTAAAGTATATGAAAAATTCTAAGAATTATTCCGCTCCTTCCCCCGAGGAAGGGCTGGTTTCCGTTTCTTCATCCGAGGACTCCTGAGACGGCTCTCCCGGCAACTCCCCCTGAGAGCCGCTTTGTGATTCTCCTCTGGTGCTGCCCTGCGATTCACCCTCCGGATTCTCCTGGGATCCTGCCAGAAGATCCGGGAGATCGGAGGTGACTAACGAGCCGTCTTCATCGGTCTCCACCGGTACATACTCCTCTGTCTCATAGTTCTTTGCAGGTTCAGTTTCCTCCTGGGATTCTCCTGTATTGTCATTGATCCCCTCTTCCCCGGTCTCCTGACCTGACGTCATCTCACCGTCCTCCTCATCCCCGGTGTCCGGGAACACATTTAAATAAGGAAGAATATCACCCATAATCTGGGAGAATACCTGACTGGCAAACGTGCTGTGAGCCTGGTCCTCCGTATCAGGCTCGTCGATGACCACATACACCAGAACCTCCGGGTGCTCCGTGGGGGCAAAACCGCAGAAGGACACCACATAATCCTTCTTGTTCCGCCCTGTCTTCTCAGCCGTGCCCGTCTTTCCGCCTATCTGGTAACCCTCCACCTGGGCCGCTTTCCCGGTTCCCTCCGCCACCGTGCGTCTCAGTGCCTCTCTCAGAAATCTGCTGGTGGCATCGGATACTGTCTCCCTGACCAGAACGGCGTCCTTCTTCTCCACCACCGCCCCGTGCTCGTTGAGCACCTGTTTTACCACATGGGGCTCGTAGTAGGAACCGCCGTTGATCACCGAAGCGAAGGCCGCCGCCATCTGAACCATGGTGCAGTTGAAATTCTGACCAAATCCGTTGGTGGCAAGGCTGGTGGCATCCATGTTATTTACCCGGTATACCAGGGAAGCGGCGCTGGCCTCCCCCGGCAGATCGATCCCTGTCTTTGACCCTAAATTAAACATATCCTGATACTTTTTAAATATGGTTTTCCCTTCCATGGCCGCCATGTGCATCATGGCGTCGTTGCAGGATACGATAATGCTCTCCTCCACGGTCAGATCTCCATGGCCGCCCTTCAGATAGGCGGTACACTTGATTTTGTGCCCTCCGATCTCCTCCAATCCGTCGCATTCAAAATGGCTGGTAGTCTGAAAAACATTCTCCTCAAGCCCTGTGGCCACTGTCAGAACCTTTGCGGGAGAGCCCGGCTCGTAGGTATCGCTGACACAGAAATTTCTCCATATAAGGCTTAAGGCCTCCACCTTCTCCTCATCGGTCATAGAATCGATCTCTTCCTGGGTATAATAGCGGCTCAAGTCTCTCGGATCATTCAGATCATAGCTGGAGTCACTGGCCATAGCCAAAATCTCCCCGTTATCAGGGTCCATGACGACGACACCGATATGCTTGCTGCCCATAGACTCCTTCCACTGCCGGATCCGCTCCTCCACCAGCTGCTGGATATACACATCTATGGTGGACATGATGGTGTTCCCGTTTTGAGCCGGCTTGATCACCGCCTCCAGGTCAGAATCATCGTTGAGGTATCCGTATTCTCTCCCGTTTACCCCGATAAGAGTGTCGTTGTAGTACTGTTCAATCCCTCCGTTGCCCTCGCTGCCGTCGGCGGAGGTGAATCCGATGACGCTGCAGGCCAGAGTTCCGTATGGATAGAGCCTCTTGTACTCGTCCTCAAACCACACTCCCCGGATCCTCTGGTTATTCCCTTCTTTATAATTCTTTTCATTGACAGAGTTCTGCAGAGCTTCGAACGCCTCCTTTTTCTCATAGGTCATCCTCCGCTCATACCGGAGATACCGAGACTCCCGGTTATCATTCATGGTCTCCAGAAGTTCATTTCGGTTGTAGCCGAATATCTCAACAAGGGCGTTGACTGTGGGATCCAGGTAGTACTCTTCCTTTTCGTAAATCTGTCCGGGATCCAGAATCAGATTGTAGACTTTGTCGCTGGTAGCCAGGTAGGTTCCGTTCCGGTCCACGATATCACCTCTCCTGTAGGGGATAGTCCTGCTGTCATACGTGGAGCGCTGGGACAACACCACTCTGGTATAGTCTTCATTGTTCTCATCCACAATCTTGTAGAGAACCAAAACCAATGCAAACAAAGCCAGCATAATCACGAGAACCGTGACAGCCAGCTTTTCCTGCATATACTTCTCGAATACCTTCTTGTGGGCAGGATTCTTTCCCTGCCCCTTCTGCCCCTTATGTCCATCAGTAGTTCGGGATGTCTTCATACTGTCTTACATACTCGCTTTCTGTCTGTTCATATAAGAGAATCTGATCTTTGCCTGCATAGACCATGCCCAGCTCCTCTGTCGCGACTTTATAAACATAGTCCAGGTCTGCCGATGTGTTGATTCTTATCTGCAGTGTATCATTTTCCGTCTTCAGCGTATCCAGATCCTGCTCCAGCTTTTTGATGTTATCCATGCGGGTCGTCATGTCCGATCTCACCTGGAGATAATTGATACAGATGAACAATGTACAGCAGGACGCGATCATCAGAACCACCACATAGGGCAGATCCATCTGAAGCGCTTTCTCCTGATTCCGCCTCACTCTGTAGCTGGTTTTCCTGGCTTTTCTCTTCTTCCCCGATTTATCTGGTTCTCTTTCGGGATTTAGCTTCCGCACCGTATTTCCTTCTATGTACTCTTGTCTTCCGTGTCGTCTTCTCTCCGCCATATAATCTCCTCCCGATCTGCTAACACCGCTCAAAAACCCGCAGCTTAGCGCTTTTTGAGCGCTTGTTCTCATCCCTCTCCGCCTCTGTGGGAAGAATGGGTTTTCTGGTGACCACCTTCCCTTTGCTTTTTCTTCCGCACACACACACAGGAAAATCCGAAGGGCAGATACAGGGATTCTCGTTTTCCCTGAATTTGTTCTTCACGATCCGGTCCTCCAGGGAATGGAAGGTGATAATGCTCAACCGCCCTCCTGGATTCAGCAGACCGATCATGGTGTCTATAGTACTCTCCAGCACCTCCAGTTCTCTGTTGACCTCTATGCGGATAGCCTGAAAGGTTCTCTTTGCAGGATGTCCCCCAACAGCCCTCATCTTCATAGGTATGGCCGCCTTGATGATCTCCGTCAGCTCACCTGTAGTCTCAATCCTCTTCTTCTCTCTCGCTGCGACAATATGCCTGGCAATGTTGGCCGCAAATTTCTCCTCTCCGTAATCCCTGATAATCCGGCACAATTCCTGCTGACTGCAGCCGTTGACCACATCTGCGGCCGTTCTGCCGCCTTCTGCGTCCATGCGCATATCCAGAGGGGCATCCTCTCTGTAGGTAAATCCTCTCTTCGGGTTGTCCAGCTGGTAGGAGGACACCCCCAAATCAAGACAGATCCCGTCTGCCCCTGCCAAACCCAGCTTTTCAAACACGGACGCTATCTGTTCATAGTTGCTTTTTACAATCGTAACCTTATCTATATAGTCCTTCAGACGCAGAGAAGCCGCAGCGATGGCATCGCTGTCCTGGTCTATCCCGATCATCCTTCCCCTGTCCCCAAGACGGCTGCACACTTCCAGAGCATGCCCCCCTCCGCCCAGGGTTCCGTCCACATAGACTCCGTCAGGTTTGATATTCAGGCTGTCCACTGTCTCTTTCAGCAATACGGACTTATGTTCAAATGTCATATCTCAAAACCTTCCATGCTCTCGGCAATGTCATCCATATCGTCATATACATTGGCAGACGTCCAGGATTCCTTGCTCCAGATTTCAATTCGGTTGCCCACACCTACCATGACGGCATCCTTTTCGATCCCCGCAAACTCTCTCAGAACCGCGGGGAGAAGTATCCTCCCCTGCTTGTCCACCTCGCACAAGGCGGCTCCTGCCAGGAAAAAGCGGTTGATCTTTCGGGCGTTAGCGTTGGTGAGAGGCAGCTTCTTCAGTTTCTCTTCCAGGATCTTCCACTCGGTGTTTTCATACACGAAAAGACAGCCATCCAGACCCTTCGTAACCACGAATTCATCTCCCAGCTGCTCCCTAAACTTGGAAGGAACGATCAGACGTCCCTTTGCGTCTACTGTATGATTGTATTCACCCATGAACATATGCAATCACCTGTTGTTATCCTTTGGCGCCACTTTTCAACCACTTCAAACCACTTTGTACCACTTTCCTCCACCATTCACCTTAATTTTAGTACAAACCGGAGCAAATAGCAAGAAAAAAATATAAAAATTACAATAAAAAAAGAACAGCCTCTCTCCCATGCCGGCGGCTGTTCCCTTTCTTTAAAACTATGATGTTTTAATATCCTGACAATATGTACTGTTCAATAAGAACATCCAGCTCAACGCTGTTTTTATAGATCTCCTCATATCCCCTTTTTTCGTCGATGCTCTTATTCAGTATAAGTCTCGCGGACTCGATTTTCGTGATCAGCTCTTCTTTTGCGCTCTCCATCTCGATTCTCCTTTGCCTTAAGCCTCCTGCATTCACATGATTTGTTTACAGTGTCAATCTGACTTGATATACAATCATCTGCCATAGAAAAAGGAGAGTTTTTTGTTTTGGCAAAATCAATCAGAACAGGAATACTATCTGTGACTCTCCCACAGATAGCAGACCTGCCAACTCATGAATCCTGTGTCCGGATCAACAAGTTTTCACTTTCCATCCGGCGCCTGACTGCGCAGCCCAGATGCCGGTAAGGTTTCCTCATTCAAGGTCTTTTTCATTTTACCCCCAAATAATCCAAAAATCAATGTAATTCGACCGACATATTCTCCTAAAATTCGACATTCCGTCTTATCAGGTATGATTTTCCGTCTTATTTTGATGATTCTTATGGAAATTTGCCGTCTTCCCTCTTTCAATTCCCCGGGTTCTGTGATATGATATCATCGTCAAAAAATAAGGAAGGTAATCATATGAAATTAGGTATTGTCGGCCTGCCAAACGTAGGCAAAAGTACATTATTCAACTCACTGACAAAAGCAGGTGCGGAATCTGCTAACTATCCCTTCTGTACCATCGACCCCAATGTGGGGGTGGTTCCTGTTCCCGACCACCGCCTGAAACTTTTAGGAGATTTCTACCACTCAAAAAAAGTGACCCCTGCCGTCATCGAATTTGTGGACATCGCAGGTCTTGTGAAGGGCGCTTCCAAAGGTGAAGGACTGGGAAACCAGTTTCTGTCCAATATTCGAGAGGTTGACGCCATCGTCCATGTGGTCCGCTGTTTTGAGGATTCCAACGTCATCCATGTGGACGGAACCGTGGATCCCCTCAGGGATATCGAGACCATCAATCTGGAGCTCATTTTCTCTGATATAGAGATTCTGGAGCGCCGCATCGCCAAAACTTCCAAGAGCGCTTTCAACGACAAGTCCCTTGCCAAAGAAGTGGAGACCCTCAAAGCCGTGAAGGCACATCTGGAAGAAGGACAGCTGGCCAGAAGTTTCTCCTGTAAGGACGAGGACGAGGAAGTATTCGTAGGTTCCTTAAACCTTCTCACCTGGAAGCCCGTGATCTTTGCCGCCAATGTGGGGGAGGATGACCTGCCTGATGACGGCGCCTCCAACTCCCATGTGGCCGCCGTGAGAAAGTTCGCTGCCGACACGGATTCCCAGGTGTTTGTCATCTGCGCCCAGATCGAGCAGGAGATCGCCGAGCTGGACGACGAGGAAAAAGCCATGTTTCTTGAAGACCTGGGGCTGAAGGAATCCGGCCTTGAAAAGCTCATTGCCGCCAGCTACAGTCTTCTGGGACTTTTGAGTTTTCTCACTTCCGGGGAGGACGAGACCAGGGCCTGGACCATCAAGGTGGGAACAAAGGCTCCCCAGGCCGCAGGAAAAATTCACTCGGATTTTGAGAGAGGCTTTATCCGTGCCGAGGTAGTCAACTTTCAGGATCTTCTGGACTGCGGTGCCTACTCCGCCGCCAGGGACAAAGGACTTATCCGCCTGGAAGGCAAAGATTATGTGGTTCAGGACGGGGACGTAATCCTCTTCCGCTTCAATGTGTAGAATCCCGGACATCTGCTCCCTTCTGTTTCCTCTTATCTCCCGCACAAAAACGGTTCCTCAAAACACAGGTCTGCGCGCCTTGAGGAACCGTTTTCCCTTTTTCTATATATTTTCACAAATCCAGCTTTTTCACATCTATGGCTATGGCTTTCTGCAGAGCCAGGGAGTAGAGCAGGCACTCCTTTACAGGCTTTCTTTTTATCTGCTCCAGCGCCCGCCGGTAGTATGCAAACTGTGTCTGATACCTTCTGATCAAAATATCTTCCTGTCCGTCTGATATCCGGTCCGTCTTATAGTCGATCAGAGTCAGGCCGTCTTCCCCATCTATCCAGGCGTCGATGATTCCCTGTATCAGCACCAGCTCATCAGAATCTCCCTGTCCCATCTCTTTTGCAGGAATTCCTATGACAAACTGGTCCTCTCTGTGAAGCCTTCCGTCCGTCTGCGCCTCTCTCATCCTCTTTCCCAGTGGGGTGCTCAGAAATCTCCATATCTTCTCTGCCTTCACCATGGCTCTCATATCTTCCGAAAGCCGCCCTCCCGCTGCCGCATCCAAAAGCCATCTCCTGACATCCCCCAGGCTGTCCACGGCATCAAAATCCAGAAGCTCCAGAACCCGGTGATAGGCGCTTCCTCTCACCGCGCCTCCCTGTCTCCCCTCTTCTTCGTCCTTTCCACTTTTCTTTACAAAGTCCGGAATCACCGGCTGGTACAGGCCAGCTTCGTCGTCCACAACCTGGCTCTGCTTTTTCAGCCGGGACACCGACATTTTTGTGTACAGACGGATATCCGCCCTGTAGGGATATTTATAGGAAAGTTTTTCTTTTAACAGCGCCTCCGTCTTCTCATCATATGTTTGTGTCAAGTCCAGAGTTTTCAGTTCTTCCTCCGATACGATCTTCTGTATCTTTCGCTCTACAGCGTCTCCTACCAGAGTTTCCACCTTCACCTCTTTCACTTGAAACAGAGGACTTTTATCCGGCCCTGTCATGAGAATCCAGTCTAGATAAGAGTCCGCCGCCATAAGGATAGTGTAGGGAATCTGCCTGGAATCCCAGGTCCTCTGCTGCCATTTTTCAAGATTCTTTGCCAGCGAACGGTGGGTGCAGGTGATGATCAGCTTTTCTTTCGCCCTGGTCATAGCCACATACAGAACCCTGAGTTCCTCCCCCAGATTGTCTATATCCATCTTTCGCTTCAGCACGTTTTTCTTCAATGTGGAAGTTTTTACTCTTGTATCCACATTCAGATAATCCGTCCCGATTCCCAGGTCAGAGTCTATGAGAAGTTTTCCACGTATATCCTGCCTGTTAAATTTTTTCCCAGCCCCCGCCAGAAAGACAACAGGAAATTCAAGTCCCTTGCTCTTGTGAATGCTCATGATCCGAACCATATCCTGGGACTTGCCTGCCCCGGTGGCTTCCCCAAAGTCCGTATTATATTTTTTCAGCTTTCCTATGTATCTGATAAAATGGAACAGACCTTTATAGCTGGTTTTCTCATAGGCCCAGGCCTTCTCGATGAGCATGTCCAGGTTGGCTCTCCTGGCCTCCCCGGCCGGCATTGCCGATACATAATCATAGTATCCTGTTTTCAAATACATCCGATGGATCAGCTCATGGATGGGAACGTAGGCGGCCTCTCTTCTCATTTCCTCCAACAGTGAATGAAACTCTCGTATTTTCCAGGAAATGGATTCCGCCACACTGTCCTGTACCCCTGTCCGGACAGCCAGTCCATACCAGTTTTCTTTTCTCTCCCCGCCGGCCTCCCGGAATTCACCGTCCTGCCCCAGAGACAGCACCAGTTTCATCGCCCCGTAGACGCCACGGTCCTGCCCTCTTTCCGGATTCTTTTTTTCCACAGCTGCCATCCATGCCAGTTCCTCCTCGCTCATGCCTCCTATGGGAGACTTGAGCACCGCTGCCAGAGGGATGTCCTGCATGGGGTTGTCTATGACCGATAGCATGGACAGCACGGTCTCCACCTCGATGGTATCAAAATATCCTGTCCCTGTCTCGGCGAAGGCCGGTATGTCTTCCTGTGTGAGAACATTTAAAAAAGAATCCGTCCATCCGTTAAGGCTGCGCAAAAGGATCACCAGATCGCCGTACCTGGCTCTCCTGTAACATCCCCTCTCCTTATCCCACACTGCCAGCCCGTGCTCCGGATCTGTCAGCTGCCTGATCCGATCCGCGATGAGCCTGGCCTCGATCTCCTTGCTGGTGTACTCCTCCAGCTCTTTGTCCGAAGGTCCCAGGACTTTCGTTCCCGTATCAACCATCAAGAGTTCCGTTGGGGTTCCTGCCTGTTCCCCTGTCTCCTCAAACACGGCTCCTGGATGCAGGGCAATGCTGTCGGTGTACTGAATGTTACCCAAGTTTTTGGTCATGATCTGGAAAAATATGTGGTTGACACTGTCAAGAACCGATGCCCTGCTTCGGAAATTCTGACGCAGCTCTATCTTCCTGTCCAGACTGTCTCCTTTTTGATCGTCTTCTCGATACTCCTCATAGCTCTCATATTTTTTCATAAACAGTTCAGGCCGGGCCAGACGGAATTTGTAGATGCTCTGCTTCACGTCCCCCACCATAAACACGTTAGGCCTGCCAAACCGCTGGGCCGACAGACTTTTCAGCAGTGTCTCCTGAACATCATTGCTGTCCTGATACTCATCCACCAGGATCTCCTCATACTTTCTGCTCAGTTCGTCCGCCACAGAAGTGAAGGTCAGGTTTCCATCCTGGCTGACTACCAGTACCCGGAGAGCCTGGTGTTCCAGATCATTGAAATCCACAATATTTTTCTCTCTCTTGCTCTCCTGATACCTCCTGTCAAATTCTCCCGCCAGTTCCAACAGCTTCAACACCACGTCCCTGCTGCCCAGAATGTTGGCCGCCGCCTCTTCCATAGTCTGCTGTCCATAACACTCCTTCAGAGTTCCCAGGGTTTTCTTCACCCGGTCCCTGACGGAAGACGCATACTCCTTTTTGGCCGGGTCGATGTCTTTCCCCCTTGCGGCGGCGATCCTCCCGAAGGCCACCTTCCCCAGCTTCCGGTTCAGTTCCTCGTAATCTTTGGACGCCTCCAGCCCCCTGATCATCTCCAGTTCTGCCTGGAGAGTCGGAATGTACTGCTCCGGCCCCCCCTCCTGGCTGCTGACCTGGATGGCTCCTTCCATCTGTTCTTCTATCTCCCGAAGCTGGGCCTTTACGTCTCTCATCATATAGGACAGCCAGGCCGTCTCCTCAATCCGGCCCTCCTCCATGTTCTCCAATTCCAGCCTGCATCGGGTCATCCACTCCTGAGGGAAGGGGTTGCTCTGAGAAAATGTGTACACCTGCATAATATAATCTTCGATGCCGCTGTCCGACTTGCCCGTTGCGTAGGTCTCCACAAATTCCTGAAATACCTGATCTTCGGACTCATAATACTCCTCCAGCATCTGTTCCATCACATCTGCCCGCAGAAGCATCAGCTCTCCCTCATCCCCTATGCGGAAACCAGGGTCCAGATCCAACATGTTGAAATGATCTCTTATGATACTCAAGCAAAAGCTGTCGATGGTGGTGATCTGGGCCCGGTGAACCAGGGCTGCCTGAACCTGCAGGTGCTCCCGCTCCGGCTCCTCCTCCAGCTTTCTGGTAATTGCCTGGGCAATTCTCTCCCTCATCTCCGCAGCAGCCGCATTGGTAAAGGTCATCACTAAAAGACGGTCAATGTCAACGGGACGGCTCTCATCACAGATCAGCCCGATGATTCTCTCCACCAGCACCGCCGTCTTTCCGCTTCCTGCCGCTGCGGACACCAGCAGATTGCAGCCTCTGGCATCAATAACTTCCTTCTGTTTCTGAGTCCATCTCATCCTCATCCCCTCCTTCTTCCATAATCTGCTCCCACACCTGCGCCGGCTTCAGGGATGGAAAGCGCCGATATCTATACCCGGAAACCTTCAGGTCAAATCCGCACACCCCGTGGTACGGGCAGTAGTCGCAGGCAGAGCGGCCTCCCTGTCTGTAGGGGGCCACCGGTATCTTTCCGTCCAGGATCTCCCGTCCGTCCTCCCTCACTTTGTCCCTCACATACATCTTCAGCGCCTCAAAATGCCTGCCGCTGGCCACGGAAGAATAATTTTCCTGAATCATTCCGTTCTTCATGGCCACAGGGATCACATCGGATTTGGATCGTATCTCCCTGTCCATATGCCCGATAACCTCCAGGTCGCTGTTCACTAGGCCGTTCATCCGCAGCTGTTCCAGGATCAGGCTCTCTATATCCTCCGGATCCCCCACATCCTCCCGGTCTATCACCGGATCTTTGATGTTGTAGTAAAAAATTCCTGCAGGAACCACCTCTTTGTCCGGGAAACGCCGTCTCTCCAATTCTGTCACAGCATCCATATACACCACCAGCTGCAGCTGCAGGCCGTAGTAGACTGCCGCCAGATCAAACCGGGTAGAACCGGATTTGTAATCTATAATTTTTACATACACATGTGTCTCGTCCTCACACAGATCCAGCCGGTCGATCCTCCCTCTCAGGTGCAGTTCTTCTTCCTCCGACAGGCGGATCTTCATGGCTTCCAGGTTGTCGATGGCGGAAAAAGCCACCTCAAACCCTACCGGGACAAAGTCTCCTTTTTTCAGCTGCTCTGCCAGCGCCCACATAGTTCGGTCTGTCATCCTCTCGATGCGCCCGGCCAGATACTGGTTTCTTGCGCTGCTCTTCAGAATGGTGCTGCCATACTCCTCTGTCACCTGAGCCACACAGGTTTTCACAAGGCTTTTTCTCTCATCCTCCGTCAGCCCTGTCAGGTCAGCCTGCCTGTCTCTCAGCTCCCGAAAACACAGATCCAGGGAACTGTGAAAAAGATTTCCCATATCTGCCGCCCCGATCTGGTACTCCTGCCTCTCCATCAATTCCATGCCATAACTCAAAAAATGAGCATAGGCACAGGAGGCATATTTTTCGAGACGGGTCACGCTGCCCTGAAGTATGGTCCCGTACAAGGCCCTGGCCGCCGCCCTGCTGATTCCTCTCTCTTCATAGGAATAAAATGCCGCCTCCGTCAGTTTTTCCACCTGCTCCCTGTAATCCTCATGGCCTGCAAAGTACCGGTACAATTCCAAAAATACAGGGTCTTCTCTCCTGTTGTCATAGTCTCTCAGTCCCTCGATCAGGAGATCCAGGCCTTCAGCGGGGGAACCGACAGTTTTTTCACCGCAGTCCACATCTTTTATCCGAATGTCAGGAAACAGCTTTTTCAGCTCTCCGATGAGAGAGGAAGGTCTCTGAGCTTTGCCTGCCTGGCTGAAAGAGCACCATGATATAATAAGGCGGTCCGACGGTTTTGTCATCATCAGGTACAGATAAAACCTCTGCTGAAAGCTGTCTTCCCTGGCAGTAGGCGCCAGCTCAATGGACATTTCTTTCAAAAATTCCCTGTCCATATCTGTCAGGATTCCGCCGCTGTCCTTCCTAGCAGGCACAATCCCCTCATTGACCCCCACGAAAAACAGCACCTTGATGTGATCCAGACGGGTTCTGGTGATATCTCCCACCACCACCCGGTCCACGGTAGCCGGAATAACCCCCACCGCAATCTCCCCAAAGCCTGCATCCAATATCTGAGCGTACTCCCTGCGGCTCATAACCTCATCTCCCAGAAGGTGAACCAGCCGATCGAACATCTCCATCACCAGCCCATAGACCTGCTCATATTCCTTGGCCAGGCTGTACTCGCCCGTCTCTTCAAAATATGCTCTGTAGTCTTCCAGCTGCTTCTGCACCTGACACTGTTCCAGGCAGGCTGTCACGGCGGCCGTCATAGTCCGCACCGTCTTCTCTTTCTCCCCCATGGCCTCCTTCAGGCACTCCAGCTTTTCCAGAATCTCCTGTCTGAACTGGTTCAGTTCTTCCAGATTAATGTCTTTTCCGCCCCGGTATGTATATTCCCATGTCTGAGACCATCGTTTGTAACCCCTGATTCCCAGAGCCACCACATAGTTTTCCAGACGATCTATCTTCTCCTGCTCTCCCGACACCAGACCCGTTTTGAGAAATCTGAACACGCTCTCATAGTCAAAATCCCTCTGAACTGTCTCCAGGGCGCTCCTGATAAACTCCACCATGACATTTTCCAGAATACTCTTTTTGTTGTCCATAAAATAAGGAATATTCTCTGCCTGGAAACGATTGATGATCTCGTAACCGTAACCTGACAAATCTCCGGTGATCACTGCGATCTCTCTGTAGCGGATATTTTCTTCCTGAACCAGTCTGTGGATCTCGGATGCCACCGCCTCCAGCTCGCGCCCCGGTGTAGAAGCCTGAAAAAGTTCTGTCTCCCTGGGTTCTCCCTCAAATCTGGCGGGGGTGAAGTCATAGAGGTGTTTCTCGATAAACGCGATTGATGGGCTGTTCTCAAATCTCCCCGGATGATGTGTCCCGGCGATGAGAACCACATCCTGGTCTCTCGCTGTATTCTGTCTCTCGGCCAGCTTCAAAAGACGACACACCATCTGCCTGCCCATGTGAAAAAGATTCTGAATTTTTCCCGGCTTATAGGGATCCTCCCCGCGTCCTATGGTAACCGTCACCACCACTTTTCTGGCGTGGATCATCAAAAGCTCTACGAGCCGATACTGAACCGGCGTAAAACCGGTATAGCCATCCAGCGTCACCACGCTGTTTTTGATCCACCGGGAATCCGGCAGCACACGGCACAGCACATCCAGAATCTCTTCCGCCGTAATATATCTCTGGGAGATCTCCTCCTGAAACGCCTGATAGATCACCAGAAGGTCCTTAAGTTTTTCCTGGAGAACAGGGCTTTTCGTCTCTGACAAGGCATTTTTCAGTCCCTCCGGCCTCACTCCGTACTGGTAGAGCTCCGACAGCATAGATTTAAGCTGATTGATAAAGCCTGTCTGATTCAGATGGCCTGAAAAGATGCCCAGATTCTTCCTCTGTTCCGACGCCACCTTCCTGAGCACCATGGACTTCCCCATGTCGTCCAGCACTTCCAGGTGCTCTATGGCAAGCTCCTCAAAGATCCGGTAGGCCAGTCTCTGAAAGCTGACAATATCAATATTCATGGATCCGTGGTCCGGGTGGAGCATCACCACATCCTTCTGTGTCTGCATGGTAAACTGCTCCGGGACGATGGCCACGTACTGAACCTGCTGCTCTTTCATGGACATTCGTATGAGATTTTCATAGAGATATCTGGTCTTTCCTGAACCGGAGCTTCCTATTATAAACTGTAAAGACATATGTTGCCTCCTTCGCTCTGTATGGGCAGCTTCATTATAGCTGACTGCGGGCCGGCAGTCAAATCCATGTTTTCTTTAAAAGTCCGCTGCCGGGCGCATGCTTTGGCCCTATAACTGCTGGTTTTCTTTATAAAACAAAAGGATATGGGTATAATTGTCTGCCTGCAGTAATAGATTGTAACAAACAAAACCCGGAGGTTCCCTATGAGCGCTAAAACAAAAATTGTGGTTCTGAGAATGAAGGAACTGATTTATACTGCGGTTTTTCTCGGTCTGGCGGTAGTCCTGATCACCCTGTTTCTGATCATGTTCCGCCCGAGGCAGGACCCGGCTTCCTCCTCCCAGAGCGCCGCTTACATACCAGGAGTCTACACTTCCTCTATGACCTTAGGCGGCCAGAGCCTGAATGTGGAGGTCACGGTGAACGCCGACCAGATCCAGTCCGTGTCCTTTGTGTCCCTGGATGAGGCGGTTACCACCATGTACCCTCTGATGCAGCCTGTCATGGACGATCTGGCCTGGCAGATTGTACAGAATCAGTCCACTGAAAATCTCTCCTACTCTCAGGAAACCCGCTACACCTCCCAGTCCCTGATCGGCGCCATTGACCGGGCTCTGGATAAGGCAAAAGTAAGAAATTAGACAGTTGTTTTTCCCCTCCTCCTGTGCTATAGTTTCCTTATCAGGGAGAAGGGGAATTATGGAACGCATGATAAAAAATAAAGAGCTCGCAGACGAGCAGAATCAGATTACGGAAGGTGTTATCTGGAAACAGCTGCTGCTGTTTTTCTTCCCCATTCTGTTCGGTACATTTTTTCAACAGCTTTACAACACCGTAGACGCCATCGTGGTAGGACAATTCGTAGGAAAAGAGGCGCTGGCTGCCGTGGGAGGGCCTACCGGGACTCTGATCAATCTGCTGGTAGGCTTTTTCGTGGGCCTTTCTTCCGGCGCCACGGTGATCATCTCACAGTTTTACGGCGCCAAAAGGGAGGACAAGGTGGGCTTCGCCGTCCACACCTCGGTGGCTTTCTCCATCCTCTGCGGCTTGGGAATCATGGCTGTGGGGATTCTTGGAGCCCCGTATGCTCTGTCCATGATGGGCACACCGGAGGATATCCTGGAACACGCCATCCTTTACATACGCATCTACTTTCTTGGATCCATCCCCAATCTGATCTACAACATGGGATCGGGAATCCTGAGGGCCGTGGGAGATTCCAAGCGCCCTCTTTTGTTCCTCATCACCGGCTGTCTTACCAACATTGTCCTCGACGTGGTGCTGGTGGTTTTCCTCCGCATGGGTGTGGCCGGCGCAGCGGCGGCCACGGTCTTCTCACAGACTGCCAGCTCTCTTTTTGTGGTGGCGGTACTGACTCGAACCCATGAGATGTACCGGCTCGTCTTCTCCCGCATCCGCCTGGACCGCCGTATGCTGAACCGCATCATCCGCATCGGACTCCCCGCCGGACTTCAGTCGGTGATGTACTCTCTGTCCAATGTTATCATTCAATCCAGCGTCAACAGTCTGGGAACCGACACCATCGCGGCCTGGACCGCCTACGGAAAGATCGACAGCGTGTTCTGGATGATCATCAACGCCTTCGGCATCTCCATCACCACCTTTGTGGGACAGAATTACGGTGCGGGAAAGATGGAGCGGGTAAAAAAGGGAATCCGGCAGTGTATGGCCATGACCGTAGCCTCCGCTCTGGGTCTGTCCTTTGTCCTGTACCATTTTGGCTTTTACATTTTTAAGATTTTTACCACAGACGTGGCGGTGCTGGAAAAGGGTATGGAGATCCTCCACTTCCTGGTACCTGCTTTCGTCACCTATGTGGCTATAGAGATCTACTCCGGAGCCCTGAGAGGCATCGGCGACTCCTGGATCCCCATGATCCTTACCATGCTGGGGGTCTGCGCTCTCCGTGTGGCGTGGATCCTGGTGGCCGTGCCTCTGCGGAGAACCATCACCACGGTGGTGTTCAGCTATCCTCTGACCTGGACGGTGACCTCGGTGCTGTTTATCATCTATTTTCATCGATTCAGCAAGCTGGGAAGAAAAAAAGCCTCCTCCTTCAGATGACTTGATTTACCTTCATTTCTTATGATAAAATGGGGCATCAAACAAATTTCCATGAAGGGATGGGCCTCCTCTATGAAAACCAATGACAAATACACAGATATTTTTCTCGCATCCCACAAGCTCTTCCTGTCCCAGGGCTATGAGGCCACCACCATACGGCAAATCTCCGACAAGGCTGGCGTGAGCCTGGGACTGACTAACCATTTTTTTCACTCCAAACAGGAGCTGGCCGGCCTTATGCTGGATATGCTGTTTGCCTTCACCGCCCGCTGCTGCGGCAGGCAGGACACCGGCCCGGATCTCCTGGCTCATGGAATGGTCTGCTCCCGTGTGGGGATCCTGTATCTGGCCCAGGGAAAATACCGCCGGTTTTATACGGAATGCCTCAGACACGACATCTATTTTTCCAGGCTGGAGGAGAACCCTGACCGTTCCCTCTATGAGCTGGCCCAGACGTATAAATTCCCGGTGGATGACGACCTGTTTCTTTTCTACGGAACCTATGTTCCCTACAACTGTGAAAAAACTCTGGTTCTCAGCAAAGAAAAGAGCATGTTTCCCACCATCTCCCAGGAAGATATTCCCGACTATATCGCCATAAGCAAATTTGAACATTTTCTGGAAACCGACATACTAAACACGGCTCTGGACAACGCTCACAACGTCGCCAGAGCCGTGCTCTCCCGGATGCCTGCCGTGGTTCCGGACAGGTTTCTCATGGAATTCTTATCATAACCTCCGCCGGACTTTCATGTGTGGCAGCAAGCACGCAGCCAGGCACATAGCGGTTTACTTCAATGTCTCTACAGCCTGCTCTCCTGCAACCCGGCCGAAGCACACGGACTGAGAGTAGCCGCCGGACTGCCATGTCACCTCGCCGGACGCGTACAGGCCTTCCACAGGGGTTCCGTCCTCATACAGTACCTGGGCATTCTCGTTACAGGACACACCGCCCTTGGTCATATGGTTTGCAGCCTCAATGCGAACGCCATAGTAGGGACCCTCCGCATCAAGAGGACGAGAAGCTGCTGCTTCCAGGAGCTGGTCTGTCTCTCCTGCCTCCGCTGCCCCGTTAAAGTCGGCAACTGTCTGCTCAAGTCCTGCCGGATCAATCCCCAAAGCCTCAGCCAGCTCGGTTATGGTGTCGCCCTGAGAATAATATCCCAGCCCTACATGCTTGCGGATTCTGTAGAAAGAATCGTATCCTGTCTGATCCGTGATGCTGTATACAGCGCCGTCGGTCTGCGCCTGTATAGTGGTTCCAAGATTCAGGCCGCCAGCGTTCTCAGAGATGAACCTCTCTCCCTCTTTGTTTACCAGAAGACTCAGATCTGCGCCGCCGGTTAAGTCTCTGCGGGGAACAATGATGTTGGGGAACACCCGGACATTGTCCATCTGCTCCAGTTTGAAGCCGTTGTCCACAAACACCTTGACAAAATCGCCTGTGGTTCCCATCTGATTGGATGTATTCAGCACCTCATATCCGGGAGCGTACTCGGCCAGCAGCTCTTTGCTGCTGCAGAAACCGCCGGTAGCGATGATGGTGTTCTGAGCTTTGATGGCATAGCTCTCTTTGTTGTTGTTCTCCACGTTGACGCCTACGCAGCGGCCGTCTTCCATGATCAGGTCGATTCCCTTGGTCCCGGTGCGGATATCGATTCCCAATTCCACCGCACACTGCTCCATGCCTGCCTGAATCACTTCACCTGCGTACTGATCTTTCTCTGCCATGTGGTTCATGGCACCGTAATTGTCGTTCAGCTCCACGCCCATATCGCGAAGCCACGCGTCCAGAACATTCTCCTGCTCTGCCCACACTTCCACTCGCTCCATGGTATCGCCCGCCGTGGATTTTGCCTCTATAAAGTTCTCCACCTGATTCACGGTCCATTTCTCATTGCCTGCCGCCTTCTGGGCTTCCGAGTTGATCAGGTCATAAAAATTCATGTCAAATTTGCCGTTGCCGCTCAGGATGTCCATCTTCTCAACGAGAATGACATTCACATCCTTGTTGATCTGCTTGGCTGTGATCGCCGCAGCCAGGCCGGAGGGACCACCCCCTACCACCACGATATCCGCAGTCACGTCATCCAGCGTCTTTGCCTCTTTCTCCGGACCAGCGGTAGCCATGGTAATCTTCTCCACCTCAAGCCCTGCCTGACCCATGGCATCGGCAACTGCTGCCTTCACCGCATAGGAAGAAAATGTAGCTGCGCTGACGCTGTCCACCACCGGAGAGTTGGCCTCTAAGATCCTCTCTCTGATGATGGGGAAGGCTCTGTCCATAACCACGTTGGTCTCGTGATGGTCGCCCAGTTCCAACTCCGTGATGGTATCTCCCTCGATGGTCACCTTCAGGTTCAGTTCCCCGCCGTAACCGCTGCCTTTGGCATCGTACACCACAGGTCCTGCCTCAGCCTTTGTAGTCTCGGCTTCTGTCGCCGGGGCCTCTGTCGCGGCCTCCGCGGTCGTTGTGGGAGCTGCCGTGGTAGTCTCCGGCGCCGCTGTCGCTGTCGTCTCCCCTGTTCCCGCTCCGCCCGAACATGCCGTCAGGCTCAGAGCTGCCGCCGATGCGGCAAACGTCTTCAATAACCTTGCTTTTTTCATAACAATCCTCCAATTTTTTTCAGGCCGTCTCATCCCTTTCGACCTGTAGTTAACATTATATCTTGCTGTGAATGATTTATCAATCATCTTTTCCCTACATGGAAAATTTCGGCAGAATCTATAGTTTTCAGAGGCTTTTTATGTGTAAAACGCAGAAAGGGGCGTTGACCTAAAATTAAAAGGGCTGTTGCACTGACAGTAAAAATGATCTGTGCAACAGCCTTTTTCTCAGTTTTTGTTTACACTTTCCAGCGTAAACCCGATAAAACTGTTTGGGTTTTCTGTAAATACCGCAGTAAGATCTCCGCTTGTATCAAGTTCAGATACGTTATAAGTAACTGTATAATGAACATTCAGATATAACTTTCCTCCGGCCAGGTGATAATCGGTAATTATGGCATCGGTTACTCCGTCCCCATCTGCACCTCCTATAGAAATAGTAGTATCATCTATCTGGAAATCTCTGATAGTGAGCATGTCCTCCTTCACCGGATGCCCATATAGATCCTCTATCCGCTTAAAGACCTTATATTTAGCAAAATACCTCCTTCCGGAATCCAATGCTTCTGTATAAAACCCGCACACAAGATTAGAATCAGACCCTGAGAGATCATCATACATCTCAGAGTTGAGGTGACCATAAAGTATATGGCTTATGTTGTCAGAGGTCAGATTTTCTGTTTTATCCGGCAGGAAATCCGGAACCGAAGGGATCACATTCTCCAAAACCTTTTGCATGATTTCTCTCTGGCTTGAAGATAATGTAAAATCTTCCTTTACACTGCCGGAAGTTTTTGTCCTTACCTTTCCAAATTCGATCCACGCTCCATTTTGATTTACCTGGCTTCCGTCAGGTGTGGTCGTATCCATCAGACAGTATCCGTTCGCATCAAAGTAATAGCACTCTGAGATGCCATCGACGTCCCCATCAATCCACTGCCAACTGGCATCTGGCCAGGTTCCGTCGTCATTGGAATACCACCAGCCGTTGGCATCTGTCTGCCAGGTTCCTGCATAGACAGTTGCGGCTGCAGATATTGAAATTAAAATTCCTGATATCGCGATTATGAATTTTCGATTAATCATCGTTTCCTCTTTATTGTATCCATGCCCCAGAATGATCTACCCTAATTCGCCTTCCTGTTAATAAATTCTGTCTTGATCTTTGAGTACACAAATTTCTGGCTGCCGTACAGCCCATAATACCCCGACAGCGTGAAACTGACCGCTATAGCTATGGCAAAGTAAGGCATCGCCTCAAACCCGCACATCTCAAAAGCGATAAACATGCTGGACACGGGGCAGTTGGTCACCCCCGCAAACAGGGCTGCCATGCCGCATGCCGCACACAGGGACGGAGAGAAGCCGAAAAGCGTCCCCGCGATGCACCCGAAGGTGGCTCCCACGCACATGGTAGGCACGATCTCGCCTCCCTTGTACCCTGCCCCCAGAGTCACTGCGGTGAACAGCAGCTTCAGAAGAAATGCCTCATACCTGACATGCCCCTCCAGGGCCTCCTCTATGAGCGCCATGCTGCTGCCATTGTATGTACGGGTGCCTGTCAGAAGAGTCAGGCCCATGAGGATAAACGCCCCGGCCAGGATCCGAACATAAGGATTCTTAAAAAACCTTTTATACAGATGCTCCGCCTGGTGGAGCACAAGGCAGAAGACAATACTCAGCACCGCGCACAGAATCCCCAGGCATATGATGAGCACTGCAGGCACAAACCCGAACTCCGGTATCTCCCTGATCACAAAGTGCTCCCCCGACAGCCCCATGATTCCCGCGATCCCCGCTCCTATAAAGGAGGCGAACAGGCAGGGCACCAGAGCCGCGTAGTACATGACGCCGATACTCACCACTTCCATGGAAAAAATACCGGCCGCCAGCGGCGTGCCGAACAGCGCCCCGAAGCAGGCACTCATGCCGCACATCACCGCCACTTTCCCGTCCCGCTCATCCAGCCGCAGAACTTTTCCCACCAGGGTCCCCAGACTTCCGCCGATCTGGAGAGCCGCCCCCTCTCTTCCCGCCGACCCGCCGGTCAGGTGGGTAAGCACCGTGCCGGCGAAGATCAGGGGACCGGTGGCCATGGACATCTTCTGATCCGAGGAGATGGCCTCCAGAACCATGTTAGTGCCTCTGTTCTTCCCCTCCTTTGTCACCTGGTACAAAAACACGATGATCACGCCGGACACGGGAAGCATGAACAAAAGCCAGCCGTGCTGCTGAAAGCCGGCGGCGGCAAGGCGTATCCCGTGTCCGAAGACACCGCCGATCAGGCCTCCCAATATTCCTGTCACACCGGAGATCACCGCCCATTTTACAAAATAGTCCACCTGAGCCCCGAAAGGCACCTTTATCTTTAACTGTTCCATCTTCCCTTTTCCCCCTGAACTTTCCCACAGGCAGCGGCCGATGCCAAACTGACTGGCCCCGTACGCTGCCTGTGTTCCTGTCTTTTCTGTCGATTGCTATTCTGTGTAAGTCCCTGAGGCCTTCACCAGTTTGGGCCGGTATCCAGCCTCGTTCAGCGCCCTGACGATGGCGTTCTTGTGCTCGGTTCCGAAGGCCTCGATGGTGATCTTAAGTTCCACCGCCGCATTTCGGTTGATGCTGATAAACTGGTTGTGCTCCAGCTTGATGACGTTGCCCTTCTCCTCCGCCAGAAGCGTGGAAATCTTCGCCAGCTCTCCTGGTTTGTCGGGGAGAAGCACAGACACTGTAAATACCCGATCTCTCTGTACCAGACCATGCTGCACTACGGATGCCATGGTGATCACATCCATGTTGCCGCCGCTTAAGACAGAGACGATCTTTTTCTTTTGCACGTTCAGGTGTTTAAGCGCCGCCACCGTGAGGAGACCGGAATTCTCCACGATCATCTTGTGGTTCTCCACCATGTCCAGGAAGGTCACGATAAGCTCGCTGTCCTCCACGGTGATAATATCGTCCACATTCTCCTGGATATAGGGGAAAATCAGATCGCCGGGACATTTTACAGCCGTGCCGTCGGCAATGGTGTCAGCGGTCTTCAGCGTCACCACATGACCTGCTTTCAGGGATTCCTGCATACAGTTGGCCCCCGCCGGCTCCACGCCGATGATCTTGATCTTGGGATTCAAAAGTTTTGCCAGGGTGGAGACCCCTGCACACAGTCCGCCTCCCCCTACGGGTACCAGAATATAGTCCACGGTGGGCAGTTCCTTGATGATCTCCATGGCGATGGTTCCCTGCCCTGTGGCCACGGCCAGATCGTTGAATGGGTGGACGAAGGTCATCTTCTTCTCCTGAGCCAGCTGGCAGGCGTAGGCACAGCACTCGTCAAAATCGTTTCCCTCCAGAACCACTTCCGCCCCGTAATTCCTGGTGCGGTTCACCTTGATCAGCGGCGTGGTGGTGGGCATGACCACCGTAGCCGGAACCCCCGCCAGCTTCGCCGCGTAGGCCACGCCCTGGGCATGATTTCCCGCGGAGGCAGTGATAAGACCATGCTGCTTCTCCTCCTGAGTCAGGGTGCTGATCTTGTAGTACGCTCCTCTCAGCTTGTAAGCCCCTGTGTATTGCATGTTCTCAGGTTTAAAATACACCTTATTGCCGGTCTGCTCAGAAAAATATTCGCTGTACACCAGCTTTGTCTCCTGAGTTACCTTCCCCACTGCCTCTGAAGCTTCCTCAAAACTTTCCAATGTCATCATATCTTCATTCCTCTCCTCTTTTTATATTAAACAGTGCATTGATAAACTCTTCTGCATTGAATTTCTGCAGATCGTCGATCTGTTCTCCTATGCCGATGTATTTCACCGGGATTCCCAGCTCTGACTGGATGGCCACGGCGATGCCGCCTTTCGCGGTTCCGTCCAGCTTGGTCAAGATAATGCCGGTGATATCCGCCACCTCCATAAACTGTCTGGCCTGAGAGAGCGCGTTCTGCCCCGTAGTTCCGTCCAGAACCACCAGCGTCTCCCGGTATGCCTCGGGGTACTCCTTGTCTATGATCCGGTTGATCTTCTTTAACTCTTCCATCAGATTCTTCTTATTGTGAAGCCGTCCTGCGGTATCGCAGATGAGCACATCCGCATTTCTGGATTTTGCTGCGGCGATAGCGTCATAAATCACCGCTGCCGGGTCGGAACCCTCCTGCTGAGCGATGATGTCTACTCCCGCCCGATGGGACCACTCGGTCAGCTGTTCGATGGCCGCTGCCCGGAAGGTATCCGCCGCCGCCATGATCACCTTTTTGCCGCTGTCCTTCAGCTGCCCTGCCAGTTTTCCCACAGAAGTGGTCTTTCCCACACCGTTGACGCCGATAACCAGGATCACCGACTTCCTGTTCTCGAACTCATAGGCATTTTCACCCAGATCCATCTGCTGCTTCATGGTCTCCATGAGAATAGCCTTGCACTCCGACGGTTCCTTGATGTGCTGTTCCTTCACCTTGGCACGGAGATTTTCCACTATGGACATGGTTGTCTGTATCCCCAGATCTCCCATGATCAGGATCTCTTCAATCTCCTCGTAAAAGTCATCGTCGATAGCGGAGAAACCGCTGAAAATAGAATCCATACCGGATATGATGTTATTTCTTGTCTTGGCAAGGCCTTCCACCAGCCTGCCGAAAAATCCCTTTTTTCCTTCTCCCATTGTCTCCCTCCTATTTATCCAGCGTGTCCTCAATTAAGTTCACCGAAACCAGGGTGGACACGCCCTTCTCCTGCATGGTAATGCCGTAAAGTCTGTCGGCGCTTACCATGGTCCCTCTTCTGTGGGTAATCACAATAAACTGGGTGTTCTTTGTCAGCTTGTGGAGATATCCGGCAAACCGGTCTACATTGGAGTCGTCCAGAGCTGCCTCGATCTCGTCCAGAAGACAGAATGGGGACGGTTTTAAATTCTGGATGGCAAACAGGAGGGCTATGGCTGTCAGGGCCTTCTCCCCGCCGGAGAGCTGCATCATATTCTGCAGCTTTTTGCCCGGGGGCTGTGAGATAATCTGAATTCCCGCCTCCAGGATATCTTCTCCCTCTACCAGTTCCAAAGTTCCGTGGCCTCCGCCGAACAGCTCTTTGAACACGTGGTCGAATTCCTGCCTGATTTCCTTGAATTTTTCTTCGAACTGCCTTCGCATACCTTCATCCAGCTCTGCTATGATTCCCAGAAGCGTCTCCTCCGCCTTCACCAGATCTTCATACTGAGCCTTCATGAACTCGTACCGCTCTGCCACCTCTCTGTAGTCCTCGATGGCATTGACGTTAACATTGCCCAGGGCCCTGATAGAGGCTTTCAGCTGTTCCGTGTGCTTTTTCATGTCGGAGAGAACTGTCCAGTCCGGATTCTTAAGCGCCAAAGCCGTGGTAAAAGTCAACTCATACTCGCTCCACATATATTCAATATTGTGCTCCATACGCTCCTCCAGCTTTTCCTTCTGGCTCTGAAGGCGAAACAGTTCCTTGTCCAGACGGCTCTGACGTCCTGACAGTTCCTCACGCCGGTCAAACAGCTCCTTTTGCTCCTTTGACTTTTCTTCTTTCACGGCCAGGTGCTCCGCCACCTCTTGCTCCGCCTGAGCCGCCTCCCTGACAGCCTCCTCTATATGACCTTTCAGCTCCTCTATCTCTCTGTTTTTCCCTGCTATAACCTGATCACTCACATCCGTGCTGCCTGCCAGCTGCTCCAACTCTTCCTCCAGTTTCCCCATCTCTGCCCTGACACGCTTCACATTCTCCTGGACAAACTGATACTTCTGCTGCAGGTTGGCGTTCTCCAGCTGAATAACCGACAAATCTTTTACCAGCTGCTCCCTCTGGCCTCTGGCCTCCTCCAGCTGTGCCGCCAGCTCTTCCACATTTCTGCTCTCCTGATGGTTCTGGGACTCCAGGCCGGAAACTCCTTCCGCCAATTCCTTCTGATTTCTCTCAATCTCCCGGATCTGCTCTTCCAGATGGCTGTTCTCCAGAACCATGTCCTGTGAGGACTCGGATATCTCCAGAATCTTGTCCTCAAGCTGGGACAGATTCATCCGGATCGTGTTCTGATCCAGGTATGCCTCCTGGCGCTGCTGCTTCAGCTGCTCCAGTTCTTCTCTCTGATATGTCAGCAGTCCCTCTTCCTCATCCAACTCCTTCTGAAGCTGCTCCGCAGCCCTCAAAGCCTTGTCACACAGTCTCTCCAGCTCCTCGATCTCTCTTCTTCTCCCCAGAAGGTTGCTGGTATTCTTAAAAGCGCCTCCGGTCATAGAGCCTCCCGCGCTGAAAAGTTCTCCTTCCAGAGTTACGATTCGCAAGGTATACTGGTACTTTCTTGACAGAGCGATAGCATGGTCGATGTTGTCTACCACCACCACTCTCCCCAGAAGGTATCTGACCAGTCCCTCATACTGTTTTTCTGCCTGCACAAGCTGGCTGGCAAGGCCCAAAACTCCTGATTCCTCCAGAGCCTCCTTCTGTGTAAAGCCCCCCTTCTGTCCCACGCT
Organism: uncultured Hungatella sp.; assembly: GCA_949879795.1. Lineage (GTDB taxonomy): Bacteria > Bacillota > Clostridia > Lachnospirales > Lachnospiraceae > UBA3402. Next base: position 47,733 of record CATLBR010000002.1, read on the forward strand.
GGTCAGAGGGAGAAAGGTAGCCCTGCCGTATTTGTTTTTCTTCAGATACTCGATGAGATGCTTGGCCGTGGTCTCCGAGTCCGTGACAATATTCTGAATGCTGCCTCCCAGCGCCGTCTCGATGGCTGTCTCATACTCTTTCTGGGTGGTGATGATATCCGCCACCACGCCGTGGATTCCCCTGACCCTGCCTCTCACCTCCATGACCCGCCGGATGCTGCCTCCATAGCCCTCATACCTCTCTGCCAGATTCTTGAGAGATTCCAGTTTGGTAGAATCCGTGTGGTATTCCTGCTGTCTGTCATTCAGGTTCCGGGTCAGACGCCGCACCTCTGACTCCATCTCCCCGATCCTGCCCTCGCAGGTCTCCTGCTCTACGGCCAGGGCATCCAGACGGCTTTCTACCTGGGAGAGTTTTTTCATTTCCTCTTTTTTCAGCTCTTCCTGCACCGACTCATCGCTCTTTGATTTTAAAAGTTTCTGAACCACTTCCGAGCGCCGCACCTGCACCTGTTCCAGCATAGCTTCATACCGCTGCTGCCGGGCTGTGAGAGATGCCTTTTCATTCATGGTGAGGATGATCTGACTTTTCCCCGTCTCAAGTCTCTGATCCAAGAGCATGATGGCCTCGTCCGCCTGGCGGAGTGTCTCTTCGGATTGCTCCTGTTTTCGCTGCCCCTCTTTTACGTATCTGGATATCTGATCATCGTCTGACTTGTACTCCCGGATCTGCGCTCTCCGTTCTTCTATATCTCGACCGATCGTATTCATCCTGGAGCCTATATGCTCCGCGTTCATGCGCTCCGTGTTGATCTGTTCCCGAAGCACATTGATCCTGCCCTCCAGATTTCCTTTAAGCATGTTGGCCTGTCCTGTTTTGGCCTGTCCCTGGCGAATGGTCTCCTCCAGCTGTCTCAACGCCTGGTCCAGTTCTTCGTAGGTGGTCCGGATCTGATCCGAAGCCGCCCTGGTCTCATCCAGGTCGCCGGACACTACGGCTGAATTTTCCTCAACGGTTTTTAACTGCCTGCGTATGTCTTCACTCTCATTTAAAAAAACATTGACCTCGTATTGTTTCAGTTCTTCTTTCAGACGCAGGTATTCTCTGGCTGTCTCCGACTGTTTTGCCAAAGGACCCACCTGTTTTTCCAGCTCCGATAGGATATCGCCGACCCGGACCAGGTTCTGTTTCTCATCCTCCAGCTTCTTCTGAGCGATGGTCTTCCTCCGCTTAAACTTCACGATTCCCGCCGCCTCGTCAAACAGCTCCCGACGCTCCTCCGGCTTGCCGCTGAGAATCTTGTCAATCTGGCCCTGACCGATGATCGAGTATCCTTCCTTGCCGATTCCTGTGTCGTAGAACAGCTCATTGATATCCTTCAGCCGGCACGCGCTCCCATTGATCAGGTACTCGCTCTCCCCGGAACGGTAGATTCTCCGGGCCACGGTCACCTGATCATAGTCGATGGCCAGCTGATGGTCCTGATTGTCCAGCGTGATGGCCACATAAGCAAATCCCTGAGGTTTTCGCGTCTCCGTCCCTGAGAAGATCACATCCTGCATACTGGCGCCTCTCAGCTGCTTGATTCTCTGCTCGCCCAGCACCCACCTGACCGCGTCTGCCACATTGCTCTTACCGCTCCCGTTTGGCCCTACAATACCTGTAATACCGTTGTGAAACTCAAACAGGATCTTGTTGGCAAAGGATTTGAATCCCTGTACTTCGATGCTCTTTAAATACATGCTTCACCTGTGTTTTCTTCTCTCAATTTTATGATTCCCTTGTAGGCGGCCATACTCTCCGCCGCTTTCTTGGTTCGCCCGGTTCCACGGCCCACCTCGGTCTCTCCCACCAGCGCCCTGGCCTCAAACAGCTTGTTGTGATCAGGCCCCTCCTCGCGCACCAGTTCATAACTCAGAGGGTTCTCCCCCATAGCCTGCACCATCTCCTGTAAAATAGTCTTGCTATCAAAAAAGAGCTGTTTATGCTCAATGTCATTTAAAATAAACTGTCCGATGAACTCTTTTGCACTAGCAAAACCACCATCCAGATAAATCGCTCCGATCAGCGCCTCCATGGCGTCGGAGACGATGGAATTCCTCTCTCTCCCCCCTGTGGCTTCTTCCCCCTTGCCCAGAAGAAGGTACTCTCCCAGGGAAATGTCCCCCGCGCACAGAGCGAGGGTGGGTTCGCAGACAATGCTGGCCCGCATCTTGGTCAGATCACCCTCAGGCAGTTTCTTGTATTTGTGATACAGAAAATCGCTGGACACTACCTCCAGAACCGCATCTCCCAGGAACTCCAGCCTCTCATTGCATTTGGACTTGTCCATGTGATGCTCGTTGGCGTATGAACTGTGAGTCATAGCCTGATGCAGCAGTTTCTTATTCTGAAATTCATATCCCGTCCTCTGTTCCAGTTCTCTCAACTGTCGATTCATAAATGTCTCTCTCTTTCCTATATGACGAAAAAGCCCCACGCCAGGGCTTTTTCATCAGTTGTTTTTAGTTCAGCGCATTCTTTATCTGCTCCACCGCGTCGCCGACAGTCACGATCTTCTCAGCTTCCTCCTGGGGAATCTCAATATCAAACTGTTCCTCGATGGCAGCGATAATCTCGAAAATATCCAGGGAGTCCGCACCCAGATCGTCCACAAATGTAGTGGAGGTCGTGATATCGTCCTCTCCCACATTCATTACCTCCGCAATAATCCCCTGTAACTTTTCAAACTCCATAACCAAACCTTCCTTTCTTCTTATTCTTCCTGCTCTTTGTTTGGCAGCAGGCTCTCCTTTATTTTTTCGTTGATCTGCTGTTCTTTAAAGGTGACGCACTGGAGGATGGAATTGCAGACCTCATTGGCTTTGGAATTGCCGTGGGTCTTCACCACCAGTCCCTTTAATCCCAACAGCGGCGCTCCGCCGTACTGGCTGGCGTCAAACGCCTTCATGGTCTCCTTGAGGGCTGGCTTTACCAGAAGAGCCCCCACCTTGCTGCGGAGACTTGTCATCATCCCCTTCTTGACCATACCGATGAGAGTGGAACCTACCCCTTCATAGAGCTTTAAGATCACATTGCCCACAAAGGCCTCACTGACAATCACATCCGCTCCGCCATGAGGGATCTCCCTGGCCTCAATGCTCCCGATGAAGTTGATGTCCTCACATGCTTTCAGCAGGGGAAATGTCTCTTTCACAAGGGCGTTCCCCTTCTCCTCCTCAGCGCCTATGTTCACGATGGCCACTCTGGGATGCTTAATGCCTATGACATGTTCCATGTAAATAGAACCCATCCTGGCAAATTGTACCAGATGGGAGGGCCTGGCGTCAACATTGGCTCCGCAGTCGATGAGAAGAGACACTCCCTTCTCCGTGGGAATCAGCGGCGCCAGGGGTGGTCTCTCCACTCCCCGTATCCTTCCCACGATCACCTGGCCGCCGACCAGGATGGCTCCGGAACTCCCCGCAGACACGAAAGCGTCCGCCTCCTGCCGCTTTACCAGGTTCATGCCCACTACAATGGAAGAATCCTTCTTCTTCCGGATAGCATTCACCGGCGGCTCCTCCGTCTCGATCACCTCAGAGGCATGGACAATGGACAGCCTGTCCTCCGGATAGGTGCAGCCCGACAGCTCCGCCCGGATCTTGTCCTCCTGACCTACCAGAATGACGCTCACCTGATCCCTCTTCTTCAGCGCGTCCACTGCCCCTTTAACCATCTCCGCAGGAGCGTAATCTCCACCCATAGCATCCACTGCTATCTTTATCATGCTGTGATTCTCCTTTCGGCTCAAGGGCCTTAGATAATCTATTACATAATATACTAGATATCTTTTTATAAATCAATACTGATTTTCACGAAAACGATGAGCAGTGCGAAAAAGGATTTGCGGTCCGGGTCGTTGTGCTTGCACATAAGACCCGGACCGCAAATCCTTTTTCATAGGGCGAACGTCCGTGAGCGAGATGGAGCGCAAAAGAATCGAACAGCACTGCTCCGCCATAAACCGGTATACCTGATCGTCTCCGCCCACAAGGCGCCCCCGCTTCCTACTAAATTAAAGGACAGTACCATAAAAGGACTGCCCTTTCGATTACAGCAGGATGATGAGTCGGACGACACTCTGCGACCCCTAAATCTGCTTTCTATATTAAACATATCAAAGAAAATAACCATATGATCCTGTTATCATTGTCTTAAGAAAAACCAAACATATCATGGCTGTATCATCACTCCTTCGCCATCTCCGCCAGGTCCTGACCCTTAAGCGCCCTCTCCAGAAGCTCCGGCAGCTTCTGAGGATTACAGGCGAAGCAGGGAATCCCCATGCGGGCCACCTTCTCCGCCATCTGGGCGTCATAGTAAGGCTTCCCGCCGTCAGCGATGGCCAGAAGGCACACCACCGTCACTCCGCTCTCTTTGAGCTCCCCCAGCCGTCTTACTAGAGCCGCCCTGTTTCCCCCCTCCATCAGGTCGCTGACCAGGAAAAACAGAGTCTTCTTAGGGTTCTCCACAAACCGGCTGCAGTAGGCCACGGACTTGTCGATATCCGTGCCTCCCCCCAGCTGAAATCCGAACAGCAGATCCACCGGGTCGTCGCATTTTTCCGTCAGATCCACCACCTGGGTGTCAAAGGCTACGATCCTGGTCTTTACCGATGCCATGCTGGCCAGAATACAGCTGATGATGGAGGAATAGATCACCGATTCCCCCATGGAACCGCTCTGGTCCACATCCAGGATGATGGTATACTTGTTGGCCGCTGTGGTGGAGGTGCGGTCAAAGAAATAATAATGCTCCGGGATAATCTTTTTCAGCTCCGGCCTGTAATTCTTGATTCCTCTTCTTATGGTGGTGGGAAAATCCAGGGCCGAGGCGGAGGGAATGGGGGAATGCTGCCTCTTGTTCACCGCCGCCGTCACCGCTCTTCTGATATCGCTTTCCAGAAGCTTGTTGATCTCCTCCACGATCTTTTTCATAAATTCCCGGACGCTCTCCTTGCTCCTTTTGGGTACCTGGTCTTTCAGGAGGAGGATGGTGGTGGCCAGATTCATATCCGGCTCCAGGTTCTCCAAAAGCTCCGGCTCAAAGATCAGCTGTTTTAATCCGCACCGCTCCATGGCGTCCGCCTGTACGATCTTTACCAGATCTTTGTCAAAAAGGGTTCTCACATCCCCCAGCCACCGGGTGATCTGGGGGTTTGAAGGCCCGTGGCCTGCCCCTCTTCCCCCTGGTCCGAATCCGCCCTGGGAAGTGTTGTTGTAGATACAGGCCAGGGCCTGGTCCATGAGCCACTGCTCCTGGGAAAGGGAAAGTCCCTCTCCCCCGTTCATCTTGTCAAACCCTTCTTCACTGTCCTGGCCCAGGATGAGACGCCACCTGGTCATGCGCTCCTTTAATTTCTCGTCAGATATCCCCAAAATCAAAATCCTCCAATCCTTCCAGCATCTCCATGGCATCGTCTGTCAGACTCTCATTGAGAATCTCGCTGACCTGTTCCGGGTTTACCTGCCAGATCTCTCCCAGATTCTCCGCGATCTGATTCTTCTCCATGGAAGAAAAATCCGCGAAAGCCCGGCGCAAAAACAGCAGAGCCCTCTTAAATTCTTCCTCATCCAGGGTATCCAGATATCCGCTCAGCTTCTCCCACAGGGTAAGGCGGGCGATGAGGGCATAGTGATTTCTGGAAGACAGTCCGGCGAACCACCCGGCTCCCAGTTCCGCCGGGATTCCTCTGGAGAGACGCCGCTCCACCTCCCGTCCCAGCTCCTCGCTGTCCATGATCCCCTGTTCTAGGAGGATGGAGGCGGCCAGCCCGGAAAGCCGGGTATTTAAGTCGTCTCTGGCGGCAATCTGTCCCAGGACATCTAAGAAACGGTCACTGTCCAGAAAATCATGGGTCACGCTGACTGTCTGAAGACGGCCTATGGCTGTGGCCAGGGCCCCTGCCGCCCCGTCGTCACAGGCGCATTCTCCCGGCAGGATCAGGCAGGCCCGAAGAAACAGCTGAGACAATATGGGGATCAGAGGCCTCCGGTCCAGTTTTCGGATATCTCCGTACTGGATCACCACCGACAGGCTTCCGGCCGTGTCAGCAATCTGAGCCACCGTCGCGGCGTCCACGGCCATGGCCTGGAGATGGTCCAGAGCCGCCGACACCATAACAGGCATGCCGCAGTAGAAGGCCTCCTCCACGATCCCGGCCATCCCGGCGATCCCCTGACTCTCCTCCATCCGGTTTTTCAGCTCAAAAGCCGCCGCCTGCTCCACCGTATCACCTTTTAACACCGCCTCCACGATCTGGATCTCCGCCTCCGGTGTCCACCTTAAGTTCCACTGTTCCGCCCAGGTGGCATTGTCCTGGCGGGCTTTCTGGACCTGGGCAAACTGGATACCCAGCACTCTCAGACGATGGAGGAAAAAGGAACGCTCCAGATCGAGAAAAGCCGCTTTTTTCGTCTTGACCCTTAAGTTTTCCCTTAAGTCCAGGGAAAGCTCCGAGGCGGTGACGGATTTATATTTTTCCAGTTTCAGTTCCTTTAATTTCTGATAGAAATCCCTCTGTATGGAGGTCTGGCTTACCCCCTGGGGAAGGCTTCCGATCTTGGTGCCGATCTCCGTGTCGGCGGCCGCCAGGGCTAATTCAGAAAAGGAACCGTGGCCCATACAGGTAATGGCCCCATCCCGCAGATCCTTGAGGGTGGGGATCCTGCCGTCGTGAAGTCCGGCCAGGGCCCCCGCCAGTCTGGCCGCCTCCAGAACCTCAGCCGAGGATACCACCCCGCCGTGATTTCTCTGAAACGCCGCCAGACCCGTGAGATACCGCCTGGCCCCAAAGTCCGGCTCCTTCCTCAAAAGTCCCTGCCACAGATATTCGTAGTAAGCCGGAGCCCGGTTTCCCGCGCCATAGCCGGAATGCTCCGAAAGCCGGTAGTAGGAATAGGGCATCAGGGTCTTCATGGACTCCAGACGGGGAAGGGCCTTCAGCTCTTTGTCCGTCATAGCCGGATCCCCGCCCAGAATCCCGTCCACATGGTAGGCTCCCGTGATAACCGCGATCTTTTCGGGCAAAATCCCTTCCTTTACGGCCTCTTCAATCTGCCTTCTCATAAAGGCTTCCCGGACCAGATTTTCCCCGTGGTCCCTGACGCTTCTGGAATCCAGCTGCCGCAGGGAGCGGCCGAACTCTTTGGCTCCCATCTCATACCCGGCAGCGTCTACGGCCTGCTCCATGGTCCGCTCCCAGAAGGTCTCGTGGTCCTTGTCCTGGCACTGTCTGTCAAGGGCCCGGTAGACGTCGAATTCTTCCTGGTCCTGTACAGTTTCCTGATCCGGCAGGGCTGCCTGTTCCTTACTTTTTCCAGCTTTCCCTGCCTTCGTCTCCCGGTCTGCCTCCTGGCTGCCACTCTGTCCCTGGTTCTTATCCGAGTCCTCCGTCTCCGCCTCCCGCTCTTTGGCTTTCCCGGTCTCCGCTTCCCATAAAGCCGCCTCCCTGGCCTCTCTGGCAGCTCTCATGCCGAGAAACACTTCCGAGGGCAGGTCGCAGAACCGGCACCTGCGTCCGTGTTCCCTGGCCCAGAGAAGGGCCTGATATTCCGGGGAATACTCGGCGAAGGGATAGAGGATGGTCCGGATGGGAAGCTCTTTTGTGTAGGCCATGACAGCGACCGGAGGCTTTACCTCTTCCGCCCCTAGGTCTTCCATCAGATCCGTAAAATCACAGGGTCCCTCGATGAGAACCAGCCCGGGGTCTGTCCGGTCCAGAAATTCCCTCACATAGTAAGCCCCCGCCGGGGAGAGATGGCGGATTCCAAATACAAAAGGCTGTCTCTCCATCAATGATTTAACTCCTTGCACTCTTTATAGAGGGAAAGCCATCTGGAACCCCTCTTTTTCATGATGTTCTCCAGATACTCTTCCCACACCTTCTGATCCTTCTCGTCCTCTTTTACCACAGCCCCCTGAAGACCGGCGGCCAGGTCGTAATCCGTGATGTTTCCGTTGCCGAAGCTCCCCGCCAGAGCCATGCTGTTGGCCAGAAGGGATATGGCCTCCGCCGTGGACAGCACTCCTGTGGTGGTCTTCAGCTTCTGCTTTCCATCCAGAGTTGCCCCTGCCCTCAGCTCCCGGAAAATGGTACACACCTTCTCCACCACTTCCGTCTCCGGCAGTTTGGCGTTCAGGTCCAAGCTCTCCGACAGCTGGGCGATCCTGGTCTTCACGATCTCCATCTCCGCCTCCAGATTCTCCGGAGCCGGGAGAACCACGATGTTAAACCGCCGCTTCAAAGCCGCCGACATCTCGTTGACTCCCTTGTCCCTGGTGTTGGCCGTGGCGATGACGGAAAATCCCTTTCTGGCAGGGACCTCGATGCCCAATTCCGGCACGGAGATCCGCTTCTCCGACAAAATGGAGATCAGGGCATCCTGAACCTCTGAGGCGCACCTGGAGATCTCCTCCACCCTGGCGATGGCTCCCTCTTCCATGGCCCGGTACACGGGGCTGGGAATCATGGCCTCTTTCGACGGCCCGCTGGCGATGAGCATGGCATAATTCCAGGAATACTTGATCTGCTCCTCCGTGGTTCCGGCAGTTCCCTGGATCACCCTGGTGGAATTGCCGTTGATGGCAGCCGTCAAATGCTCCGACAGCCAGGACTTGGCTGTCCCCGGCTCCCCGATGAGAAGAAGGGCCCGGTCCGTCACCAGGGTGGAGATGGCGATCTCCACCAGACGCTCATGGCCGATGTACTTGGGGGTGATCTCCACCCCTCCGCTCTCTCCTCCGCAGATGTAGGTAAGCACCGACTTGGGCGACATGCGCCAGCCTGTGGGCACCGGATATTTCTCATTGGCGATCAAGGCATCGATCTCTCTCTGAAACAGCTGCTCCGCAGGCAGCCTTTGAACATTATTCTCACTCATGGTTTCCTCCAAATTCATGTTGATTTTTATAGCTGTTCTATTTTACAGGAATGCTTCTTTGTCTTCCTGCTGTAGCTGATACCCACAGCCAAAACACGGCCCGTAATTTTCGGTTTTTCTCCCAGTTTTCCCTTGAAACGAAGAGCGTAGTTCTTGTTCCTAATCTGCTGAATCGCTTTTTGAGGCGTACTGTCTACTTTCAATTCAAGAATGATCGCGTCATTTCCGCGGAATTGAGGATAGAAAATAAAATCCACATATCCCACTCCTGCCTTATCTTCTCTCTCCACACGATACCGGTCTCTGGCTGCCAGATAGACAAGATTGACGACGGCTGACAATTCGATCTCACTGTTGTAAGAAAAAAGCGGTGATTCCGTATTATGGGCAAATGTCAATATCTCTGTCATAGTCTTGGTGTCTCCCGAAAGAGTGGCCTCCAGCATTTTTTCCGATTCTCTGGCCAAGCTGTACACATATCCAAGGGAGTCTTTTGTCATCAGAAGATTTTGAAACTGTTTCATGATCTCCCGATTAGGTATAAAAACCTTCCCATCTTCATAGGTCAGCAGACCATATACCACCATAGCAGAATAAATCTCGTCCTTTGTTTTCAGTTCCATAGATACTGCCGCGTAATTCTGAATTTCCGCCTTAATACCTTCCCCTGCTGTCATGAGAACTATATCTTCCCGAACGTCATCGATATTATTTCTGATATAATAAAAGATTTCATCATACGGCCCTGAACTGGTCCAATAATCAGCCAGCTCATTATCCCCTAAGGCGCTGAGAATGGAACGGGGATTGTAGATCCTTTTTCCGCTGGCCGTGTGATAGCCATCATACCATATACGCAGATCCTCTCTGGATATCTCCGGATTTATGGATTCTGTCTGATAGATTTCAAAAAGCCGGTCTACCTCTTCATCTAAAAACCCAAAATACTCGCTGAATTTTTTCTTGGTAGCCATGTCATATTCCAGAAACATATTGAGTTCTGAACCACTGGAATATGACGCCTCCGCAGGAAAGACTGCTTGCAGGCTTTCACCCGAGGCGTCAACGAAGGAATCGTCAGATTCCTGAGTACCGAACGAAGTGAGGCAAAAAGCGATCGGGAGCACGCCTGTCATATAGACCAGTTCCGCGTATACCTTTCCTTTTAAAAGTGACTTTAAGAAAAGCAGATATTCTTTCTGCTGATCCTCCGTGATAAACGGCATATGAAATATGGCATCCCACTCGTCAAGGACAAAAATAAATTTCTGCCCGGTTTTTTGAAAAATATCTGTTAAAATATCCCAGACCGCATGTTCTTCATCAACTGGCAGTTCTTTATATTCCTGGCACAGATCGAATTTCAGTCCACTGAGAATACGTGTGATATAATCATCATAAGACACACACTTCTCAGGCACCTCGCTGAAATCAATGTAGATTACATTATGTTTATTCAGATGGTTCTTGTAATCCTTCCATTTCCCGATTTTGAGATTGTGAAACACTTTCTGTCCATCTGCCGCCTTCCCGAAAAAAGCTCCAACCATATTGGCCATAACGGTTTTTCCAAAACGGCGGGGTCTTGTAATGCAAAAAAACCGTTTTTCTCTTCCCAGAGACGGAATCAATTCTGATATCAGCCATGATTTATCTACAAAATATGGATCCAAAGCCATGGACTTAAACATTTCAAAAGGGACTTTACTGTTCAAAAATCTCCCCATATTATCCGCTCGTTTCCTCCTTACAAATCTCCCGCCAAAATCCCGTTTTTCAGCTTATCTCGCCACATCTCCAGGACTCCTACGCCGATTCTGGCCTTCTTCCCATAGCTCCTTATAAGGCTGTCCAGCTCCTGGGCCAGCTCTTCACTGCTCATAGGCAGTTCTGTCAGAAGCTCTCTGATCTCATAGGTAGCGATGTGGTCATTCTTCTTTCCCGTGAGAGCCAAAAGGCCCTTGTAATCCTTCCAGCCGCATCGTTTCAGCATCCGTATGTCAGCGGCCACGGTTCCCCGCAGTCTGGCTCCCTGATAAAAATAGTTCCCATAAGCTTCTTTCAGCTCTTCCATGTCAGGGCGGAACAGACCTGCCACCATGGCGTCATAGCCATTGTCATAGCTGCTTCTCACCTGTCTCCGAAGCCGGGTATCAAACCGGTCCTTTGACTGTAACAGAAGGGGATACCACCGGGTGTCCAATCCGTTCTCAAGTCTGGTAATTACGGTCCGGAAACGGATGGGGGAATCCCAGGATTCCCGGTACACCACATAGCCGCCCTCCTGCTCATCGTAACGCACCCGCATGAGGACCTGATAGATTCCCAGAGGATCCCTCTTTTTGCCGCCAATGTCCTTTCCCATATCCGGAAGACCCGCTGTCCTTACATATGGACTGAACCTGTCATAGACCGCCTCCGGGCTCTTGGTCAGCAGATCCACCCAGAACACGGACTGAAGAAACCGGTCTCCGTAATCCCTGTACAGTTCCTCCGCCGTCCGGCACAGATTCTCCGGCTGCTCCTCCATGAGAGAAGTCCACAGATTATCTGCCGTCTCCTTTGGGATTACCTGACAGACCCGCTTGTAGCAGGCACACAGCCGGGGAGAAGACTTCCTCTGGGCTCCTCTCCACAGATCGTACAAAAGCTGCCGATCTTCCTCTTTCAGCTCCTTTAGTTTGAGATCTGACGCATCAAAGGTATCCAGCCACTGCTCCAGATGTTCCCCTATGAGATCCGAGGCCCACTGGGTTCTGGAATCCTGGAGATAGTCCACAGCCTTGCCCGGCTTTTTCTCCATCTGCTTTCTCCAGAACTCCCTGGCCCCTTCCCCGTTCATATGGGTCAGAGCGCAGAGGGCCGCCTCTTTCACCTTCCCCTTCTCCGATTTCACCAGATCCAGCAAAAGCCCCTCGTTCTCCTCTCTGTGCCTCAGCGCCCGGACAAGTTCTTCCTTCACTTCCTTCGAGGCTTTCGGAAGGGCCTCCACATAGAAATCATTTTCCTCTCCCCCGGCGATGGCCGATATCAGCTCCACCCGTCTGGCCATATCCCGCTTTCCTTCCGGGTCAAATCCCTGCTTTAACAGAGGAAGGATCTCCTGGCCCTCATCCAGAAGCCATCCGGCCACCATGTCCGCCAGATCCCCGTAACTGTCCCCCAGTGCCTTCACCATAAGATGTCTGATTCTGAAATCTTCGAAAATCTCCGGCTTCTCCTCATGTGCATCCCGGATGACGGCGTATCTGCCGCTTCCCGTTCCCCGAAACGCCTCCAGCACCGGGGCCATCTGTCTGTAGGGAATCTTGACTGGGATTCCTCCCTGTCGGTCTTTGACGTCAATCTCCTGCCATTCCCCCTCTTTTAAAAGCCCTCCCTGAGTACACAGAACCGCATCCAGAAGGGCCAGGGTATCCAAAACCGCCGCCGTCCTGTCCTCACACTCCAAAGCGACGGCTTTCTGGGCCATCTGACAGATCTTTCCGAACACCGGGGAAGCCTTGGCCAGAGGAGCCATCTGCTCCACGGCCCTCTTTAACCGGAAATCCTCCCCGATCAGACCGGTCCCTGCCACCGCCGCTGTCTTCAACCGGTCTCTCACCTCATAAACCACACTCAAATTCATAGTCTGCTCCTTTTATTATCACTGTTCCACTGAAATCAGCCATACAGATCCTGTCTTTTACTCTCTCCATATCACCGTATCCATCTGTCCGCCTAATTGGAGGGGATAACTTTCCATCACCATTCCGTCATAACGGACCCTGATCCGATCACCTGCGGCGGCCGTCTTTTTCTGTTCCTCATTGAGTCCCACCAAGACCTGATCCCCGGAACTTCTGATGGGCCATCCATTTTCCACCGATACCAGGGCCGACTCGCCGTACAGTTCCGTGATCACTCCCTCAAAAGTCTCACCCTCAAACACAAGACGAGGATATTCCCCTTCTGTCCTGAGAGTCAGCAGGTCCATGACTTCACTGAGCATCACATAGCTGCTCCTTCTGTCAAACCGTGTCCCCAGATCGACTCCGTATCCCAGACTGGCCCCATATCCGCAGATATCACACACAACCCGGTTCTCTCCCGAACCGCTGTCATAGTCCACGAAGATCAGCTGAACCATGCCTTCATTTACCGTCTCCTGCAGATGTTCCCCGGAGCATCCCATAGCCTGGGCCATCTCATCTCTCGTGGTGTAGGGATCAAAGGTATATACCTGGTCCCACAAAAAGGGCGTCAGCTCCGACAGTTCCACGCAGTCCCCCTCCTGAGCCTGGGCTGCCCACTGTTTTACTGCCTTGGAAAATGCCCGGTTATTGCGGCTCACCGGATCCAGGATGCCAAAGACCCTGTTGAAGAGAAACACTGCCGCCCCGCCGGTGACGACCAGCAGGACCATACCTGTCATGATCTTCTTTTTTCTGATCATATTCTTTTTCCGCCCTCTAATATAAAAATCTGTAAATCCCGTCTTCCTTAATAACGCTGCATGGATGGATTCCCATCTGCCGGTCCTCGGAGTCATAGTATGCCAGTCCGAAGAGCACTCCTTCTCTGTAGAGAGAGGGATGGGGAAGCAGGGGGATCATGGAAACCGTATCCTCCATCCCCTCCGGACTGCGCAGTTTGACCCTGTTCCCGCTGTGATCCCTCATGGCATAGACTGTCTTTTCGGCCTCTCTGTTTTCGCTGCCGCCGTCGCCGGCTATCGGCCCAACTTTCACCATACCGATTTCCTCATAGGACACCAGAACAGGACAGTATCCCTGGGATAATGTATTTTTTATTTCATTTTTCACCGCCTTCATGGCCGTGGGAAGATCCCTATAAGCCTTTTCCATGATCCCTGTATAGACTGTCTCCGGTATATCCTCATAAGAGGCAGACTCCCACCGGACTCTCCTGTCTGTGGTGCCGGGATAATAGCTGAGGACCGGTATCCGCAGAAGCCCGAAACAGGAATCCTCCTGCTTTACATACTTGAGGGCCTTCACCGGGCGGTAATTACAGGTGTGAACGATCTGTCCGTCATCCACATCCACCCAGTATCCCCTGTCAATGTACTCTTTTCTGGCAGCGTCAAAGGAAACCTGGAAGGACAACTGTACCAGACGGGCCTGTTCCTTCTTAAGACCCAGGTCATTTAACTGCTCCAGCTTCCAGATCCCTCCCAGCTCCTCGTAGAGCTCATCGTCGTCTGCCTCGGGGCTGTCACTGTCCAGTTTGTCCTGGAGGTAACTCTGAGCCTTTTTCTCCAGTGCCCGAAGTTTTTTGAGAATCTCCACGCCGTTTTCATAGTGGCTCGGGTTCTGGTCTTTCTGGCAGGCCTCCATCTCCAGAATCAGCCGGTTCAGATACACCAGAGGGCCGGGCAGATAGTAATCCCCCAGCTGCTTTGCCAGGTCCCGGTAAGTCTTTAAAGACACGCTTCCCATGGCCGCCAGTCCGCCTTTCATCAGCCCGTCTGTCAGCTGCCTCAAAAGCTCAAGACCCTCCAGCTGCTTTTTAATCTTCTTTGTCCTGGCCGCCTTTGAGGCCTTTTTGCTCCTCTCCGTGGCAGGCTTTTTCTCACCTGACTGCTTCCCCGCCTCCCTGGCCTCTTTCTTCTCTCTCTTGTCCAGAATATCCTGGGGGATCTCCGTCAGGGCAAATTCTTTTCCCGCCGCCATGGTGTAGAGCAGCGCCAGGCTGTGCTTACAGGGAAACTGCCGGCTGGGACAGCTGCACCGGAACACCGGATGCTCCTCATCTATGTAGTCCGCTGACACAATATAATTGTTCTTTCCGCTTCCCTTGCATTCCCCCATATAAAAGCTGTCGTCCTCAGACCTTTTCAGAGACACGAACCCGCCCCCTGAACATATCTTTCTGCCATTGGCCGCCGCGTTGGCATTGGGCGCCAGAGCGGCGATCTCCTGTTCCTTTACTGTTCTCATATCCTCTCCTGTCTGCCGGTAAAACGGCTGTTTCTTTATCCATTATCATACCACTGTAGGGGAAATGGTGTAAAGCCATATTTGGTAAAATGGCACCACAAGAAACGCTTTACATCCTTTCTCTTTCCTATTATAATGAAGACAAGAACATTGATGACTGGTTGTTACAGATATATAAAGAAAAGAGCTGATGATATGCCAGAGATAGAAATGCTGAAAATCTCCGTTGAGGAATTTTCCAGAGTGCAGCGCTATATGAGGCTATCAGATAAGAACTCGGAAGCCTATGCCGAGATGAAAGAACGATATATTGAATTAAAAGTCATCCTGACAGCCTCGGGAATCAACCTCACGGAACTGGACAGGATCAAGGAGTGATCAGGGACAGCATTCGAGCCGGGGAAGGTTCCCCTGCTCACTGCATAAGGACAAGTCTATCTATAGAATTGCTTCTAATCGATATATCATAGATGGTGTGTCTTTTCCATGCTCATAAACGTATATGCTTTTACAACACGGGCATCTCCAGACCTCATATTTTGGCAGAGGAATCATCCACGGCTGGATACTGTCACAATCGCATATTTCGCTCCACTCTTTATCTGTATATACAACTAATTCTATATCGTTAGGAGCTTCATGATTATTTAATTCAGCTCCACAGGTACAGGTCATTCTTGCCATAATACATAATGCCTCCCATTCGTTGTATGGTTGCTATTATTTTTAACAAAACACTTTACACTTTGGTCATACGGAAAATTATTTTTGGACAAATCAGCAGTCTTATGATTGTACATCATAACAGCGGTTAATCCTCCTAAAGTCAGACTGCCTTTTACAACAAAAACTAAATTTGATACTCTGGAAGTTTACTTTACTGATATGCTGAAAAATATGGTTTTTGAGCGTAAGAGATATGCTTGCCTAAAGCCAGCCTGTCAGATATTTGGTCAGCGCGGATAAAAGGCCATAAGCCAACTACTCAAAGATAAATGATATCCGCCTGATACAATTTATCGACGATCTCTTCTGTGGTAACCTTATTTCCTGACATAATGGTTCCGATGATATCCCGGTTGGGAACAGAGGCGGATATCTGAGAAATCCATTCTCCCACTTCCTGATCGCTCCCTAATCCCATTCGGATCTTCTCCACATAGTCGTGGATTTCCTCCCTGCTTAACCTGACCATTTCTTTAGGCTGCTTTAAATCCAAAGATACATTATAATCACCGCAATATCTCAATAATAAATTCTCAATAATATCCACAGCCTCTTTTCTTTTTCTCGTAACATATTCTCTCACAGGTTCTGACCAATTCTCATCAACGATTGCCTTGATATGAAAGGCCCCCGACGGATCCATATCAGGATACCACCCCAGGTCAATTCCGATCAGGTACTGCCTGTTTTTTCTTTTCAGATATAAGATATCCTCGGTGAAATCCATCCATATATCGCTGTTGGCCGGATAATCTTCTACATCTGTCTCCATAAATTTATTAAATACCATTTCCCAACCTGCTGGGATCCGCAGTGGCTGTAATTTTATCATGGTCGCCCTCGCTCTTCATAGATTGATCTGTCTTTGGGGATTGTTCTACACAATATCCGCGAAACCGCATCCTGCCACCTCCGCCAGGTCCAGGGGCGACAGTTCAATCTGAAATCCCACCTTACCTGCGCTGACAAAAATCTCGTCGTACTGCCTGGCCGTCTGGTGAATAAATGTAGGAAACTGCTTCTTCATCCCCACAGGCGAGCATCCCCCATGGACATACCCGGTGAGAGGCAGCAGCTCCTTCTGCTTTATCATACTTATGGACTTTTCCTGTGCCGCTTTGGCCCCTTTCTTCAAATCCAGCTCCTCTTTGACCGGGACCACAAAAACATAGTGCTGCCCCGACTTTCCCTGAGTCACCAGGGTCTTAAAAACCTTATTGGCATCCTCACCCAGGATCCCGGCTATGTCCTCCCCGCTCAAGGTAGCGTCGGGCTCGTATGTGTGGCTCACATAAGCGATCTTCTTTCCGTCCAGCACACGCATCACATTGGTCTTGTCATTGTTTTTCATGGTCTGATACCTCCTCTGTCTCCAGACTTTCCCTGCCCCGTCAGAGCCACGCACTATACCCTGGTTCCGCACCCTACATTCCGAACTCCGCCAGCAGTCTGTCAAACCGTACACGTTCTTTCTCTTTCACAGGCTTTGACAGATCGTTCATACAGTGATGGATCACATCTGCGTCCTTCAGCACCTCATCCATGGGGCTGTCTGTCACCAGTTTATCGTCGTGATGGTAAATGGCAGAGCAGATCAGGTCTGTTTCCTCCTCATCGGTCAGTCTAAGCTCATGGAGAATCTCTCTGGCAAGCTCCGCTCCCTTATGAGCATGGTCGTCATAAGACCCGGTCTTGTAGGCATGGAGATCGTGAAGCATCGCCGCCATGGAGGCCAGCTCCGGATCTAGCCTGCGCTTTTTCGCAATCATTGTGGCCGCGAGCGACACGCCATACAGATGTACCAGCGCTCCGTTTCGTTTTTCGGCATCTTCCAGCCTGCCAAGCTCATGCTCCACATAGTTTCTTAATTCTTTCAGTCTTCCCATCTTCCAATGCTCTCCATTCCGGCCCCGGCGGATCCTCCCTGAATCCGCCTGTATTTTCACCAAAAGCATAGCATCTGCCAATGATTCTATCAAGTATTTTTAACCCAAATCTCTCTATTTTCCATTTTTCCTGTTTTTCCCTTCATTAGGGTAGAGGAATTTGCTGGAAAATGTGATAAACTGGTTTCACCATTGATTTTATCAATTATTTTCTTTTAAAAAGGAGCGTTTATCATATGGCTATTCTCTTCAACGAAAAAGCAAAGACCCTGACCCTTCACACGAAAAACACCTCATACCAGATGAAGATCGGCAACCTGAACTATCTTCTCCATCTTTATTACGGCCCCTCCATAAAGGACCCGGATATGAGCTACCAGATCATGCAGTACGACCGGGGCTTTTCCGGCAATCCCTACGAGTCCCGGAACGCCCGCACCTTCTCCCTGGACGCCCAGCCCCAGGAATTCTCCACCCAGCAGCAGGGAGATTTCCGCACAGCCAGCATCGAGGTGGTAAACGGTGACGGCAGCTACTCTTTTCACGGAAAGGCCGCTGACTACCGGATTGTCAGGGGAAAATATAAGCTGGACACCCTGCCCTCTGTGTTCGACAGAGACAAGGACACGGCAGACACTCTGGAGGTAACCCTTTTGGACCCGGTGAGCCATGTTCAGGTGACTCTGCTCTACGGCGTGTTTGAGGAGGCCGACATCATCACCCGTGCGGTGAAGGTGACCAATCAGGGGGACAGGCCCATACATCTGAAAAAAATCATGTCCCTGTGCCTGGACTTTTTAAACGGAGCCCATATGGACCTGGTGAGCCTTCCGGGCCGCTATGGCCAGGAGCGCCAGGTAGAACGGCAGCACATGACCCACCACATCCACACCATCGGCAGCGTCCGGGGTTCCTCCAGCCATCAGCAGAATCCCTTTGTGATCCTCTGCGACCGGGAAGCCACGGAGGACTATGGCAGCTGCTACGGATTCTCTCTCATGTACAGCGGAAACTTCCTGGCTGAGGCGGAACTGGACCAGTACGACCAGCTGCGCCTGGTCATGGGGATCCATCCCAAACAGTTTTCCTATGAGCTGAGACCCGGCGATACCTTTGAAGGACCCGAGGTGGTCATGGCTTTTACCACCCATGGATTTACGGCCTTAAGCCACATTTACCACGACTTTTACCGCTCCAACCTCTGCCGCAGCAAATTTGTCCAGGATGTGGAGCGGCCGGTGCTGATCAACAGCTGGGAAGCCGCCTTCATGAACTTTGACGACGTGAAGCTGGTGGAGATCGCCAAGGCGGCCAGGAACATGGGAGTGGACCTGCTGGTCATGGACGACGGATGGTTTGGCAAGCGGGACGACGACAACAGCGGTCTGGGGGACTGGTATGTCAATGAAAATAAGATCCGCTGCGGCCTTCACAGACTGGTAGAACAGATTAATGACCTGGATATGAAATTCGGCATCTGGTTCGAGCCGGAGATGGTGTCCGAGGACAGCGACCTCTACCGGGCCCACCCGGAATGGGCCATGGAGATCCCAGGACGCCACGGCGTCCGCAGCCG
The DNA here is from genome assembly GCA_949879795.1 of uncultured Hungatella sp. Lineage (GTDB taxonomy): Bacteria > Bacillota > Clostridia > Lachnospirales > Lachnospiraceae > UBA3402. The sequence continues at coordinate 66,788 of CATLBR010000002.1, forward strand.
GAACCAGCTGGCCCTGGACATGAGCCGCAAGGAGGTTCAGGACTATCTCATCGAGAAGATCAACGCCATCCTGGATGACGCCAATATCTACTACGTAAAATGGGACATCAACCGCTCCCTGGCGGACATCTGGTCCAACGCCCTGCCGCCTGAGAGGCAGGGGGAGGTCTACCACCGCTATATCCTGGGACTGTACCGGGTGATGGACGAGATCATTTTAACCCACCCGGACATCCTGTTTGAGGGCTGCTCCGGAGGCGGAGGCCGCTTCGACCCGGCCATGCTCTCCTACTATCCCCAGTACTGGGTCAGCGACAACAACAACCCCATTGACCGGTTAAAGCTCCACTACGGCACCTCCTTCGTGTACCCCACCAGCGCCATGGGGGCCCACATCTCCGACAGCGGCAGGTTCGTCCCCTTAGAGACCAAGGCCGTGGTGGCCATGTGCGGCACCTTCGGCTACGAGCTGGACGCCACCCATCTGTCCAGGAAGGAACAGAAGATCTGCAAAAAACAGAGCGATTTGTTCCGCAAATACTACCACATCACCTTTCGGGGAGATTTTTACCGCCTGACCAACCCCTTCGAGCCGGGAAATATGACCGCCTGGCAGCATGTGACTAAGGACAAGAAGGAGTCTCTTCTCAGCGTGGTGGTCACAAACCTGACCTGCAACGGCCCCCAGGAGTATGTCCGGGCCAAAGGGCTTATCCCGGATGCCATGTACTCTGTCAACGGAAGCAAGGAGACCCGGTCCGGGGCGGCTCTCATGAACGCCGGGATCCCCATCAACAGAGAGGTGCCGGAGTACTCGGCTTTTCAGTTTTATCTGGTCCGGGAGGACTGAGCGCTTTCAGACGGAACATATTTTATCAGGCAGAGGGCCTGCGCATAAAAAATATCCCTGCTGAAATCAGGGTTTTATCCTTCCTTGATCTCGGCAGGGACTTTTCTGTCTAAAACAGATCGCTGTAAATTCCGGCTTAAGCATTTATCTCAAGTAAATGCTAATTTTTCGTACTGCGTTTGACTTCCGACCACCTGCCAAAAATCTCAAGAAACCGTTCCACCGCCTCCCTGTTGCTCCGTTTTTTTCTCAGGGTCTGCAGTTCCCTTCCGATTTTTTTGATCTCCTTCTGCTCATCAGGCAGTTCTTCCTCCAAGGCGGGGCGCAGCCAGTCCATGACGCAGTACTCATAAGCCCCGTCGAGCCAGTAGTAGCTCATCTGGTCTGCGGTGTAAAGGGAATCGCCATATCCATTTTCCGCATCCCACTTCCCCTCATCATCAGTCTTAAACCTCCCCATCCAGTTGTATTGCTGATCCCAGGGGTCGTCGCACCATACCCCATACACGGTCTCAGAAAACACAGGGCCTTCAAGTTTGACCAGATCCCCTGTAAGAAACGGAAGTCTGTGGGGAAGCCTGTCATACTCGATTTCATAGGGCAGATCCAGACCGCTCTGCTTCTTGTCCACATAAGCGTGGGTCACACAGAGCTGATCCCCCACCAGCCTTAAGGTACACTCCATAAGTTCTCTGGGCCCTTCCTCCCCCAGGGTCCATTTCTGAAGATCGCACCGGTCCGAAGGATCATCCAGATATTCCCCGGCCCATTTCTTTGCCTCTTTGCAGGAATAGAACAGCCAGGTATCCGTAAAGTCATGGTGCCGAAGACAGGCATAGTCATAATCGCCGCATCTTGCCATCCAGATCGCCTTCCCTCCCCATGAGCCAGACTCCCTGTCTTCCTCATCTTCCATCTGCCGGACAGCAAACTGAAGATAAGCCGCTGCCTGTCTCAGACACTCCCTCTCTTCCTCCTCTTTTGCCAAGTCAAGGAGCAAGGTCATAGCCTGCAGTTTATCTTCCACAGAACGATAAGCCTTATAGACGATCTTGGCTTGCTCCAGAAGAGGCAAAGGGGGCTTCTTCTTCAGCCATTCCCTGATCTCCAAAGATAAGATCCATGAATAGATATCAAATGAATATTCCCTTCCCATTTGCCTTCCTCCTACCAAACCCCATCCAGGTAATTGTTGTCAATCTTCTTCGGCGCATCTACCCACCCCAGACAAAAATCACTTTCATTATAAGAAAAACAGTGGTCAACGGAGTCATAAAAGATCTGATGTCCCAGTTTGCGCAAAATCTCAAAATCCCTCTGTCTCGTCCGCTCCGACAGGCCGGGAAACAATTCATTATAGCAATCCTTGGCAGTAACATATTCCTGGGACTCGCCGTTCTCCTGGTTTTCTTTCTTTTGGTATAGTGGGACATCCCCATTTGACAGCTCAGACAACAGCCTTCCCAGACGGTTCAGTTTCTTTAAGTAAATTTTTCTTCTGGGCGGAGCATCCTCCTTAAATTCCGGGATTCCCGTCTTCACATATCCCTTTCCCTTCCTGGAATATTTCACAGCCACCAGCCCCGCATCCCTCAAATCCGCCAGATCCCTCTGAAGCAGACGGGTATTGTAAGGGAATACCTGGCAGATGGCGGAAAGCTCCGCGATCCCGTAGGGAAGCAGGATTTCGTACAGTTTAAGCTGGCGTTCCAGTTTCGACAGTTTTACCTCTTCGCTCATAACATCCTCCTAAACGGTAACGGCACGCGGCGCTATACGTCACCTGCCAGGTCGTCGGAACCCGTTCCAATCAGACCGGCCATGATCAGCATTTCATCCATGCTCTCTTTCCACCAAATACGGAGCAAAGAATCTCTCCCATCGCCATGGAGTCTCCACTGCTTCTCTACCAGCTCTCTCTGCCTTTCTGACATATTTTCAAGCAAACGGTTTCTCACAGGCTCTTCGGCTGCCAGGGAGGCGGCTGCCAACGTCCTGCAGTCTGTATCCTTTAAAAGATACCAGAGCCCCGGCTTATCCATCTCTCCGAAAATCCGGTTGAACGCCTCTTTGACAGAACGCTCACGCTCCAACCTCTTCTGCTTTTCCTTCTCCCCATCTGCCCTGTCTCTCTTTTCCCTCTCTTCCAAAAGACTCTGGCAGTATTGGTCATAATCCGTAAGCCACCTCTCAGGCACCAGGGTCCGGGAGAAGACACTGCCCCGTTCCCTGCTCCAATACGGAAATCTGCCGTCCTTCCATGAGCGGAAACTGTCCCGCTCCCACATTTTCCCTGTGTAGATGACCTTTGCCCCTGTGAAATAAATACAAAGGATATACCACTCATAGGGCTCCTGGATTTTGGGCTTAAACAGCATAGCGTTTGCCGCCCGCTCCCACCACGGTTCCTCATCCATGTCCCGGATAGCAGACATCAAAATCCTTTTTAAAGGGATCTTTCTGCCTGCGGAGGATCGTTTCAGAACCTCATCTTCGTAATACCCTCCTCTGCAGATGGTCTCTCCTTCCTTCAGCCCTTGTTCCTCATCCCACAGCATACATAAATCCATAAGCATGGATTTCTTGGTCTGTTCCACCAGAATTTTGCACTGGTCAATGGTCCGCAACGCCTCTAAAACCTCATCCCTGTGGTTTTCCCATGCATCCTCGGCATATCGAAACGTGTTCTCTTCCAGAATCTTTACGGACTCTTCCAGATCCTCCTGCCCTAAAGCCATAACCCCAGGACTAACAAGATACGCCATATCCTCTTGTCCTCCTTTACAGCCACTCATCATCATCGTAGAAAGACTTCCATTGTTCCGTATCCCATATGACGTCTCCCAATTCATCTTCTGTAACGGTTCTTCCCAGGATCCGTTCCAGGGAAGCCCACCAGATGTCCGGAAACTCATTTTTGTCCTCTTCTTTATTGTACCAGGGCCAGCCAGGGTCCACGGCATGAAGGATATCCCGCAGCCTCCCGGCCAGTACCTCCACTCTGTAGGGATTAAATTCACACATCCACCGTTCCATCACAACCACCTGTTCCTCCCGCGGAAGACAGGAAAAAAGCCGTTCCTTTAAACTCCTGTCTGCATACAGAAACAGTTCCGCCAGCCTTCCCACCTTCTCGATCATCCTGGCCCTCTGGCAGGTCCGATCCGATTCCCAGGCGAAAGAAGCCGGTCTGGCGTAATGGAGAAGCGGCTGATCCTGATCCCACACGGTACCCTCCGGCCAGTCATACAGATAGTTTCCTTCGTCAAACTGTCCCCGGACAAACCGAGCAAAGGCAGTGTCGTCCATTTTCTCCATTTCTTTTTCAAATAACTCCAGAACCGGAATTCCTCCCCTGACTCTCTCAGTCTCCTTCATCCGGTCTCCCCGCTCCTCCAGGATTTGCCTCATGGCATGGATCCTCTTATCCTCCAGCTCCACTAAAAGTTTCCGGGAAAAGGCGGTGTAATCTTCCTGTGCCTCCTTTGGCGCCAGTTTCCCGAACACAAAGAGAATATACTCCATATCCCGGAAATCCCCGATAAATCCGTGATAACTGATCCCACGCTGAAATTTTAAAATCTCAAAGAGGCCTCTTGTGTACACTGCCTCCAAAACCGCCTTATAACCTGTGTACCCATTTGCCCGGATCCGGGTTTCCATATACTCTGTCAAGGAAAAGGTGTCAGACCCTGCCGCCTGAATCAGGCCCCTGATTCCCTCCATGAGAAATTCCCTGAGAGGTAATGGCACGCGCCGCGACCCGTCACCTGCCAGGTCGTCGGAAGGCATCCTAAAAACGCTTCGTGTTTGCCTTCCTCCCAGAGGTATCTCTGAATCTGTCCACAGTTCCTCTTTGTCCAGTTTATCGTTCAGCTTCCAAAGCTCTTCCTCCCGACGTTCCCGCCACTTTTCAAGATCTTCAGCCGAAAACCGCTTCTCCCAGTTTGTGGTACAGGGCCTGGGATACCCGGACCAATCACTCTGATCCTGGAGAAATTCCCCGCACAGGCAGACCGCCTTCATGGCGCCATAGACCTCCTCCTTATGGTTCAAAAAGGCCTCGCTTCCATACTTCTCCATAAGACTCTCCACTGTCTCGCCTATCTCGGTCATAGACTCTCCGCCCTCCTTTCTCCGGTCCTGCTTTTGATTTTCCCTGTCTGTTTTGTAACGGCACCAGCCTCTTTGGTCAGTCTTTTTGTTTCTCCCTGGTCAAGTCTCTCTTCCAGTTCCCTCACATAATTCCCCGGGCGGTCAGCCTTTCCTCCCGGACATTTCCCCGGCTGCCTGTCCCTTAAGATCAGGGCGAAGCAGCTCTTATCTCTCTTTATCAGCTCCCCCAGCTCACGAAGCCACCTCTCGCTCTCCGAAAGAGTCCCCTCATACCTTGTAAGGAACTGGACAAATGGCAGGACAAAATCCGCCCCAAAAGTAAGGGAAGCATAGTGGTCCAGGGGAATCACCCCTATCCCGGCATCCCGGATTTCATGGAAACTGTCGGGATACACCAGCCACTGCTCGTCATCCTGGGCAAAGTCCTCTTCCCATGGTTCGAACCGATTGACCACCACGGCTTTTATAGATGGAAAAAAGGGGGACTCGATAGTCTCCACCACGGTTCCGGAAGGGTAGGGAAGTCTCAGATAGTGGTAATCACAGGGACCGATCCGGTAATCATTGTGCTCCACAGCCTCCACGGTCTCCGGCAGGCAGTAGAGAATTTTTCCTTCCCAATTCACAAGAATATTCCATTCCCGGTCCAGATATCTGCCACCCCTCCTGTGAAATTTGCCCAGGACCCCAAAAAAGGATTCCGAGCTGATCTCATATCTGTCCGCTGCCTCCTTAATCTGCTCCCTGATAAACTCAATCCCGGGCTGAGGGAGGGTGAAGATCCTCTTTGTTACCAATTCTTCCCTTCTTCCATGACAATAGATCTCCGCCTCATAGAGATTGCTCTGCCCGCCGACCATGTGGAGAACCTCATCCAATGTCTCCATCATGTCAATCCTTTGATCCAGAATCCCTCCTGCCTCCCGGCCAAGCCCCCGCAGGCCCTCCAGCTTTTCTCCCAGGTTTTTGTGGGGCGCTGAAAGGATACAATCGATCTGCTCGTCAAGATCCAACTCTCTTTCGGCGGACAGCCACCGGGCTATGTCCAGGGAATAAATCCATCGCTTTAAGTCTATCATAACGTTTCCTCCAATATCCCACATTGATAGTGGGCGGAATTGTCAATCTTAACCCTGACATCCATGTCCTCAATCCCGAATGTCTCCCTGATCAGCTCCAGAAAATCTTCTCGGTTCAGAATCTGAGGATTGATGAATATCAAAGCCTTTCCGTGGGAAATCTCCACCCGCCCTCTGGGGTAATAATTCCATGGAATTCCTCTCAGCTCTTTCCGCCCTCCCGTGACGGTCCGCCAGGAATCCTTATGGGTGTTGTTACAGCCGTTTTTGGAATTAAAAGAAACAGCCGCCTCCGGATTTCCGTCTTCATCACAGGGAATGGGAAGAGCCAATATCTCTCCCGTGAACACAAGCTCCCCTTCCTTGTCTGTGGAGCAGGGGAACCAGAAAATACCTTTGTTCATTTTCGTTTCCTCCGCACCTCCTTTACTGTCCTCCAAGGGGCATCCGAATCCCGTCCCGAAGTACCTGTACCCGGTCAGCATAAGGGGCAAACTCCGGCACGGACGCGAAATCCTCCGGCCGCTCTGTGTGCATGGGAATGATGATTTTCGGATTTACCAGTCGGATCACCTTGGCGATGGTCTCCACATAGGCGTGTCCGCTGGTGTGAAGAGATCTGTAGGGATGTCCGCCGATGAACCGAAGCAGATTCTGATCAGCCTTCCTTCCTTTCAGATACCCGTTCCACATGGAGTAAATGATCTGTCCGTCCCTGTCAAAAAACTTGTCCCGCAGTATTTCAAAGGGGCTTTGATAGGTGTCCGGGTGGGTATTCTTCCGGGCCAGCAGGACAAAGCCGTCCCTCTCCAGTTCCTCTTCGGTGACGGAGAGAAAGTATAGAGGATTCTCCATAGATTGTCTGATCTCGCGCAGCCTGGCCCACCCGCTGTCGGTCTCTCCCAGCACATACACGGTCGGATGCTTTTTCGATGGCTGGTATTGAGGAAATTTCCCTTTTCTCTCCATGTCCCTCATGGCGGTAATCATAACCAGTGCCTGATACAGATCGCAGACAAACCGCAGATTCCCTGGCGTATTGTGATAAAACTCCATAATGCTGTCCAGGTTGGTGGAAGAGACCAGGACAAAATTGTATTTGTGCTTTTGAAAAAGCTTTCCCGCCTCCAAACCCAGTTCCCGCTCCGACCTCACCAGGACAGTTCCGACCTCCTTTAAGCGGCTGACCATGGTTCCCTCGGTGATGAGAATATCCACCGGCCCAGGCACATAGGTTTTCAGTACTCTCTCCAGACGGCCATTTTCCCCCACGATACCGTGCTCCCGGAAATCTCCGGTATACAAAATGGTCTTGCCGGCCACTTTGATGGTAAACATGTAGGAATCCAGGGCAGAGTGATCCACATAGAGGGGGCGAACCTGGATACCGGGAACCGGTGTCATCCAGGTTCCTGCCTCATAGGTACCCATCCGTTCCACCATGGGAAGACCTTTTTCTCTGGCATTGCGGTCTATATAGGGGACAAGGACCCGCAGAATATTCTTAGCCAGGGGACCGATGTACATGGGAACGTCGTCGGGGATCTCCTTGAACAGTCCATAGTGGTCCCCATGGTAGTGGGTAAATAAAACGGCGCTGTTCCGGCGGGAACCAAAAACCTTCTGGAACATCTCCGAATCTTTCGTTTCAGCGGTTTCATCCTCTCCCGGCAGATTGGCTCCGAAATCGATCAGGATGCGGCTCTTGCCTGTACAAATCTCCGTACAACAGCCGCCGATCTGGCGGCTGCCCCGGTGGAACAAAAGATCAGCCATTATTTCGTCTTCCTTTCCGGGTAAATGTCTTTCAGAATGCCTGACAGCAGCAGGGCCATCTCATTCTCCTGATTCCCTTTCAAATATTTCCCTTCCAGATATTCACCGGCATCCGCCAGGCTGAAGCTGTGACGGTCGTCCCGGGCAGGCTCCATATAAAAGCCCCTGTATTCCTCCTTCTTAAATTCCTCTGACGGGCATACTCCTGCAGGTGTCAGATAGATGAGCTTCAGAGGCTTATCCCACAAGGTACGTTGCTTATGAAGATAGTCCAGAAGCTGGCCCGCGGTGTAGAGATACTTTCGTGAGCGGGTACTATCCTTCTGGGTCCAGCTCTCCCTCCGGATCAGCTCCATGGCCTTCTCGGCGCAGTGCCCGGAAAGATGATTCATGTCATAGTTTTCTCCGGGATTCCAGATGTTCAATATCAGAAAAAAGGCCTTTTCCAGTGCCTCATCGCCATCCCATATGGGATACCCGGCTTTATCTGATCCCGAATCTTGTGGAAAATTCTTTTCATAAGTTGTACCGAAAGCTCCTTTCATAACATTCAGCAGCTTGTTCCCAAAGACCTGGCCAAATGTTTTTCCTCGGCAATTCTTCAAGTACCGACCGGCCTGTTCATCGGCCTGTTCCGTTTTCGTGCCGCTGTCTGTTGTCTTCAGTTCTACCAGATAGATAACCTCCTCGTCTCCAAGAACATAATCAATCTTTGTCCCCCTCTTTCCATATCTGGGAACTTTCTTTGGCTTTTCTGACTCCCGAACAGACATTTCCTTGGTGATATAACAAAGTTCTCCTTTGAAAGAAGACTGGGACTGGTTCTGTAAAATCTCCGCCACATAAGGCGTCAGCAGGGTATCCAGGATGACCTCCGCCTTGATATTGGGGGTAAAGTAGTCCCTGACCACAGATTCCCTGATTTTATCCATTTGTTCTGTCATGTCTGCTCCTTCCTATGTACATAAAATGATCGGTAATTTAGTATACCATGTCCTTCGGACACTCTACCCTCCGGGGGATGCGCGTGGTTCGGTTTGGTGTTTTGTCTCGCTTCGCGAGACCCGAACCAGCGCTGGTATAATCTCTGTCGAGATTATACCATATCCGCCCCGGGGGCGGCAACCGATTCGCGGGCGTTTCCTCTGCTCACACCCCGGCTATTCCCACTGACTGGACGGTTAAAGATAAAAAACTTTCTCATCCTCCAGCCGCATACAGGCCAGCCTGGCCTCCGGATTGCTCCCTTTAAATCCACATCCGCAGTCTAAATCATAGAAAATGCAGTCTGTCTCTTCATCATAAGCACGGTACACCTTTCCATGGTTGAAGGGAAGTTCATACCTTGCCATGGTCGGGGTATGCCCTGCCAGGATCATCCCGTGCTCCCCCCTCCAAACAGTCTTCCGAAAATCCGATCTTTTCAAGCATTGACATCATGGCGTCATAATGTCCATGAATATCCGTCATAACATAAGTACTCATTTGACAGCCCTCCTTATCCCTTCTTTCAGGATTACTGCGTAAAGTATACCACAGTGCCTTTCACTATCGCGTCATTAGGATGACGGGTCTATTGTCAGAAATCTTGCACATTCTCGAATACATGTGTTCTAACAGTAGCAGGGATTTTGATCTTATGATAGAATACCTTCATACTGCCTGGGACAAAGGGTCATGCCTTTCGTCCGCGGAGAACATGAGGAGGGCGCTGATATGACCTATGCTGAGTATCAGGAATACATGAGAAATTTTTTTGAACAGTATTATCAGAATCTTTCACAGGAAGAGGTCTCTTTGACACTTCCCCTTGGGGAAGAGGAAAAAGAGATGTGGAGCGATGATGCGGACCCTGATGATGAATGGAAAAAATGGAAGCTGGTTCCTGCTATGATTTCGGATGAGGAAATCAGGGAACTGGAAAAAGAAATAGGGGCTAGGCTGCCTCTCTCCCTGAAAGCGTTTCTGACGGTTACCCACCACTGCTTTGATAATCCCATAGGACGCAATTCCGCGGCCAAGCATTTTCAGGGAGTGAGAGACGCTTGGAATCCCGCCCTTGTGAGATGCGGCTATTTGCCCTTTGCATGGGATGAAGAGGGCGGCTTTGTCCGTTGTATCCGGCTGGAAAAAATGCCGGAAGAAGAGAAATGCGGAATTTACCAGATTGACCATGAAGTATTGTTTGATTTTGACCAGGACACGGTGACACCGGAAGAAATAGACCAGCGCATGAAGTTTGTTTCCCAGAATCTGCTCACCTATCTTGATGAGATCCTCCATAACAGGGATTGTGATTCCCTGCGAAAGGCTTCTCAAAAAGCGGTTCTCAGGGTATTGAAAGAAGAGTGCGGGTTACAGAATTACGATGAATTGTCGGATAAAATAGATGATGACGAAGAATTTGATAAAATAATCACTGCGCTGAAACCAGTTCAGAAACAGTATTCCATTTCAGATGATGATTTGGAGGAAATGCTGTGGGCTGCGGAGTATTATTTCTAGCCGCGAAGGGTCTCTCAAAATGCCTTTCGACGACATGCCGCCGAACCGAAGGTGAGAGGGCGGCACCAAAAAGGAGGATTTTTATGAAACATGCCGGGAAAAAGAATTCCCATATACAGAGTTTTATCTTCAACACCGCCATGCTGCTGGAACTTCTTGTGGCGCTGATCGTCATCGTGGCCCTTGTCATCATGTTCGCCCATGTGCCGGTGGACTTAAAAGTGTTGGTGGAAAATGGGGAATTCAACCAGTTTTTGAAAAAAATGTTCGACCTGATCATCGGGATTGAACTCCTCAAGATGCTGTGCCGCCATGATCTGGATTCCATTGTGGAGGTTCTTTTGTTCTCCGTGGCGAGAGAGATGATCATCGAGCATATGCCCATCTATTTTGAGCTGGTTGGGATCATCGCCATCGCGATCCTGTTCCTTGTGAGAAAATATCTCTTTGTCTCTGCTTTAGATAAGGTGGAAGAGACGGAATAAGGCAAAAAATGTCCTGAACCTGTTGGCCTTTTATGTCAGGCAGCAGGTTTCAGGACGATTTTTTTAATCATAGATGCTTTCCACATCCCAGTCCAGGAAGACCCCGGTGGCTCCGTCAATCTCAAACTCGTATTCCATGGCATTGTACACAAACTCGCCTTCATAGATCAGACGGCCGTCATCGTGATCTCTCTCCAATTTTTTCCAGATCACATCAGCAGCTTTCGCGCCCGCCTTCTTTAAAGCGGCTTCCTTCGCTCCCTCGGTGCCGGATATGGCGTCCGCCTTGACTTCCGGGGCCGCGTAAGAGGGATTTCCGGCATTTTCCTTTGCCAGCAGACAGCCCCAGGCGTCATATTCCCAACTGATCACCGTTCCGTCTGTCCCATTGAATTCATGTTTGTATTTGATATGGTCAGCGGTATAGAATTCTGTCTCGTATACCAGCCTTCCGTTCTCGTACTCCCCTTCGGCTTTCAAAAACAGGACATCATCCGCCTTCTGGCCGGTATATTCCAAAGCCAGCTCCTTGGCCCTGTCTACGGATATAGAGGTCTTCCCGTCGGAAGACTTGGACTCCAAAGTGACGGTGTCATAATCAATGCTCAATATAGTGCCATCGGCCATAAGGATCTCATAATCATACTTCTTGTAATCCTTTGTGAGAAATTCCACCTCATAAGTCTGCCGGTCATTTTCAATATCCGCTTCCAGCTTTAAAAATGTTACCTGATCCGCCTTCTCTCCGGCGTGTTCTAAGGCAATGGACTTGGCTTTTTCCTCGGTAATCTGAGCGGCTGACACATTCGTTGTCATGGACACCGCCAGAATTCCTGCCGCCAGACCGATTCTTGATGCTGGGATTCTTTTTTTCATGGGACTCTCCTTCTCAATCTTAAAAAATCATTCCGAGTAATATATCGGCATTCTCCTGAAAAAAATAATCATGTCACTCCGTCACAATCCTGATCCCTCTCTTTCAGATTCCTGGAATCCTGTTCTCCATACCATCTCACCGCCTCCCTTTCCGTTTTACATGCCTACATTCGGCAGGCACCATTCTCTATTCTTAAAACCAATATAGTTTACCAGCATAAATTGATAATAAGAAACCGCCTGCCCAAATGTCCAGAAAAAATCATCTCCCGAAGTCATACGCAAGGCCTAGTCCTTTTTTAAATATCAGATCATACTATCGATTTCCCCGACAAAAAAGTCTTTATTGCTGTCATGCCTGAATTCCAATATTTTAACCATAAATAAACGGTTTTCATAAGTTATATCTGACAGGAGGTTTTCCTGCTCATATTTATTTACCTTTCTTGGAGAAATATTTACCTCATATCCGTTTTGAATAAGTTTTCCACGAATTCCGCCATTTGTCTTTTGTTTAATGCATTTCATCTCAAGACTCTGACCTATTATTTTCTCCGCCTCTTTCGGATCAATGGAAAGAATCACATACTGCAGACATAAATCACATCCTGCCAGAATCCGATCCAGAATACCCACAGAACAGTCCGCCCCGAAAAGAAGCTCAAACATTTCCTGTACTTTGTCTTTCTCCGGCGATTTATGATCGGCGTGACCAGCCAGGTTTCTTATTTCCCTGGCACGATGGATATCGGATGCCAGATCGTCCCACCATCTGCTCCAGTCCTCCGGTATTGTGCCCCCGTATAGATGAAAGGTGATACTGGCGCACAGATCCGCAAGACATATTTTTTTGCCAGATATCAGATTGGCGAAATTGCCGATATAGGTTTTTGCAACATTCATATGCTTAAAGTTATCTCTTGCTGAAGGAATATCCGCTTTCTCTTTTAAACTATATCCTGACAAAGCCGATATGCCCTGAAAGGCTGCAAACAGATTGTCTCTTAAGGCCTGCTCCACCGCTTTCCCGTACAAAATCAGCTGTGCGGAATAATCGTCAAAATCAAGATGGGGCAGCGATAAGGCATCCTCGACCACCACTGCCATTTTCAGATAAAACTGGCACCGTGCGCTCTGCTTTTCCAGTATCTCATCCTTGAGGTCATGATGTATTCTGTTTCTGGCAATAACGAATCTTTCATCCAGTGTCTGCAGTTCGGATTCCGTTACATCGACAATGTCCTCATATTCATCCACCTCGATATCCGGAAATATCTGCTTTCCTGCATCGTGGAATGTCTGGTCGACCAATCTGTCATGCTCTTCTTCGCTTTCATAAGGAAGCTCTAAAACCTGCCGAAGATTATCAGGATCAAATTTGCTTTGAATATGTCTCTGTAAACGGCTTCCTATAAGAAGTCCCAGCTCTTCCTGATCGCTGCTGTCTCCAAGCATGAGAAGAAATTCTTTTGCCGATATCCCCTGAACATACTGCATATTCTGAATCTTTACTTCTTTCGACTCATTTGCAGAACCGTTCTCATAGTAATCACCGTTTACTACAATCGTCGGTCTGTCCATTGGGAGATTCTGCATTTTTTTGTTTTCGATATCCTGTAACGGATTTCGCTTTGATGCCGCCGTCATCTTATCCTCCCGGCAATATCGCTGAAACAGGAGGGAATTAAACCGCACAAGAAAATCCCTGGATATAAGGTTTTTGTTTCTGTCCTGATATATGTATCTGCGCAGTAATCCTCTCTGCAGGAGAGCCGCAACTGCTTCTTCATAGGGCGATGCAGTAAAATCACAACAGGCATAATCCTTATTTGAAGATGCCTGAGCCGCCAGCATCTTAAGTACCTTAATCTGAGTGTCCGTCAACAGCTTGCTCCAGCCATCCATCAGTATCTCGCACTGAAAACGCGCACTCTTCACAGCACTTCCGATATTGACCTCGCCGTTATTGGAAAGAATGTTTTCATATATCTGTTTTGCCAGAAGATTTACGAATTTTGGAATTCCTCCGCTGAGGTTAAATATATGGCTGCTCATTGTATCCGGAATGACAACATCGCTGCCTTCCTGCTTTTCATTGAGATAGGACCGGACATCTTCCTGTGAAAAGGGGGACATTTCAATAACGTTCGTAAACTTCTGCAAAAAGTAGGAGCCTCTTACATCCTTGGGCAGAGAATCCTTTGTAAGATCATAATTGGTCGCAACGATGCACTGTATATATCCGCTCTCAATCAGACTTCTGAGGCAGTCATGATGCTCCTGCGTCACGTTTGATGACAGGGTAAACATTTCGAAATAATCCATAACTATTATAACGAAATATCCCCAGTTATCATGGATCTCCTCTATCATATTCTGAAATCTTGTTTTTCCTGATATACCGTTGAGCGGGGCTGTTGTCTGCAGAATCTGTGCCAGCAGTTCTTTATCGCTGATTAAAAATCCCAGCGACTTTTCCAGACGTTCTGCAAGATACTCACAGAGGTCATTGCTGTCGCTCCTCGTCGATAAATCGGCGAAATAGATCAGTTTCTTTTTTGTTTCCGCTATTTTCTTTCTGTATTCAGGAGAAAAAGTAGTTCTCAGAAGAGATGTTTTTCCGCTCCCCTCCGGTCCGACCACATAGGTATTGACTCTGTTTTTAACGCTGTACTCCAGTTTTTTGATAAGAGTTTTATCACCGATCCATTCGTCTGTACATTCTACAGGAAAATCTTCAATAAACGGATTAAGTTCCATTTTCATTCCTCCTGGTTTTTCATTCGTCGTACCATTCACTGTCGTCGTCTGATAACGATCCGTTAAGATCCGGATCAGACTCCTGCAGTTCTTTATTTTGCAGATTATTGATCACGGCAAAGGGCTCGTTTTTATTCTTTTCAGACTGCTTGATCTGAAAGATATCAGGTTCCTCCATGACCTGTTCATATATAGAAGGGTTGGTTCTGAAATACCTTCTGTATATATCCAGTTCAAATCTGAACATCTGTGAATCAATGGGATGGGCCGTGATTATCTTAAGGCCGAGAAGAACCGTGATGATTCTCTGTATCTCCACCCTGGCTGTCCCCATCAGGTCTGAAAGCTGATTGATATGTACATATGCATCCTTCTTGGCCGCCAGGCTCTGCATCGCGTCTACGAATCTTCTTTCTTCACCGTCTTCACAGCCTTCGTAAAACTGCTTGCACCAGAGTTCTGTAATAACTTTTGGCATGCTCTGCCTTATGTCTGACGGATATACCACATATCGGTTGTCTTTTTTTGCTCTTTCTATGGCTTCCTCACCCAGGAGTTTTGTATGCCATACCAGGCCTCCGGCATAATCCCATATCCATTTCACGGCCTCTTCCGTGATGATCAGTTCAGGATATGGCCGATAGGGCAGAAAGATGACTTCCCTGGCATCGTTTTCGGGGAGTTTTCCGACCTCAATGACCTGTTTCCCGAATCTTTGGAACAGCTGATTTTTTCTGTCTCCTTTCAGATTATATCGTATCAGCCAGTTTGATCCGCAAATCACGAGATGAACCGCTTTTCTGCATGAATAGCTGTTCAGTATTTCGCTGACAGCTCCAAACAGGCTGTCCAGATTTCTGTGGTACTTCATCTGCGTCTGCTCCACACGCTCAAATAACCGATCGATCTCATCTATGATCAGGAATAATCCTTTATCTCTGATCAGTTCCTTGACATCCATATAGAACAGACTCAATTTTTCAGGCTGCTGATCAGCACAGAAATATCCGCTGCTCCAGTTTTGTTTTAATTCACTCCACGCATTTTCTGTTTTTATTCCGGGTATTTTCCTTTCAACGATATCCAGGACCCGATCGATAAATACATACTGAATAGGATCTTTTGCCGGAATAGACTGGCAATCCGTCTTTACACAGATTATATTATCGCGTTTCAGTCCTATAAACGCTTCAAGATAATTGAGAAGCGATGTTTTACCTGTTCTTCGAATACCGTACATCAACGCGCTCTTATAGTCTTCAAACGAATCTCCTGCCACCAGATTGCGAAGCATGGCGGTTTCGTTTTTGCGTCCGACAAATTCCGGGCTGTAAACCTCGCCGGTTGCTTCGTCAACTTTAAACATGATGCCGTCAGCATACTGAGTCAGAAGTCCTGTGGGATAATCAGGCTTTTTTATATCCTCAAGTATCAGGGTTCCCTTGCACACCGTTGAAGAATGCATCCGCTCTGAATAGCCGAAACTGACCGTGACCAGATAATCTATTTTATCTGTCTTCTTATCGCAGCTGTAATCTAATTCAAAAACCGCCTTTCCCTCCGGAGAAAGTCTCTTGAGAATATACTGATTACTGCTGCTGTTATCGCTGTAGGCCGCCTGGATCACTATATTTTCCGCGGCGATCTTTCCTATGTTGTGAACCTCTCCAAAAAGGTTCCCGTAATGCTGCTGGCTTCCTGAGTTTAAAATCTCGAACTGAAGTACAGGGCGCTGATCCAGCTCATTGATTTCGTCATTGATCAGTTTCTGCACTCTGTTTTTCATTTCCATCCAGCGGTTGGTTTCAATTTCTTCCAGCTGCCGGTAGTTTAAAGAAAGCTCCTCTCTTAAAATTTCCTGATTATCCTGAGAGACAGAGGCATAGCAATTCCTCAGGCTGTCCAGAACGCCAAACACCTGTGCAACACAGGCGCCCACCAGTCCGTCTGTGATCAGGCCTCTGATATACTGCAGAAGCGTTTTATGTTCGCCATAGTATGACAGCAGAGACTGCAGATCCTCCGAGGATTTGATCAATATTAAGAGGCCTTCCTGAACGGTTCTTTTTGCTGTTTCTGTCCCCTCTCCTTTGGGATTCCGGTATTTTAAAATTCTTGTCATCTCCAGAAGAACCCGGCTTACAACATCCTTTTTCCCCTCAGCCAGTGCCGAATAATAATAGTCGTTTCCGAACATCAGCAACGCGTCATCCAGAACCTCCCTGGGCTGATTGTCCGACAGATAATGCTGATAGATCATCCTGGAGAGTTCCAGCTTATCAGGCATATTTCCGGCCAGATTCTGAAGTTTCTTATGTTCTTCGATCACCTGCTGAATATCCCTGTCAGAAAAAGCAGGGGTGATGTCTTTTGCAAAAAAGGGGATTTCTTCTTCTGTCATGATCTTTTCTTTAATAATCGTTTTGGCAGACATATTCCACAGGGAAGGATCTTTCTGCTCAAAAGCCTTGCCGTCGGGTTTTCTCGACTCCACCAATAACAGCTTGCTGGGCCGCGAACCGCTGATTGCAGGATTATTGGCCAGCGCCTTTACACTCTGAATATATTCTCCATTGAACTGCTGTTTTACGTCCGGATCTGTCAGCGCGTAGCTGATCAGTATTTCTCCGCTCTTGTTTTTGGGATTAAAAGGATATTTAACCACATAGCAGAAATATGCTTTTTCTACTTCATCCGTCCTGTTTTCAATCAGTTCTAATTTCTTGTCATCCCTCACAGACGGATCAAAAGCTGTCAGGAGGTCTTCCGCCAGCTGCCTGTTTCTCTTTCCGAAAAACATGGAAAGTCTTCTGATTTCATCAGAACGCGGGGAGTAGAGCAGAGACAGAACCATATTCATACAGCTCCAGATATGAAAACCGGAGTTTTTAACCCTGTTTATTACGTAACTGTCGTTAGAGAAAAGCGCTGTGATTCTGTAGCGGGCCTCATAATATTCCCGGCATCTGATTTTAAAGGTTGTATTCGAGGTTTTCTTATAATCCGTACCGTCAAAAATCTCATGCTGCAAATATAAGCCCCGGCTGATTTTATGAAGCGCCTTGTAAAATACCCATGCATAGGCATCGTTTCCTTTTTCGAAGTATGCATCCGCTTTTTTCAGCAGCTGTGCCTGGAAATAGGGATGTTTGACCAGGGCGCTGATCATCCAGACTGTCGCAAATAAAAAGCTGGTATCCGTTTTTTTCTTCAGCGCCGAATCAATATACAGTTTTTCCCACTTTCCGCTCAGGCTGTAGTCTTCGAAGGGATGTGTCAGCATTGCGGCCAGGGGCTCAAACTCTGTCTGACTTTCAAGAACAGAGAAATAACCTTCCTTATAAAAATCGGTTACAAACTCTGTCTCTCTGTACTTTTCAGGATATCTCTCTTTGCTGCCGTTTGCTGCCATCTGCTGAATCCAGCTCAGAAAATCATCTCGTTCTTCTTCCCTTATTTCCAGCAAAACCCGCAGCAGGCTTCTGATCAGCCCTACATTATTTGCAGGCGTTCCGGCACTTACATTAATTTCAAAAGAGATGTCTTCCTTCTCTTTCCATGCGTCTTCAATTAATTCTTTCCAGTTTCCGGATATGGCACTTAAATACGCTCTCGTGAGCATACGAACCTGCTTTTCATTTCTATTGCGAAAAGATGCTTCTGTTTCGGTGCGTTTTTCACTGATAGCGGCCCTTTTCTGATATGTCTTATTATCAGACAACGCATGGGTCATGTAGTATTCTCCGGTGCTCTTTGAAAAATCATAATCGGTTATCCTGTTTGTCCATTGATTTACGATGCAGAGAGCATCTAATACTGCCAGCATCTCCGCGTAATCCAGCTGCTTTCTCCTGTAGAAAGACGATGCGTTTTTAGAAGGGTGCAGTCGGATCAGTCCTCTCAGGCATGTATGGAGGTCCGGAATAAAGTTTATGGGATCCGTGCAGCACAAATTATACAGCGCATTATAGGCCCCGTAATCATTTTCAAACATGGAAAGAATACGCTTGATAACGTTGATCGTCTCTCCGGCCTGGCCGTTTACAATACCCAGATCTGTAATTTCATTCAGCTTTTCCAGACTTGGCGTATTCCCATCGGGCATTGTCAGCTGAAGCATCATGCTGTTCTCGATATTACCCGCCCATTCTTCTAATTCCTCCGCATTTTTTTCGGCAAGCAGATCCACCAGCTCTTTATAATTCATCAGACTGAGAACGTTTTTTAACTGGCACAATATTTCATGAGCTTCCCTGAATCTCTTATCCAAAATCAGATTTGCGACCAGCACAACTCCCAGATTGCAGTTTTGCCCGAAAATTTCAGATCTGTATGCTTCTAAAAAGTATTTTAATGCATCCGGGCTGCCGCTTTTTTCCGCGATCAGTGATGTGGCCCTGAGCAAAGCGTGTATCTCCTGCTCATACCCTTTATATTTTATGCAGATCGCTTTTATAAGATCGAGAATCCGGGGATCATCTTTCCACCGCAGTAAATAATCCGGATCATCATACAACCTGTTTTCAATATATTTTCTGCACTCTTCCGCCTTTTGTTCATCCCTGACGTTTGCCCAGATCAGCAGCACATTGATCAACAGTTCATTTTGTTCATATTTTTCACAGTAGGAAGCGCACAGTTCACAGTATCCAGGATTAAAGGTACTGTTCATATATAATAACTTGGCATATGCCGCCGGATTATCCTGGATCGGCAGCGAAATACTCTTTTCCCAGATTCCCAGATCGTAAATATTGCAGTACAGGTGTTTGATAAGCTCGTTGCTGTCATCCTCGGAGAGCACTCTTGTCGAAGTCTCGTTTACCGATACCTCGATTTCCGTCATCGGCATATTCTGGCTGATACGGTATACAAATTCCAGATATGCGGTTATCTCGTCAATACTCAGATTATTTAATACCTTCTTAAACAAATCAAAATAACCCGGTATATCATATCCCCATGTACGGCTCAGCAGCGCATTTATTGTCTTTCCGATGCTTTCATCCATATTGTCCAGAGGATGCTCCGCAAGAACACGAAGTATATATTCCGCGCAGTCCGTATTGTGATCCCTGATCTTTATAAAATACAGACACAGCAGACTCTCAACGGTGCGGTATAAGCGGGCGTGTACCGTACAGCTGTCTTCTACCCGGGCGATTATTTCTTCAGGGAAGACACCCTTCATCATGGTATCGGCATATAGAGAATAGACGCTCCTCTGCATTTCTATGTCAGCCAGTATATCGTCATTGCTGTTCAGAGAATCAAAGAACCGTACCAGCTGCGTTTTTAATTCATCGGTAACCGCCAGTTTTATCAGGTTATTATAGATCTGCGGCTTCGTGCAGATAACCGCATCATTTATATTATGTAAAAGCCGGAGCAGCAAATCTTCATCTTCCGGAAAGGACTCGAGGATCTTTCCGATTCTTTCCGCCTTACGTTCTGCATCGGAAGGCATCTCTTCTGATACCTGTATAATCTCTAAAAGGGCGATTTCTCCCTCCAGACTCTTAATGGAATCTCCGTAAATGACCCGCAGTCTCCTCAGTCCGTTTAGATGATCTGTCAGGGACAGGGAGTCCAGTCTTCTCATCTCGTTTTCGATATGTCCGGAGACGAGTTCATTTTTCTCCCCGATCTTAAGCACATTATAAATATATAAAGACAGTTCCGTATGTCTGGTTTCCAGCGCCTGCCTCTGGATGACGGATAATCTTTCCTCATCAACGGTTTCATTGCCCGTAACTATCTTTCTTATTAATTCCGGCTCAAAAGATTTCGTCCATTCGGTAAACATCTGAAACAGTATTGTCTTTATATCTTCCAGGCGGCGGCATTCATATAATGTGCTGATCAGCAGCGCGCCCCAGGTTTTATACCATAAGGATTCTTCCTCCTTGTCGTCTGCATTCCCGATATCAGGCAGAGGTATTCTTGCCTGATCCGGAACCACCTTAAGCTCGGCGATAAACAGCTGCATGGTTCTCTTCCAGCTGTCTGCTTTCATGGCGCATTCGGATACAAATTCTAAATAGTACTCTTTTTGGAACAGCAGGCTGAGATAGCGCTCTTCATTCTCCTCTCTCAGAACAGGATATTCCTGCATCAGTGACAGCAATGCGATTTCGTCTTCCAGCTCATTATAAATATCCCACAGAAGCCGGACAGTCTTCATATCCGGAAGCGCAAATTTTGCAAAATTTTCAGCGGCTCCTTTATAGGTTCCGATCATTATAAAAACACGGTATCCTATGCTGTAAGCGTCCGTTCCGTGAGGATAGGAATCCGCCTTGTAGATGCCGGTAATGGCAGCCGCAAATTTATCGGATACCCCCAGTTTTTTAAGAACCGCCGAATCAGAATATTCCCTCAGAGACCGGTCTAAACAGACGATGCTCTTTATCAGAGGATCGTCAAGGAAAGAGCACAGCTTTCTGATCTGATCATAAAAAGCGGAGATCTCGTTATTGTCATGAGAGCACAGCGAAACAACCGCCCTCCTGATAAATGTCTGCGAATTTGAGATCATAAAAGACAGACATTCCTGAAGATTGGTACGGATATAATCGCTGGCCGAAAACGGATCGCTCTTTATTCTTGCCAGTAAATACAGCATTCTGCAGGAAGCGCTCTCGGAATAAAGCATTCTGAAGCATTCGTATAATTTGCAGCACTCGTCCCACCTGTCATTCTCGGCAAGAATAACCATTAATCCATTTGCCAGAATGTTCTTATTCTCAGCAATCCCCTTCCACATATAGTATTCTGCCAGAGAATTTTTGTTTTTCTGATACCGGTAAAACCTGCTTCCGGTGTCATAGCTTACATTGCCAGTATTCAGTGACTCGTCATTTACAGAAAAAGCGGCTTTTCTGATTCTGAGGATTTCATCTTCCGAATACCCCATTTCCGTCAGTTCTTTATCCCTGGAGAGAATGGTTTGAATGAGATCCGTATTGTTATGGCAGACGGCATCTTCCAATTCATTCCTGTTTTCCGCAGCTTCAAACAGTTCTTTTCTCATCAGTAATCTCTGCTTTTCTTCAGCGCCCAAAATGCCGGACGGAAGAGAAAGCAGTAATTCCATACTTCTGGGCTGATACAGTAAATAGCAGTGTTCCCGGGAGTATGCCAGAGCCGCCCCCGGATCACATTTGCATAAGATTTCCAGATAGGAGATCTGTTCCTCCGTATCCAGGCTGTTGTCATTTGAGTAGGTATTAAAAATCTTAAGATATAAGTCGTCGTTTTTTTCACGGCTGTATAATTTCAGCAGTGAGTGAAAATTCTTTTCTTCCTCAAACAGCAGCCCCAGTATATAGTAACGTTCCGCTATCCTTTCAAAATTACCTATAACACGGTAAAGGCGCTCTGCCGCGGCCCAGAAAGTCAGTTCTTCGGGTAAATCTCTATTTTTCAGGTGTTCCATACCTGCATCGGTATACAGAGGATTGTTCCTGTGATTTTCAAAATAGTTCTCAAGCGGGGTCAGTTCGGAAAAGATCAGCATTTGAACGATTTCATTATTTCCGCAGAGTGCCGCCGTCAAACCGTGAATTGCAGCAATGTCTTTACCCAGTGTATGGATCCGTTCAAGCAAATGTTCCGGCGACACGCCTTCTCTTGCGGTCCCGGTATCCTTCTCCGGTTTTGTATAAGCATTTTCACATGCTCTGATCTGATCTTCGATTGCCTCAAGGTCGGAAAAGTAAGCCAGTTCCCCGGGATCTGAGTCTACCAATATCTTTGCGGCAATTTTAAAAGACAGTTCTGAAAAATGGGAAGAAATATTATCGATCTTTTCCACGATTCCGTCGCTGTCGATTTTTTTTGCAGCCATTACGTCTCTTAAATCCTTATAAAAACACAGTATGGACAATAACTGACCGAAATCTGTATGATCCATGGCTGCCGAACAGACGGTCTCGATTATGGCTTTATCCCTCATGGGCGTGGAGTTTGTATCGTTCACTAATGAATACATGGAGAACAATTCATGGGTCTTTTCAATAATGACACACAGCCCCCGGAGAGCTTTAACCGTCTGTCTGGAAATTGCGTTTTTCTCATTGGCCAGCTCCTTTACCTGGAAAACCGTATGATCGTCCGGATATGGAGCATTCCAGGCCTCAAAATATATGCTGCGCAGCTCAGAACAGGCGCTTTCGAAATCTGCAACTTTTCCGGATATCTCCTCATTGGGCAGCTTCCCCGACATGAGACACTTAAGATACTTTTCGACAATCCCGGTCATGGTTTCCAATTGCTCATTTACAAGCGCCGCTTTTCCTTCTAATACAGAGAAAGCTTCTCTGCTGCCGGTGCTCTTCGAATGTTCTTTGATCCAGTCTCCCAATTCGGTGCCGTCGCCCAAACAGCAGAAACCGCTTTGGACAAATTTCTGCTTCTGGCCGTTTTCGTACCTGGGATTCGGCGTTAAAACACAATAAATACTGTCATTACTGTCTGCTTTCTTTAATCCGGTTTCAAAGGCCACCCTGGGTGTATCTTCATCCATCCCGTCAATAAAGATGCCGTTCGTCCCAAGAAGGATCCTGGCAATCTGATGTGCAATGGATCTTTTCGCCGATTCTTCCGTGACTTCTTCGTTATATGCGCGTATTTTTTTGATATTGAGATTCCACCAGTTCATGTATGCAATAACGTGCATCTGCTGAATCTCGATCAGTGAAGTTTCCGTATGGGAACGGTCATCTCTGTCTTCTGTGTCACTGACCGGTTCGCTGACCGGCAAAACGGGGGTAACGGCAGGCTCTATTGTATGTGAAAGCCACATATTATCACCGGATATCTTAAAATCCGGGAAAACGGACTGTATCCACTCGCCCAACCGCTGCCCTTTTGCCAGAATCTTGTAGTTGATTCCAGCCGGGTGATTACTCAATATTCCCGGGACCGCCGACATGAGGATCTTCCCGTTCCTCATGAGTTCGCTCTCGATTATGAGCCATGCTTTCGCAGTCATATCGTCTGCCATGCGAAGTGTTTCATGTCCGTTTTTGCCCATGATCAAGAACTCGGGAAAATTGTCAGAAATCCATTTTTTGAGACCCGAGGAAGGATACAGTTCCATGTTTATACCTTCCTGCAAAAAAACTGCTTTCAATGAACTCAGCTTGATGAAACCGTCTTTGCGGATTTTTTTTGTTAATTTGCGCACGATCGTATTTTTTTCCAGTTCCGTCATCCGTAAACCTCCCGATACATCTTCAATTTGCGATAATATTGTACCACATACAGAAAGACTTGTGTAAAATATTTCGCTTTATCGCTCGACCACAATTCGAATCCCTCTCTCCCGCAGAATTACAGCCCCCTGCTGCTCATACCACCTGACCGCCTCCTTTAGAGACTCCATTCGGGCTCCCAGATCCAGGCCTTTCTCCCACACAAGCACCGGCACGTCGGGACAATACACACCGTAATCAATTCTCCCAAAGGCTCTGTTCCCGGTTCCGTCGTCTCCGGGGCCCTCTCCCCCCACGCCTGGGCCTTCCGCTCTCCTGCAGTTTTCTTTATCCTCATATTCTCTGTCTTCCTCATACCCGTCAAAATCTTCCCATCTTCCCTCCACCTCCACATGGAATCCCTGAAACGTAAGGGAACCTCCGAAATCCGGGTCCAGGCCCAGAACCGCCACATTGACCCACGGGGGAAGACTTTCTCCCAGTAGGTTGTCAAGCCATCGGGCAAACTCTCTCCACAGCCGGTATCTCCCAAACACCGTAAACAGATCCGCCTGCCCTTTTTCCTCTCCCCTTATAGAGCCCAGCCAGTCTTCCTCTCTGTAGCAGTACTCCAGCCTGTGGTCAAACCGGGACACGGTCAGACAATTCTCATAGGCACAAACCTCTGTAACCCCTTGAAATTCCGTCTTCAAAAGATCCCCCAGCAGTTCTCCCATACTCTCCGCCCGGTGAAGTTTGATAGCCCCGTATGCATAATACAGGCCGCTGTCCCCCTGATAGACACAGACAGGCCAGAAATCCGACTTGTGATTGTACTTAAAGCCCCAGCCAAACCGGGCCACCAGCCGTTTCCCCTCCTTGATCTTGGTGCCGCAGACAGACATGAGATAATTCATCCACCGCTCATGCTCCCAGGACTGAGCCCGGATAGAAAAGCCAAAGGGAATCCGGGCGCCGTAAAACAGCCGGTCATGGCGCCGGTTCCGTTTCTCTCCGTACCGCAGCACGCAGTAGCTTTCCTCCCTCTCAAAATACCCCATGGTCTCCAGGATGGCGCCAGTTTTCTCTGCCATATCCATATCGGCCACCGTTCGGGACTCTGACAGCACAGGTTTCGGCTGCCTCAAGGACTCCAGGATTTCCAGAGCAACGGCCTGCCCCTCCTCCCATTGTCCGGGAACAAATTCCACTGCCTTTTCGGCAAGGCTCTGAGGCAGGTCCACCCATTTCCAGCCAAATTCCGACCGCCGGAAATTGATATCCGCCCAGCCGAAATCCACCTGCCGGAACACCCGGATTCCACGATCCCCCACAACGGCCCGGAAGCAGAACCGCTCCTGCTCCATGTAATACACGGCCCTGGCGTCGGTGGGCAGCCGGTCATTGTCCCCGGCCAACAGTCTGGCGATGAGAGGACAGATCTGAGGGTAAACGGGGATCTTTTCCAGCCATTTCCCGATCAGCGCCTCCGCCTCCTGTCTCTCCCCCGCCTTGATGGCAGTCACCGCCAGAAAGGCGAAAAACTCCAGAGGACTCAGGTTCCCACTCCCCTCAGGTCCCCCTGCATAGTCCATAAGCTGCCCAAACTCCAGGATCGGAGCCGTCACAGGAACCTGGTCCACAAAATACAGGCAGTAGTGATAGTGAAATTCCACCTTGAGACGCCGCCCGTCCGGCATGACAAACTGCCGGCTTGCCGGACATTCTGTCTCCTGCCTCTCCTCGTCAAACCCTGTAAACCGTCTCTGCCACGCCCTGGAGGGGTCATAGATGTAATCGATGTAGGCAGGGAGATAACAGTACCCTTCCGTCTCATAGATATAGTCCTTCTCCCACTGTCCCCTCAGCTTTCTGTGGCGGTACCCAAACCCTCTCATGAGATAGTACTGCCAGAAATCCCCGCTGTTTTCCAGTTCCTGCAGACCTGCTTCCCTCCAATCAGTTGCTCCCCGTCCCTCATCCCGGTAATCGGTCTCACACACATAGTCCATCTCTCTGCATGACCTCTCCGTGGACAGGGACCGGAGAAGGCTCTCGATCAGTTCTGTTTTCTTCGGCTCCGGATATTCTCCCTCCGACAGATAATTCACAAGTCCTCGGGCCAGGGAAGGGGGCATAACCAGACGTTTTGCCACAGAATACAGCCGCTCAAAAAACGCCTTGTCCCCTTTCAGCATATCCCACTGGGGCATGGCCAACAGTTCCCCGACTCTCTGGCTGATCTTCTCCGTCTCCTCATAGATTGACTTGTCATAGTTAGTCTGATGGTCATTGATGATCCCTGCGCAGACCCTGTAGAGTTTCACGATGGCCTGTTCCTTTCCCTGTTCCCCAAAAAGCAGATCCTCCACATCCGGCAGCTGCCTCACAACCTGTTCCTTCAAAGCCCCGTAGAGGCCTCTGGTGCTGCTGTGGTCCAGATCCTTAAAATCCAGCTTCCTGTAAAAAAATTTCAGCACACACTCCGGCAGCTTCTCGTCCTTCAGCCACTGGACATACAATTTCACCACACACTCGCTGCGGCTCTCATAATCCCCGGAACCCGGCCTTTTGCCGTTGCGCTCGTACAGATAATGGACCTGACATTTGCTCAGGATCCCCTGCCACGTCTCCCCTTCCTCTTCCAGAAGCTGCCCGCGGCTGTTCATGGCCTTCATGGTCAGATAGTCGGAGAAGGCGTTGTGGCGGGTCTTATTGCCTGGCTGGGCCAGCATCTTCCTGGTCATGGATTTCAGATCACATTCCCTTCCCTGGATATTGAAGATCTCCGCCACATACCTGGCCGCTGGAAACAGCTCTTCCTCTTCCCGGCCCACAGACACCTTGTACCACTCCTTGGGATATCTCAGGCCCTCGAAATACTCTTCCCTCTCAAAGTGGGGAACCATGGCATAGGCGATGGCCAGTTCCATCAGAAAGCCTGCGGGAAGATTGTCCCGGGGACACACCTGCTGCCTCCTGATATAGGCAAGCAGCCCCTGTCCAAATCTTTCAGAAAACTGTTCCCCCAAAAAGGTTTCCGACAGAAAAAACCTCCTCCAGCTGTCACTCTGCTTCCTCTGTTTCGGATTCTCAAAAAGGGCAATGAAACTGCCCAGAGCTCCTGACGCTTCCATCTTTTCTCCCCCTTATCCTTTTCTCTGATTACCGAAATCCTCCACTTCTCTCCATGTGGGTATGGACGAGCCGGCTCCGCTTCTGCTGACTGCCAGAGCCGCGGCCATGGAAGCTGTCTTTAAAGCCTCCTCCCTCTCATCCTATATTTTTGTTCCATATTTCCAAGTATAACAGAAATGACCTGGCCTGGGAACTCTGTATCTGTTTTTTCACCGCATTCAGCACTGATATCTATCTCTTTTTCTGTGGCAATTCATTTCCAGATCTGCTAAAATATACCCGTATCATTTCAAAATCCCACCCACAGCCATATGGAGAATCGCCTATGAAAAAAAAGATTCTTACCTTCGTCCTCATCACCGTCTCAGTGATCACAGTCCTGGGATCAGGTTTTATATTTGCCGTATACCATGGATATATCCATATTAACGGACCGGCATCAGCCAGATATCCTGTCCGGGGAGTGGACGTGTCCCACTACCAGGGAGAAATCGACTGGCAGGTACTGTCCGGACAGCAGATCCGGTTCGCCTATATCAAAGCCACAGAGGGCAGCTCCTACACTGATGAGCAGTTTGCCGTCAACTGCAAAAAAGCCCTGGAAACAGACTTAGACGTGGGAGCCTATCATTTCTTCAGCTTTGACAGCCCCGGAACAACTCAGGCAGAACACTTTATCAACACGGTCAAACCCTTCAAAAATCTGATGGCTCCTGTGGTAGACGTGGAGTTTTACGGTGATAAAAAAGAAAACCCGCCGGATCCCGGGCAGGTGGAGGCTCAACTGAGAGACTATTTAGAAAAAGTAGAACAGGCCTTTGGCCAGACGCCTGTGATCTATGCCACCCAGGAAGCCTGGGAACTGTATATCCGGGGAAAATTCGACGCCTATCCCCTGTGGATCCGTGACATCTGGAAAGAGCCGGCGCTGAAATCCGACACAGAAAAAGACCGGGAATACGGCTGGACATTCTGGCAGTATACTAACCGCGGAAGGCTTGAGGGGTTTTCAGGTGAAGAGGCCTTTGTGGATCTCAACGTTTTTTCCGGAACCTGGGAGCAATGGCTTACCTTTACGGACAGGATCGAAAAATAGATCCTGTCCCCACCTGATCCGTCGGCCTACTCCATCGGTCTGATATCCTTGCGGTAAAAGCGCAGCATCAGCAAAAAACCTACAGCGGCCGACACAATATCTGCTGCCGGAACAGAAAGCCACACCGCATCCAGAATTCCCGTCAGAGACAGCAGCCACGCAGCCGGGATCAGGATCAGATAATTTCTCGACAGATCGCAGGCCATGGCAGTTACGCTGTGTCCAAGGGCCTGCAGGATACAGTTGCTCATATTCCGCACCGCGCAAAGAACATAGCAGCAGGTCAGCATCCGCATTCCCCATATGCCGATCTGGATCATTTCATCAGTAGCGTTGAACATACGCAGAAACATCTCCGGAAATCCCACGCAGAATACTGTTCCGACCGCCATAACCACTGCGGCATACAGATAACCAAAGCGGATCGTCTGGTTTATACGCTTCTTATTTTTAGCTCCGTAATTGTACGCAATAATCGGGATCGTCGCACTGCACAGAGCATTCAGGATGGCGTAGCAAAAACCGGTGACTCTGCAGCAGGCTCCGAATACAGCCACTGCCGTGCTGGAAAAACGGTTCAGTACGGCAATATAGCTGACCATCATCAGGCTATTTAAAGACATGATCACCGCTGTGGGTGCGCCGAGAACAAGAAGCCTCCTGACGGCGGAAAACGGCAGAGGCCTGCTGAGACGAAAACGCACCTCTCTGTTTTTTCTGATGTTCAGGAAAAGGGCAATAGACGCCGCCACAGACTGACTGACAACCGTGGCAACTGCTGCGCCTGCAATTCCCATTTCCGGCGCACCGAAGTGCCCGAAGATCAAAACATAGTCAAGAATCATGTTCATGATCCCCCCTGTCCCCTGGGAGATCATACTGTACATAGTTTTTCCGGTGGAGATCAGCATGCGCTCAAAGACCAGCTGCGCCATCGTTGCCGCGCCTAAGCAGAAATAGACCTGCAGATACCGGACACCTGCCGTCCTGATTTCTGCATCTTCTGTCTGGAAAGCCATGTAGGGCTTCACCAGAAACAGAGCTGCCAGCAAAGAGAGGCTCCCACAGATGACGATCAGCCAAATGGCGGCAGAGGCCGAATCATTTACTCTCTGCTGATTTTTCTCTCCCAAACCGCGGGACATCATAGTGTTCATACCTACGGCAATACCGCTTCCTATTGCAATCAAAACCGTTATCAGCGGATTGGCAAAGGTGATGGCTGCCATAGCCTTCTCGCTGATCTGCGAGACAAAAATACCATCTACAACATTGTACAGAGACTGCACCGCTGTAGAAGCTACAACCGGAACTGCCATAGTCATGAGCAAAGACCAGACCCGCTTCGTCCCCATTTTGTTTTCCTCTGTTATTTTATGATGATCCATCACTCGTACCTCCTCATATTTCCTTCATATCAATCAAGGTTACTGATCAGTCATGACTTTTGTCTTCATTATACTCAGCCCCAACTTGACATGGAAGTATTGATATGGTACGATGGCAGAAACCAAAAGTTTCTATAAAAAGAGGTACATGATTATGTATGATAAAGCTCTGGATACATTTAAAGCAGTAGCGGACAGCGGCAGTTTTACAAAGGCATCTGAGCAGCTTTTCATTTCCCATACTGCAATCATCAAACAGATCAACGGTTTGGAAAGCCGCCTGGGCGTCAAGCTGTTTAAACGATCTAATCAGGGCATTATCCTGACTGCAGCAGGCCAGCGTTTATATAGAAAAACAGAAGAAATTATGGATTTCTCAGAAAAAGCCATTCAGGAAATACAAAAATCCCCCTTTGATTGTCCACAAACTATCCGTGTAGGAACATCTCTGTTCTATCCCTGCCATATCTTTATGGATCTGTGGGAATCGATCAGCGATAATTGTCCTCAATACCAGTTAAAAATGGTACCTATTGAAAATGATGAACAGCGTTATCTTGGATTAGACAAATCATATGACTTTTTGGTAGGTCCGTATAATTCAGAGATCAGCGGAATTACTTACCCTTTTATTCCTGTTGGCAAATACCATTTCTGTATAGCAATGCCAAGAAAACATCCTTTATCCAAAAAGAAAAACATAGGCTTGAGCGACCTGGCGGGAAATCAGCTTATGCTCATGAAACGCGGCAGCAGCAAAGTGAACGACCAGATCCGTACCGACATAGAGAATAATCATCCAGATATAACACTGATCGATATTCCTCCTCATTACAGTATTCACACATTTAATCGCTGCGTTGAAAGCAATACCATGCTCCTAAGTTTAGAGTGTTGGAAACAGGTTCATCCCGGATTGATTACGATCCCTTTAACCGAGGATTATGGTCTCCCCTATGGTATTCTTACCTCGAAAAATTCTATGACTAATTTAACCGATTTTATAGCTTATCTTCAGAAATATTCAGGGCATTCAACTTAATAACGCCTCCACAGTCCTATTGCTCAATGGCGTTGGGATAAATCCGCTCCATCCTGGAGTCATCAAAGCGCCTGTCCATGGCCTGTTCCCACCCAAACTCCGCCTCTTTTCCGTGGGCCCGGGTGTCATACCGGCTCAAGGCCATGACGGAGACACAGATGTTGAGAGCCATAAACACCATACAGACCCCTGTCAGCGCTCTCCCGCCTTTCTTCAACAGGAACTCAATAAGCCGGACCGCCTTCGGGTACAGGCCTTTCAGCCACACTACCGCCGCGATCCCCCAGAAGAAGCAGTAGAGCAGATTGATCCTGCCTCCCAGGTTAAAGGGCATGGCGCTGTAATCCCAGAACACCTTTCCGAAGCAGATCTCCGTAAACACGCTGCAGATGTATTCATAAGCGCCTCCCAGAAAGAAACCCACCCAGAAGATGTGGCGGTCCTCCTTATGCCTGTCCCTGTAGAGAAGGGCTGTCACCAGGGCGATGGCAAGGCCCCAGACCACGCTGAAATCCCCCCACACCAGACTGCTCCTGCTCATCCACACCCCAGCCGTAATCCTGCAGAATATAGTTTCCACCACATCCCCCAAAAAAGCGCCTATGAAAAACAGCCAGAACAGCTGTACAAACCCGCATTTCTCCCCTGTCTTCTCCTTCTCCTCTCTGATCTGTGCCGTCACAGAAGGGTAGGACCGATAGATTCGCTTTTCCACCCGGTCTGAAACCCTGGCAGCCAGCCGGAAGGTCCATCTCTGAAGTCTGTGGTTCCAGCCTAGAAGGCGGGGAAGTTTCTCCTCCAGATGATAGATTGACATAAGGGAACCGGAAAGGTCCAAAAGCCCCAAGGCCACAAGCCCCCAGACGGCCGGTCCCCTCGCGAACGCAGGCAGAATATGGTAAAATCCCACCAGAAGGCTGTTTCCGTACCGGACCGCCAGGAGGCCTAAAAGTCCCCAGATCAGAGAATACTCAAGGCAGATATAGCCGTCAAAATTCAATGGTTTCCCCGAATAATCCCACCATTTTTTCCGCTTCATCCGCTCCAGCAGCTTCCCTGCGCACCACTCCACCGCAGTGGCCACCGAGGCGGCCCCTAAAAACAGAAAGAACAGATTGTCCTTAAGGTCACGGAGAAACACCGTTAAAATAACTGCCGTAAAACCGTAGATAAAGCAAAATGGCCCGGAGGCAAATCCCCGGTTCCGGAAATCCTTTACCTTTATGGTGGCCACAGTTGTCTCCGCCATCCATGCCAGAAAGGAATAGGCAAAAAATAACATGGCGATTTCATAAAATGTGTAGTTCATCCTTGGTTTCCTCTTCTTATCAATTCCGCCACCGATTTGGCGGACACCACATCATAACACATAGCCCTGTCTCCTTCCGCCATGCTGTAGGACACCCGGTTTCCCGCTGTGGTGGGATCCTCCCGCCATGCCTTGCAGGAGCTGTGAATCTGAGTGATGCCCGTATATTCCAGCAGCTCCCTCACATTTCCACTGTTGACACCGCCTCCCGCCAGGATCTGGATCCGATCTCCGCATCTGGCATGAAGACGCCGAATCATATCCCTGCCCTCCATAGCCGCAGGCGCCAGTCCGCTGGTCAGCACCCGATCCACCCCCAGACCAATGAGCCCCTCTATGGTCTCCCATGGATCCCCCGCGCAGTCAAAGGCCCTGTGAAACACCGCCTCCCGCCCCATCCCCTTGATAATGTCCAGAATCCGTCTGTTTTTCTCCATATCCAGAGCCCTGTCCTTCGTAAGGCACCCAAAGGCAACCCCGTCCGCTCCTGCCTTCAAAACCTCCCTGCACTCCCGCTCCATCACCGCGAATTCCTCAGGCAGATAACAGAACCCGGCCCCCCGGGGCCGGACCATGGCCACCACTTCCAGATCCAGATTCTCCTTCACCATGGAGACCACGGCTGCGGTGGGCGTCAGTCCTCCCAGCATCAGAGCGCTGTTTAACTCAATCCTCCTGGCTCCTCCCAGAGCCGCCTGTCCGGCATCATAATAACTGCCGCAGCAAATTTCCACAACCAAACCTTCTACACCAGGGTTCATCCCTGCCCCTCCACCGGTGCCATGCGGGTTCTCACGTAATCCTCGATCCACTGGTTGGACGCCTCCTCACAGGTACAACGTCCATCCTCCCCAGCCATAGCCAGGTACACCTTGGACGCTTCCCCCTCCGCTGACACCACGAAAGAAAAGCCCTGTATATTGGTGGCCGCGCCCCACTCTCCCTTATTGTTCATGGCGATGACAGACAGATCTCCTGCCTTGCCCCGGCGTTCCTTAAGTTCCCGGTCAAGAAGCCCTACCGCCCTCTCGCAGGCCTCCTGAGGGTGAAGCCCCTCCTTCATCAGACGGACGATCTCGTAAGAAACGCAGCCCTTCATCAGGTCCTCTCCCAGACCTGTAGCGGTTGCCCCTCCCACTTTGCTGTCCGCGTAAAATCCTGATCCTACCATAGGAGAATCCCCCACCCTGCCTTTTTTCTTCATAAACAATCCGCTGGTAGAAGTGGCTGCTGTCATCTTTCCCCTCTGGTCCAGGCACACCACGCCCACGGTGTCATGGCCCTTATAAGGTTTCAGCTCTGTCTCCTCTTCTTTTTTCCTCTTCCAATAAAAGGCTTTTGCCCGGTCGGTGAGCATATTTTTCCTCTCAAATCCTTCCTTGTGGGCAAAACGTTCCGCTCCCTCACCTGTCAAAACGCTGTTCACCGGCTCTCTGCTGAGCCGGCGGGCAATGGACACCGGGTTCGCGTAATCCCGAATCGCAGCCACCGCTCCCACGTCTAAAGTGTCACCATCCATATAAGCCGCATCCAGTTCCACCTCCATGTCCTCGTTGGGCAGGCCGCCGTAGCCTACGGACTTGTAGTACGGAAAATCCTCCACCTCCCGGACAGCCGCCTCCGCCGCGTCACCGGCATCCCCGCCCTGCTCCAACATCGCCGCTCCCTTGCTCACCCCTTCCAGAGCCATTCTCCATGTCGCGATCATACCCCACATAACCAATTCCTCCTTCAATGAATATTGTTTCTTCTCTTTCCCGGCAACCTGCCTATCGCAGCATCCCGTAAGTGCCCAACTCCGTGAATCCGATTCGGTTGTAGATCTTTCCAGCCACCGGGTTGTCGTAAAACAGACAAAGATATTTCTTTCCCCGCTCAAAACAGTCCTGACACAAGGTTCTCACGACCGCCGAACCATAGCCTTTTTCCCTGTATCCCAAAGCCGTGGCGACACCCACGATCATGGCGCTCTCCGAATTTTCCGCGCTGGTGGAAGCCAGGGCCACCAGACGTCCCTCCAGAAAACCGCCTACTGACACCTTGCTGCCATTGGTGATCTCCTCTTCCATCACTCTGATCTCTTCCCCCTTCCTCTCCTTCTTATAGGTTTTACGGAACTGCTCAATATCTTCCAGCAAATTGATGGCCTCCGGGACATCCCCCTTTTCCAGCCTGCGGATTACAAGGCCTTCCGGCGGCTCCCCTGTGCCTTTCACACCGTCACAGCGGCTCATATAAGTCGATTTCATCTCCCATTGGGGAAATGCCGGGGCAATCCGCTCCAGCAGAACCGTCTTTCCGCTGACACAGTCGATCTCTTTTCCCTTGAAAAAAGCCGCCGCCTTCTCCGCGTTATAGTCCTCATACCTGCTGTACAAGATGAAAAACTTCCTAAACCGCAGCACCAGGAAATCCCAGCAGTCCCGCTCCTCATGGACATAAAAATTGATGGTCTCACTCTCCACACCATAGTTCTCCAGATCCCCGATCAAAAACAGGTTCATCTCCGGCTCTTTTCTGACATAGTCGAGAATCGCTCCCCTGTCTTCTTCTCTCAACACACGCATAAAATCTGTTCTCCTTCCTGTGTACTTGTGATTATTATATCGGTCCCCGGCTGTGCTTTTTGGCCTCCTCGATCATCTTCTGGCTGGAATCAATGCCCGAGACCCGGCTGGTCCCCTATTCTTTCTTGTCCTCCAGCACAACCGGGCCGAAAAAATGTTCGTGGAGGGCAATGTCATACTCATGCTCCGAGCCGTCTTTCGGCTGAAAATATTCCCCGGTCAGAACTCGAAAGCCGAACCCGTCCGCGTATCCGTCCTGGTCCATCATGGTGACGCTCACCGTGGCGTTGAGGGTCCCTCCCGTATAGGCGATGATCTCATCGATCATGTGCCGCAATTTCTCCTCGGTCTCCTGACGCTGCCCCTCCCTCTCCTCCTCCTCAGGGCTCTCATAGGTAACATAGACATAGAATCTCAGCAGATAGGGAAATTCTTCAAAAACCCGGTCAAATTCCAGCCGGGGAAAACAGATGTGTTCCGCCAGGGAATAGTGAAGCTGCCTGTCAAGCATCACAGAAGATTTCGGTACAGACGGAGAGGAAAACTGGCTGTATTCTTGAAAATACAATACACTGTCCTCCCGAAACCCGGGGATCTCCTCCACCGCCTTGTCCCAGAAATTTCTCTTATAAAAATCCTCTGTCAGTTCACAAAAATAGGTACCTATGAAGCTCTCTATCCTGCTTACCTGGTTGTGAAAGACAAAGTCCTGCTCCTCCCCCCTGGCATTTTGATAAGAAAGAGTCCACTCCCTGTAATGTACCGTCACATTTACCTGATCATGATACTCAAAATACTCATATTCCTTCTCCGCTCCCTCCGACAGCTTGTAGCCGTTTCCAAAGCAGTTCCTAAGCACCTCCTCCCCCGCTGCCCCCAAGTCCTCCTCATAACAGATTGTCCTCTTTCCCGGCAGGATTGTCACAAAGAGCAGCAGCAGAAACAAGGCGACTGTCAGAGAGCCGGCTATGACAGCTTTAGACACACGAATCGGTTTTCTCATGAAATTCATGTCATTTCCTTTCAGCGGCTTTCCCCTTCCCCTATCCTTCCATGGTTTCTCTCTCGGAATGAGAGCTCTCTCCAGAACAGCCCCTCCGACCAGGCGATCTTCTCCATGAGATCCCGAGCCCTTTGGGGCGGATTATAGACAGACATGTTCAGACTGTCCCCGTCAAGCACAAGAACCATGTCCTCCTCCCTTTTATTTTCTGTACTTCTTCTCAATCACAAGACAGTAGACCACCATAGCCCCAATACTCTCCGCCATAAGCCCCACCACAGAAACCATGATCCAGGCCGAATTCTCCCCCGCCAGAAGAGGGATTCCCAGGCCCATCATCACGATCCCAAAGCCCCCAAAGAGCTTGGCCATGGCCCGGTTATAGCTCTTTACGTCCGTGACCGGAAACATCTGCGCATTGGCCCAAAATCCCATGGCCCGTGGCTTCTTGGAAAACCAGGTATACAGGGCCAGACACAAAAACAGGCCTCCCACAGCGCACCAGACCACAAATCCCAGGATCCTTCCCTCCATCTTCACACCTCCACATTCTGTAGAAATCGGCATTCGCCCCTTGCGTCTCCTTCTGTACTCATCTTCTCTCTGCCCAGGCGGTCAATCCTTACCCTTTCCGCCTGTCCGCCGAAGCTCCACAAGTCGGAGCACATCCTCATACACCGGGTCCTGATCCTCCACCGGGATCATCAGCCACCGCTGGGTCTTTCCCGACTTCTTAATCTTCACGTTCCAGCCCGGCTCCCAACTACAGGAACTGAACTCTATGATCTCCTTTGCTCCTGGCCCGTCTTTACCGTTTCTTATAGATGATGATTTCCGGATCTTTGCCGCAACAGCCATATTCACATACCAACAGATACCGGTCATCGGCAGCCAGTCCATAACACCTGTCGCTGCCGGGTATTTCGATCTGATTCCCCAGATATACATGATCATCTCTGAGCAATTTCACGCTCTGACCATTTGCAAGGGGATATTCCAGATTGACAAAATAACCGCTCAGCAAATTGAGATCCGAGACTTCAAGTCCCTGGATCCCAAGGGCATGAAATTCGGAAATCAATGTACTTTTTAAACGAAGAAACTCTTCTGTCCCACCCCTCTTAATGCATTCCGCGGCGATACAGGTTCCGCTGCCAAAAGGGTGTCCCTTCACCTTTTGGCAGCCGCCGCACTCTTCTTTCCTGGGGCATTCCTCACAACAATCCATACCGCAGATTGATACCATAGCCATACCTCCATCATAGTCCACTTAATCTTATGCCATCATAGTCCCATAAGCCCGGCACCGCGCGAAAGCGCCGCCTGTAAGAATCCGAATCCCTGTCACATCACCCCTGACCGGCCTTTTATCTATAAGATTGAACATAATCTGTTAACTCTGTCCCTAACCAGAACCCACAGCGATTGATTCTGATTCTCATGTTTCCAAAAACCAGGACACCTGCCGAATCCACGGTGCGAACAAGCCTGCCAATGGAAACAGAATCCCCACACCACACAAAAGCGCGGCCCAGCGCTTATCATGCTTTCTCATAACCGGCACATAAAAGACATGGGGATTATCCGGCGCGTAGTACAGCTCCACCCGTTCCCCCTCCTTCACATAGCTCCTGTCAAACCCGCCGGGCGACTTCACATGATACGTAATCTGCCCCACCTGAAATTCATACTCCGGGAAATAACAGCTCCTGCTTCCGCTTCCCATGGAGACATGCCTGCGAACCGAGACTACCAGCGCCGACGTCAGAACCGTGGCATACTGCTTCTCCTTCAGGAGCCTGTGTTCCATGGCCATTCCGATGGCAAAAAAGATCAGGGGAAAGATTGTAAACATCGTGTCCACCAGACACTCCTCCCCCACACGGTCCGGCTGACCGATAATGATTGCCCCGAAACAGACACATGCCAGGGGCCAGCCCACTGCCAGAAATCGCCACATCCCAAGCCCCCGGCCGGTCTCGCCATTGCCCGGGACGATTCCTCCCGCGATTCTCCCCCTCCCGGAGTTTCTTTTTTTCATAAATCTGAAAAATACAACTGCTCCGGCTGTCAAACAGCACAGCATGGTGACCACAGCCACGACCCAAAGCCACGGTGCCATAAAATCTCCTCCTATTTTCGATCTTGTTCTCAATCACTCTGTTTCCGACCGCATAGAAATCATGGCTATACCTGTCATCGGCCCCAAACCTCTCCGCTCACTTCCTGTTCCCTCTCCTCTTGATCCCCAGCATCCTCAAAAAATCCCCAAACAGAGACGTATCCACCGGCTCAAACATCACCCATTTTCCGTCGTGATAGGTCTTGGCCTCATCATAGACCCTCAAAGCCTCCTCCGAAAATTCCCCCCGCATTGCCTCAAGCTTCTCCCTCTCCTGCCTCCCGAAAACAACCAGAAATCCCATAACGCCTTCCCTGCAGTACAGAGCGCACAAGGTCTTTCCGCCCCTCCGATACTTATACTCATAGGTCCAGGCCTTCCCGCCTTCATTCCAAAGACGTTCCATGTCATACCGCTCCTCAATCACCTGGCACAATTTCTCCCACACATCATACAGATCCTTTCCAAGCAGTTTTGTCATCTCTCTGGCATCCGGTTTTTTTTCCATCATCCTGTCTCCTTTTTGTCATCTCGAAATCAGATATCTGTCAATACCCCTGTTTCCAAGGGACATCATCATTTGTTCTCCCTCATCACCCGGCAGGGATTTCCCCAGGCCACGGAATTGTCGGGAATATCCTTTGTCACCACGCTCCCCGCTCCGATGACCACATTGTCTCCGATGGTCACGCCCGGCAAGATAATGGCTCCGCCTCCGATCCACACACAGTCGCCGATGACAACGGGAGCCGTCTGGGTCTTACAAAACTCAAAGGAACCGTCCGCCCTGGGACTGCCAAACCGTTCCGCCCCGCTGACCGGGTGAAAGGCCGTGTAAATCTGGACATTGGGAGCGATCAGGGCATGATTGCCGATGACAATCCGGTTGTCGTCCAGGAAGGTACAGTTCATGTTCACTTCACAGTGGTCCCCAAAATAGATGTTGTTGCCGTAGTCCACATAAAAAGGCGGTGTAATCCATAGATTCTTTCCCTGCCCGCCTAAAAGCTGAGACAAAATCTCCTTCTTTTTCTCCAGATCCTCCGAGTCCGTCCCATTGTAATCTCTGACCAGATCCTTGGCCCTGTGCCACCTGGCCAGCAGCTCCGGATCCCCGCAGTCGTACAGCTGTCCCGCCAGCATTTTTTCTCTCTCCGTCATAACCGTCTCTCCTGACTAAATCTTTTCCGTCTTCCCAGATACCGGAACACCGGCTCTTATATTCCACTTTTCCGCTTTTTAATCTCCCACTTTCTGGCACAGAATATAAAATTCCCCAACCTGGTCTCAAACAACAGGCGGCAGGGATATCTTGTCATAAAATCTTCCCGAAACTCATCTCTGGTCACCAATTCCTTCTTGTCCAACTGGTATTCCGTGTCAGATTTGAACAGCTTGCCCAGATGGTGGAAAAACTCCTCCACAATCTGCATGGAAGTATCTCTTA
This sequence comes from uncultured Hungatella sp., assembly GCA_949879795.1. GTDB lineage: Bacteria > Bacillota > Clostridia > Lachnospirales > Lachnospiraceae > UBA3402. Next base: position 105,544 of record CATLBR010000002.1, read on the forward strand.
CCATCTCCGGCTTATGCATGGCAGACATCCCCATAATCAGGCCGACTCCCCGGCGGGCCAGTTGTTCCTCAATAGCCAGAAGAAGCTGTGTCTTTTCTCCTCTGTCCGTGTTGTAACTCAGCCGATAGTAGTAGGCCTTTCGAATGTTGCCGCCATTATAATCCCCATCCGCCAGCTCCGCTCTCAGGTGGAACACACCCTCCATGGCCTGGTTCACCGCTTTGGCGATCACCGGCGTGTCCAGCAGTTCATCATAGGTCCTCTTCGGATCCAAATGTCCGGTAATCTCCTGGTCCTCCATCATAATATGCCCTGTAAGCCAGCCCGTGAGAACACTGATAAATCGTTGGACCGCTCCCTGGGAATAACCGGATTTCAGCAGATACTTTTTGAGGGAAACCAAAGTAATGTCTCTGAAATCATCGTGAAGCTTTTTATGCTTCTCATATCCTTTGTAGCCAATGGAGCGCATATAGGCCTCCTCCTCCGAAAAGTGGGTCATGGTATAATTCTCCAAAAATTCAATAGTATCTCTGCAAACATTCTCACAGTTTGCCTCGTACTCCACAAGCTCCATCAACTTTCCCACAATCTTGAAGAGCCTGGCATGCGCCTTGTCAACTATCTCCACACCAATATTAAGCTGATCATTCCAAGATAATTTTTTCACTTCTTACCCTCCATGCTGCCTGTAAAAATTTGTAAAATCATTATAGCATGGCATGGTCTATTACACAAGGCTATCCCCCTTTGCCATGTAGCGATTCAGAGGCGGCATACTCCGCCCCCGTGTAATCGAGTAGGGGAGGCTTTTCCCCCCTACTCAACCCGCGGCCCCCGTGCCGCCGGCAGGCGGCAATACTCCCTTCGGGGGCCTGCGCGAAAAAAGGAAGATCCCTCCCCCGGGATCTTCCTCCTCTATATCGTTACCTTTTCTTCTCTGATTCAAACTCTCCTTTTGCCTCGAACCGATATACAACGGACTCGTAGTCCTCCGATGTTACCGGCAGGGCCAGGCCCGCTTTCATAAGCACAGCCCCTGAATATTCCTCCCCACTCTCCCTTTCCCGGTAGATCAAATTAGGCTCAAGCCCTCTAAAGCGAAGCAGGTTCACCGGCGGATTCACTTCACTCCTCAGCACTACACCCGCCACCAGCACATCCCTCTTATCCTTTGACACAAACTCCCAGAACACCGAATTGCTCCGGTCTCCTGGCGCGGACAGCCGATAGTAATCCCCCTGCTGAACCAACTCCTCCGAGGCCTTAAACTGAGCGATCTGGCTGGTAGCCGCTTTTTTCTCCCCCTCGTCCATGTGTTCCAGATCCAGCTCATAGCCAAAAGTACCCGCTCCTGCCACAATCCCCCTGGTGCGCAGAGAGGTTGTCCGCCCTGTCTGGTGATTAGGACACACGCTCACATGAGCCCCAAAGGTGCTGATGGGATAAAAGAACGAAGTCCCGTAGTGGATCTCCAGCCGGTCCGCCGCGTCGGTGTTGTCACTGCACCAGATCTGCGGGGAATAGTAGAGCATCCCGGCGTCGTAGCGGCCCCCGCCGCCCGCGCAGGTCTCAAAAAGCAGGTTCGGGTAACGGCCGATCAGCCGCTCCATCATATCGTACACTCCCAGCATGTGGCGGTGGAAAACCTCCCCCTGCTTTCCTGCCTCCACTCCCTGAGAATACACATTTCCCAGAGCCCGGTTCACGTCCCACTTAATATAATCCGCCTGGCAGCTGTCAATGACCTTGAAAATCTGCTCCATAATATAGTCCCGGACTTCCTTTTTCGTCACATCCAGGTTCAGCTGAGACCGGCTTCTCACAGGCAGCCGCCCCGGCACCCGCAGACACCAGTCCGGGTGTTTCCGGTAAAGATCACTGTCCTCAGACACCATCTCCGGCTCCAGCCAGATGCCGAACTTCAGGCCCAGCTTCCGAATCTTTTTTACCAGCTTGGGCAGGCCGCCGTGAATCTTTTCCTCATTCACATACCAGTCCCCAAGACCTGTATAATCGCTGTCCCTCTTTCCGAACCATCCGTCATCCAGCACAAACATCTCCAGCCCCACATCCCTGGCCGCCTTGGCGATGCCGTACAGTTTCTCCTCATTGAACTCAAAATAGGTTGCCTCCCAGTTATTCACCAGAATGGGCCTGGGCCTTTTCACGTAGCTGCTGCGGATCAGATGTTCCCGGAACCCGTCATGAAAATGATGGGACAGGGTTTCCAGGCCCGTGCCCGAGTAGGACATGGCTGCCTCCGGAGCCACAAAGGACTCTCCCGGCTTTAAAGTCCAGGCAAACTGGTAAGGGTGAATTCCCATGACCACCCGTGTCTGATCTACCTGGTCAAGCTCTGCCTGGCAGATAAAATTCCCGCTGTACACAAAAGCGATTCCAAAACATTCTCCATAATCTTCGGTGGCAGTGTGATCACAGAAGATCACCGCCGGATTGTGATGGTGGCTGGAGATTCCCCGCTTGCTCTCCACAGACTGAATCCCATGGTGGAGAGGCTGACGCTCCGTAAGTCTCTCCATAGAATGCCTCCCATAAAAATGAACCATATCCATGGGACGCTTTGGAAAATCCAGCTCCGCGGACATCACCCGCCTCAAGGTAATATTGGTCTTCCCCCTGTTGACCACCTCCACGGTCCTGGTGATGATATCACAATCCCACAGAACACCATAAAGCAATTTCACACAGAGTCCGCTGAGCTCGTCCTTTAAGACAATCTCCAATGTCTCTGCCTCATCCTCCCCCGCGAACATGGCAGGCAGACCTGCCAGAGCATATTTTCCTTTTCTGATTTCATGAGAATCATATTTCAGCTGCAGAACATGGCTTCCGTCCTCATGTTCCGCCTCGATTCCCTGAATCCGGTAATCCCCGTTCCCCTCTGCCGTATACTCCTGGGGCAGCACGTCAAGGGAAAATTTTCGATCCCTGTCAGCCTCATAGGGATTGCCTGAAAAACCCCGATCCAGGTTTACAATGCTGTGAATAATCCGCGCGTCCCCCAGGTCATCGCCATAGTAGAGATGCAGAAGAGTACCATACCTTCCCACTTGCATCTGGTACATACTGGTTTTGGTATGCAGCGTAAATACGCTAGTATCTTTATGAAAAGAAATATATCTCATAGGTTGCCTTTTATCCTCCACTGATTATAGTAATCATGCCCGGAACCAAAAGGAAGTAAAGGGATATTCCAGTGGCGCCGGGCATTGCTTTTAGAAGACATATTGGTCGGATTCATCTCTCATGCCCGACGGTTCCTGTTCCTCTTTCTCGAAATACGGGCGAAACAATCTCCATAAAAACCAGGAATTTCCATATGCTGTCAGTGAAAACCCACACATAATCCACACGAAAAGATAGATGGGAAACAACTGCGCGTCCACCATGGTAAAGTACATGGGCAGACAGGTGATCGCCGCCATACACAGGGCATAGCCGGGTTTCCTGGCCGCGAAACAAAGCGCGAAGACAACCAGACGTCCTGTCTTGTTTTCAAAAGACGCGATGGTCGGGAACACATACAAGGCAATCACAAGAAGAAGCAAGGCAATCCCCCACACCACGTAAGTAAATACCACTGACATAGCGCCAGGCATGGAAACCACTGCCTTTTTCTCAAACCAGACACATACTCCCGCCGCTGCCAGGCCCAGCCAAACAACCGTGGCCTGGAGAAAATTCCCCCGAAAGCTCCTCCAGTAACATTTCCAGATACTGATATCCCTGTCCTTGTGGAGCTTTAACCCGCAGTAGTACAGAGCTGTGGTGGACGCTCCAATGGTAATGACAGGAAGACTGGTTACAATCCATAAGAGATTCAAACCGATAAAGCCTCCCGCCGAGAGAAAAAAGCGGTGAAGAAAATTGTCCTCGTTGAACAGGTTCATGCCTCCTCCTTCTTTCTGTTGTTTTCTACAGCTTTCCTCCGGAAGTCGCGATACCCTCGATGAACTGTTTCTGGAAGATCAGGTACAGAACAATCATCGGTATACAGGCAAGCAGAGAAGCTGCCATCAGCTGTGGATAGTTGCTGCTGTACTGGCCCTGCATCTTGGCAAGAGCGGCGGACAGAGGCATCACGTCTCTGTTACAGATCAGTGGCCACATCAGGTCTTTGTAGGCGAACACTGCTGTAAAGATTCCCAGGGCCACCATGGAGGACCGTGTTAACGGCGCCATGATGAACAGGAAGGTCTGGCCGATGTTGCAGCCATCCAGGCGGGCCGCCTCTTCCAGATCTTTCGGAAGTCCCATGTAAGCCTGACGAAGCAGGAAGGTACCGAAAGCGGTCACCAGACCTGGGAAGATCAGGGCGAAGATGGTGTTGAGCATTCCCATCTTGCTGACCATCAGGTACTGAGGAATGATGAAGATCTGGCCTGGCACCATCATCTGGAACAGAATCAGGGAGAACATAAAGTCTCTTCCCTTAAACTGCAGTCTGGCGAAAGCGTAACCTGCCAGTGTGGCTGTGAGAACCGCTGCGATAACACGACCGGCGATCAGCAGCAGAGTGTTAACGTAGAGTTCCATAAAGTTTAAGTTGTTGATAACCGTGGTAAAGCTCTCGGTCCTCCACACGCTGGGGAAGATCACGAAGGGAGACACGCTGGTTGCCTCTCCCATACTCTTGAAGGCAGTCAGTATCATCCACAGAAACGGCACTAACATGGTGATGGATACCAGAATCAGGATGACATGAATCAACGCTTGCATCATTTTCGCTCTTTGTTCCATAGCGCTTCTCCTCTCCTAATTGTAGTATACCCACTTCTTCTGGGCGATCATCTGGAATACGGTTATTACCATAATAATGGCGATCAGCAGCACCACGATAGTGGAGCCGTAGCCCTTGTTGTTCTCCACAAAAGAGTTCTGATAGAACAGGTACACAATAGACTGAGTCTTGTAGAGAGCCGGGTTGTTCTTATCCATTACCATGAAGATCAGGTCAAATACCTGCAATCCTCCGATGACTCTGGTGATGGTCACAAAGAAGATGGTCGGGGACAGCAGGGGAACCGTAATGTTGAAGAACTGATTGATTCCCGTGGCTCCGTCGATGCTGGCCGCCTCGTAGTAATCCCTGGGGATTTCCTGAAGGCCCGCCAAAAACAGCACCATATTGTAACCGATGATGGACCAGATACCGATGACCGCGATGGCGAACACCGCGATGGCAGGATCAGAGATCCAGTTAATGTTGGTTCCGAAAATATGATTCAAAAGACCAAACTCCGAGTTAAACAGCCATCTCCACACCATGGCGATAGCGGCGGGAGCCGCGACCATGGGAAGGAAGAAGATGGTACGATACGCGGACACGCCCATCATCTTGCGGTTTAAGAGTACCGCGAGAACCAGAGCGATGGCGATGGAGAAAGGCACCTCCACGATCGCGTACTTAAAGGTATTGATAACGGACTGCCATACTTCCGCGTCGCCGAACATCTTAATATAGTTGTCCAGGCCGATGAAGATATTTCCTTTTCCAAAATCTCCGGTCTTAAAAAAGCTCTGGTAGATGGTCTGGAAGATGGGAATAATGTTCAGTATGATCAATCCCAGCATAGTGGGGAAGATAAACGCCCAGCCCCATACGAATTCATTGCGTTCTCTGGTAGTTCCTTTTTTAATAGTACCCACAACTTCACCCCTTTTCTATTGTCTCAGGATTATTTCTCCTCAGCGATCTTCTCGTTCATGATAGCTGTGATGTTGGCACAGGCTGTCGCCATATCCTCCTCGCCGTTCCAGGGCTTCTTCAGCTCTTCTACCATTGGATTCCACCATGCCAGAGTGCTCTTGGTAGAGGGACGGAACACAACATCATCCATGGCCTCCAGGTAAGGAGTCAGATTGAACTTATCGGTATTGTTGACCCACTGATCCGATACGCCCTCGTAAGCTGCCATAGTAACGCCCAGTTCTGCCTGCTTCTGCTGCATATCCTTGGTAGTGAACCACTCGATCAGCTGATAAGCGCCTTCAGGATTCTTGGTACTCTTTGAGGCTGCCCAGCCAAGTCCGTTGTACAGAGAAACGCTTCTTCCTGTCGCGGCGTCTTTTGGAAGTCTGGCCACATCGGCGTGCTCCGCGATATACTCGTTATCCTTAAATCCAGCTACCATCCAGGAACCCTGAGTGATCATAGCCACCTTACCGGAACCGAAGAGTACATCTGTACCGGTCTCAGACATAGTAGAAGCAGGAGGCATAACCGTATGTACCATCTTATCTACAAATTCCATGGCAGCGATGGTCTTGGGATCGTCAAATCCTGACATACCCTGGTCGTTCAGCACGCATCCACCCATGGTATAAACGATGTTCATCCAGGTATCCTGCTCATTAGACGGGTTTGCCGCGAATCCATATACGCTTCCGTCATCCTTGGTCAGCTTCTGAGCGATCTCATAGAACTCATCCCAGGTCCAGCTTCCATCGGGATAAGGAATCCCTGCTTCATCAAACAGTGTCTTGTTGTACCAGACAGCGATGGTATCCATATCTTTTGGCAGAGCGTAGGTCTTACCCTCCCACTGATACATTGCTTTCAGATCCTCTGGGAACTTATCCATCTCCAGAACCGTGCTGGCCGCCACTTTGTCCGTAAGGTCCAACAGAATGTCGTTGGACATGTATTTCACCGCCTCGTTGGAGTGCATCCAGAACACATCCGGCATGTCTCCGCCGCTGGCACCCGCCTCAAGAAGAGTCCAGTAGCTGTTCCACTCGATGACCTGCACCTGAGCCGGAATTCCGGTGGCCTCCGTAAACGCGTTGCAGATCTCCTGAAGTCCCTTCTGCTGGCCGTTATCCCAGATGGCCACAGTCAATCCTGCTTTCGGATCTCCGCCTCCGGCGCTTCCGCCAGAACCACCACAACCAGCCAGACCTGTCACCGCCATTGCTGCTGTCAGACTCAGAGCTAAAATCTTGTTACGTCTTTTCATCTTGCATTACCTCCCGTTTTCGTCATAATGACTTATTTTTTTAGCTATATTGCCTGATTTGACATTAAGCGAATGAAACTCATGTCAAATTGTTACTTAGATTATAAGAAATATATAGGCATTTTGTACATGGCAAGGTAATTTCATTTTTTCCATAAACCCTATGGTAAAATAAATCATCATATGGTAAAATGTAAACTAAATGAGCAGTGCGAAGACAAGTCGCGAGGCGGTTGCGTCGCGCTTGCGCGTAAGCAGACGGCTCGTGACTTGGCTTCATGGGGCAAATGCCCCACAGCGAGATGGAGCGCAGCGTAATCGAGCTGCACTGCGGACTTCGCCTCCCACAACCAAGCGAAATAAAACCAGAAGGCATACGCATCGCGTTTTTTCAAGCCACTCCACCTGCTCCCCCGTTTTATCTAATCATGTGTTTCAAATACTCTAAGGAGATGACATCATGAGAAACATCAAGTACACAGATTCCGCGCAATTCCAATGTCTCGAACACTTAAGAGAAGCCTTCATGGACCTTTATCTGGTTCACTGCGGCATCGAACACTGTCAACCTTCCCAGTATCTGGGCCCTTCGGTTCGGGATGAATACATCATCCATTTTGTCCTGGAAGGCAAGGGAAACTACACCGTAGGCGGCATCACCTATTTTTTATCCAGCAATCAGATGTTTTTGATCAATCCCGGGGAGGAGGTGCGCTACGGTTCCGACGCGGACGAGCCCTGGACCTATGCCTGGATCGGATTTAACGGTATTCGGGCGTCGTCTACACTGAAAAACTGTGGCTTTTCAAAACAGTCTTATGTACTTCCTTTTAAAAATGAAGATGTTTTACTAGAACATATCTCCAATATACTCAGCTCTACCCAACTGTCTCTCGCCAATGATTTAAAAAGAAACGCTTGCCTTTTGATGGTCTTTTCCTGCCTTATGGACAATTATAATCAGCTTTCTCAGCATCAAGTCAAAGGAAAAGAGGTCCGCTATGATTATGGAAGTAACGTGTATGTAGAACAGGCCATCGACTACATCAAATGGAATCACAGCAGGGGCATCAACGTGACGGACATCGCCGATTATATCGGCATCAGTCGAACCTATTTAAACCATGTATTCCAGAAAGAACTGGGCATCTCTTCCCAGAAATTTCTCATGGATTTTCGTCTCCACAAGGCCGCAAGCCTTCTGATTTCCTCCGATCTGCCGGTGACAGAGGTATCCGCCGAAGTTGGATACGACGATTCCCTGGCCTTTTCCAAAGCCTTCAAGAAAAAATTCGGTCTCAGCCCGAAAAATTACCGCAGCCACAAAGAAACTATGGACCGTTTTACTGTCAAGCAGCCCTCTACAAATGAGTTTCCTGATTTAAGCAAACCATAGCAGCAGGTGAGTGAATTATGGAACAATCTCTTGTACTTCAGCTTCCCAACCGCCAAATTCAGGATTTTTACCTGTGTTTCTGCGGTTACGCCAAATGCGAACCCCTCCACACCCCTGGATATGGTGTGCGTCCCAACTACGTGATTCACTATGTTTTGGACGGCGAGGGAGAGTACCGCGTAGACAATGAAACTTTTCATATTGCAGCTGGGCAGGGCTTCATCATTGAGCCCAATATGCTAACTTTTTATCAGGCCAGCCGTGAAAACCCCTGGTCTTATGTGTGGGTAGGCTTCTCCGGCCCCCGGGCTCCGGAATATCTGTCCTATCTGGGTTTTAACCACAATCATCTGATTTTTAAGAGTTCCGAGTCGGAACGAATTCGAGACCTAGTATTCCAGATGCTTCGTTCCAACCAGAACAGCCCTAAGAACGAATTTTATCTCCATGGATTATTTTTTGAATTTTTCTCATGTCTTATAGATGAGAATGCTCCCAGACAGCAGGAAGATTTAGACAGAGACAGAGAGACTACAAACCGCTATTTAAGAGAAGCTATATCCTACATTCAGCAGAATTTCCATCAGGGGCTGCGGGTGTCGGACCTGGCAGACCACGTGGCTGTGAGCAGGGGATATCTCTATCAGATTTTTAACGAGACTCTGGGCATGTCCCCCAAACAGTACCTGACCAATTTCTGCATGACCAGGGCCACAGAGCTTTTGACACTGAACAATGAACCGGTAGAGGTGGTTGCCCGCAAGTGCGGCTACCCCAACCCGGTGGCTTTCTCCGCCCTGTTTCGAAAGCGCATGGGAGTGTCCCCGACTCAGTACAGAAATGAGCTGTCAGCATCCCACCGTGACAGGCTTAAGAAAGAATTGGAGAGTCTTCAGTAGCGTGACTGAGAGACACCTGTGAAAGAGGTGAAAAATGCCCAACGGTGCGGAAATCCTTAAAAACAGTATTGACATCTCCGGATGTCAATCTCACAGATATGGACGAAAAAAAGAATATACAGTTGACACATATGACCCTGCCCGCCCCCACCTGTGGTGATGGACGGACAGGGTTCGCTGCAGGTCTTATGACTCCGCTTTCAACACATAGATCTTAGACCAAAAATCAGTGCAGTAATCACCCGGAAACGCCTGCCCTGCCGACGCGTCGCTGGTGACCAGTCCGGCGTTCATCAGTTCATCTCCGTAGAACCACTCGTTCTTCTCCTCCACCCGATAACGCACATCCGGCAGAAGGCCCTGTAGTTTCATTCTCCGGAACTCGCAGTTCACATCGTTGAGAATCTTGTAATATCCTACAACAGCCGTCTTCTTATCCTCGGAGACTGCCATCCACGCGGCAATATTGTGTTCGAACGGACTCTGGAGGCGGTAAAAGGTTCCAAACTGAATTACCTCCCGGTACTGCTTCATAAAGGCAATCTGTTTCCTTACGGTCTCTCTCTCTTCTGCCGACAGTTTCTGCAGATCCAACTCGTATCCAAAAGCTCCAAAGTAAGCCACATTTCCTCTGGTCTCAAGAGGCGTGAACCGGAACAGCTGGTGGTTGGGCACTGCAGACACATGAGCACCCATGCTCACCACCGGGTAGCCGAAAGAAGTGCCGTACTGAATCTTAATCCTCTCCACCGCGTCCGAATCATCGCTGGTCCAGCACTGGGGTGCGTAGAACAGCATACCCGCATCGAATCTGGCTCCGCCGCTGGCGCAAGACTCAAATAAAATCTCGGGAAAATTTTGAATCAGTCTCTCATACAGGCTGTAAACCCCCAAAATATACCGGTGAAATATCTCTCCCTGGCGGTCAGCCGGAAATGCCTCGGAATAACATTCTGTGATAGACCGGTTCATGTCCCATTTAATATAGGAAACTTTCGACTCCGCAAGTATCCTGGCTATCATGTCATAGATATAATCTACCACTTCTTTCCTTGAAAAATCGAGAACCAGCTGGTTTCTGCCCTGAGAACTGGTTCGCCCCGGCGTGTGGAGGGCCCAGTCCGGATGTGCCCTGTATAAATCGCTGTCCGGGTTTACCATCTCCAGCTCCACCCATAGACCAAATTTCAATCCCAGCTCTTCGATCTTTTCAGAGAGACCCTTGATTCCCCTGGGCAGTCTCTCTCTGTTGGCATACCAATCCCCCAGCCCGCTGGAGTCGCTGCTCCTCTCGCCAAACCATCCGTCATCCAGCACGAACAGTTCTACCCCGTCCTCCTTGGCGGCTCTGGCGATATTCACCAGCTTCTCCTCGTTAAAATCAAAATAGGTTGCCTCCCAGTTGTTCAGAAGCACCGGCCGCGTCTTATCTCTCCAAACTCCCCTGGCAAGACGGGTGCGGTAGAGGTGATGGAAGGTCTGGCTCATTCCGTTGAGACCTTTGTCAGAATAGACCATCACCGCCTCCGGTGTCTGAAAGCTCTCCCACGGCTCCAGCTTCCATGTGAAGGCAAAAGGGTTGATTCCCATCATCACCCGGGTCACGTTGTAAGTGTCAACCTCCGCCTGAGCCAGGAAGTTGCCGCTGTAAACCAGAGAAAATCCCATAACATCCCCCTGGAATTCGTCTGCAGTGGGACGTTTTAACACGATAAACGGATTGTGGTTGTGACTGGAATGCCCCCTGGTACTGCCCACCGCCTGAATCCCCTGCTCCAGACGGCGGGTTTTCACCTGCCTCTCCCTGGACCAGGCCCCTGAGAACTGTATCCAATCATAATCACAGTCCGGCAAATCCAGGCACATGCTCATGGCTCTGGAGATGTGAACCGCCTTGCCGGAAGGATTCTCAAATCTTGCACTCCTGGCTACAGCCGCTTCCCCGTTAAAGATGGAGTAGAGAAGAACCAGTTTTATGTTCAGCAGCTTGTCCCTCAGAGTGAGCTCCAGAGTGTCCGCCTCCGACCCATCCTCCGTATAGGTGGCAGGAAGGCCTTCCAGAACCGGTTTTCCCTGGAATATGCGGTAAGATTCATATGTAAAGTTCGTCAGCCTGCTTCCGTTGTCCTGAAGAATTTCCAGGGCAGGAAGTCGGAAATCCGTGGTCCCATAGGCAGGATACTCCTGGCGGACATGCTCCAGAGAAAAGCCGAAATCCTGCTGCAAAGCCGTCATGGGACGGTTGGCAAGTTCCAGATAATATCCAAAACTCTCTCTGTCATGAATCCTTTTTCCGAAATAAAGCTGGCCCAGCTGGCCGTTTCCCAAAATTTTTATTATATAACTGATGCTGTCATTATACAGGTGAAATTCTCTTGACGACTCGTGAAAGACAATGCTCATATAACAATCCTCCAAATAAAAATTTATCCCTATTATAATCGAAAACCTCTAAAAGGGAAAGTGTTTATATGTAGGACAAGTTATCGAAAATGTCAGATTTAAATGTATAAATCCTCCAAACCTTAACGATTTGTAAGAATCCAGTCAGCAAATATTCATTCCCACCCTCTATGATTAAAAACAGTCAAAGGCTCCTGCCTTTAAAACGCGCGCGGAAACAAATCTCACAAAATTTACAACAACTAAGAAAAGAGGGGTTCAAATGATTGCACTTGTCGGTTTTCTTATGATTTTCCTCATCGTTCTTCTTCTTTTGAAAGGAAAGATGTCTCCCATCGTGGTTCTCGCCCTGATTCCCACTGTGGCCGCTCTGATTCTGGGATATGATTCCAAATCTGTGGCGGGATTTATCAAAGACGGTATAGGGACCACCACCAGCAACGGTATTCTGTTTATTTTCTCTGTCATTTACTTTGGCGTAATGTCCGACACCGGAATGTTTGACGTGATCGTAAACTTCCTGGTAAAGAAGGCAGGCAGCAATGTCATCGCCGTCACCGTGGCCACCGCCATCATCGCCACCATCGCTCACCTGGACGGAACTACAGCGACAACAGTCCTCATCACCATCCCTGCCCTGTACCCTGTGTACAAGAGGATGAATATCGATTCCAAGATTCTTTTGTGTCTGACAGGCGCATGCATGGGTGTTATGAACCTGCTACCCTGGGGCGGACCAGTAGCCCGGGCCGCCACTGTTCTATCCATGGATGCCAACGAGCTGTGGCATATTCTCATCCCCATTCAAGCTGTGGGATTTATCTTTAATATTGTAATCGCCGTTCTCCTTGGTATGTATGCCGTCAAGCACGGCGCCGGCAGTGGAAAAGGCGAGGAGATCCAGGTTGACCAAAAATCCCAGGAAGAGGAAACTGCTCTCCGCCGCCCAAAACTGCTGTTCTTCAACTTGCTTCTTACTGTAGGACTCATCGCGGTTCTCTCAGTGGGATACATAACCAGCTATGTGGCTTTCCTTCTGGCTCTGAGCCTGGCCCTGGCTGTCAACTATCCTGACTTAAAGCTTCAGGACAAACTGATCAAGAAACACGCCCCCGCCGCCCTGATGATCTCCGCCACACTGTTCGCGGCCGGCGCCATGGTGGGAATCTTTGACGGAACTGGCATGCTCACAGAGATGGCCAACACCATCATGGCCGTTATCCCCGGTTTCCTTGGACGATTTATACACATTATTTTCGGTATTTTAGCCCTGCCTCTTGGACTGTGCATCGGTACCGACGCTTATTTCTACGGAATCATGCCCCTGGTTATGCAGGTAGGCGAGACCTACGGCGTCGCCTCCTTAAGCACTGCCCTGACCATGGTAATCGGAAAAAATCTGGCCCTCATGGTGAGTCCTCTGGTTCCCGCCACCTACCTGGCTATCGGCCTCACCAACACAGAGTTAAAAGATCACATGAAATTCAGCATTCCCATTTACTGGGTCGTCAGTGTCTGCATGGTGATCATCGGAGTCATTTTTACCGTCATTCCTATCTGATTTTTGTTGACTCTGCCGGATACTCCGCGGCAGTGCAGGGGCTTTTTAAACCGAAGCCCCTGCTCCGTTTTTTTCACCTTTATTTTTGTCATTTCCACTGAAATACGTTATAATGGTAACAACCACCACATGAATCGAGGATCCGATTATGGCAAACGAACGAATATTAATAGTAGATGACGAGCTGGCCATCCGTATGGCTCTCAAAACCGCCTTCTCCAGGGAAGGTATGACCGTCCAGGAGGCCGCCTGCGGAACCGAGGCCCTCAGCTTTTTATCTTCCTGTAGATTTGACCTGATCGTCCTGGATATCATGATGCAGGACATCGACGGCTATGCCATTCTGCAGAAACTGAGAGCTGACGGCATCATGACGCCGGTTCTCATGCTCAGCGGCAGACAGGAAGAGACAGATCAGGTCCTCGGACTGGGACTGGGTGCGGATGATTATCTGACAAAACCGTTTCATCTGGCTGTCCTCATTCAGAAGGCCAAAGCCCTCATCCGCCGCAGCAGCGTTTACAACAGCCAGAAATCTTCCGGCGGCCTGGTGGTGGGACCTTTCCGCTTTGACACCATGAAGCTGGAATGCTATAAAAATGACCGCCTGTTAAAGCTCACCGCCAGAGAGCTGGTGCTGTTTCGCTTCTTTTTAGAGCACCCGGGACAGACCTTTACCAAGGAACAGCTTTATCACCAGGTATGGAATGAATATGTTGTAGACGACAATACCATTATGGTCTATATAAAACGTCTGAGAGAAAAAATAGAAGACGACAACAAAAAACCGGTGTATCTGAAAACCATCCGGGGAATAGGATATGTTTTTGATGGAAAAACTTAAAAAACAATTTTTTGTACTCTGTGCGGCCGGCGCCCTCTCTGCCTCTTTTATAATCACCGTGAGTCTTTCCTTCTACCGTAGCTATCAGAGGGAATTGATTGAGACAGAGCAGCAGCAGCTTCTGACCATGGCCCAGACTGTCGGAAAAAGCCTGGTAAATTATATTCAGCAGGAGCTGGAGACTCTTGACCTGTATTTCGGATCCATCCAATCCCATGCACCGGAGGAAACCTATGAGGATCTGTACATAGCTTCCTCCTCCTTCCTGCGGCAGAAAGGGGACATCTATGAGGCCATGGCCTGTTACACCTTAGACGGCGTCCTTTTGTTCCAGGAGGGAGATTGGGATTTTCACTGTCCGGATACACCCTCATCCCCAGACCGGCATGCCATGATCTGCGGCAAACAGCTTACGAAGAAGGGCTGGTATCAGCTGTTTCTCTCCCGGGATTTTCTGTGGCAGAACTCTCTCTGCCGCATCGTGTACGCCATGAATCTAAATGAACTATATGAACAGATCGTGGCCCCTGTCCAGATCGGCCAGGGCGGCTACTCCATCGTCAAGGACAGTAACCTGGATATCATTATGCACCATGCACAGGACCAGATCGGCATCGATGCCGTCTACGACAGAAGCCGCCTCTATCCCCAGCTGGATCTGACGGATCTTTTCTCCTGGATCTCCCTGCAACAGACCCAGCCGGAAGGCCTGAGCGTTATCGATTCTTACGTGTGGGACAACCCCCAGCTGCCTCCCCAGAGGCGGATCGTAGCTTACACCACCATCCTGCTTCCCGGGGAAGAGTGGATTGTCAACTCCACTCTCCCTCTCCAGGAACTGGATCGACCTCTGACTCATATGATGCAGCGCCTGATAATCATGAGTGCATTTTTTTTACTGCTTCTTGTGGTTTTCGTCTATCTTATGACCAGAAGTCTGGACAGGGCAGAGACACAGAGGCGGCAGATAGCCTACTTAAAAGAAATCAACGACGGTATGGAACTTCTCCGCCGCAAGGACGAAGAACTGCAGCGCTATCATCAGATGCAGTCCATCGGCCAGATGAGCAGCCACATTGCCCATGAATTTAACAACTATCTGACTCCTGTGATGATCTACGGGGAAATTCTGGAGAATGACACTTCCATCAGCTCCCAGAATCAGGAACTGATCCATGGTATCATAGGATCTGTAGAACAGGCTGCCGCTCTGTCCAGAAAACTCCTGGATTTCAGCCGACAGGACAACTACGGTCCTCTGACAGAGCAGGATCTGGCAGAAGAGACCTGTCAGGCCTCCCAGGTGATCAGCCGTATGGCGCCGGACCACGTCACGGTTCACACGGAGATTCCGGATACCCGGCTTCTCGTCCGGGGAAATAAAGGAATGATGAACCATCTGCTCTTAAATCTCTGCAACAACGCCTTCCACGCCATGGATGACAGAGGAGGAACTCTGACTATCCGCCTTGAACAGACCGGTGAGAATCAGGCAGTGCTGTCTGTGGCGGACACTGGCTGCGGCATCGCTGCAGAAGTCCTGGACAGCATCTTTGAACCCTTCTACACCACCAAGCGCAGCGGAAAAGGCACCGGTCTTGGGCTGTCCGTGGTAAGAAATGTGATGAATTCTGTGGGCGGCCAGGTGCGGTTGGAAAGCCAGGTAGGGGCGGGAACCACGTTCTACCTCTCCTTTCCCCTGATTTCCTCCTCCCTGCCCCTCTCTGGATCCAGAAAAAAGGCTCGCCAGCTGATCATCGTAGACGACGATGCTGCGCTTTTAAAGTCTCTCAAGGCCATGGTGAAGCGCATCTCAGCCGCTGAACAGGAACATGAGGGAATTTCTGTCCCTGTTCAGACAGAATGCTATGACCACCCTGCCGCCGTCCTCTCTCTCCTAGAGCGGAATAAAGACTGCTGCGACATTCTGCTCACCGACTACTCTATGCCCTCTGTCAACGGGCTGGAACTGGCCCAGATGGTCCGCCGGATAAATCCCCATATTTTTCTGGTGCTGATGAGCGGTTCAGGAAACAAACAGTTCGAGGAATACCTGAAAAACGGCGTCATCGACTGTTATATCGACAAGACCCAGCTGGCTGGAAAACTTCCTTACCTGCTGTTTAACACGAAACTCCGGGGCAGGTAGACTCTGTAAAAAGAACATTTCCAAAATATCCCCTGGAAATGTTCTTTTTAGCGAGGAAATCGATCCCCCTCTTCAACCTCCCCCATCAGATCAGGCCCAGATGTTCGAAGCCCTTGTAAAGACCATCCTTATCCACATCGTCTGTGATATAATCCGCCATTGCTTTTATCTCGTCTCCCCCGCTGCCCATGGCCACACCCACGGCACAGTACTCCAGCATAGGGATATCGATCTTGGCGTCACCGAAAGCTATGGTGTCCTCCTGTTTTGCCCCGAGGTACTCCAAAAGATGCTCAATGGCATTGGCCTTGGTGATATCCTTCACTCCCAAATCTCCAAAAAGCGCCGTCTCCCCCGCGCCTCCCCAGGTTCCGCTCTGCATATCCGGAAACGCATCCCGCGCGTCAAGAAAATCCTGATAGCTTTCCAAAATGTAGCTGATTTTGTTGAGATCGTCACGGTAAAGCTCCCCGCCGAATATCATATCCGGAAACGCGTCCCGCACCGTAAGATTTTCTGAATCCAACTTGCCCTTTCTCCTGCTGTACTCCTGCATCACAGGTTCCCCCGCCTTCTCAAAGTTCTCGCTGGCAAACAGGCCATTGTTGCTCTCCAGGTAAAATTCCAGCCCCCTGCCGTGAAGCCAGTCCACGATCTTTTTGGCCTGCTCCGCTGTGATCAGCTGATGCATCACCACATGTCCGTGATCCTCCACATAGCTTCCGTTTCCGCCGATCATCCCGTCCAGGCCGATATCCCAAATATTTTTATACACCTCCGCCTTGCTGCGCCCGGTGCTGATGTACACCCGGTGGCCGTTTGCCCTTGCTCTGCGCACGGCCTCAACCGCCGACTCAGGCAGTTTTCCCTCATAGTCCACCAGGGTTCCGTCCACATCGATAAAAATAATTTTGCTCATAAAGCTCTTCTCCTCTTTCAGTATGTTTGACCATATAATATTATATTCTTGTGGGTTTCTCTATCAGAAAATGGTCCTAAACTATAAAAATATGGCCGAATCCTCCTGCCGTCAGGGATGCTTCCAGGCGCTGTCCGGAGTATTGGAAAAAAATCTTTTTCCGTCTTCATATCCCTGAAAGATACGTCTTCTGGCTCCCTCTGTGGAAAAGTCCAAAGTTCCCGTCACAAAATCCCCCTGATCTTCCGACGGAATAATCTGAGCTATGGCCGCCCCCGGAAAATCGGTCTCATCCACCAGTCCCTGTCTGTTTAAATGAACCACCAGAAAGTCTCTGTAACCTGCATTGTATAAAGGCTTCACAGGCACGTTGTCCTTCAGCCCTCCATCAAGGTACAAGCAGCTGCCAAATTTTACCGGTCCGAAGATCCCAGGCAGAGCCGATGTGGCCAAAAGAATAGTTTCCATGTCGTTCTGTTTCATCCCTGTCATATTAATATAGTCCACCAGATTTGCGGTGGTGTTATAGCACGCCGCATAACAGGGCATCTGTCTGTCCTGAATTTTTTTCACATCCAGTTCCCTGCGTATAATCTCTATCAGACCTTCCCTGGTAAACATCCCCTCCTTCAGTACATCCGCCGTCTCCGCGATAAGTCCGTTCTCCACCAGCTCTTCAAGGCCCATTAGCAATGATTTCTTGCCCGGGGTCAAGATTTTCTCCTGCGACATAGACAGCCATATCCGTTCAGCCGCTTCATAATCCCCCTGGGCGAACAGTGCGCCATTGAGCCCTCCCACGGAAGTTCCTGCAACGGCCGCGATGGCTTCTTCCACGCCATACTCTCTCATGGCCTTCCACACACCTATCTCATAGGCGCCCTTTCCCCCTCCTCCCGCGAGGATCAATGCGGTTCCTTTCATATTTATATATCTCCTTTCAAATTGCCTTTCTCATTTTGGACATCTTGGGACATCCCAATCACATCCCCCAGTCCTGATAATATAATATCTTATGAAGCTGCAAATAAAAAGGGGATACAGACGAATAATTATGTTTACAAATCGCTAAAAAGTTGTTAAAATTAAGTTAAGATATCCCACATGTTGACCTGCTTTGATTACCCATAATGGAGGTTCATTATGAAAAGAAGTGACAAACTGTTATCTCTTTTTCTTATCACTACACTGCTCTGCTGCACCACTTCTTGTAAAAATGCCAACACGGTTCCCCTCATGGACTTTCAGGAGAAGGTGGAATGGAAAGTGCCTGACCCTGCTGTGGGCAAAAGACCGAAGATCCTCTTTGTGGGAAACAGTCACACCTATTACAACAATCTCTCCACTATGTTTGTAAATATTATAGATGCCTCCGGCTACAAATCCAGTGTCCGCGAACTCTCCTCGGGATACTACACACTGAAGCAGTTTGCCGACACGGAGAATCAAGGAGGCAAACTGCTGGATAAAACTCTGACGGAACAGTCCTGGGACTTCGTCATACTGCAGGAACACACCACCAGTTCTCTGTCTTCTGTCGCCGAGGAAGAGATGTTTCCCTCTTCACGGATTCTGGACAAAAAGATAAAGCAGGCAGGCGGACAGACGGCCTTTCTCATGACATGGACTCCCAAAAAGGGAATCAAAGGTCAGAAACCTGAACAGGTTCAATCTGACATTGCCAACACATACATGACTATCGCCGAGGAGCTGAATGATCTGGTGATACCTGCAGGAATCAGCTTCATGAGATGCACCAAGCTGTATCCGGATATCGAGCTGTGGGATCCTGACGGCCAGCATCCATCCCCGGAAGGCTCCTATCTGACAGCCTGCACTATCTATGCCGTCATTTTTCAGGAGTCCCCGGAAAATTGCTCCTACACCGGCGATCTCGATAAAGACCTGGCGCTGAAGCTACAGACCATCGCGGCGGAAACCGTTCTGAATTCAACGGAATAGAGGATTTCCCCTGCCTTACCGTACCAGGGCGGACCGCGTCAGCGGCATATTCCCTTCTCTCTACATTCTTAAAAAAAAGGACTGACGGAAATCCACTTTCTGCCAGTCCTCTATTTATGTATACAGATTTTTTCTATATTTCTTCCAGAAGGGCCAGTTCCTCAATCTCCGAAACCGTTCCTGCCGCAGACACGGACTCCCAACCGCTTGCCTGAGTTTTTTCGGCCTGTGACTCTGTAAATCGCACCTCTCCGTTTGCAGCCCGCCTGTCAGCCTCTCTGGACTGCTCCGCCTGAGAAACAACTGCTCGATAAGCCTCGCGCCCTCTCACCCGGGCAGCCTGTTCTTCTACTCTTTCCAGATTCGCCGCAGTGATAACTTCACCCGCAGTATCCCCATCCATCTCCCGAACCGGCCGTTTGTAGATGATTCCTGCCTCTCTCGCCCAGTAGCGCTGCTTCTGCTCTTCCTCTATCCGCTTCTCCTCGAAGTACTCATCCTCCTGACGCTCTCTTTCCCGCCTCTCCTGGTTGAGCCTTTCTCTCTCCTTTTTCTCCTGTTCCTTCCTCTTTTTTCTGGCTATCTCCCTCTGCTTCT
Organism: uncultured Hungatella sp.; assembly: GCA_949879795.1. GTDB lineage: Bacteria > Bacillota > Clostridia > Lachnospirales > Lachnospiraceae > UBA3402. The sequence goes on from CATLBR010000002.1 coordinate 125,257, forward strand.
TTTCCTTCTCTGTCTGGCTGGGCTTTCTTCTGAGAGTGGGGGCGGCAGACTCCTCTGCAGCCTTGGTCTGTGCCATACGGATCATCTTGGCATCCAGATCCTCGTCTTTCGCCGCCGCTATCTCCGCCATCTTTTCAGTCTTGACCCGCTCCGCTTCCTCCCTGGTTCTGCACTGCTTTAAACGGTTCTCATAGGCCTCTCTCTCCCTCTCTATAGCTATGGCCTCCCTGTAAAGCTCCGGCGCATACCGCCTGAGGAACTCTTTCTCAGAGGCAGTGAGACGTCCCCCTCCTCTCAGCTTCCGCTTGATCCGCTCCAGCTTTCTGCGGATAACCGCCTGGTTTTTCGTTGTCTTATCGGACGACAGCAGCTTTATCGTGCCCGGATTGGCGCCATTTACCATCTTCATATTCTCACCCCGTATTCCTGTGCTTATCCACGAGAGTTCCTATGAAGTATTTCGACTCGAATGCCCATATTATAAGTCAAGAGCCGCCAAAGGGCGGATCTCTATACCTTCCCGCGCAAAGGCCTGCCGAATCTTTTCCACAAACGCCAGAGCCTGGGCCCCGTCGCCGTGAACACAGACCGAGTCTGCTTTGATCGTGATATCCTTCCCTGTAACCGCTGTCACCTTTTTCTCTTTCACCATCCGAACCACGCGGCGGATAGCCAACTCCTCGTCAGTGATCATGGCTCCTTCTTTCCTACGGTCCACCAGGGTGCCGTCCTCCTCATATCCTCTGTCGGCAAACACCTCCTGAGCCGTGGGAAGCCCCATATCCATGGCTGCCCTGGCCAGCTGCCCTCCGGACAGAGCCAGAACAATAAGATTGGGATCAAATTCTTTGATCCCTTCACAGATCCCGCGGGACAGCTGATAGTCCCTGGCCGCCATGTTGTACAGCGCCCCATGGGGCTTCACATGCTGAAGCTGTATCCCCCTGGCCCTGCAGAATCCATACAGAGCCCCCAGTTGATACAGAACATAAGACTTGGCCTCCCCGGGCGTCACACTCATATTCCTTCTTCCAAACCCCATGAGATCCGGAAAGCCGGGATGCGCACCCACTCTCACCCCCGCCTCTTTTGCCATAGCCACAGTCCGCTCCATGACCACCGGATCCGAAGCGTGATACCCGCATGCCACGTTGGCAGAAGAAATCAGAGGAATCACCTTATCGTCCATTCCCAGAGTATACCGCCCAAAGCTCTCCCCCAGATCACTGTTCAAGTCCACACAATACATCTTTATCACACCTTTCTGTTTCCCTTCATCATCTTCTCCACAAACCCGGTGTCCGCCCGTCCTTCACGGAACAGTGGGTGTCTCATAATCTGGTACTGAAAATCCAGATTTGTCTTTACGCCCATGATCAACATCTCGTCCAGAGCAGATATCATTTTCCTGATGGCTGCCGCCCTGTTCGGGGCGTGGACGATGACCTTGGCGATCATGGAATCATATTCCGACGGAATCCTGTATCCCGTGTAAAGTCCTGTATCCACCCTGACTCCGTTGCCCGCGGGAAGATGCATATGTTCCACCACTCCGGGGCTGGGCATAAAATTCATCTCCGGGATCTCCGCGTTTATTCTGCACTCAATAGCATGGCCTCTGGGCGCCGCTTCCTCCTGGGTAAAGCTCAAAGGTTCCCCCATAGCCACTCTGATCTGTTCAATGATCAAATCCGTCCCTGTCACCATCTCTGTGACACCGTGCTCTACCTGGATCCTGGTGTTCATCTCCATAAAATAAAAACCGCCTCTTGGATCCACGATAAACTCGATAGTCCCCGCATTGGTGTAGCCCACGGTTTTGGCCGCCAGAACCGCATAGCGGCTCATAGCCTGCCTGGTCTCATCCGAGACCGCCGGGGACGGCGACTCCTCGATGAGCTTCTGATGATTTCTCTGAACCGAGCAATCCCTTTCTCCAAGAGCTACCACATGTCCCTGGGTGTCCGCCATAATCTGAACCTCCACATGGCGGGGATTCTCCACAAACTTCTCCATATACATGGTGTCGTCGCCAAAAGCGTTGGCCGACTCCCTCTGCGCCAGGTTAAACTGCTCTTCAAACTCCGCCTCTGATCTGGCCACCCTCATCCCCTTTCCGCCGCCGCCGGAGGATGCCTTGATCATCACCGGATAGCCGATCTCAGCTGCCAGCTCCCGTCCGACCTCCGCGTCGTACACAGGCTCTTTAGTTCCCGGCACCACCGGTATCCCTGCCTCCATCATGGTCTTTCTGGCCTGAGATTTGTTGCCCATCTTGTCGATGACCTCCGCCTCCGGCCCGATGAAAGCGATTCCGTTCTCCTGGCATTTGCGAACAAAGGTGCTGTTTTCAGACAAAAAACCAAATCCCGGATGAATGGCATCCGCCTCCACATTCATAGCCGCCGTTATAATCCTGTCCATATTCAGATAACTGTTTTTTGCCGGCCCCTCGCCGATGCAGATCCTCTGATCCGCCAGCTGAACGTGAAGGCTGTTCTGATCTTCTTTTGAGTAGATTGCTACGCTGCGGATCCCCATGTTCCTGCAGGCCCGGATGATCCGAACGGCGATCTCCCCCCGGTTGGCAATCAAGATTTTCTGAAATCCCATGACAAACCTCCTCTACAGACGTTTCACGCGGAATAATGGCTGGCCGTACTCCACCTTCTGTTCATTGCTGACCAAAATCGCCTCAATCTCACAGTCCCACTCGCACTGAATCTCATTCATCAGCTTCATAGCCTCCAGGATACACACGGTCTGTCCACGCTTCACCCGATCCCCCACTCTCACGTAGGCAGGAATATCGGGAGCCGAAGCCGAGTAGAACGTCCCCACAATGGGAGAAGTGATAAACAGCTTTTCTTCTTCCTCCGCGCCCTCGGCAGACTTTTCCTGCAGCCCGGACACGGTCTGGAATGGTTGGGCAAAGGCTGCCCCGCCTGTCACCACAGGCGGATTATCCAGCTTGCTCATGGTGATCTTCACGCCGTCGTCTTTATAAGTAAACTGTTTTAGAGACGAGTTCTCGATAATCTTCACTAAACCCTCTATCTTCTCCAAATCCATTTTCCATCTCTCCTTTTCATTGTAATCCACAACCTTCTGGCTTTGGCACCTGCACAAATCATGTGGTAAAAAGCCTTGTGAGTCTTTTTGCCGCCAGACGGCACTCCAGCACTTCCTTACACGGCTGGTGAATCTTCTTGCGCATCCTGTCCAGTTCCTTCACTTCATCCATGTACAGTTTCTGGGCCTCCGCCACGGAGATGGCCTGAAACCGGATTCTATGGTCCGTCTTTCTCTGCACCAACTTGGGAATATCCACCGAAGCCACTGTAGCGATCTTCGCGTAGCCTCCGGTGGTCTGCCGGTCGGCCAGCAAAATGATGGGCTTCCCGTGGGAAGGTACCTGAATAGAACCGAAGGCGATTCCGTCAGAAATAATATCCGATGTCTCCTTGGGTGCGATAAAAGGACCGTCCAACCTGCAGCCCATCCTGTCAAAATCACTGGTCACCACATATTCACTGTTCAAAAATGTCTTGATCCCCTGTCTGCTGAAGTGGTCCTCCTGAGGGCCCATAACCACCCGGAGAAGAGCTTCCTCCTGGTCAAATTCGTCCAAATCCAGAGTTCTCGACAGGAAAAACGGAAGGTAAGGCCGTTTGATCCGGAAATTGATATAGTCTCCCGCCTCCAGTTTTCTGCCTTTAAAGCCTCCCAGACGACTCTTCAGATTCGTACACCTGCTTCCCATGACCACAGGGATCCCCAGGTAGCCGGAAAACGCCACGTACCCCCTGGTTCCTGTCCTGGCACTTCCGAATTTCAGTATATCGCCTTTTTTCATGTAGATCGCCGTGTACATAGGGGCAGGCTCCCCGTTTATGGTGGGCTGAAAATCTCCGCCTGTGATGGCAATGATGGATGTGGCCGTAAATTCCAGTGTAGGGCCAATGAGAGTAAACTCCAAAACCGCCTCATTCTCCGGGTTATCCAGCAGCAGATTGGCAATTCGGAAGGAGCGTACATCCATAACCCCCGACACGCCAAACCCCTGACTCTGATATCCGGTGCGTCCTAAATCCTGCACCGTTGTCAGCATACCGCCCTTTAATATGCGAATTCCCATCTCACATCTCTCCTTCATGGATTATACATTGGTATTCGTCCCGTTCCACCAATTCCCTGATACGCAGATACTCTTCTTCCTCTATGGGAATAAAACGAATGTAGTCCCCCGCTTCCACAAGAATAGGTTTCTTCCTTCCCGGGTCATAAGTCCTCACCGGAGTCATACCCATAAGCTGCCAGCCCCCCGGTGAATCCATGGGATAGATCCCTGTCTGGGATCCGCCTATGCCCACACTTCCCGCACTGATCTTCACCCGTGGATTGGCCAGACGGGGTGTGTGAATCCTCTCGTCCAGACCGCCCAGGTAACAAAAGCCGGGAAGAAATCCCAGCATGTAGATGAGATAGTCCCGGGAGGAATGAATCTCTATGACCTCTTTCTCAGTCAGGCCGGAATGGGCAGTGATGGTTTCCATATCCGGCCCATACTGTCCTCCGTAGCACACGGGAATCTCAAATACCCGCCTTCTCTGAACTCCGCCTTTTAAATCCATCTTAACCAGAGCCTGCATTCGTTTCTGCATTTTCTCAAAAGAGATAATCCTCGGATCATAGTTGATCAACAGAGAGCAGAATGCCGGGATCATGTCTACCACCCCCTCAATCTGCTGATCCTTCATCAACTGTACAATCGTGGTAATTTTGCGGTTGATCTCCTCATTGATTTCACTGCCGAACTCGATGAGGAGGGAGGAATCTCCAGCCGCTACAATCTTAATATTCTGCATGGTAACCTCCCCTGCTCTTTTCTTATCTTTACCCCAACAGACCTCCCAGATTCTTCACAAAGGTGGTAAGTCCAAGATATGCCGACAGCACCACCACCACGGCTCCCAGGACCAGGAGCACCATGGGATGTCTGTAGTCCTCTCCCATAATACTCTTTTTCTGAGAAGCGATAAGGCAGATACCCAGAGTCACCGGGAGAATCAGACCATTGAACGCTCCTGCGAGAACCAGAAGCAGAGCCGGGTTGCCCAAAGCCAGCATAATCAAAGTGGAAACGGCGATGAAACCGATGATAACCCAATTCTCGTAATCCGCAATGCTCTTGTGGAATGTCTTCAAAAACGATACGGATGTATAAGCCGCGCCGATGATGGAGGTGAGGGCCGCACACAGAAGTACCAGTCCTGCGAAACGATACCCAATCTCGCCGGCTCCCTGGCGGAAAGCATCTGCCGCCGGGTTGGAGGAATCCAGAGTCGCCCCTTTCACCACTACGCCCAGGATAGCCAGGAACAGGAATACACGAACTATGGAGGCGATGACCATTCCCATGACAGAGCTCTTGTTGATCTCTTTTAAGTTCTTCTCCCCCGTGATTCCCGCATCGATGAGACGGTGAGCTCCCGAAAATGTAATATACCCTCCTACGGTGCCGCCCAGCAGAGTCAGGATAGCAGGAACCAGGCTGCTGACCCCCGCCGCCGGGACAAAAGTGTTTTTAAGAGCGTCACCGACAGGTGGCTTAACCACCATAATCATCACAAAGATCACCACAATCATCACGCCGCCCAGAATTTTCGTGAGAGTATCCATGGCAGCCTTGGCGTTCTTCAAGAGAAAGATGACGATTGCCAGTGCCCCCGCGATAGGGTAACCCCATTTTGTGGGAACACCCAGAAGCGTGTTCAGTCCCAGGGCGCCTCCGCCCACATTGCCGATATTGAACACCAGGCCTCCCAGCACGATCATGAAGGATACAAAATATCCCATACCCGGAAGCAGCTTATTGGCCACATCCTGACCTCTCAGCCCTGTGACGCACAGCACACGCCATATGTTCATCTGAGCGATGGCTGCCAGGATGATGGACGCCAGGATCACGAAACCGAAACTCGCCTGATACTGTCCGGTAAACGTAGCCGTCTGGGTCAAAAACCCTGGTCCTATAGCTGATGTCGCCATCAAAAATGCCGCTCCCAACAGAGCGCCTCCGCCCTTCTTCTTGTCATTCATATGTGTTCCTCCTTTTCATATCCTCTTACACATAAAGAGGTAATCAAACCGGATCCCCGCCTCTGACGTGGTTTTCCGCACATTTCACAAAAAAAATACACACAAAAAGCTCTTTTCTACGCCTTTGTATGCACGATATTCTATCTTCTGTGAAGTTGTTTTTTTAGTATACTTGATAACTTGATTTCTGTCAACTACTTTCTCACGGCAGTACGCTAAAATATTCTTTTTTCTTGTCTGCCGCAAGGATATATGGTACTATAATCACAAATTTTTCGCAAAAGCAAAGGAGTCCTCCCTATGTCATCTGTCATCAGAATCACTGATTTTTCATCGCCCGAATTGGATATCTACGCCCGTCTTACCGAAAATGAACTGCTCAACCGCCACGAGCCTGAGAAAGGAATTTTCATTGCAGAGAGCCCCACAGTCATAGAGCGGGCGCTGGACGCAGGATACCGCCCTGTCTCATTCCTCATGGAAGAAAAACATATAGCAGGCCAGGGCCAAAACCTTATCGCCCGCTGCAGCCAGGTTCCTGTCTACACCGCCGACTTTCAGGTACTGACCCGTCTCACCGGCTACAAGCTCACCAGGGGCATGCTGTGCGCCATGTACCGCAAACCCCTCCCGCTTGTTCAGGATATCTGCAGTCAGGCACGCCGCGTCGCCATCCTGGAACATGTCATGAACCCCACCAACGTAGGCGCTATCATCCGCTCGGCGGCTGCTCTGGGCATGGACGGAGTGCTGATCACTCCCGGGTGCAGCAATCCGCTCTACCGGCGGGCCATCCGTGTCAGTATGGGCACCGTATTTCAGATCCCGTGGACATACCTGGAAGAACAGGAAGAAGCAGGACCCCTCCCCTCCCATGTGGCTCTCATGAGAAGACTGGGCTTTAAAACCGTCGCCATGGCTCTTACCTCCGATTCCGTCAGCCTCCGTGACCCCCGCCTTTTAAGTGAGGAACACCTGGCGGTCATCCTGGGGGCTGAGGGCGACGGCCTGTCACCCGAAACCATCCGAAGCTGCGACTACCGTGTCCGCATCCCCATGTCCCACGGTGTGGATTCTCTCAATGTAGCCGCCGCCAGCGCCGTGGCCTTCTGGGAATTGACAAAAGTCTAAGTTACATGGAAGAACAATCCCGCTTTTTTAAGTACCGGCCGAACTGCCATATACACCACCACAACCACGATGGTTCCAGCCACGGCGTTGATGAAAGTGACTCCCGCCGCCCAGGTGGACATAATCTTAGCCGCCGATGACTCCACCCCCAGAATATAATTCTTGTAAAAATATCCCACAATCGGATCCATGATTACATTGAAGCCCAGACCTGCTATGGAGGCAGTCATCGTCCATTTAAACACATATCTGCTGTCATGATTGTCTGTGATGTGAGCCACCTTGTGGGCCACCAGTCCGGAGATAAGGCCGATGCACAGTTTCAGGAAAAATGTCTTGGGGGCGCTGGTGACATAGGCAGGATCGATCAGGTCAGCAATAGTCATCCCGAGAGAACCTGCCAGCCCACCGTAAAACCCGCCAAGCAAAAGAGCCGCCAGCACACAGAAGGCGTTGCCGATGTGGAGCGCTACCATATCCCCTCCAAAAGTTGGGATGGGAATCTTAAGATAGGTAAATGCCACATAACACAAAGCGGCCATAAGCCCTGTGATCACAATTTTGTAAACTTTTTCGTTCTTCTCATTCATAGCTTTCACTCCCTTGCGTTTTGATGATAGAGGAATCATAGCACACAAGTGGAGTGTTTAGAATATCCAGTTTTTATGATTTTAACCAGTCCAGTTTAGTCTTTCGATTCGATACAGATCAGAATCCCGCTGTCAAAAGAGACGGATCCTTCCTCTTCAGTCAGCTCGTTGCTGACACAGAGACCTGCCTCCACTCCTATGGAAATGTGTTTGTCCTTCAGCGGATATTTAAAGCCTGTCAGAGTGATGCCCTTCACCTGTTCGGTGAGAGGGATAAATGAAATGTATTTTCCGTAAAGCTCTGTTTTTCTGAAAGTCTTTTCTCTGTCCAGAAGACACACTTTATTGTAAGGGTCATAGAGATAGGCCTCCACCTGGCGGTCCAGACAGAGCTTTAAAAGATGGAGATTGGACAGTTCGTGGTCCATTCTTCTCCCTGTAGCTCCCAGAATCGCCAGGCTGGAGCACCCCAGCTTGATGGCGGTATTGACAGCAAGTTCCGTGTCCGTCTCATCCTTCTCCGGCTTGTGGACATCCCAGAGGATATGGGGATTTCTCCTGTACTGTTTCAATATCTCATGATCTACGGTGTCAAAATCTCCCACAATGGCATCCGGCGTAAATCCCAGAGCTCTGGTTTTTTCCAAACCTCCGTCCACGGAAACCACACAGTCGAAGGCCCTCTTCTGTCCACGGCAGAACCTGCCGGCAAAGTCCAGGTCAAGGTTTCCGCCGGTTATGATCAGTCCTCGTTTCATATCTTCTGTTTTCACCGCCGTGTCCTCTCAAAAATTTCCAGGAATCTCTTCACATTCTCTCCCGGATCTCCCCGGAACACAGAAGACCCTGCCACAAGCACATTGGCACCTGCTTCCAAAAGTTCCTCCGCATTGTCCAAAGTCACGCCGCCGTCCACCTGTATATCCGTGTCCAGGCCCAGCTCTCTGACCCTCTCTCTCAGCATTCTGACTTTCTGCAGAGTGTACGGAATAAACTTCTGGCCCCCAAACCCCGGATTCACAGACATGATCAGAACCATATCCACCTGGGGAAGGATCAGATCTACTGCGGACACAGGCGTAGCGGGATTGATAGCCACCGCAGCCCTGGCCCCTGTCTGATGAATCTGGCTGATGACAGAATCCAGGTGTCTGCACGCCTCCGCATGGACACAGATCAGATCTGCCCCTGCCTCCCGCACGGCTTTTACATACCTGACCGGCTCTTCAACCATCATGTGGACGTCAAATACCAGACCGGTACAGTCTCTCAGCGCGGCGACAACCGGCATTCCAAAAGAAATACTGGGCACGAACACTCCGTCCATGACATCCAGGTGGAGATATCCTGCCCCTGCCTCCTCCACGGTTCTGATATCTTTCTCTAAGTTTTTAAAATCGGCTCCCAGCAGGGAAGGTGCTAAAATTGCCATGTCAATATCTCCTTTTTTCTTTCAGTTCTCTGTAAAACAGACGATAGTTCTCATATCGGCTTCTGCTGACGAGACCCGCTCTGGCGGCGTCCTTTACCCCACAATTTCTCTCTCCCATATGGACACATCCCACAAAGCGGCATTCCGCCTCATACGGTGCGAATTCCGGGAATAAGGTTTTCAGTTCCTCCGGCTCCATATCGTCTACAAACAGAGAACTGAAACCCGGCGTATCCATGAGATACGTGTCTTTTTCCAGACAAAACAGCTCCGAATGTCTGGTGGTATGGCGGCCCCGTCGGATCTTTTCACTGACTGCCCCGGTCTCCATGTTGGCCCCGGGCATGAGGAGATTGGTGAGAGAAGACTTGCCCACACCGGAAGGGCCTGCCAAAACCGTGGTCTTCCCTTTCAGATATTCCCTGACCTGCCCAAGCCCTTCCCCGCCCCGGGCACTCAAAAACATCACCGGATATCCTGCAGACTCATAGATATCTCTGTACTTCTGTCTTTCTTCTTCCCCTGCCAGATCCGTCTTATTGAACGCAACCGTCACCCGCACATGACTTCTCTCCATGAGAACCAGAAAACGGTCCAGCAGATTTAAGTTTGGATCCGGATCCGCCATGGCAAATATCAACAGGGCCTGATGAATATTAGCCACAGCCGGACGCACCAAGGTGTTGGACCTGGGCCGGATCTGGTCGATATTGCCCTCTGAAGGCTCCCGGCTCAAAACGGAAATTTCCACGTCATCGCCTACCAAAGGCTTGATCTTCTTGTTTCTGAATATACCTTTTGCCTTACATTCGTAAAGTTTTCCGTCCTCTCCATGGACGTAATAAAAACCAGCAATTCCTTTCACAATCTTTCCAGTCACGAATTCTCCCCTGTAAGGCCGAAGCCAGGTCTGTCACTAAAACCGGCCTGGCTCCCTCGCCTCCATGTAAATATCAATCTGTCTCAATAAATTTAATGGGATAGCTGGCAAGCACTTCCTCTGTGCTCACATTTACCACCTCCACCTCTCCGCTGTCCACTCCCGGCGCCCCCTCGATATTGGTAAAGCTCACAGGAAGAAGCATATTGCCCGGCACGGTGGTAGCTTCAGTGAGAATTTTGTATACAGTCTCCCCGTTTACCTCCTGCCTTAACCGTATAGATACTGTGATATCAGCCGTCAGCGCCCCCGGACCGATCTGAGTCCCCATATTGTAAGTCTCATTGATGGCGGCCACAAAACGTTTCATCTCTGCTCCCTTGCTGACGGAGTAGGAAACCACAGTCCCCTCTTTCACAAGGGTGCCCGGTTCTATGTCCTGGACGATGATATGGCCCTGGGTAACCGTATCGTGGAATTCTTCTCTTACCTCCCCCGGGCTCAGCCCCGCCTCCGTCAGCATGGCAAGGGCCTCCTCCTGAGTCCTCTCTCTGATGTCCGGCACAGTCTTCATGGCTGACAGTGGACCTGCGCTGATGTACAAGATTACCGTCTCCCCCTCTCTTGCCTGTTCAGGCTCAAAGCGGACGACCATCCCCTCCGGCACCGTGTCGTGGTATTCCTGCTGAGTTTTGACCACAAGTTTATTCTGTTCCAGAAGCAGTTTCGCGGCGTCCCCTGTCATGCCTGCAGGCGACAGCTCAGATATTTTTACCAGATCCGTCCCTCTGCTCACCACCACAGCCACCGTAGAATATTTCTGGACAATCGTCCCTTCCGGGATCGCTTGGGAAATCACACAGTCCTTGTCTACCGTGTCCGAATCCTCGTACCCGCTCACCTTCATCACCAGAGTGCTCTCCTTTAACTTGGCCTCTGCCATATCCACAGGCAGATGGAGCACATCAGGAACCGGAATCTCCGTATCGTTCACCGTCTCCACGGTGGAGGACGGCGGCTCTGTCTCTATGGTGGTGGATGTGGGCTGTGGGCTGTTAAATCTGAGCAGCCCCCCCAATCTGGAAAACACAACCACAAGCACCGCCACAATGACAATGGCAATCAGTATACCCAGAGCGGCAAACAGACGCTCAAATCGGGGACCAGCACCGCCGCCGTCCCGCCTGTCTCTTTGGCTGTTTTTAGAGTCCCTCTCGTCTTCCCATCCGTCCTCTTCCTCCCAGTCCCAGTCAGACTCTCTGTTCTCCTGCCCTTCCATCCGTTTGATCTCTTTAAGCTCTTTCTTTTTGATGACCACCGTACCGGCCGCCATATCCACCTCCGGCGCCGGCTGCACAAAATTGTCGTCGGGATAGACCAGCACCCTTCTCAGATCCGCAACCACCTCTGCCATCTGACTGTACCTGCGTTCCGGTTTCTTTTCTGTGCACTTCAGAATAATTCCTTCCATGCTGACGGGAATCTCCGGATTGTAAAGGCTGGGTCTGGTGATAGGCTCCTGGAGCTGGGCTATGGCCACCGCCACCGTGTTGTCCCCTTCAAAAGGAAGAATTCCCGTAACCATCTCATACATGGTGATGCCCAGGGAATAGATGTCGCTTCTCTCGTCGCAGTACCCTCCCCTGGCCTGTTCCGGCGAAATATAATGTACGGATCCCATGGCCTCGGAGGTCATGGTCTGAGTGGTCACGGCTCTGGCAATCCCGAAATCCGCCACTTTCACTTTTCCGTCTCTGGAGATCAGCATATTTTGAGGCTTGATATCCCTGTGTATGATCTTCTGCTCATGGGCAGCTCCGATTCCCTGGGCCACCTGTATGGCGATTCCCACAGCCTCCTTGATATCCAGCATCCCTTTCTTGGCTATGTAGCTTTTCAGCGTGATACCCTCAATGAGCTCCATCACAATATAGTGAAGATTTCCTTCGTCCCCCACATCATAGACATTGACAATGTTTGGATGGGACAATCTCGCCGCCGCCTGAGCCTCCATCTGAAACTTGCTCAAAAAAGACGGGTCGTCGCTGAATTCCTGCTTTAAAACTTTGACGGCCACCAGACGGTTTAGCTTGTGGCATTTTGCCTTGTACACATCGGACATCCCGCCGGAACCGATAAGCCCCTGTATCTCATAGCGGTTCTGAAGATAAATTCCTGTTCTCAGCATGATCTCACCTCACTTATCTGAGGATCCGCCACCAGCACCGCAATGTTGTCATACCCCCCCTGTTCATTGGCCCTGTTCACCAGTCTCTCTGTCTTTGTTCTCAGCGTTCCGCAATCTGACAGGACAGCCCCCATCTCTTCATTGTCCAACATATTGCTCAGACCGTCAGAGCACATGAGAATCAAATCTCCCGGCTGCAGATCCTGCTCAAAAAAATCCACTTCCACATCAGGCATAACTCCCAGGGCCCGGGTAATAATATTCTTTTTTTTCAGATAATCTTTGCTGTTTCTCTCGATCTGGCCTAAGGCCACCAGTTCTTCCACATAGGAGTGGTCCCTGGTAACCTGCTGGAGGCGTCCGTTTCTGAACAGATACAGACGGCTGTCCCCCACATTGGCCACAAAGAGAACGTCCTCCCACGCCGTAGCTGCCACAAGGGTGGTGCCCATCCCGGACAGAGCCTGGTTCTCTATGGATTTTCTGTATAAATCCCTGTTTACCTGCCTGATGCCGCTTTCAAGGACTTTTACCGGTGAAGTACTTTTGTGGCGTCCTATGTAGGAATTCAAATTCTCCACCATGAACCGGGACGCGTAATCCCCCGCGTTGTGGCCTCCCATGCCGTCCGCCAGCAGCAGCAGATTGCCCAAGCTTCCCACCCGGTCCGATGAAAAATAGATGTAATCCTGATTCTGGCTTCTGACCCGCCCTACATCAGTCAGTGCGTATGCTTCCATGGATCATCCCTCCTGTGTTCCTGTCCATATAACTTTTTCTCAGCTGGCCGCAGGCGCCGCCTATATCCCTTCCCATCTCTCGTCTTACCGTGACGTTGATACCCATTCTCTCCAGGCACTCTTTAAAAGCAGTGATGGAACGACTGTCAGACTGCACATAATCTCTCTCTTTTATGGGATTCACAGGTATCAGATTCACATGCCCGTGCTGGTCTTTGATCAGAGCTGCCAGAGCCCTGGCTTCCTCCAGACTGTCGTTGACTCCTTTCACCAGGCTGTACTCAAAGGTCAGCCTCCTCCCCGTCTTTTGAAAGTACAGGCGGCAGGCCGAGAGCACCTCATCCAGGGAGTACTTGTAAGCCACAGGCATCAGAGTCCTTCTCACCTGATCATTGGGCGCATGGAGAGAGAGGGCCAGGGTGACAGACAAACCTTCATTCCCCAGTCTCTCGATCCCCGGCACAATCCCGCAGGTAGATACGGTGATGTTTCTCTGACTCAAGTTCAGCCCTCTCTCATCTGTAAGAAGACGGATAAACCGAACCAGGTTGTCGTAATTGTCCAGCGGCTCCCCGGTTCCCATGACGACCACATGGGACACTCTCTCCCCCAGATCTTTCTGAATCCGGTAAACCTGGGAAAGCATCTCTGACGGCTTCAGATTCCGCTCCAGACCTCCCAGGGTGGAGGCACAGAAACGGCACCCCATCCTGCACCCCACCTGTGAGGAGATACACACGGAATTGCCATGTCTGTATTTCATCAGCACACTCTCGATCACATGTCCGTCGTCAAGCTCAAACAGGTACTTTCTGGTGCCGTCCACGGAAGAAACCTTCACATCCACCGTCCTCAGCGCTGTCAGCCCATAGTCTTCCTCCAGCTGTCTGCGGAGATCTTTTGACAAATTGGTCATATCTTCAAAAGAATCTGCCAGCTTCTGATGAAGCCACTGAAAAATCTGTTTGGAGCGAAAGCCCTGGATTCCCTGTTCCTTCAAGCAGATCTCCAGTTCCTCCACTGTCAGAGATTTTATATCTGTTTTTTCTGCCATCATACCCTCTCAAAAACTGCCAGAAAGAAACCGTCTCCCGGATAGTGTCCGGGAAGAAGCTGGACATACCCCCGCCTCATAGTCTCTGACCGCAGTTTCCTGTCTAATCTTTCTTCTATATTTACCGGCTTGAAGGGAAAGTTCTCCACAAACCAGGCCGCGTTCTCTTCATTCTCTCTTCTGCTCACCGTACAGGTGCTGTATACCAGAGTTCCCCCTGGCTTCACATACTGCCACACCACAGACAATATCTCCCTCTGCAGTCTGGCCAACTCCTCTATGGACTCTAAAGATATCCTGTACTTGATGTCCGGTTTCCGCCCTATGATCCCCAGACCGGAGCAGGGCAGATCCGCAAGGACAATATCCGCCTTCTCCTCCGACTCCTTGTCAAACACCAGGGCATCCATGACCCTGGCTCTTATATTGGAGAATCCGCACCGCCGGATGTTCTCCTCTATGAGACTCACCTTGTTCTCGCTTATATCTCTGGCTTCCACAAAGCCGTCTTCTCCCAGAATATCCGCCATGTGCAGGCTTTTTCCGCCAGGAGCAGCACACACATCCACGCAGTACTGTCCCTCCTTTGGCGCTGCGGCCGTGACCGCCAGGCTGGAGCCAAGATCCTGCACCTGAATCCAGCCTCTGCCAAAGGCATCCAGGGCCTCCAGATAATCGATTCCGTCCAGATACAGAATATTCGGCGAATACTCGCTCTCCTCCACTCCGATTCCCTGTTGTGCCAGACTTTCTTTTATGGTTTTCCTGTCCGCCCGCCTCAAATTGCAGCGGACGCTGAGCCTGCTCTTCTCCAAAAATGCCTCCAGCATCCTGTGGATCACAACCTCCGGATACACTTCTCTCCACATGTCCAGCATCCATCGGGGCACGGAGTAGCGCACCGAATCATCGGGAAACTCAAGTTTTCCCTTCTCCCTGACGATGGTTCTCAAAACTCCGTTGACAAATCCCTTGAGACCTTGAAAATGCCGTTTCACCGCCAGCTTCACCGCCTCGTTGCACACCGCACTGTCAGGGATCCGATCCAGACAAAGGATCTGATACACAGACATGCGCAGAAGTGTGCGGATAAAAGGCTTCATCTTTGAAACCGGAACACTGGAATACTGACCGATGACATAGTCGATCTGTATCAGATATTCCAGAGTCCCCTCCGCCACTCTGGTGACAAAGGCCCTGTCCTGCTTTTCCAGATACTGATATTTGCCGAGAGCCTGATTCAGTACCACATGGCTCAATCCGTCTCTCTCAAGTATCTCTAAAAGGACGTCCAGCGCCAGTTCTCTGGCGTTCATGCCGCTTCCGTCTCTTTCTCTAGTCACGTCTTCGGTTTCCTCCAAACAGTATCACCAGACGAAGCAGCTGCAGTATTGACGCTGCCGCCGCTGCCACATAAGTCATAGCTGCCGCTCCCAGAACGCTTCTGGTCTGCCCTACTTCCTGTCCGCTTAAAATTCCAAGCTGGTCCACCAGCTTTATAGCTTGGCTGGAGGCGTTAAACTCCACAGGAAGGGTGATAAGCTGAAACAGTACAACAGCCAGAAACATCCAGATTCCGATCTGCACCAGCATATTGTTTCCTCCCATCAAGAGTCCCAGAAGAATCAGGGGCCAGGACAATTTGCTTCCAAAGTTTGCCACCGGCACAAAAGCTGCTCTCATCCGAAGAGGAACATACCCCAGGCTATCCTGAATGGCATGGCCGCACTCGTGGGCCGCCACCCCGATTGACGCCACGGAAGATGAGCGGAACACATCTTCCGACAGGTTCACGGTCTTGGTTCTGGGATCATAATGATCCGTCAGGCTTCCCGACACAGGGCGCACCGACACATCGTAGATGCCCTGAGATTGAAGAAGCCTTCTAGCCGCCTCCTCCCCCGTCATGCCTGTGGTGCTCCGCACCCTGGAATATTTTGCAAATGTGCTGTTCACCCTGGCTGACGCCACAAGAGACAGCAAGGTTCCGATCACCAGCAAAATCATCGTAGGATCAAAAAATCCCATGCCATAATAGCCACCGTACATACCGACAACTCCTTTCTATCGCTGCTCTCCTTCTTATCGGCTGCTCTGCAGCACCGTACCCGTTTCCACAGGATACCCTCTCAGAAACGCGTCCGCCGCCATCCGTTTTTTTCCCTCAGGCTGCAGTTCCAGCAGGGACAAGGCCCCTTTTCCCGTCTTCACCAGGATCGTGCCCTTATCCGCGCAGACCACCTGACCGCAGACCCCCTCATACTCACCGTCAATCACGGCTGCCTTCCAGATCTTCAGCGTCTTTCCATTCCACTTGGTGTATGTCCCCGGCCAGGAATTCAGGCCTCTCACCAGCCTCTCAATGGCCTCCGCCTCCATGGTCCAGTCGATATCTCCCATGGTCTTCTTCAACATCCTGGCATAGCAGGTCCCCTGGTCTGTCTGAGGCACTCTGACCACGATTCCCGCCTGGATCTTCCTCAGTGTAGACACGATGAGCCTGGCTCCCGCCTCTTTCAGCTTGTCGTGGAGACTGTCGCCTGTCTCATCCTCCCCGATAGCCACCACTTCTTTCTCCAGCATATCTCCCGTGTCTATCCCCTCGTCCATCATCATGGTGGTTACACCTGTCTCCTTCTCCCCGTCGATGATCACCCACTGGATAGGAGCCGCCCCCCGGTACCTTGGAAGAAGGGAGGCATGGACATTGACGCAGCCTCTGGGGGGGATCTCCAGAACCTCCTTTGTCAGGATCTGGCCAAAGGCCACTACCACCATGATATCCGGCCGAAGCCCCTTTAATACCTCCACAAATTCCGCTTCCCGCACTTTCGCCGGCTGATACACAGGAATCCCGTACTCAAGGGCTTTCTCCTTCACCGGTGTCATGAGCACTGCCTTCCCTCTTCCTCTCGGTTTGTCAGGCTGAGTCACCACTCCTGCAATCTGATGGCCTTCTTTTACAAGAGCTTCCAGCACAGGCACGGAAAACTCCGGTGTTCCCATAAACACAATCCGCATTCTATTCCTCCTCTTCCAGGTCCTCCACATCCTGGAGTTCTCCCTCCACCCGAGACACATAAAGCTCGCCTTTCAGATGGTCGCACTCGTGGCAGATTGCCCTCGCCAGCATACCTTCACCTTCAAGGATAAAAGGTTCCATGTTCTCATCGTAGGCTCTGACTCTGACGTGGTCAGGCCTAGTGACCACGCCGGCTTTGCCGGGAACACTTAAACAGCCCTCCTGGCCTGTCTGGCTTCCCCACTCCTCCAGAATCTGAGGATTGATCAGAAGATACTGATCTCCGTCCTCAATATCGATGACCACTATCTGTCTCAAGACTCCTACCTGAGGAGCAGCCAGCCCCACGCCGCAGTTTTCGTACATAGTATCAAACATATCGTCGATAAGCTGCTGAATTCTGGGCGTCACCTCCTTTACAGGTTTACATTTTTTATAAAGGATCTCATCTCCGATGACCCTCACCTGTCTCAATGCCATTGTCTGCTTATCCTCTCTTTCACGCGAAATCGTACTGGACGGCCACATACCCATACCATGCCGCCTGACGGCTTTTTTCTTCTATATGGTTTTTTAATCTTATTAGTATATCACAGTTTTCATGTTTCAAGTATAAAATTTTTCTATATATATCATTAACTTTGTAGACTGAAGCCTGTGCCGGGCCGATGACACGGATCTCCTCACAGCCTGAGATCTCCTGAGTCCAACGGTTCATATCCTCCATGGCCTTCTCAAGCGTCTCCTCCTGCCTGCAGGAGGCCAGAACCGCCAGCATCTGGCAGGAGGGTGGATAGCCCAGCATGTCACGAAACACCATCTCCTGCCTGTAAAAGGACTCATAGTCCTGACTTGCAGCGCACTTTATGCTGTAATGCTCCGGATTGTACGTCTGGATAAGAACCTCCCCCGCCAGCTTGTCCCTGCCCGCCCGGCCCGCCGCCTGCGTAAGGAGCTGGAATGTTCTCTCGCCGCATCGGAAATCCGATGTGTAAAGAGACAGATCCGCCGCCAGCACCCCCACCAGGGTCACCATGGGAAAATCATGTCCTTTTACGATCATCTGGGTTCCTATGAGAATATCCGCCTCCCCGTCCGCGAAAGCCGAGAGAATTTCCTGATGCCCGTCCTTTTTCGATGTGGTGTCCATATCCATCCGAAGGACTCTTGCCTGAGGGAACATCTTTTTTGTCATCTCCTCGATCTTCTGGGTCCCTGTCCCGAATCCAGCAATGTAGGGAGAACCGCAGGAAGGACACCTGTCAGGCGATCTCACCTCATAGCCGCAGTAATGACACACCAGTTTCTGCCCGAAATGAAGAGTCAGAGTCACGTCACAGTGAGGACATTTGATAGCCTCGCCGCAAGAACGACAGGACACAAAGCTGGCATACCCTCTCCGATTCATAAAGAGCATAGTCTGCTCTTTCTTCTCAAGTCTCTCCCTTACAGCCTCCTTAAGCCTTCGGCTGAAGATGGATTTGTTACCCGCCTTCAGCTCCTCCCGGAGGTCGATGACATGAACCTGAGCCATGCGGCTGTCCTGTTTCGCCCTCTCCGACAGCCGGTAGAGACGGTACTGACCCGCCAAAGCTCTGGAGTAAGCCTCTAGAGAAGGGGTGGCGGATCCCAGAACTACCGAAGCCTGATTCATCCCTGCCAGATAGATGGCTGTCTCTCTGGCATGATATCTCGGGGATGTCTCGCTTTTATAGGCAGTCTCGTGCTCCTCGTCGATAATAATCAGCCCCAGCTGAGCAAACGGGGTGAACAGCGCTGACCTGGGACCTATCATGATCCGAACCTCTCCGCTTTTCGCCCTCTCCAGTTGATCATACCTCTCGCCGGCAGACATGCGGGAGTTGATGATGGATACCATTCCTCCAAACCGCCGGTAAAACCGCATCACCGTCTGGTAGGTCAGGGCAATCTCTGGAATCAGAACAATCACCTGCTTTCCCTTTTCCAGGACATGGCTGATCATCTCCATATAAACTTCCGTCTTGCCGCTTCCCGTAACCCCGCAGATCAGAGAAGTCTCTCGGATTCCCCTGTCATACCTCTCAGAAAAATCAGCCGCGATCCTGCTCTGGGCCTCATTGAGAAAAAACCTTCGGACGCTTAAATCCCCCTGTATCCTGGGGCCCCGGACCACCGTCTCCGTCTCCAGAGCGATAAGTCCTTTTTCCACCATAGGCTTTAACGAGGCAGCCGACAGATTCATCTGACTGACAGCCACATGGTAGGGCAGCTCCTCCGACTCTGTCAGGGCCATAAGAAGCCGCTCCCTGGCCCTATAATGCTTTTTTGCCGCCTCACAGGCTGCCTTCCTGGTCTCCTCCTCTGTCATAAGACGGCGGATACAGCGTACCTGCTTTGGCTTCACCTTCTGTTTCACGGGGAGTACGGTCTTTAAAGCCTGATTCATGGTGGAACCATATCGCTCCTTCATCCACCAGGCAACCTGAATCAGCTGGGACTCTGCCGTCACGCTTTTGGCAGCAATCCCAGCCACTTCCTTTATCCGATCTCTGTCAAACTCTTCCTGCTCCGTCAGCCCCACCACATAGCCCTTATGCAGACGGTTGCCGGTTCCAAAAGGAACCTCCACCTGGGTTCCCACCTGAACCTGTGTCTCCAGCGCGGGGGGAATTCGATACTGAAATGTCTTATCTACTTTTTCGTGAGAGATATCAATTATGATATTGGCATACATGCTGTGCCACCTCTCCTAACTTCATACTGTTGGATCCCTTAAACAGAACCGCGTCTCCCTCCCGAAGACTCTCCAGAAGAAACTGCTCAAGAGCCTCCTTCTCCTGGAAATGGACAGCCGCAAGGTCTGGATTTTCCATCAGGGCTCCTTTTTCTATCTCCCGAGCCAGTTCTCCGAAGGTTAAAAGCATATCTACTCTGCTTCTCCCCAGGTGCTCTCCTACCTCCCGGTGAAACCTGCCTTCCTCCGCTCCCAGCTCCTTCATATCCGCCAGAACCGCTATACGGCGCCGATACTTATCCAGAGATGACAGAATATCCACTGCCCCGTTGACGGAGACCGGACTGGCATTGTAAGTGTCGTCGATAAACATCATCCCGTCCCTCTCCCAGAGCTGCTGACGCCCTTGATACCCTTCAAAAGTCTCCAGGGCCCCGGCCGCCTTTTCCAGGGAGACACCGTTCAAATCCGCCGCCGCCAAAGCCGCCAGGGCATTGCCCACCTGGTGCGCTCCCATGACTTTCAGATTCACGGGAATCCTCTCTCCCCTGCATACAGCCGTGAAAGACGGATACCCTTTTGAAAGACGGATATCCTCCGCCCTGTAGTCGCAGTTCTCTCCCGCTCCGTAAAACACAACACGGCATCCCTCTTTCGCCCTGCTTTTCGCCAACCAGGGGTCATCTCCGTTGAGAATCAGGATTCCCCCCGCTTTCAGCCCGTCCTGTATGGACATTTTCTCCCTGTAAATGTTCTCCTGACTTCCCAGCTGCCCGATGTGAGTCACGCCGATGTTGGTGATCACCGCCATGTCCGGACATGCGATCCGGGCAATCACCGTCATCTCCCCCACCTCGCTCATTCCCAGTTCAACCACGGCAATGTCGTAGTCCTCTCTGCCCATCTCCCACATGGTCACTGGCACACCCACCTGGCTGTTATAATTGCCCGGTGTTTTAAACACCTGCCGTTCTGCAGAGAGAGCTGCCGCCACCATCTCCCTGGTGGTGGTCTTACCTACGCTTCCGGTAATCCCTATGACTGGAAGGCCAAGACGGCTGCGGCAATATGTCCCGAGGGCCTGGAGAGCTTTCTTCGTGTCCTCCACCCGGATCCAGACTCCTTCTGCCCCTTCCGGCGCCGCTCTGTGCTCGCTGGTGAAAACGGCAGCGGCCCCCTGCTCCACAGCCTGAAACAAAAATCTGTGGGCATCCACTTTTTCCCCAATAAGGGGAACGAACAAATCGTTCCCCTTCATATTGTTGGAATTCAGGCTTATGTGTTCTACCGGCGTACGGGGAGAACCCAAAAGAATGGTTCCTCCCGACACCTCCGCTATATGACCTGCTGTCATATTCATCATCACATGCCTCCCTGTTCCTGTTCCAATTTACTGATTACTTCCTCTATAACCTGCCGGTCTGAAAACGGATGGCGCACCCCTTCTATCTCCTGATAGTCCTCGTGCCCCTTCCCGATAACCGCGATCATATCTCCCCGCTGCGCGTGGAGGATGCTGTATTCAATGGCCTCTCTTCTGTCCGGTATCTCCACATAAGCTCCACCTGTCTTCTCAAGGCTTCCTCTGATATCGGCGATAATATCTTCCGGCTTCTCGTATCGGGAATTGTCCGATGTGAGGATACACAGATCCGCCAGCTTTCCTCCGATTTCCCCCATAGAATATCTCCTGTCCTTGGACCGGTTTCCCCCGCAGCCAAAGACACACACCAGACGCCTGGGGTGATAATCTCTCAATGTAGTCAGCAGGCTTTCCATGCTCACTGCGTTGTGGGCATAGTCCACAATCACCGTACAGCGCCAGGACGTGTGGACGATCTCCATCCGTCCATTTACATACATATGCTCCAGGGCATGGCTGATCTTCTCCTCCGGCAGGTTCAGAAAGCTGCACGTGCAGACTGCCGCCATGGCGTTGTATACGTTGAATCTGCCCGGAATATTGACTCTCACGTCCAGGTTCAGCCGTCCCTTCACCAGAAAATCCAGCCCCACAAAATCACTTTCCGACACATACCGGATATCTGAGGCCATAAAGTCTGCCTCCCTGTCCAACCCGTAAGTGTACAGCCTGCAGGTGCTATCCCTTACGATCTGTTCAAAATGTTCGTCGTCCCGGTTCACAAGTCCTGTTTTGCAGAGCCTCAGAAGGCGGGATTTATAATACAGGTACTCATCAAAATCTGCATGCTCGTCAGGCCCGATGTGATCTCTGGAAATGTTGGTGAAGATACCATAGTCAAACTCGATGCCGTCCACCCGGTGCATCTTCAGCCCCTGGGAAGACACCTCCATGATCATGTACCGACAGCCTGCCTCCACCATCCGGGCAAAATACTGGTGCAGCTCATAGGACTCCGGCGTGGTGTTCACCGTAGGCCAGGATTTATCCCCGATAACCGCCCCGGCTGTACCGATAAGCCCCACCTTCTCTCCCGCCGCCTCCAAAATAGCTTTCAGCATGTAGGTGGTGGTGGTCTTTCCTTTGGTGCCCGTCACGCCGATGCAGGTCATCTTTCCCGCAGGATAATCAAACCTGGCGGCTGACAGATAGGCCAGCGCCCTGCGGCCGCTTTCCACCTGAAACACCGTTGTGTTCTCCGGCAGGGGGCAGGGCAACTCCTCCAGCCCCTTCTCCACCACCAGAACCGAGACTCCTGCCTCAAGCACCTGGGGGATAAAGTCATGGGAATCTGTCTTTGTGCCTTTCATACACACGAACACGGCGCCGGGAACCGCTTTTCTGGAATCGTACACCACTTCCCGGACTTCCTGGTCCGGATCTCCTGCAAGACATATATATTCTTCAAGGCTTTCTGATACGTTCATGCCTTCCTCCAAATTTAGAATAATCCTGTGATGGCTCCGTCCTCATTGACGTCGATATTGTCGGCCGCAGGTTTTTTTGGCAGCCCCGGCATGGTCATGATGGCGCCTGTGAGAACAACCACGAACCCCGCTCCCGCAGACACATAGGCATCCCTCACATTGATGGAGAAACCTGTGGGCCGTCCCAGCTTGTTCTGGTCGTCAGACAGAGAGTACTGGGTCTTGGCCATACACACCGGAAGGTCGGCGAAGCCCATATCGGTGATCTTCTGAAGCGCCTTCCTGGCCGCAGGCACATAGGTGACACCGTCAGCACCATAGATCTCCCTGGCCACTGTGGCAATTTTATCCTCCAGGCTCATATCGTCAGGGTACAGTGGCTTATAGTGGCTCTCCTTGGTCTCAAGAGTCTCCAGAACCTTCTGCGCCAGCGCCTGACCTCCCTCGCCTCCCTTTGCCCACACCTGGGACAGAGCGAACTCGCAGCCTTTCTCCTCACAAAACTGCTTAATATATGCATATTCCGCCTGGGTATCCGAGGTGAAAGCATTCAGGGTCACCACCACCGGGACACCGTACTTCTGAATATTCTCAATGTGCTTTTCCAGATTGACAATTCCCTTCTTCAAAGCCTCCAGATTCTCTGTCCCCAGATCTGTCTTCGCCACTCCGCCGTTATACTTGAGAGCCCTCACCGTGGCCACAAGAACCACCGCGTCAGGCTTCAAACCAGCTTTGCGGCACTTTATATCCAGAAATTTCTCTGCCCCCAGATCCGCGCCGAAGCCCGCCTCCGTCACGACGATGTCAGCCAGCTTCAGGGCCGTCCTGGTAGCCCGGACACTGTTGCAGCCATGGGCGATGTTGGCGAAGGGTCCTCCGTGAACCACAGCCCCTGTGTGCTCCAGAGTCTGAATCAAGTTTGGTTTGATGGCATCCTTTAAAAGCGCGGCCATAGCTCCCACCGCGGTCAGTTCCCTAGCGGTCACCGGCTCACCTGCATAGTTGTAAGCCACGATGATCTTTCCCAGCCTTTCTTTCAGGTCAGCCATGTCGGCCGCCAGACATAAAATAGCCATGATCTCCGAGGCGACCGTGATGACAAAATGATCCTCTCTCACAACGCCGTCAGCCTTGGCTCCCAGACCTACCACCACGTTTCTCAGCACACGGTCATTCATGTCCAGGCATCGTTTCCACAGGATCTGCCGGGTGTCGATGTTCAGAGCATTCCCCTGCTGAATATGATTGTCCAGGAGGGCGGCCAAAAGATTGTTAGCTGAGGTGATTGCATGAAAATCACCGGTAAAATGCAGATTCAGATCCTCCATGGGAACCACCTGGGCATAACCGCCTCCGGCGGCTCCTCCCTTGATTCCGAAGCAGGGCCCCAGAGACGGCTCCCTCAGTGCGATAAGCGTCTTTTTCCCCATCCTTGACAGGGCATCCCCCAGACCTACGCTGGTGGTCGTCTTTCCCTCACCCGCAGGTGTGGGATTGATGGCTGTCACCAACACCAGCTTGGCGTCGGGGCGGTCTTTTACCTCCTCCCACAGCTCATCGGTGAGCTTGGCTTTGTACTTTCCGTAAAGTTCCAAATCATCTTCTTTAATTCCGTAGGCGGCTGCCACCTCTTTGATGGGCCGCATGGCTGCTTCCTGGGCAATCTGGATATCTGTCTTCATGTACATTTCCTCCTTACAATTGGTATCGTCACTCTTGTGCCAACAGGTTTTCAAATTCCTCCATAGTCATCAGCACCCTCCTGGGTTTGGTTCCTTCTTCCTCCCCCACCACTCCCGCTTCCGCCAGCTGATCCATGATCCTGGCAGCCCGGTTGAAGCCGATCTTGTACATCCGCTGAAGCATGCCGATGGAGGCTTTCTCTTTGTCTATGATAAATTTGCCTGCCTGTTCAAAATATTCGTCCCGGCCGTTGTTTTTCTGTTCCGGAGCTGCAGAGACCGCCGGAGCCGCCATACTGTTTTCTATGTCGGCCCGGTACTCAGGCTCCGTATTCTGGGCAGCCAAAAATTCTACCACCGCCGACACTTCCTGATCGGACACGAAAGCGCCCTGAACCCGCTGAGGCTTTGGAATCCCCTGGGGGAAGAACAGCATGTCTCCTTTCCCCAGAAGTTTCTCCGCACCGTACATATCGATGATGGTTCTGGAGTCCACCCCTGAAGACACAGCAAAGGCGATTCTTGACGGCACGTTGGCCTTGATCAGACCGGTGATAACATTCACCGAAGGTCTCTGTGTGGCGATGACCAGATGGATGCCCGCTGCCCTGGCCAGCTGTGCCAGACGGCAGATAGCGTCCTCCACCTCCCCCGGCGAGACCATCATCAGATCTGCCAGCTCATCCACGATAATGACGATCTGGGGCATCTTTTCCGGCTTGTTCTCATCCTCTATATCCTTGATCCTCTCTGCCTTGGCGTTGTACCCTTCCAGGTTCCTGACACCGTACTGAGCGAACTTGTCATAGCGGCTCATCATCTCTGCCACAGCCCAGTTCAGGGCGCCCGAGGCCTTCTTGGGATCAGTGACCACAGGAATCAGCAGATGGGGAATGCCGTTGTAGGCGCTCAGTTCCACCACCTTGGGATCCACCATGATCAGCTTCACATCGTCAGGGCTGGCCTTGAAGAGAATACTCATGATCAGCGTGTTGATGCAAACCGACTTGCCGGAGCCGGTAGCTCCCGCGATAAGAAGGTGGGGCATCTTGGCGATGTTTGTCACCACCACCTGCCCCCCGATGTCCTTTCCGACCGCAAAGGAGAGTTTGGAAGAAGCCTTCTTAAACTCCTCGGACTCGAAAATCTCTCTCAGATATACGGTTACATTCTCCTTGTTCGGGACCTCGATACCCACTGCGGACTTTCCCGGGATAGGAGCCTCGATGCGGATATCTGCCGCCGCCAGGCTCAGCTTGATGTCGTCTGCCAAACCTACGATCTTGCTCACCTTCACTCCCTGCTCCGGGTGGAGTTCATACCGGGTCACAGCAGGTCCGCAGCTGATATTCGTCACGGTCACGCCCACACCGAAATTCTTCAGAGTCTGCTGCAGCTTCACAGCAGTATCTCTGTACTCCTGCTCCGAACAGGCCCCCGCCGGTCTGGTTCCCCGGCTGAGCAGCGTCACCGGCGGGAACTGGTACTCCCGCTTCACCGCTTCCTTTTTCCGGGCCGTCACTGCCGGAATCTCCATTCCTTTCTCTTCCCTGACTTCCTGCCTCCTGGACTCCAGTTTCTTCTTCAGCGCCTCCGTGTCACTCTCGATGATCTTTCCCGAGGCCGTCACCACACGCTTAGTCCCCTCCTCTATCTCCAGATCATCCACGATCTCCGCAGTGAGAATTTCCTTGTCATCCCCTGCGTCCTCCTTTACAGCAGGATCAGGCCTCTGACAGAAAGAGGACATATCTCTGTCAAATACGGAACCGCCGGAAAACGAGGCCAGCTCCTCCTGCCTGGCATCCTGCTCCTCTTCCCATCGTTCCTCCTCAGCCCCGCCAGTATATCCGTCTTCATCCCAACACTCCCCCCGGACGGCGGCATCTGCTGTATCCTGCCAGACCTCTCTCAGCGCCTCGTGGACAATCCGCACATCATCGTCGTCAAAAGGTACTCTGTCATCCCCTTCATCTATATAGGTTTCATAGCCGTCATCTATGTAGTCTTCATCTAAATACTGCTGAGGCATGACAATACTGCCTGTGAACACATCTTCCCTGTGGTCCTCCTGAGGCATATCCATGGATGCCGTCTCGGGAACCGCCTTCCTCACAGGCTCCTGCTCTTCCCAATACTGCTCGTCTTCATATGCAGACTCTCCACCATAATCTTCCGGGAACGGTTCTTTCCCGTCTCCCAGTTTGGTGGAGCTTAAGTTCACCCCTCTGGCCCTCTGTTCCTCCCTGAGCCGCTTCTTCTCTCTCTTTTCTTCTTTCTTCTCTTCATGGCGGACTTTTCTCCGGTCTGCATCTTCCCTGGCATACCGGTAAGCCCTGCCTCCGCCTTTCTTCACCACAGCCACCAGGGATTTCTCTGTCACCAGGACACAGCAGATGGCAAATATTACCAGGAGCAGCAGATACGTTCCTACCACCCCTACCACAGAGCCCAGCCCCTGAGCCAGAAAGCTGCCTGCCAGCCCCCCCCCTGCTCCTTTTTCCGAAGACCTGGCAAAAGCATCCAGGATCTTCTGGCCGTCTTTATATCCGCTGCCGAACAGCATCTCTGCCAGGCCGCACAGAATCAGTGTCCCCGCCACTGCCGCCCCCGTCTTCAGATACGCGATAGGATTCCCTTTGTTGGACAGGGCAAAACAAGTGCCGACAAACAAAAGAACAGGTGCAACAAAACCTACCATTCCGAAGATTCCCAGCTGCACCTTTCTCAACCAATCCCCTACTACACCGCACAGATGAAAATTACTTAAAAACAATAGCACCGCCAGAGCAAAGGAAACGATAAGAAATACTTCCTCCCGCATAAAACCGTACTCTTTCTCCGGCTCATAGTCTCTGCCCTTACTCTGATTCTGCCGTCCATGAGACTGTTTCCTGCCTGACGGCCGCGTACCGGTCTTTGACGCTGCGGTTTTTCTTGCGGTTGTCTTCCCGCTTTTTGCTGCCTGAGCCACCTGCCTTCTGCCTCCTTACTCCAAGTTCCTCTTTTTTCCAATGAAGATAGTATACATAAAAACGGGACAAATTGCAAGGGCATACCCATCCAAGGCCAGATCAGTTTCCTTCCTGAGTTACTGTCCACAGGTATCCTGTGAACAGTAACCTGTCTGATTCCTTTCATCGATCAGCTGATGCAGCTTCTTCAAGGCCTCCTTTATTCCTCCCACCTCATCGATGAGTCCCTGCTCCACTGCCTCTCTCCCCACCAGAACCGTCCCCAGATCCCTGGTGAGCATCTCTGTGTTCAGCATGAGCTTCTTCACCTGATCATAGGCTATATCCGAATGTCCCGAAACAAAGCTCAGTATCCTGTCCTGAATCATCTCAAAATATTCGTATGTCTGAGCGGCCCCGATGACCATCCCTGTCATACGGACCGGGTGGACCATCATGGTTCCCGTGGGAACAATAAACGAGTAGTCAGTGCACACTGCCAGAGGAACCCCGATAGAGTGGCTGCCGCCCAACACCAGAGAGACCGTAGGCATGGACAGGGACGCGATCATCTCCGCAATGGCAAGCCCGGCATCCACGTCTCCCCCCGAGGTGTTGAGAAGCACCAGCATCCCTTCCACCTGGGCATCGTCTTCCAGGGCCGCCAGCTGAGGAAGCACATGGTCATACTTGGTTGTCTTGGAATTCCCGGGAGCATTTTCATGTCCCTCCACCTCTCCGATGATAGAAAGAAGGTGAATCTTCCTCTTTTCCCTGTTGTCCTCCAGAGTCATCTGACCGTATTCCTCAAGTTTCGCGTCCTTTTTCTCCTCAATCTCTTTTTCTGTCTTCTTCTCGTCACGATTCATAGCCGCCGCTCCTTTTACAAACATGTTCTTTTTATCTCAGTTTGGTTCAGAAAGACGGTTCCTATACTCATACTTATTTTTATTTTTTAAAAGTTTCCTTATATATGCAAATGTCTTTTCTTCTCCCTCCCTTGCCAGCATGCGCAAAAGTCTCTCCAACAATGCCCTGGTCTTGGGGTGAAGCAGGATAAAGGGGCGCTCCCTCTCATAGTACTCCAGCGCGCTCCTGTCCGTATAGTCTTTTCCTTTGTAGACCTTGCAGGCCGCAATCCTGTCCATCACCATCTCAACCACATACTTGAGGGGCATCCTGTGGCCTGCCAATCCCTCCTCTTTCTTATTGGTATAGTCAATCCAGTATTCAAAATGATGTTTGTTCCTTCCTTTGTGGTGCAGCCATGCAGGAGAAAAGCCGTGAATTTCCCTGGCCGCCGCATGGGGACTGCGGTTTCCCTGATAATAATACACGCCGCTCCAGAATTCCTCCGGCCCATACTTTGAAAGATCGTGAAGAAGCCCCTGCCGGTATAATCCCACCTGGAAACAGTACTTCATCACCAGCAGCTTGTGCTCTGTGATGGTTTTAAAATGTTTTTCGATATTCTGCAGCTTGAACATACTCTCTCCTTGTCAATTGTTTGAGTTTATCATACCACAAGATTTCATAGATTTCCACAAAACTATTTGACACTGTCTGACAATTATGCTATTCTTAGATAGGTTGCGGAATGTCCCGCAGCACAAATCTATTTTTATTTCTATTTTGGAGGTAGGCATCATGAGCAAGGGTACCGTTAAGTGGTTCAACAATCAGAAGGGTTATGGCTTTATCTGTGACGAGGAGGGCAACGATGTATTCGTTCACTACTCAGGCCTGAACATGGACGGCTACAAGTCACTGGATGAGGGCGCTGCTGTTGAATTTGACGTGATCGAAGGCGCCAAAGGACCACAGGCTACAAACGTGACAAAATTATAATCAACTAGTTATCAGTGTACCTTTTTCATTCTATATATAATTTGTCTTTTTTTCAGAGGGATAAAGCCTTCGGCTTGATTACCCGGGGGGATTTGAATTATGTAAAGGGAAGAGAGATCTACACCGTACTGTGATTAAACAGAAAACGCGCCTTTCAGCGCGTTTTTTGTTTGTGTTGCTTTTTCTTTTCCCTACCTGACTGCCCGCTCCATCAATTCCTGAAGTTCATCCACGGAAAATTTGTAATCTGCGCCGCAGAAATGGCAGTTGACCTCCACAGGTTCCCCGTCGTCGATCATGGACTGAAGCTCCTGTCTTCCGATGCTGATCAGTGCTTTCTCCACTCGCTTTTTGTCACAGCCGCAGAAAAAGCGGGCGGGAATCGTGTCCGTGATCTCCAGCTCCATATCCCCCAGAAGCCTTCCCAGAATCTCTTCCGGGCTCAGGCCTTCATCCAGCAGCGAAGTCACTGACGGCAGTTCCCCCAGCCGTGCCTCCAGAGCGCCCACTATAGCCTCGTCCGCCCCCGGCATCAGCTGAATGATAAATCCTCCCGCCTGTTTCACCGTATTGTCCCTGTTCATCAGCACACCCAGAGCTACACTGGAGGGAGTCTGTTCTGAGGTGGCATAGTAGTAAGTCAGATCCTCCGCGATCTCTCCGCTCACTAGAATTGTCTGTCCCACGTAAGGCTCCTTCAGCCCGATATCCTGAATAACGCTCAGCACCCCCACATCCAGGGCTCCTCCCACGTCCAGTTTCCCCTTGTCATTGCATGGCAGAACCACCATGGGATTGTTCACATATCCTTTCACATCCCCCTTAAAATCCGCCGTCACTGTCAGACCTCCTATGGGGCCGTCACAGTCGATCTTTAAAGTCAGCAGATCCTTCTCATTTTTCATCATGGTTCCCATCATGGCGCCTGCCGTCAAAAGCCGCCCCAGCGCGGCTGTAGCCACAGGACTTGTATTGTGATTTGCCCTGGCCGTCTCCACAAGTTCCCTGGTGGTAGCCCCGAAGACCCGAACCTGCCCCTGGGCCGCCGTCCCTCTGATTATATAATCTGCCATCACTTACTCCTCTCTTTCCCTCGTTCTCTAGCGATCACATAGATTCTCTGGCTGTCCTCTCTAACAGGATCTCTCGTGAAGGCGTCATACATCGCCAACAGCTCCAGATCTGCCTCTTCCAAAGCCTGCCTGATCTCCTCCAGACCATAGGCTTTCTGGTAGTGGGTCTCGTCATACCTGCGGTAAAGCTGCCCCTCCTCCCGGATGAACAGCGTCAGATCATACTCGTTCAATCCCGTCTCCCCGTCGTAATGGTTGTCCCAGATAAAACTGCCCTCGTCCCTGCACTCGGCGATGATGTTGTCCCCCAGTATCCTGCTGTATTTGTATTCCGTGTTCAAATCAAAGATCAGGATTCCACCTGGATCCAGATAATTGTTCACCAGCTTCAAAACCTGAACCAGCTCCTCATGGCCGGTGATATAATTCATGGAGTCACACACGCTGACCACAGCCCTCACGGTTCCGTACAATTCAAACTCCCGCATATCCTGGAGAAGATACAGAATATCCAGCCCGGCCTCCTCCTGCTTTTCCATGGCGATCTGGAGCATGTCGCAGGAGTTGTCCACACCGATCATGTCATAGCCTTCCCGCGCCAGAAGCCCGGTCAGACTTCCAGTGCCGCATCCCAGTTCCAGCACAAGCCCGTCGCGGATTCCGTATTCTTTTAACAGACTGACGATATAACACGCCCACTCCTCATATGGGATGTTGTCCATAAATGTGTCATATACCTCCGCAAAACTTGTGTACGCGTCCATATATAAACCTCTCTTTTCCTTTATGCCTCTGTTCCTCTTGATTTCTCTGTTCCACGCTCCCGCCTGGCGATATAAAAAGAGCAGGGATCCATACTCCTGCTCTTTGCTCCGCTAAATACAGATTTTCCTCTATCCTGTCACAGATTTTTCCCACAGCACTTTTTATATTTCTTGCCGCTGCCACATGGGCAGGGATCATTTCTGCCGATCTTAGGTCCTTTCACCACGGTTCCGGATGCCTTCTGAGCCTTGTACAGCTCTTTTCGCTTCTCCTCGGTCAGGATATCATCCCACATGGGCAGATTGTAAAGCCAGTCAGCCTTAGCCTCCACCATATTGTAGTACAGTTTCTCCGGATCGATCTCGATCTTTACCACGGTGTCCTCTTCCATGGTATCGATAGGGTTCTGATAATCTTTCAGGCTGTCGTTGATTCCATCCAGAAAACCGGTCATAATCAGAAGCTCTGTCTCATACTTCTCTGCCAGTTCCTTCACCGTTCCCTCGATCACCTGGGCTGGATCAGACAAAATCTTTTCATATATCCCTTTTTCGATCGCAAAATAACCGGACCACAGTTTCTCTCTCTCTTTATCATTCAGGCCGTCGCCATAGGCTACATTCCGCCATGTCTCAAGTAATGCCATATCTGATATCCATCCTTTTCTCTTGAAAATTTTCTTCACAAATCTTTACTAGTGTCTTGTCTGCATTATAATTAGTTAAATTATTCTTCCATAAAATGCCATCCCATGTTATCATAAAAAGAAACGGTGGTGGCGACTATGGCAAGACCTAAAACTTATATTATTAAGCTCAGC
>CATLBR010000003.1 GCA_949879795.1 uncultured Hungatella sp.
ACTCGTCTGCAGCTATTTCCTCATGCTCAGCCCGTATCATTCCAAGCATACAAGCCCCTCCTGCCACCATGACCAGCCCGGTAAAAATACACATGGCGGTGTGACTGAAAAGCTGGTTTTCAAACAGACCGTATCTCCCCCTGTCCTGAACCAGAATCCCGTTGCTGGCTGCCCAGTTGGCCAGGTCTGTGACAAGCATCATGCCGGAAAGAGGAGCGATGAGGGAGAGATACCAGCTTTTTCTCTTATCCTCAAAAACAGGCTCAAGGGGCTTTGACAGCAGGCAGACGGCAATAACCCCCACAACGCAGGTAAAAAGAGTAATAGCCCGCCTCCCCCACACGCCCACAAAGGCCGTCTCCCCGCTGCCTGACAGGACTCTGACCAGGATCAGTCCCATAAAACACAGGAAAGAATCGGTGAAATTCCAGATCAGCTGGCTCATCACTGCCAGGATCACCCCAATAAGCAGCTTTCTCTCCCTCTCCCCTCTGAATATAGCCATAGTCAGGCCCAGAAGCACTCCGTGGCCACAGAGGGCATAGAGGATATAAGGGATCCCACGATTCTCCAGAAAGGAGACCATGACTATATGGCTGCCAAAAAGAAGCCCTCCGAAGACTCTGCCTTCCCGGGACTTCCCCTGCAAATGTGTCCGCAGGAAACGGGAAGCGGACCAGACATACAAAAATTCCGTGAGCAGAAACAAAAAGATATCCCAGCCGGCGCGTTGATTCATAAGATTCCCCCGTTCTCCCGCATGTAGGCCAGAATGGCCTGACAGAATTCATCATACCTGCGCTTGGCGATGACGATCCGTTCCCCGTTGTCAAGAATCGCCTCCTGTCGGTTGTAGACCTCCACATATTTCAAATTAAGCAGATAACTTTTATGGCACCGGAAAAAACCTTTCCCCCCGAGCTGCTTCTCCAGGCCCCCGATCCGCTCATAATAGGTAAAGACTCCCTTTTTTTCATGGACATCGATCTGTCTCCCTCTGATCTCAAAATACCGGACCTGGTCTAAGAAAAGTTTTCTCTTCTGCCGCTCACTGGTGACCACAATGTAGTCGTGGGAAGGGTGCCGCTCTCTCTCCACGGCCCGTTTTAAGACACCCTTCAGCTTTTCCCTGTCCACAGGCTTTACCAGATAATGAAACGCTTCCACATCATAGGCGTCAAACACATACCTGCGGCTGGATGAGAGAAACACCAGAGTCTTTTCAAAAGCCAGGCCGCGGCACCGCCTGGCCGTCTCCATGCCGTCCATCCCATCCATGAGAATGTCCAAAAAGATCAGATCGAATCGCCCCAGAGCGCCCAGCAGTTCCTTTCCGCTGTGAAACTGCTCAACCCGGCAGGGGATCTTCAATTCCTCCATACAGCCCCGGATCTTCTCCGATATGGAAATACATTCTAAAAGTTCATCATCACAGACAGCAATCGAGACCATGGGGCACCTTCTTTCCGCGTACAGTTCTGATTTTTATATCGACAGGAAACTTACAATCTTTCCTGTTATGCCGTAAACGGACGAAATTACGTGGTGAACGGCACCAGTCTGGTGGAAATCCTGTTATACAAAACCTTTTCGACAGTCTGTCATCCCCTACATCATCCTGTCATCCCCCAGAGCCCCGGCCAGGCTGATGGTCTTCACACCTCTCCATCCCAGGTAATAAGCCAGAGCCACGGCCGCCCAGACCGCTGCCAGAAACTCGGCCACAGGGACAAAGGGGGCCCGGGACCAAAATACCGGCCATTCCATCCAGCTCATTTTCAGCAGATACCAGACCGTTGCCGTCGAAAGGGGCAGAGTGATCAGAACAGGCCGAAGTCCTATGACCAGGGCCTCGATCCAGAACATCTTGCGGATTCCCGCCGGAGTCAGTCCCACGGACAGATACCTGGCAAATTCCCGTCTCCGCTGGCGTACAAACCCCAGAGTATTGGAAAACACATTGCCCATGCCGATGACAGCCAGGAGAACACAGAAGCCGCCGAAGATCGTCATCATCCCCCGGATCTGCCTGTCATTCAGCGTCTTCTCCTCCATGCGGTTTTCGCTTTCTGTCCGGTAAACATTTCCGACAATCCCGACAATTTCCTCTTCCAGCCGATTCAGCTCCTCCGCCGAGGCCTGGTCTTTCGCGAGAACCCGGACATAGATCTCCTCCTCTCCTTCCCCCGCCTGTCCCCTGATCTCCTTCCACAGGGAGGCAGGAAGAATATGGACCAGCTCATAACAATCCCTGGTTCCGTACTCTTCTCTCAGGGCAGGAACCTGTGCCGCGTAGGACAGAACCGGGATCTTTGCTGCCCTTTCTCCTCTGTGGCCCCCCGGCGCCAGGGCAGCCCCGGACACCTCTTTCCCTCCTGCCAGCCTCAGCAGGCTTGTGGTTTTCTCTCCTTTCAGATAAGGACCGCTTTTCCGGTGCCTGAAATCCGGATCCGACACATCCTGGATCTGATTTCGGATCACAGCCCCGTCAAGGCCGGGTTCTGCCCCGATCTGCCGACAGTAGGCGAGAAAACTGTCATCGTCCAATATGACTAGGGGAGCGTTCACCAGCCAGCCCTCATCCGTCCGTTCCACCTCCTGCCCGTAAGCCTGGTCAAAGCCGCCGAAGGCTCTCATCTCTTCGCTGATCTCCTCCTCTCTCACCAGCCTTTTGGCCCCTGCCTTCTGATACACGATGACATTTTTCACTCCCTCAAGTTCCCGGATCCTTCTCGTCTCTTCAAAGGAGTCCACCTGAGCCCCCTTTACGGTGACCATGATATCCCACACATCTTCATACCGCTTAAAATACGTCTCTTCCGTGCTGATCTCCGACAGGGTGAAAAAACATAGCATGAGAGTAAATGCCAGAAAGGAACAGACCAGAGACAGGTTGGCGGTCCTCAGAGCCTTTTTCCGCGCTTTCAGAGCATTGCCGGCCAGCTCCCCTTCCATGCCAAAGAAAAGCCTGAGCACAGGGGAACTTTTTCTCCTCTTTAATTCCGGTTCCGCCGAATATTTTATGACCTCCAGAGGAGTCAGTCGGCTCAATCTCCTGGCCGGAAGCCAGGCGGAAACCCATATGGTGATCACGGTCACCAGACAGGACAGGCCCAAAACCAGAGGGTGATAGGCAAAAACGGTCTCGTGTCTCCCCGGTATGCCCTTTCCCAGAAAAACATTGATCAGCTTTAAGAGGAACTTGATAAGGACAATGGACAGAAGGTTGCCTGCCAGAACCGGCAGGGTACACACCATGGCGGCCTCCTGTAAGAGGCAGGCCCGGATCTGGGCCGGTGTGGCTCCGATGCTGGAAAAAATGCCGAACTGATGAGTCCTCTCATTCATGGATACAGCAAAAGCATTGTGTATGATGGCGATGAGGGAGACTGAAGCCATGGCCATGATCACCAAAAACAGGGGAAATATCAGCCTGGGAGCCGGATCCTCCGGGTCCCGGACCAGATACATGGCCAGAAGTTCATGGTGGTAAGCGACCGTCTCCGGCGAAATCCCCGCCAGAGCAGCCACCCGGGGAGTGTTCCCGTACACATCTCTCATGTGATCAAAATAGAGCTCCGCCGTCGTCCCCCCTCCCTGGCCCTTCCCCTCTGTCACCGCCACCTCTTTGATACCGGCAAAATTCCGGATCCGTTCTATGTCCTCCTGATCCAGGTCCCCCTCCAGGCGGCTGTGCCAGCCCCCTTCTTCCAGGGTCAGCCTCTCAATCTCATATTTCCACATATTGTAAAACAATCCGCACAGCAGGGACAGAAGCAGGGCCGAGATAAAGGCCGCTATGACAACAGACAGATTTGACGCCCGGTTGTTTTTCAGAGAGCTCCATGAATAATCCTTCCACATATCTCTCACCTCCGCCGTTCATCGCCCACAATATGTCCGTCTTCTATGGTTACGACTCGCTCCGCCTCCAAAGCGGCCTTCTCATCATGGGTAATGATGATGATCGTCTGGTTCAGATTGCGGTTGGAAAGTTTCAGCATATCCATGATCTCCCCGGAATTTTTCCGATCCAGATTTCCCGTGGGCTCATCCGCCAAAAGCAAAGCCGGACGATAGATCAGGGACCTGGCAATGGCCGCTCTCTGTTGCTGTCCCCCGGACAGCTGACCCGGCAAAGCCCCCAGCTTATGAGAAATGCCCAGAGAACCCACTACTTCTTCAAAATATTCTCTGTCCGGTTTCTTCCTGTCCAGCAGGAGAGGCATGAGAATATTTTTCTCCACGGTGAGTGTGGGGATCAGGTTGTAGAACTGGTACACCAGCCCCACTTTTCTCCGTCGGAAAATGGCCGCCTCGGTGGGATTCAGAGTGGAGAGGTCGGTTCCGTCCACAGTCACTTTGCCGCTGTCAGCCTTGTCCACAGTTCCCAGAATATGGAGCAGTGTAGATTTTCCAGAGCCGGAAGGCCCCACCACTGCCACAAATTCTCCCCGATTTACTGTCAGATTGATATCGTCCAGAGCTGTCACCCGGTTCTGGCCAGAACCGTAGATCCGGCTCACTCCCTCACACCTTAATATTTCCATTTTTCTCTTCCTCCTTGTCCGCTATCCCACCATAAAACCGGATCTCAAAATAAGCGCCGCCTTCCGGCATGTTCCCTGCCCTGATGACCCCGTTCTGTCTCTCGATGATCTCTTTTGCCAGGGCCAGCCCGATGCCGATCCCGCTTCCCTTCGGTTTTTTCCCCCGATAGAACCGTTGAAAAAGATGGGGGATATCCTCTTTGGCGAATCCCTCTCCTTCATCCCGGATCCGGATCAAGGTGTAGAGAGGATTCTGCCCGTAATCGCAGTAGATCCTTCCTCCTTCATTGTGTTCCATACTGTTTTTCATCAGGTTCATCACCGCCTCCATGGTCCATTCCAGATCCGCTGTGACCGTAAATTCTCCCAGCTCCGGAATCTCGATGGCTGTCCCTGACTGACGTAACAATTCTTCCAGATTATCCGCGGCCAGGACCAGCAGAGTAAAAACATCCACTTTCTCCTTCTCAAGAACCAGAACCCCGGCGTCAAGCCGGGCCAGGACAAGGAGAGCCTCCTCCAGACGTGTCAGCCTTCCCAGCTGTTTTTCGATCTGTTCCAGGTGTTTTCTGTCATATGCCCTCTTCATGGTCTGGAGCGACAAAGAGATGGCCGTGATAGGCGTTTTGATCTGATGAGCAATGTTGGACAGATTGTGGGCGAAATTATTTCTCGTCTCAACCGCCTGGTCTCTTGTCTCATAGAGAGAGGTCACGGTCTTATAGATCTCATCTTCCAGCCCGGAAAACGGATCTTCCTCAAAAGTCCCCATGATCCCCGCCCTGCCCAGGTTCACCTGTTCCAGATACTCCGTCAAAGCCTGGATACGCCGGGATTCCTGTCTGTCCCGATACCAGACAGTGACGGCAAGGATCAGAAGGCCGGCGAAAAATCCCGCCGCGGCGCACAGAAAACTTTGGTATGCCGGCAGCGAGGCCACATCAGATTTGTCATATCCGAAATCCCGGAGAACGTCTCTGTCCGCCTCATAGCCTCTTCCCTCGTCCACCGCCTCTTTCAGCCCGGCGGCAATCATGTCTATTGCCTCCGGTTCCCGCACCAGGATCCGGGTACAGACAGAATTAAGCAGTTCATAGGAAATCCGCCTCCAGGAACGGGAGACCAGAACAACCGTGAGAGAAGACACCAGCAGACTGACCGCGAGCACCAGCCCGGACACCATGAGGATCTGTTTCTTTCCCCTCATAGTCGGTCCTCCATACGGTATCCCACACTCCTCACCGTCTTCAGGCAGGAAGGCTGACACAGCTTATCCCGCAGGCGTTTTATGGTGACCGTCAGCGTGTTGTCATTTA
The DNA here is from genome assembly GCA_949879795.1 of uncultured Hungatella sp. GTDB lineage: Bacteria > Bacillota > Clostridia > Lachnospirales > Lachnospiraceae > UBA3402. The sequence continues at coordinate 5,867 of CATLBR010000003.1, forward strand.
CATAAGTTCCGTTTATGTCCCACACCTGCTCCAGCAGTCTTTCCCTGGTGACCGTCTTCCCCTTATTCTCCATCAGATACACAAGCAGGTCATATTCCGCCCCGCTCAGGCTCACTTCCTCCGAATGGCAGGTGACGGCTCTCCGGTTCCGGTCGATACAGATCCCCTGGCAGGAAAGGTATTGTCCGGACATATGGCCGGTTCTCCTGAGCAGCGCCTGGATCCGGGAGTACAGCACCTCCAGTTCAAAGGGCTTCACCACATAATCGTCAGCGCCGCTGTCAAAACCTGCCACGATATCCCGGGAATCCCCCCGAACTGTGAGAAAAATAACCGGCAGTTCCCTCCAATTTCTCCGGATCCACCGGCAGAGACCGTCCCCATGGCCGTCAGGCATGTTCCAGTCCAGCAGTACCATGGACGGTACATGGTCCTCCACAGCCTTTCTCAGCTCTCCCAGGGTGGACCGTACCGTCACCCGAAAGTTTCTCTGTTCCAGATATTCTTTCACCATATGAGCGATATTGGGGTCATCTTCCCCATAATATAATTCAATCATTTCTGTCACCTTCCTCTCCGGAACAGGCCCTCCATAAGCTATATTATACTTCAAAAAAGTTACGGTTTGGTGACTAATGTCACATAGTTAAGCGAATTCTGCTTTTGCCCTCTGGGATCAACCCGAATACCCAAATCACCTTGTTTTCTGTCCGGAAAACTTCGTTGACTTATGGAAAATTTTTCGATAAAATTTAGAAAAGCATATTAAAAGGGGGTATCTGTCCATGGAAATCAAAGAATCAAAAATGATACAATTCGCCGAAGATGAGGTGATCCTTGCGGAAGGTTCCACAGAAAAGGTCCTGTATAAGATTATACACGGAAAAGCCATCGTCTATTTCAATTATGGAAAAGAAGATGAATATATGGTTGGGATGCTCTCTGAACAGAGATGTTTTGGAGAACTTTCCATCCTGTGCGGCAAGCCCAGCATCTACACGGTCGTGGCCTACAGTGATGTGCTGGTCATGCGCATCCAGGAAAAAGATTTTGATGATTTTATCAGAAACAACAGCTCCAACGCCATCGGCATCATGCGCAACCTGGCCAATACCCTTCTGACCCTCAGCTTAAATGTCAATATGGTTCTGGAGGAGCTGGCCCAGGAAAAGAAAATCAAACCCGAGGCCTACAAGGACATCACAAAAAAGATTCAGCTCTACACCGCGCTGGATCCAAAAGATCAGAGCCGTTTCACTACATCCGTGTAGCACAACCACCTTTACATCCAGAGACCTTCACGGCATTGATTCGCCCTGACCGTGGAGGTCTCCGGATGCAAAGCAGAATTCTCTTAGAAAACGACATGGAATCAATCACTGGTGCTCACGGAACACACCCTGACTGCCAGTTCCATGGCCAGCTTTCCGATCCTGTCTTTCCCTTCTAGGTTGATCTCATTGGCCAGGCTGCGGCTGTCCCATACTTCGCCGTCCAGATTGTCTGCGGCGTAAAAGAACTGAAATAATTCCTTCTCACGGAATCCTGCCATAGCGGCCATGGCCGAGCACTCCATATCCACACAGACGCATCCTGACTGTCTCCTGCGTTCCACCTTCTTTCTGGTCTCCCGATAGATGCCGTCGGATGTCCAGGTTTTTCCTATGGTATAGTTGCAGCCCAGTTCCCGAAGGAGTTCTGCGAAGGTCTCTGTGTACCGGAGATTCACCGGAATCTCGTCCGAGGCAGGCATGTAGTGGTAACTGGTGCCCTCGTCCCGGACAGCCCTGTCGGGTATGATGATGGAACAGTCTTCGATTGACCTCTCCAGCACCCCGCAGGTGCCAAAGAGAATGATGGTTTTTGCCCCCATGGCAAAGATCTCCTCCGCCGTGGAGACACAGGCGGGGGCTCCTACAGGTGACATATACATTCCGATAGAAGCGCCTTGAAAGATTGTCCTGTAAACCGGAATCACCATGTTGGCCTCCCGGGTCTCTCCGATCTTTACCCCGCCAAAGCCCTCCACCATGCGGTCAAAAGTCTCTCTGGCAAAACAGGAGACCACCACCTCTGGCATATCCGGGACAGGTTTTATCAAGTCCGTGGGATTCACCACCGCCTGTCTGCTGTCATCAAATTCTTCCAGAATTTTCATAAATTCTCCTTTCGACAATCAATCGTTTTTCGTCAGAAACTCCGAGACGACCTGAATAAACTGATCCGTCTCGTCAAACTGGGGAACATGACCGCTTTCTTCAAATTGAACGGCCCGGACATTTTCGATATGGTCCAGCATCCGTTTTACTACAGCAGGCGTACACTGATCATATTTTCCCGCAAGCACCAGGCTCTTCAGACCAACCGGCTGCCGGTTGGCCAGGCAGATCCCCAGCATACCGCCCCAGGACTGTCCCGGAATATGATAGGACTTGATGTTCAGGTATTCTATAAGATTTAAAAGCTCGTCCACAAACAGTTCGGGAATCCATCGGTCAGGACTTAAGTCCGCAGGAGAATTGCCGCAGCCCAGCTGATCATAATACAGCACCTGCCACGTGTCTGACAGCGGATCCAGCACACGCATATAGGGGATTTTCCCTTCCATTGGTATAAACATAATAGTTCTCCTTTTCTGGTGATTACTGACAAGGATATTTTCAATAAAAAATACATCCCATAACCGCAGCAAGTAACAGCAACACAAGAGGTGAAAATTCTTTTTTTCTCACAACCTTATACAGAAAGCTGATGAATCCTAACATAACCAGTATTACGCATGATGTGGGATCAACCGTAAATGAATCTGTCTCCACACATATAGAAAATGCCATATAGATTCCCGTGGCAAGAATCACACCCATCAAACAGGGTTTCACCCCTTTTAACACAGCCTGTACTTTTTTCTGCTTCAGGAGATTGTGAAACAGAATCGTAACTGCCAGCAGAATAAAAAACGAAGGCAGAACCACACCGAGTGTTGCGACCAGCGCTCCTCCAAAACCGCCCTGTTTACTTCCCACATAAGTGGCCATATTTACCATAATAGGACCGGGGGTGGACTCACTGAGCGCAACAAGATTAGAAAACATTTCTGTATCCATCCAGTTCTTTGTGAGAACCACGTCCCTGATAAGAGGAATAGCTCCATATGCGCCGCCAAAAGAAAACAAGCCGATTTTTAAAAACGCACACAGCAGTTCTACATAAATCATGAATCATTCCTCTCCGTCTTTTTATTTTCTGAATGTCCAAAAAGTGCTAAACCTATAAATCCGCTGCACAGAATAAGATATATCGTGGAAACATGTACTCCTGCAAGATTCAAGGTAAATGCTGCTAGAAAAAAGAACATGACAATTGCCATCTGTATTTTTTTTGAGGAGATTTTTTCATCATCTTCTTTATCATCTTTATTGCCGCCTGTATGATTAATACTGCAACGGCGATCCGGATTCCCCGAAATGCTTTTTCGATCATATCAATAACCAGCATATTTTCAAAGAAAGCGGAAATTCCGAAAAGCAGGAGAAAAGACGGGAGAACCATGCCCACAGTTGCCGCGACGGCACCTGCCATACCAGCTGTCTTGTATCCCGTATAGGTTGCACAGTTTATCGCAATAGGTCCTGGCGTGGATTCCGCAATGACCGTGACATCCATCAGCTCGTCAGCAGTCAGCCATTTCTTTTTTTCGACACATTCATAATCAAGAAGAGAGAGCATGGCATATCCGCCGCCGAAAGTAAGCGCTCCTATTCTTCCAAAAGTGAAAAATAAATTCATAATTTGTTTCATATGTAACCGGTCTCCGCGAATACTCTTCTATTTCATGGATATCCATGAGATTTACACCAGCTATATCGTCCTGTCCGCGAACAGATCGGTGGACAGATAACGGTCGCCCGTATCAGGCAGGAGGGCCACGATGGTCTTTCCCTTGTTTTCAGGGCGTCTGGCCAGCTGAAGCGCTGCCCACACCGCCGCTCCTGAAGTGATGCCCACCAGCACCCCTTCCAAGCGTCCTACCTTTTTTCCCGCGGCGAAGGCATCCTCATCTTCCACGGCAATAACCTCATCATAAACGGAGGTGTTCAGCACTTGGGGGATGAAATTGGCCCCTATTCCCTGGAGATTGTGTGCTCCCGAGATACCTTTGCTGAGCATGGGGGAGGAGGCTGGCTCCACTGCTACCACCTGTATCTTCGGGTTCCGGGATTTCAGATACTCTCCCACGCCGGTGATTGTCCCGCCGGTTCCTACTCCTGCTACGAAGATATCCACCTTGCCGTCTGTGTCTTCCCATATCTCCGGACCGGTGGTTTCTCTGTGAACAGCAGGATTGGCAGGATTTACAAACTGACCGGGGATAAAACTGTCGGGAATCTCCTGCGCCAGTTCGTCAGCCTTTGCGATTGCTCCTTCCATCCCTCTTGCCCCCTCTGTCAGAATCAGCTCGGCGCCGTAAGCCCTCATCAGCTGACGGCGCTCGGCGCTCATAGTCTCAGGCATCACGATGATGAGGCGGTAGCCTCGGGCCGCCGCCACGGAGGCCAGGCCGATTCCGGTGTTGCCGGAAGTGGGTTCTATGATGACGGAGCCTGGCTTTAAGATCCCCTTTTTTTCTGCATCGTCAACCATAGCCCTGGCAACGCGGTCTTTGACGCTTCCGGCTGGGTTAAAATATTCCAGCTTACCTAGAACCCGTGCCTCCACTCCTTCCTCCCGTTCTATGTGAACCAGCTCCAAAAGAGGGGTTCTTCCGATCAGCTGATCTGCAGATGTATAGATTCTAGCCATTTTCTCATCCTCCTCATACTCATGTGAGATATCCATGCTCAACCGCAGGGTGAATGGATTTATTTTTCCATAAATACATACCGTTCTGTCGTACCCATCTTTATAGACTTTGCTTTTATGGGTATCGATCTGTCTGAAACCACATTTCTCAAACAATCTTCGAGATGCGGCATTATATTCCAGAATGCGGGAATAAATACATCTCAAACCCAATTTACAAAATCCGTGAGACACCATAACTGTTACGGCATCCTGTCCATATCCTTTTTTGCGGACGGATTTCATAATCTTGATATAGATCTCCGCCGTCTTTTTTTGTGAATCTACATTGGAGAGTACGATAATCCCCAACGCGTTTCTGGGATTTTCCCGGTCTGCGATAACACAGCGCAGCTCTCCTGCAGGCCTGGGCACGGAGAGAAACCAGTCCATCTGGTGTTCATAGGAAACGGAAGCGGAATACCCGCCGGTTACCTTCGCCGTCTTTGGCTCCTCAATCAGATTCTGCAACATGTTCTTATCCTGTTCTTCGATTACCCGCAGAATCACCCTGTCTCCAGCAATGTCCATGTTGACCTCCCCCGCCGAAAAAGCTGCCGCCAAATCAGGCAGACATACTCTTTCCTGAATATGTCTGCCTGCCGTTATACTGCCCTCGGGCCGATGTTCTTATTAAATATTCAGCAGATCACTGAATACTTTCAATGCTCCGTCTGTCTCATGGGCCAGCACCCGTTTAGCCAGCACTTTCCCAAGCTGTACGCCTTCCTGGTCAAAGCTGTTTACATTCCACACAAAGCCCTGGAACATGACTTTGTTTTCAAAATGGGACAGCAGCGCTCCCAGGGTTCTGGGATCCAGTTGGTCGCCGATGATGATGCTGGAAGGACGGCCGCCTTCAAAGTTCTTGTTCCTGTTTTCGTCTGACTTTCCGCATGCGAAGGCAACAATCTGGGCAGCTACATTGGCGCACAATTTCTGTTGGCTGGTACTGTCCTGGATCACCACATCCGTGCCGATCTGGCTGTTTTTAAATCCGATGAACTGAAGGGGCACGATGGAAGTCCCCTGATGGAGCAGCTGATAGAAAGAGTGCTGTCCGTTGGTTCCGGGCTCGCCGAAGATCACCGGACCAGTCTGGTAATTTACAGGCTCGCCGAAACGGTTTACACTTTTGCCGTTGGATTCCATATCCAGCTGCTGTAAATGGGCCGGGAAACGGCTCAGAGCCTGGGAATAGGGAAGAACCGCCGTACACGGATAGCCCAGTACATTGCGCTCGTACACACCGATGAGGGCATCCAGCATAGCGGGGTTTTGGGTGATATCCGCGTTCATGGACAGCTTGTCCTCCTCGGCAGCGCCTTCCAGGAACTGTTGGAAAACCTCAGGTCCGAAAGCCAGAGACAACACGGCGCCGCCCACTGCGGAACTGGAAGAATACCGTCCGCCGATGTAGTCGTCCATAAAGAAGGCTGCCAGATAATCGTCGCTCTTGGCCAGAGGGGATGTCTCGCTGGTGACTGTCACCATGTGTTTGGAGGCATCCAGGCCTGCGTTCTTCAGGGCGTCCTTGACAAAGGACTCGTTGGTCAGGGTCTCAAGGGTTGTCCCTGACTTTGAGACAAGAACAAAGAGTGAATGGGCCACATCCACAGATCCGAGAACCGCCGCCGCGTCGTCGGGGTCCACGTTGCTGATAAATTTTGCTTCCATCTTGAGAGTATTATGCTTTTTCGCCCAGTTCTCAAGTGCCAGATAGATGGCGCGGGGACCCAAGTCGCTGCCGCCGATACCGATCTGGACTACAGTGGTGAATTTCTCGCCTGCCGCGTTAGTGATCTCTCCGGCATGGACTTTCTTGGCAAACTCCGCAACCTTCTGCTGCACCTCTACATAGAAATCACGCTTATTCACGCCGTCGGCTACAACCGCTTCGCCCAGCTGTCCGCGGGTCATGTGATGAAGCACCAGTCTCTTCTCTCCGGTATTGATCACTTCCCCATTGTAAAGAGCTTTGAATTTTTCTGTCAGCTGAGCCTCCTCGGCAAGTCTGGCAAGCCCTTCCAGCACCGTGTCATCCACCTGCTTGGCAGCATAGTTGTAGACCATCCCTTCTGCCATGGGTACACTGTACTTTTTCACTCTCTCCGCGCCGTTTTCCCCTTCCATAACCTGGACCAGGTTTACCTGCTCTGCCTTCAGAAGTTCCTGGAAAGAAGCAAGTGTATCCATATTGTTCCAGTTGACCATAATCGTGTCCTCCTTGGATATAATATATTTTGGCATTTGACAATAATTATACTATTAATTCTGCTTTTATTCAAGGGTTTCCGGCTGTGTTTCACGCGAAACGCATGAGCGAAAAACTTTACTTTTTTTGTCGAAAATGGTATAATAAAATTCCATTTGACCCCCGGATAAACCGTTACAGGAACGCAGGTCCGGGGTAATACGCCGCCCTGTGAGCGGATAGAAAGAAGTGACTGTATTGATGAGAAAGAAAACGAAGGTGCCTGCTCTGATGCTGGCAGTCCTTTTGACGGCAGGGATATGTGGATTCGCTCCTGCTCAAAGCCCGGCTCCCCTCAGAGAGAGCGGCAGACAGGAGAAAAGTTCTTACCAGGGGGCCCGGTCCCAGGCCAGCCAGCCCCGGAGCGAGAGGCCGGCGGCGGCGGAGGAACCGGACGAGGTTCCTTCCGGTTTCTCGTCCAAGGATAAGGACACCGGGAGCGGTAAGTCCCCCTCTTCCTCCAAGTCCTCATCTGCCTCCTCTAAGCCCAAGACAGAAGAGGAACTCCAGGTGAGTTCCGGCATCCAGGACATCGCCCGGCTTGCCGGTCTTGAGGCCCGTGTGGAACTCTACAGCCACGCCTGTGTCGTGGACGTGGACGAGGGGGAGAATCCCTACGACGTCACCTGGGAGTACGGCAAGTTGTACGACGCCTATGTCGAGGAGGTGGACTGGGACCTCCTCTTTGACGGCGACTACTACATCCGGACCTTCCCCGGCCTAGCCCACCTTTACCACAAGGACAAGGCCCTGCTCCTCAGGCACTTCCAGACAGTGGGCATCCATGAGGGACGCCAGGGCTGCCAGGGGTTCAACGTGGCCGCCTACCAGAAGAACTGCGACGCCAAGGTCCGAAAGGCTTTTGGGGATAACTACGAGTGCTACTACTTCTACTACGCTATGAACCAAAAGACCCAGAAGGGGGTTGTCACCACCGGCAGCGAGAAGAAGCAGCTGGCCACCAAGCTGACCCATATGCAGCAGGAGGAGCTGGACCATGTGAACGAGTACCGGGCGGAGGTAGGGGTACCCCCCATAGAATACGATGCCGAGCTTTCCGCCCTGGCCTGTTACCGGGCCTACATCGACGCCCTGGAGGACTGGGATGCCCATGACTGGCTGAATGCCCCAGAGAATCAGGAGGAGATGTACAGTATGATGGACATGATTGAGGCAAAAAACTGGTCGGAAAACACGGTCCACGGATACAATCGCAACAGGGATTACGTCTTTAAGCAAGGCCCAGCTACCGCCTGGTACATCAATTACCGCTACTCTGAGGATCACTATAAAGCCATGACCGCCGAGAAATACCACTATATGGGCAGCGCCAACTGCTATATCAGCGACTACAAAAAGGAAAACCCCAGGCATCCTGACGCGGAGGCTGTGTACATCCATTATGATGTCTTTGTCCCTGATCTGATTACCCCCGTCCACAACTGACCTTGGGCGGGGGCTTTGCCATGTGCGGCTGTGTTTCAGGTATGCCAGAGAAAACGCTTGAAAAGATTTCGGGATTTTGCTACCATGGTTGTTATATAAATGACAGGAGGGATTTTGAATATGGATCTGGTTGGTTTGAGCCGGTATATCAGTCTGCTTCTGCGCCATCGCCCGGAAGCAGCAGGCATCACCCTGGATGAGCACGGGTGGGCAGATGTGGAAGAACTGCTGGAAGGGATTGGCAGGACGCGGTATATAGATATGGCCATCCTTGAAGAGATTGTAAGAACTGATGACAAGCAGAGATATTCATTCAATGAAAACAAGACCCTGATCCGGGCCAATCAGGGTCATTCGGTTCCTGTTGATGTGGAACTGCCCCAGACGGAACCTCCTGGGTTTCTCTATCATGGAACAGGAGAGAATTATGTGGTCTCCATCAGCGAAAAGGGACTTCTTCACAGGGGACGCCTGTATGTCCATCTCTCCGGCGACATGGCCACGGCCTTAAAAGTGGGAGCCCGCCACGGAAAACCGGTGATATATCGGGTTGACAGCGGCCGGATGTCCGCAGACGGATATGTATTTTTCCGGTCTGTCAACGGAGTCTGGCTCACCAAGCATGTGCCAGCCGGATATCTGACTATAGTTTCCTGATATTCATGGGCTGCATCTCTTGCAGGGCGTATACCCCAGCCGGACCGCCTCGTCCCGGTTTCCGGTAAAGTAGATCTTGTTGGATTCCTTCATATCTCCCACCGACGGGCATGTGGGATAGTGAAATTTCTTTGTGTTTTTATTGAGAATGTAATCTGCTGTCCGGATCTCGTGCGGCTGTACGTCCTGAGAAGTTTCCCTGACGGACTGAGTTTCGGCCCGGGTCTGTGCTTCTGCCTCTTCTGCCGGCGCGCTGCTGCCGTCCTCATATCTGATGGATATTCCGGGCTGCACGTTGTACACATACACGCAGAACAGGATTCCCTCTCCTCCGTCCTCCACGGACCGACCCTCCATCAGCACGCCGGAGGCCACCAGATTCTCCCCTTCAAAGACAGGCGTTACCCGGTACAGTACATGGTTTCCTGTCTCTTTCACATAGTCTGCCACCATATTCTCAAAAGGCAGCATTCCCTCCGTGTTCAGGTATCTGGTTCCCGTGATCAGATTCTTCTCATTGTCATTCTCCCCCGTCAGCTGGTATCCTATGAGATGGCATCGGTTGTACAGGTACCTGCCGTCTATGTTGTCATATTTGACTATGTGCCAGCCGGAAGGCTTGATCTGTCCTATGTTTCCCCGCTCTTCTACAGGCATGAGATCAGTTCCGACACAGGCCTGAGCCGTGCCGCATCTGCCCATGGAATCCAGGTCACTGTAGCTTTCGAAAGATCGGTCGGTCAGTTCTGTCTCAGTGAAATAGGGCGCGTTGCCGTTTATCATCTCGTAAGGATTTCCCGAATAGGCAGGTACATTCTCCAGACGGAAGGATCTCTCAGCCGCAGTCACCGCAATTCTGTCCTTGGGTGTGACACAGGCCTCCCGGAACTGTCCGGCGGTTTCGGAAACAGCCTCATGCACTATCTCACGCGCAGCTGTCTTCGGACCGGCGCAGCCCCACAGAACAGCCGCGGCGGCCAGAGCCACTATATGAGCCCGCATCCGTTTATATTTCATAAGATTTCCTCCCTTTATCACAGTTTAAACGCCGGGAACATATGTCTCTATGGTTATCCGCTCATGTGAGGAGCCTGGGAACTCCGTGGTTTTGTCTGGTTTCCACTTTGTCATATCCACGGAAAACCAGAAATCTGACGGATACATTTGTTAAGCCTCGTCGATGGCCTTCCCGATATCATGCCTCATATATTTGTTGGCAAACTGGATCCACTCCGTCGCCGCGTAGGCGTTGGCTCTGGCCTGCTTCAGGTCTTCTCCTACAGCCGTAACCCCGAGAACCCGACCGCCGTTGGTCACGATCTGTCCGCTTTCGTCAAATTTGCTGCCGGCATGGAAGACATAGTATCCGTCTTTGTCTTTAAAGCTGTCAAGACCGAAAATAGGCAGCCCTTTTTCATAGTGCTCAGGATATCCGTCGGAGGCCAGAACCACGCATACCGCCGCATTGTCTTCAAATTCCAGTTCTACCTTGTCCAGCGTGCCGTCGATACACGCCTCAAATACATCCACAATGTCGTTCTTCATTCTGGGCAGAACTACCTGGGTCTCCGGATCCCCAAACCTGGCGTTGAACTCCAGAACCTTTGGTCCGTTTTCGGTGAGCATCAGACCGAAAAAGATAATCCCCTTAAACTCTCTGCCCTCCGCTCTCATGGCATCCACTGTGGGCTGGAAAATGTTGGTCCTGCAGAACGCGTCCACTTCTCTGGTGTAAAAAGGACTGGGAGAAAATGTCCCCATGCCGCCGGTGTTTAGGCCTTCATCTCCGTCTTTGGCCCTCTTGTGATCCTGGGCGGAGGTCATCACCTTGATAGTCTTTCCGTCCACGAAGGAGAGCACGGACACTTCCCTGCCCGTCATGAATTCTTCTGCCACGATCCTGTCTCCTGCGGAGCCGAACTGTCTGTCCATCATCAATGTTTTGACGCCTTCCTCAGCCTCCTCGTGGGTATTGCAGATGAGAACCCCCTTTCCCAGAGCCAGGCCATCCGCCTTCAGAACGATAGGCATATTCGCTGTCTTCAGATACGCGAGGGCCTTCTCGGGGGAATCGAAGGTCTCATAAGCCGCCGTGGGAATGTTGTACTTTTTCATCAGATCCTTTGAAAACGCTTTTGACCCTTCCAGGACAGCCGCGTTCTTTCTAGGTCCGAACACTCTGAGCCCAGCAGCCTCGAAAGCGTCCACCGCTCCCGCCGCCAGCGGATCATCAGGCCCGATGATGGTCAGATCGATGGCCTTTTCTTTCGCGAACCTGGTCAGACCGTCAAAATCCATGACTCCTATGTCCACACACTCTGCCACCTGTGCAATTCCCGCGTTGCCGGGAGCGCAGTACAGCTTTTCCACCTTTGGGCTCTGGGCCACTTTCCACGCGATGGCGTGCTCTCTTCCGCCGCCGCCTACAATCAATACTTTCATGTTCCGCCTCCTCACTCTTTTTGTCTGCGTCTAACATCCATATCATTATATCGGATATTGCCTGTAAACGCAAAACAATTTTTTACGAGAATATAGGCTTTACACCCTCCAGGCAATTACTTATACTATAGTTGTGGACATATGGAAACAGCACTGTGAAATGAAGAATAAAACCAGGAATCCCCCGCGAAACAGGCTGCGGGGGATTCTGTTTTTTATAACTTCTTGTTGGCAATCATATGGATGGCCTGGGGAAGGAGTTTCCACTCCGCCTCCTCCATGACCCGTCTCTGTAGGATCTCCGGCGTATCTCCCGGAAGCACCTCCACCGCTTTCTGGAGGATAATGGGACCGGAGTCCATGCCCTCGTCCACAAAATGCACCGTGGCCCCTGTCAGCTTTACCCCTCTTTTCAGAGCCGCCTCGTGGACCTTCAGTCCATAGTATCCCACTCCGCAGAAGGCGGGAATTAAGGACGGGTGAATATTGATGATCTTATTTCTGTATTTCTGTATCATGGCAGGGGGAATCGTCACCAGGAATCCAGCCAGCACGATGAGATCCAGGTCATACTCGTCTACCTTCTTGAGAAATGCCTCGTTAAAGGCCTCCCTGCTCTCAAATGACTTCGGAGACAGACATACCGCCTCTATGCCGTGGTTTTTGGCCCGCTCTAAGGCGTAGGCTCCCGGATTGTTGCTGATGACCACCTCCACTTCGGCGTTGGTGACGGTTTCGTTTTCCATGGCATCCAGAATGGCCTGGAGATTGGTTCCGCCTCCTGACACCATCACTCCCACTCTCAGCATAAGGTCACTCCTTTTTCTCCCTCCTCGACAGATCCGATGATATAGGGGATCTCCCCTGCTGCCCTGATCATCTCCATGGTCTTATCCACGTCAGCAGGGTCCACTGCCAGCACCATTCCGATCCCCATATTGAAGGTGTTGTACATCATCTCCGGCGCGATATCTCCTTTGGCAGCCAGAAGACGGAAAATGGCTGGAACCTCATAGCTGTCCTTTTTGATCACCGCCCGGGTGCCTTCTTTCAGCATACGGGGAACATTCTCATAGAAGCCACCGCCTGTAATATGGCTGCAGGCCTTCACCTTCACCCCCGCTTTCTTTATGCTCTTTAAGGCCTTCACATAGATCTTAGTGGGAGTCAGAAGGGTCTCTCCCAGAGTCCCGTCCAGTTCCTCATAAAAGGTCTCCAGCCCCTCTCTGGTCATCTCCTTCTCAAAGACTTTACGGACCAAGGAAAATCCGTTGGAATGAACGCCGGATGATGCCATGCCGATGAGCACATCCCCGCTCCTTAAATTCTCGCAGGTGATCATATCCTTCTTGTCGCAGACCCCTACGGCAAACCCTGCCAGGTCGTAATCTTCCTCCGGCATAAGCCCCGGATGCTCCGCTGTCTCGCCGCCGATGAGAGCCGCTTCCGACTGGACACAGCCTTCGGCCACTCCTTTGACGATCTGGGCGATCTTCTCCGGATAATTCTTGCCACAGGCGATGTAGTCCAGGAAAAACAGCGGCTCGCCTCCGGCACAGGCAATATCGTTGACACACATGGCCACCGCGTCGATGCCGATGGTATCGTGCTTATCCATGATGATGGCCAGCTTTACCTTGGTCCCGCAGCCGTCTGTTCCCGACAGAAGCACCGGCTCTTCCATCTCCTTGATCTTGGAAAGGGAGAAAGCACCGGAAAATCCGCCCAAACCTCCCAGAACCTCCGGACGCATGGTCTCCATCACATGCCTTTTCATCAGTTCTACTGACTTATATCCAGCCTCGATATCTACTCCTGCTTTCTTGTAATCCATAACCAATCCTCCGTCATTTTATAGGCAGGCTTTGCAGCGCTGTCTATTTCTTCATCTGCGCCAGGTACTCTTTGTATCCGATCTGATCAAGTTTCTCTGCCTTGGACGCCACATCATTTTTCATGGCTTCCGAATATGCCTTTAATCTGCCAAGAAGTTCCGGATCAGACACGGCCAGGATCTTAGCCGCCAGAATCCCGGCGTTGGTTCCTCCGTTGATGGCCACAGTGGCCACCGGGATGCCGGAGGGCATCTGAACGATGGAGTACAGGGAATCCACACCGCCAAGGTCAGATGTCTTCATCGGGATGCCGATAACCGGCATGGGAAACAACGCCGCGCACATGCCCGGCAGGTGAGCCGCTTTCCCCGCCCCCGCGATCACTACCTTGACGCCTTTCTCCTCCAGGGACTTGGCGTATTGAAAAAAGATATCCGGTTCTCTATGGGCGGAAATGACGGTCATATCAAAATCTACCCCCAGTTTCTCCAGTATATCCGCCGCCTGCGCCATAATGGGCATATCCGAATCACTGCCCATCACGATTCCAACCTTAGCCATAGCCAATCTCCTTTTCTGTGTACATTTTTATAAAAAACATCATACAAGTATTTTCAGGTGCCGTCAAGATATTTATTCTCACATAATCTGATCCAAAATAAACGGATCTTTTATCTTTTTGTCCTCCGCCAGCAGCACGATCTTGGACATGATCTCCGCCGTCTTTGGGTCTTCGTCCACAAAGGGAAGGAACAGTTTCCCCCTTTTCTGGCTGTGTACGGGAAGTATGTGAAGCATGGCTCCGCCTTCCTGGTGCACCACACCGCTTCCAAGATGGACGGAATAGCTGGCCCGGCTGCCGGCGATGAGGGCGTGGCTGTCCTTCAAAGTCACATTCTTCAAGCCGAACAGAGGCAGGTTGAACTCTACGATCGCTCTTCTCATCTCGATGGTAGAATGGCTGGTTTCCGGGTCTACGCCTCCCGCGTGGGCCACACTGACTGCCAGGTCCACGTCCCGCATAACCTCGCTGTAGATCAGATCCGGCACTTCCTGGATAGCCAGCGGCGCAAAGGTCTTTCTGTCGGAGAATTCCACCCACTCCAGGGTGGGCGCCTCCACCTCGCTGGGGGAGAACCAGTCGGCCAGGGCATAGATTCTGGCGATGATATTTTCCTTGTAGTAGATCTTCTGGAGTCCTTCCTCATAGTCCGCAACCCAGCGGCGGCCCCTCAAAGCTCCCACTGTTTTCTGAGGCTGAATCTGGTTGCCTGCGAACATCCTGGAGTATTTTAGTCCAAGTTCTTCAGGCAGCTTTACGTACAGCTCTCTGAACACCTGCTTAAACGGCTGACGGAGCTGGCGGTCAAACAGGTATCTCTGATACTCATGCCACACGTCAGCCCTGTGTAAATCCAGGGGGTGGGCGATGCGCAGTTTGTCCTCTGCTTTCAGGGAAAATGTCTGTCCGTCCCATGCCCGGAGACATAGTGTTTTGGCGGCGTCCTGCCAGCCAGTCTCCTCTTCCCGGGCGAACCCCATCCTCTCTGCCCCCACAAACACCAGAGGGTCCAGGATGGCCTTTACCACAGGATTTTTAAACAGACCGAGCACTTCTGAAGCCGTAAACCAGTCTCCGCTCTCCATGGACTCTTCCATCATCTTTTTCGCGCGGACATACTGATCCTTCAGCTTCTTGTGGGCGTCCTTCACCTCCAGAACATAAGGTTTTTTCCCAAGCCTGGAGGGCACTGATTTCAGCGGCTTTCCGCTTTTTCTGCACAGGATGCTGCTCTTTCCATCATCGCTGATATCCAGACAGATCTCCACATCTTCCACAGGAGTCCAGCTCATGTAGGGGGCAAATTCTTCTATCAGCTCTGTCTCCATATTAAGGGTCAGCCTGGTCACATCGGAAAACCCGGCGTGGACACTTAAGTTTACCAGTGCGATCTGGGCAGCTTTGGTCTCGCTGGCCCTCCTCTGAGCCCCAAACTGTCGGGCCTCCTTGGCATAATTCTGGATAAACTGATATCGCCCCACCATATCCTTCTGACGTTCCCTGCGGAAAGGAACCAGACCGCAGCTCATCAGCAGGTCTTTGTTCCTCTTGGACTTGATCTCCTCCTGCAGCTGCTCCACCGTCACCTTCCCTGAAGCTGCATCCGCGTACTTTCTGGCTCTGGAGTGTTTCTGCCCGTCGGAAATATACTTGGCAGCCTTGTAGAGCAGACTGAAATTTTTCTCCCCCAGGAGCGCGTAGCACTCTTTAAACCAGTCAATATCGAAAGCGCCGTCCTGGAGCTCTTCTATAGATAAAGGTGTATATTTGGCGATCATGGCCTGCTTTTGTTCATCAAACCGCTCGTTCATGTGGGCCATGAAATAATAGCAGCCGCTCTTTAAGCCCTTCCACCCCAGATATTCCTGAATGACATCGATCCACTGGGGAGCGTACATAGCCACCTCCACCAGGCGGTCAGCCTTGACGCTGGTTCCCTTGAGGGCTGCCTTTAACCTGTTTCCGTCGTCGTCTTCTGCAGGGTAGCAGGACTTCAGCAGAAGGCTTAAAGTATCCTTTTTGGTGTTCCTGGAAGTGTAGTACCAGGAATAATAGGTTTCACGGCTGAGGGTGTCTTTTCCCAGGGCCATGAGAATCCTGGACAGATAGGTTACGCCGCAGATATAGGAGACTCCGACCATATCCGGGGACACCAAAGTTTCGGCCTCGCCCCGGCGGAGTTCGATATCCACAAATACAGGGATGATGGCGTCATACAGTTCCCGCACCAGTTTTCCGCACCAGGTATCCTGTCCCACAAGTTCCGCTCCGCGCTCTGCCACCTCACGGCCCATGGTGCTGCCGAAGAATTTGTTCCACAGCTGTCGGTTGCCGGGCTTCTGGTATTCTCCCTTCACCAACTGGGTCAGAGCCCTCAGGCAGGTGGCCCGGTGATAGTAGTTCAGCACCGCCTTGAACAGAATGTCTCTGGAGATAAGGCCCATGTGGAAGGCTTTTAAAAACCAGTATGGGCTCAGAGGAGTGAGCCCGTCTCCGTATGCGGTGCGGGTACCGCTGAAGAACTGTGTTCTCTCTCTGTCCAATCTGCATTTCAGTTCCAGGCCCCAGGCGGCATAGAATGCCTCCGTAAATTCTTCATCAGTCTCCCAGTACTGGAGTCCCTCCAAAAGCCGGTCGATAAACCGGACCTGATTTATGGACACAGAAGAATTGTAGAGTCTGTCATTCCACCCTTTATACTGGTAAGAGATCATCACATTTTCCTTGGTCATCACAGGTGTCAGGGCTCTGGCAGCCTGGATTCCTGCTCTTAACAGGAATTTTTTATCTTTAAACTCATGGCGGAAAACACCTCGGATCTCATTGATCTGCTTGGTGTACTCCAGCCCCAGGGGTTCCGGTTTAAAAGGCGTCCTCCCAAAGAGGGCTTTGTAGAAGGGTCGGCTGTTTTCGATGATCTGACTGTTGGTAAAGATGTGCCTGGCCTCCAGTTCCACAAAGACGCCGTAATTCCCGATCTCCTCCTCATAAAAGGCCCGCAGTTCCTTCTCCAGAGGGTAACTCTCCAGCCCGAAAAATCCGCTGTCATTCATGGCGCTGTCTTTTATGCGCCAGAACGAGTCGCCGACCAAAGCCTTGTCGCCTGATGCAGACTCATACTCGTCGTCCTTGTGGGCCTTGATGAGGGCATCCAGTTTTTTAATCTTCTGGATAATCTCCTTCTCTGTCAGGGAAACGCACTGTTTTAGGGCATCCGTTCCGGGATTCTGTTCCGGAATTTTCTCCTCGGCCTCCGGGTCATAGAGCCCAACCCCTTTTTCCGAAGCTCTGGATGGCTGCTGATTGCCCAGAATTTCCCCCAGAAGCACCTTCTCTTTGTCCGTGGGATTCTCTACAAGGGAGGCGAGAGGCCTTACCTTCTGGTAAAACTCTGCTTTCTCTTTCCGGGCGGACAGCCGCAGAAGTATGTCCAGACCGCCGCTGCGCTTCTCCTCCTTTTTGTCCGCCAGAAGCCTTTTCAGGCACTCCTCCATATCTTTTTCCGGCTGGTCCATGAGAAAACCGAGAAGTTCCTTCCGCAGGCCGCTTCTCTTAAACCGCAGCATATCCTCCATCAGCTGGTAATCCCTGCTCTCCAGAGACATGTTCTTCACCAGAGAGACGGCCTTTTTGGAGCTGGATTCCTCGGCGATTCCCATGGCCTGGATCAGGATATCCTTCTGGGCCCGGTTCTTAGGATCGTACAGGAGAAGCGTCATCAGATCCGGCCGCCCGTAGCTGCCGGACATCTCCGCCAAAAGCCCTGCCGCCTGAGTGATCTTCTCCTGGTCTTCCAGCACATAGGCAAGAAACGCCAGATGCCTGATGACGTGGGCAGGGGTCATCTCAACCCGGTACCATGGGAAGATACATGGGTCATAAACCAGCCCCTTTTTGGGAATCCGCTCATATATGCTGAAAAATATGCCATAGAGTTTCTCCGCGGTCTCGCGGCTGTCATAGTAATCCGTCACCACCGGTTTTACCGGCCTTTCCTTTGCGATACCGTCTGTAGGATCCTTTTTTAAAAGTCCTCTGATCCATCCGTAGAGCTCTGAGGAGTACGCGGGAAGAAAAGCCGCCACCAGCTCCAGGTCGTCCCAGTACTCCATAAGGACTTTCCCGGCGGTTCTCTTTCGGATCTGATTGTCAAACAGGTTCTGATTATAGTAGGAGGCAGTCAACTTCTGGTTTTTTGTGCCGAAATCGATGAGCTTCATCATGGCCTCCACGGCTTGGTCGGCCTCGTCAAAGCCCAAAGCCCACAGTGCCACGCTGATCTCGACAGAATCATTTCCCGCCAGCAGCCTGCGGCATACGCTCTTGTCTCTCAGGCACTGCCCCATAAGGATTAACAGCTTGTCCGTCACCCGGTCCACGCTGTTGTCATCAAATATTCCGATCCAGGTTGCCACGGACCGCTTCACTGAAGAATACCTGCTCAGCTGGTTGTCCTCTATAACTTTTAAGAGTACCAGAAACGCCTCTTTGGTCCCCTCGTCCATGGCCTCGCAGATACACTGGCGCAGGCCCTCCTGAAGCCTTGCTGCCAGGAGAAGGTCTCCCAGCAGTTTATGTAATTCGATGCTGTCCGACCGGATGATTCCCAGAATCATCTCCCGGTTGAGATAAGCAGTGTTGCTCTCGCTGAGAATCAAGTCTTTCAGAGCGCCTATGACCTTGTGGTTTCCCCGATCGATCTCCGCGGCGTAGATATAGCTGAAATTTCTGTCAAAGCCCCAGGAATTTCTGGCGTAATCCAGTGTCTCAGGATCCATTCGCCCGTAGATGAAATCCTCCACGGACACTTTGCAGTACCTGAGATTTTCATAGGCTGCCAGAATGAAAAATGCCTGGCGTGCACAGGGGCCGTACTGAGCCGTCCGCACGGTTCTCCGGTTCCAGCCTGAAGAGAAAGGAAATCGGTTCAGCTTGTCCACAATATATAAAAAGGACTCTGTCAATTCCTCCGGAACAAAAAAATTTACAAGCCCTCTTCCGCGAAACCACTGAGACGGAGTCAGATTCTCATTCTTGTAAAACTGAGCCACTGCCTTGGATATGTTCTCTCCCCTGCTTTCCAGAATGTCAAGGGCCAGGGCCTTGTCCTGACCGGACAGCTTTCCCAGTTTTCTGTCCCGCTCCGTTCTCCTTGCCTGGTCAATGGCCGCCCGGGTATTTCTGTCATACTCTCCCATAATCACCACATCCTTCCTGTGAGCATAGTCAGCCTCACAAAAGTAAATACATTGTCCTCCCCGGCCTCAACTGCTTCATTCAGTTCTTTGAGGGGCCTTTCGTCCAGGAAAATTCGGTATATGCCGTCCTCAAAGCACTGAATGGCATTGTCCATGGCTGCCTGGAGGTCTGCCTTCTTCTCTCCGTATATTGTCCCGAAAGATATCTTGCCGCTCTCGGCTTTATCCTCTATGGCCTCTTTGGTCAGGCATTTGAGGATCTCCGGCTGCTCAAGCCTCTGATTGTAATCTGTCACTCCCGCCTCTGTGAGACCGAGTATCAATTCTCTCACCGTAAATGAAGTGCCGGAAGACTCCCCTGATCCTAAAGGCAGGTCATAGGTGACCGGCACTATAGATTGCCTCCTCTTTCCCATGGATTTGATGTTGACTCGTATCTTCATACAAACCTTCCTTCTCTTCTACAAAGCCTGGTTTAGCGTTTTGGTCCCCTCCGCCACAAACTTTCCATCTGCGATCACGGGAAGTTTTTCCCCTTCCGATGTGACTCCGTAGATCTCATCCAACTCCCTGTAAGGGATAGTGATATCCGTATGGCAGTTAAAATAGGCCTTTGACAGATCCTCTTTCCGCAGGACGGAGATCTCGTTGTCCCTGGCGATGATTTCCTTTCCGTCCGGGTTAAAGACAGCCGTGTCCTCCGACCAGCTGTAGCAGGTGTCGCCCACGGCAAAGTGAGGCCCCATTTTCTCCACAATAAGGATGGGCAGCTTGTCCACGATGCCATACTTCTGAGCCATGGCATATGCTGCAGTGTTGGTTCCGATGGCAAATTCCCCCATGGGCAGAGTGTCGTGATTTTTCAGAATCATCTGTTTCACCAGGGCCTTTCCAGCCTGGGCTTCCTCAAAGTTGTCGCACGAGTAGGATATCACTTTTCCGTCCTTAAATTCCATACACAGATTTTTAAATTGAAAATCGCCGATGTACACGCTGCTGACATGGAG
Organism: uncultured Hungatella sp.; assembly: GCA_949879795.1. Classification (GTDB taxonomy): domain Bacteria; phylum Bacillota; class Clostridia; order Lachnospirales; family Lachnospiraceae; genus UBA3402. The sequence continues at coordinate 26,107 of CATLBR010000003.1, forward strand.
TGTCCCCTCAGTGCCAGCGAGAACCGGGGAGGTAAAAACTTCTCCCAGGGGAATGTTTACGTCTGCCACACAGTTTTCAAAATTAGTCTGCCTGTCCGGATGGTCCAAGGTGTGAAGGTTTATAGTCAGTCTGGTCCGATTGTTTCCTTTTCCCGTGACGACCACATAGGATGCCCTGTCCAGGCGGTCGATGATGGACTGCTGAATTTCCTTGTACACCTCATAGTCTAGGGTGTTAATCCGGATGGTGTCGTCAAAGATCTCCCTGAAATCTTTTCCGATAGAGGGCTTGGGAAAGGCGATGATGGTAAAACTGGTCTCTTCTCCCGGAATATACTTGTTGACTGTCTGGGAGGAGTCGTTGGTAAGGGAGATGGTCAGCTTCTCCTGCTTTTCGTTTAAGCTCAGGGCTTTCTGCTTGTTGACCGGTCGAAAACCCTCCTCGCCGAAGGTCTCTATGACAGCAGGACCGCCGTAGTCCCCAGCCTGCTTTTTCCAGGTCTCATAGGCAGTTTTAAGCACTGCCAGTTTTCGGTCCGCAAATCCTTTTTTCATGTACAGGGCAGAATCATAGCGGTGGTCATACTCATACTGTCTGTTCGGGGAAGTGCCGAAAAAACCTCTTTTTCGGTTTGGGTTTTTATTTACCGACCAAACCGCCGCCCGGTAGATGACAGGTTCCAGTCCCAGTGCCCTGAAATTTTCCACAGCTTTTTTAACCATTCTCTCAAATCCCAGTTCATAGAGGACAGCCACGGTCCGCTTCTTTGACAGATCCCTCCCCATGACCTCAAAGCCCTTCCTGTATCCTTCCGTGTAGGTATCTGCCATACGGCCGATGGCCTCCTGGGGAAGGTGATTTATAAAATCTGCAATTTCCAGTTCCTGGTCTGACACATACTCACCGTAAAAATACAGATATCGAAGATCATTTAGATCGCTTTCAGTCACAATGTCTTTACCGAAAGAGAGCGAGGGATCCAGAAGTTCTCTCACCCGGTACTCCACAGTCAGATCAGTATAATCGCTGTTAAACCAGTAAATCACGTCTTTCACCGCCTGGAGGGACGGCACCTCTCCCTCGAAGAGATTGTAGAGCTCAATGAACAGTTCGTTCAAGATGGTAATCTCTGTCAGGCGGTGCTCCATGGCAAAGACGATCTGACCGCGGATCTCCGTGTAAACGTAGGACAGCGCCGGTCCCATGTCTGATCCAAGTTTCTCTGCTCCATAGGCGGGATTGGCATAGCTGGCGTCATAATTTTCCGGCAGGATATCCTCATACAGTCGGTGATTCCATGCTTTCAGCTCTTCCAGACTCAGACGCCGGTATGCCCCGGATTTGATCAGCCCATAAAACTCCTGAATCATAAGAATGAAGGCGGCTGTCTTCTCAAAATATCGGTCATAGGGAGGAAGAGCCGTGTGTTCCTCTGTCATGGTCTTTATACGCTCCAGGCTCAGTTCCATGCGTTCTCTCACCGCCTGGTTTTCCCGGGCAAATAATTCTTCATAGTTCATAACTTTAACCTCTCAGTCCTATTGTAATGATCCCTGTCCATGCTGCCAGCATCAGGAGGCTGATGCCGATGCCCAACTTGGCCAGAATATAGTTTTTGTCGTCTTCCCAAAAAGATATAATTCCGTACCATATGGCTATAACAGAAAGAAAGATGCTGCAAAATCCCATGGCCCCGTAAGTGAGAGAGGCCTGTCCCTGGGTAGTTACCGCCTTCCAGATGCCGCCGCCGCCCAGTGCCAGTGCTGCCGCCGTCAGGAGTATGGACATTTTGCTGCGACCGGCGAAGGGTTTTTTCACATAGGATACCCGGCTGGCAGCCAGTTCCTTCATTTCCTTGATATTCTTTTCTTTTCTGGCCTGTCTTGCAGCCAGGATCTCCTTTTTTCTTCTCTGAAGTTCCTGTTCTCTCTCCCTGTCCGGTTCCAGATACTTGCGGAGAATGCTGCTTTTCTCATAATCCGAGAGACTGCGCTGATCTGCCCCATAACCGGGAGCCTGTCTGCCCCTGTCTCTCTGCCCCCGCTGTCTGGAGTCTGCATCTCTTTTAAATGCCTTTCTACGTCGTTTCCCTGTTTTTTCTGGCACGCCGCTTCCTCCTTATTCTGATCTCCTGCACTGCCTTATAGCACAGAAAGCCCAGAATTCCCCCAATTGTATTTAATAATAAGTCGTCTACATCGAAGCTCCCCACCTTAAACACCAGCTGAGTGATCTCGATGCAAAAACTTAAGAAAAATCCAAGTAAAAATGTATTGTACCATCTTCTCCCTCTTCTGCTGACGATGGGAAGGATGAATCCAAAAGGCATAAAACCCACCACGTTGCCTCCCAGATTCAGAACAACTGCTTTCCAGCCCAGCTGTTCCCGATAAATGTAAAATCGTTTGATCTCTTTAAAAAGTTCCAGATTGTAGGCATATTCTGCCTGGGCATTGCCGGTCCTTCCCAGGGACTCGGCAAAAAACATTAGATAGATCAGGGCGATAAGGTACAGAATAAACAGTACCCAACCTAGCTTCTGATTTCTTGTAGTGTTACGAATCATCTGACACACTGCTCCCACACTGCGGCAGACACCGCCTTAAAAGAGACCTGTGCCGCCGGATATTTTATAAGATAAAGGGCAGTATCCTGCCATGTGCAGAATACTGCCTGTCTCCTAAAAGGTAATTTCAGATTTTCTCTTCAGCAAAACAGCGCCAGTAACAATGGATACGGTTCCAGCGATCAGCCCTACACTGATGATGACAATACCTGCCGCGATGTTGGCCGCGCCGATATTTCTCATAGTCTTGTAGATTCTTTCCATGGTTCACTCTCCTTCGCCTGTTATTTTACCCCGTACTGCTCATAGTACTCATCAATGGCAGCTTTAATCTTATCGTCGATAACGATCTGGCCGAGACATTCCCTGTTGTAGAGGTGCTCTACCACATCAGCCATGGACACGATGGCGTTGGCTTTAAAGCCGTACAGTTCCTGAATCTCCTCAAGAGCACTCTTTGTTCCTTTGCCCCGCTCCATGCGGTTCAGAGACACCATCAGCCCCACGATCTCCACATCGCCCTGTGCCTTGATGATGGGGAATGTCTCTTCGATAGATTTGCCTGAGGTGGTCACATCCTCGATGATCACCACCCTGTCTCCGTCCTTTATGGGACTTCCCAGTAAAATTCCTGCATCCCCGTGGTCCTTTTCTTCCTTTCTGTTGGAGCAGTACCTGATATCCTTGCCGTACAGCTCACTGAAAGCGATGGTAGCCGCCACGCTTAAAGGAATTCCTTTGTAAGCGGGGCCGAACAGCACGTCAAAGTCCGTGCCGTAGTGGTCGTGGATGGCTTTCGCGTAGTACTGGCCCAGTCTTCGCAGCTGAGAACCGGTGACATAAGCTCCCGCGTTCATGAAAAACGGGGACTTTCTTCCGCTCTTCAAGGTAAATTCGCCGAATTTCAGCACCTGGCTTTCCACCATAAATTCTATAAATTCTTTCTTATAACTCTCCATATTCCATTCTCTCCTTATCAGCTGTTGTCACTCTTTTATAAGTACGGTTCTGTCAGGTTGATATCGGATGCTGAAAGCATGGCTTTTATCTTACAGCTCCGATCAGCTGGCAGATATCATCTACACCCTGACTCTCCATATATGCCTGGATTCCCCGGGCGATCTCCGCCGTGGCATATGGGTTGCGGAAGTTGGCAGTCCCCACGGACACAGCCGTGGCTCCAGCCAGAATAAATTCAATGGCATCCTCCGCCGTCATGATTCCTCCCATTCCGATGACGGGAAGTTTTACCGCCTGAGCGGTCTGATAGACCATACGCACCGCTACCGGTTTGATCGCTGGTCCTGACAGGCCGCCGGTCTTGTTTGCCACGGCGAATGTCCTGCGGTTGATATCGATCTTCATGCCTGTCAGCGTATTGATCAGGGAGATGGCGTCGGCACCGCCTGCCTCTGCTGCCTTGGCTGTAGCAGTGATATCTGTCACATTGGGGCTCAGCTTCATGATCACCGGCTGCCTGGCATGGCGCTTTACCTCTTTTGTGATCGCTTCCACCGCCTTAGGGTCCTGTCCAAAGGCAATGCCGCCTTCCTTCACATTGGGACAGGAGATATTGATCTCCAGCAGATCCACCGGCTGATCCCCAAGCCGTTGTACCACGTCCACGTAGTCCTGCGCAGTCTTGCCGCAGACATTGACGATGATTTTGGTGTCATACTGTTTCAGATAGGGAATATCTCGCTTTATAAACACGTCGATGCCCGGATTCTGAAGTCCGATGGCATTGATCATGCCCCCGTAGGTCTCCGCGATCCTGGGGGTGGGGTTTCCGGGCCAGGGGATGTTGGATACGCCTTTTGTCACCACTGCTCCCAAAAGGTTTAAATCTACAAATTCGCCGTATTCCTGCCCGGAACCGAAGGTGCCGGAGGCAGTCATCACCGGATTTTTCAGTTCCACTCCTGCGATAGTCACCTTTGTGTTCATCTACAGTTCCACCTCCTCTGCCCTGAATACCGGGCCGTCTTTGCAGATCCGGGCGTTGTGTACATTGGAGTGATGATCCACTTCCTTTGTCTGGCACACGCATGCCAGACACGCCCCGATGCCGCAGGCCATCTTCTCTTCCAGGGAGAGATAGCATTCTATATGATTCTCCTGCGCGTACAGTTTGATCGCTCGAAGCATAGGGGCAGGGCCGCAGGCCATGATCACATCAGCCTGAAGGCCGTTCTCTCTCACTGCGTCCAGCACGTTGCCCTTTGTCCCTGCGCTGCCGTCCTCTGTGGCCACAAACACCCGGCAGCAGGGTTCGAATTCATGGTTGAGGAACAGCTTATCCCTGTACCCAAGAACGGCTGTTTTTCCGCAGCCCAAGGATTTGGCCAGCTCCAGCATAGGCGGAATGCCGATGCCGCCGCCCATGAGCAGTACGGTCCTGTCCGGGGGGATCTGAGGAAATCCGTTTCCCAGAGGCCCCAGAATCTCGATGGAATCCCCTGGCTTGCAGGCGGAAAACTCTCTGGTTCCCTGTCCTACAAGTCTGTAGACGATACGCAGTTCCTCCTTCTCTTTGTCCGTCTGACAGATACTGATAGGTCTGGGAAGCAGTCTGGAACCGTCGCAGGAATAGACAGAGATAAATTGTCCCGGTCTGATCTGGGAGACCATGGAACCTGCTTTCAGCCACATACTGCAGATATCGTCAGACAGCCACTCCTGCTTTGTCACCAGAACAGTCTTTTTTTCTTTTGCCATGTGGGTTTCTCCTTCTGACTTTTATAATACCCGGTTAATGTCAGCCACCATGTCGGCCACGGCCTGTCTGGAGGCCTCGCCGAAATGTTCCGGTCCGAATTTGGCGTATTTCTCCTGCTTGTAGGCGGCGATGATTCCCCTGGAAGAATTGACGATAGCGCCCAGCCCGTCCTCATTGAAACAGTATTTCAAATCTTCCGCCGTGCCTCCCTGAGCGCCGTAGCCCGGCACTAAGAAATAAGTGTTCGGCATGAGCTTTCTCAGGATTCTGCTCATCTCCGGATAAGTGGCTCCCACCACCGCGCCCACATTGCTGTAGGCACCGTCCATAGACAGGCTGCCCCACTCTACCACTTTCTCGGCCACCAGCTCATACAGGGGTATGCCGTCGATGAGACGGTCCTGGAACTCACCGCTGGAGGGATTGGAGGTTTTTACCAGGACAAAGATGCCCCTGTCTTCCTGACTGCATACTTCGACGAAAGGTTTCACTCCGTCAGTTCCCAGATAAGGGTTCACGGTGACAAACTCGGTGCCGAAACCGGCCAGAGTCTGATTTCCCACCTTTACATGTCCCAGATGAGCCGTGGCATAGGCGGCGGAGGTGGAGCCGATATCTCCCCTCTTTGCGTCTCCGATCACGATCAGCCCCTTCTCCTGACAGTAATCGACGGTTCTTTTATATACAATCAGTCCCTCGATTCCAAACTGCTCATACATGGCAATCTGAGGTTTTACCGCTGGGATCAGATCCCAAGTGTGATCCACGATCTCCTTGTTGAACTGCCATACCGCCTCAGCCGCGCCTTTCAGAGTCTCTCCATACTCGTCAAATGCCTTTTTCACAATATGTTCCGGGATATAGCCCAGCATCGGGTCCAGGCCGACACAGACGGGCGCCTTGGTCTTTTGAATCTTCGCGATTAACTGACTGATCATCATATCCTCCTTGGTTTGGGTATCTTTCATTGGTTTCTTTGTCATAGAAGAGTTTACCATAAATACCAGACTGTTTCAAGGTCAGATTACAGCAATTCTATCACTTGGTATGGCTTACCACAAGCCTGTTTTTCTAATCAAATATCTGTTGCGCACGGGAGGTGAAACGGTTAGAATAGAAAGAAAAAACACAGGAGCGTATATATGAATCTTATTCACACCACCAGCCCTACGGACCAGCAAAAAAAAGATATGGATCAGCTGATAAATTCCTGCAAATCCAGGGAGCCCTTGTCTCTGTCTGCCCCCGTTGATGACGGGCTGGATTACAATATTTTTCTTCTATATGATGACAATTTTCTTTCCGCTATGGCCTTTTTATTTTTTCCGGGAGATGGGCACTGTGAATGCTGCAGTTTCGTAGAGCCATCCAGACGCAGGAAAGGATACTTTACTCGTCTTCTGAACCGATGTTTGGATTTTGTGGAGGATCTGGAAAAAAAACAGGGGTGCCAGATGGATTTCTGTTTTCTGGTGGATGAGAATACTCCCTCCGCCATGGCTGTCATGGAAACCATAGGAGCCGAGTACTGGTACTCCGAACACAAGATGGAGAGGGCTTTGACCGAGAAGGATAAGACTCTGTCCATGACGGATCTGTCTATAAAAAAACAGGAGGACAATCTGTACTGTGCCGTTTTGGGAGATGAGGTGATCGGAACCTGTGCCATTCTTCCCTCCGGAAAAGAGATTTATCTGTATGCCTTCCAAATATGTGAAGATCGTCAAGGCAGGGGATATGGAGAGGAATTTTTGCGGGGGATGCTGTCTATACTTGCAGGTATGGGAGAAAAGGTATCTCTCCAGGTTGCGGGAACCAACTATATCGCCAGAAATCTGTACAAAAAAACAGGGTTCCGGACTGCGGAATCCCTGTCGTATTATCTATATTAATAATCGCGTTTTACCTGGATACCCTGTGATTCGATGCTCTGGCGGATGGAAAGCATTTTCTCATCCGTCTGAGCGATGATATCTGCGCACAACTTCAGTTCCTGACTGATCTCCGCCGAATCAATGAGCGGTTTTTTGTACTTCAGCTGGTGATCCAGGCTCGCCCAGAAATCCATGGCAATGGTGCGGATCTGAACTTCCACCCTCATAAGCCGCTTTTCGTTGGAGAAAAATACGGGAATTTCCACAATCATGTGATAGCTGCGGTAGCCGTTTTCCTTGGGATTTTTGATGTAATCTTTCACGGCAATGACACTGACATCGTCCTGGCGGACGAGCATCTCGGCCACCTGGTAGATATCATCCACAAAGGAACAGATAACTCTGACCCCTGCTATATCGTCCAGATAACGCATCATGGCCTCCACAGACACATCCAGATCCTTGCGTTTCAGTTTTTCCACGATGCTGATAGGCTTCTTCACCCTGGATTTGATCATCTCAATTGGATTGCGCTGATTTCGGACAGAAAGTTCGTCGTTGAGCACTTCCAGCTTGGTCTTTACTTCACGGATGGCGCAGGTGTACATCATCATAGCTTCCTGAAATTGATGGGCCTGGGCCAGAAGATTGTCCGGCACCTGGACCAGGTGAGGTACACTGACTATAGACTGGACCAGCTCGCTGTTAGGGTTCATGTTAATTCTCATGGCGATACCTCTGTCTTACCTTGTCAGTTTCTCTGCTGCCTCATCAAGCCAGTTTTTTTCCGCATATTCAATGGTTCCCTCATCTACCATGCGGGCAGTCTCAGGGTCAATGGGAATTCTGGCAAGTACCTCCAGACCGTATTCATCGGCAATCTCCTGTACATGGCTTTCCCCGAAGACTGCGATCTCCCTGCCGCAGTCGGGACACCTGAGATAGCTCATGTTTTCCACAATACCCAGAATCGGAATATCCATTTTTCTGGCCATATTCACGGCTTTTCCCACGATCATGGAAACCAGTTCCTGGGGGGACGTGACGATGACGATCCCGTCTACAGGGAGAGATTGGAACACGGTGAGAGGAACGTCGCCTGTCCCCGGCGGCATATCCACAAACATATAGTCGATGTCTTTCCACAGAGTCTCGTTCCAGAACTGTTTCACTGCTCCTGCGATCACCGGACCTCTCCAGATCACCGGGTCGCTCTCGTTGTCAAGGAGAAGATTGGCAGACATAATCTGGATTCCCGTACTGCTGGTGGCAGGAACCATCAGCTTATCCTCGGTCAGCCCGATATCGCAGGAGATGCCGAAAGCCTTGGGAATCGATGGCCCCGTGATATCGGCATCAAGGATAGCTGTCCGATATCCTTTGCTGTTCATCTTAACCGCCAACAGGGATGTCACCAGTGATTTGCCGACACCGCCTTTTCCGCTGACTACCCCGATCACCTTTTTCACAGAACTGGCAGGATTCAGCGCCTCAAGAAAACTGGTCTGTTCTTCTGTCCTGCTGCTGCAGTTCTCCCCACAGCTGCTGCAGTCATGAGTACAATTCTCACTCATAGTTTTCGTAACCTCCTCATACTTCTAGTAATAAATAGTGCGTACTGTCCATTATAGAACAGTTTACAGGAAAAGTCCAGATGTTACCGTATTTTATATCCGGCAGTGTATTTTGATCGTTACTGTTCACACCATGACTAATCACCTCGCTGAATAGCCATGGGCCACTACAGTTATGAGGCCAACTTTTAATCTGACATAGAAGTATGACAGGAATTGTTTGTTATGCTGATCTCCGTATCATTCTCAGCACCCCGGACTGCTCCATAGCCCAGGCCATAGTGTAAAAGAGAAAGGAATTTACAGGCCACATGGCCAGATTCTTGAGCATTCTCATGGGCAGCAGCACAAAGAAGCCCTTTCCATACATGATGTCCAGCCACAGGGTTCCGAGAATCATGTTGCAGATCACAGACACTGTCAGCTCAGCAGCCAGCACCCTCCAGATAGTCGGTTTCTTTTTATAGAAGAAACATCCGTAGAGGACTCCAGCCGCCATGGCATTCAAGGTCCATCCCGGAAAAAACGCTCCGGTGGGTTTGATCAGATACTTCAGCACATCCAGGGCCCCGCCAAAAAAGCACCCTACAGCTGGGCCGAACAGATAGTAGACAAACTGATTGGCGATGGTGGAGAAACCTATCTTGATAAAATCGCCGATCTGAATGGTCAGAGATCCGAGGATCACACTCATGGCGGCAAACATAGCCATGGTGGTGACTGTTCTGACCGATTTCAGCTCATTGTAAGAATCCTGGAACAAAGTTGTCAATTTTTTCATAAAAAATTACCTCCTTTGCAGTTCCTTACCACAACAGGAGATAGTCTTATCCTATTGCAGCGGGATGCGGTCTGTGCACCGCAAGAAATCTATCTTTTCGTCCGGCTGGCAACTCCCCGTCCAACCGGCACTTAACGCACACGGACCTACTCTGCTTTATTTTGTTTGATTTAAAAGTCCTGCCGCCGCTTGCGGGCGCATGCAGGTTTACTTTAAAAAAGTATCACATAGTTTTTCTATTGCGGCATCTCTTGAACAAAAGAAGAGATAGCGGAAGCTACCTCCTCCTGTAAGCTCGTTGTCTCCACTTATTTTGGCAGGAGTCCGCCGCTCTTAAAAAAACTACTGCTTGTTTACATTATATACAATCTTCTTTTACAGCGCAACCCCCAGTTTTATTTATGACAGCCGCTTTGTCATACCAGGTTGGTGTACCCCATCAGGCTTTTATCCACTTCTTTGGCCACCTCTCTGCCCTCTTTGATGGCCCACACCACCAGGGACTGGCCTCTGCGCATATCTCCGGCGGCGAATACACGGTCGATGTTAGTCTTGTAGGATCCCGGAGAAGTGTTCACGTTGGTCCTGTCATTGACTTTGACTCCAAACGCGTCGGTCACATACTTCTGGCTTCCCAGAAATCCGGCGGCGATGAGTACCAGATCAGCCGCTACCTCTTTTTCGCTGCCTTCCACCTGGACTCTCCTGAACTGTCCCGTCTTCGGGTCTTTTCTGGACTCCAGACGCACCAGAACCGCGCTGTGGACCTTTCCGCTTTTGTCTTTCTTAAACTCCTTCACGGTAGTCTCATAGAGCCGGGGATCTTTTCCAAAAACGGCGGCGGCCTCCTCCTGGCCGTAATCTGTCTTGCAGACCCGGGGCCACTCCGGCCAGGTGTTGTCCTCAGCTCTCTCGTCCGGCAGCCTGGGCATCATCTCCAGCTGGATTACAGAAGCGCAGCCATGGCGTACAGCGGTTCCTACACAGTCATTGCCAGTGTCTCCTCCGCCGATGACAATCACATGCTTCCCTTTCGCGGACACATATGTCCCGTCCGACAAGCTGGAATCCAAAAGACTTTTTGTGGTCATTTTCAGGAAATCGACAGCAAAGTAGATCCCCTCCGCCTCCCTTCCGGGCACCTGGATATCTCTGGGGTTTGAAGCACCGCAGGCCAGAATCACGCTGTCAAATTCCTTCAGGAGCCGGGCCGGCTTGCAGTCCTTCCCCACATTTATGCCTGTCTCGAAGATCACGCCCTCCTCTTCCATGACTTTTATCTTGCGGTTGACGACCCATTTTTCCAGTTTCATGTTGGGGATTCCGTACATCAGAAGTCCACCCGGACGGTCCTCCCGCTCGAACACGGTGACACTGTGCCCTCTCTTGTTCAGCTGGTCAGCCGCTGCCAGGCCTGCCGGCCCCGATCCCACCACAGCCACCCGCTTCCCCGTGCGGATGTGGGGTGGTCTCGCCGCCGCGTTTCCATCGGCGTAGGCTCGCTCGATAACGGCGTACTCGTTCTCCTTGATGGCCACAGGATCTCCGTTCAGGCCGCAGGTACAGGCGGCTTCACAGAGAGCAGGACACACCCTGGAGGTGAACTCCGGAAAACTGTTGGTTCTCTTCAAACGGTTGTAGGCCTGCGCCCAGTTGTCGGAATATATGAGATCATTCCACTCCGGTATCAGGTTATTTAAAGGGCAGCCCGAAACCATCCCTTTCATGATAACACCTGACTGACAGAAGGGAACGCCGCATTCCATACATCTGGCGCCCTGCTTTTTCTGCTCCGCTTCACTGAGAGGGGTGTGAAACTCGTTAAAATGTTTGATCCTGACTTTGGGCTCCTGGGCCCTGCCGGTTTCTCTCTCATATTCTAAAAATCCTGTTGGCTTTCCCATGTTCCCATCCTCCTAGAGTTCCCTGGTATTGGCGTAAAATGCCTCGATCTGTGCCTGTTCGCTGCTCAGCCCTTTTTCTTCCATCTGGACGATCGTGTTCATCATGCGCCGGTAATCATGGGGCATAATCTTTTTGAATCTGGGCAGATATTCACCAAAGTGATCCAGGATCTTCTTTCCTCTGGGGGAATTGGTGTAAGCTACATGTTCCTGAATCATGGTTTTCAGTTCCAGCACATCATATTTGTTGGACACCTCCTCAAAGGAAACCATCTCCTTGTTAAGGCGCCGGTACAGGTTGTTATTCTCGTCCAGGACATAGGCGATGCCTCCGCTCATACCTGCGGCAAAATTTTTGCCGGTCACTCCAAGAACCACCACACGGCCGCCGGTCATATATTCGCATCCGTGGTCGCCCACACCCTCCACCACGGCCGTGGCGCCGGAATTGCGGACACAGAACCTCTCTCCAGCCACGCCGCTTATAAACGCCTTTCCGCTGGTGGCTCCGTAGAGGGCTACATTGCCGATGATGATGTTCTCCTCAGCCTTGAACTTGATGCCCGCTGGAGGATAGACTACCAGCTTGCCGCCGGAGAGACCTTTTCCAAAGTAGTCGTTGCTGTCGCCCACCAGTTCCAGCGTCAGCCCTCTGGGGATGAAGGCTCCGAAGCTCTGTCCACCGCTGCCTTTGCAGCTGATTGTAAAGGTGTCATCAGGAAGTCCCTCCGGGTACATTCGGGTGATCTCGGAACCGAACATGGTTCCCAGAGTCCGATCCACGTTAGACACGTCCATCTGGATGCCTTTTTTCTGCCCGGAGGACAGGGAGGTCCTCAGCTTTTTGAGAAGAATCTTCTCGTCTGCCGTCTCGTCCAGTTTGAAATCAAAAGGTTGTTTTTGTCCGTACCCTGCCAGCTTCACATCTGTGCGGGGGCTGCTCAGAATATTGGTCAGATCCACTTTGGCCGCTCTGCCGGAGACCAGATGTTCCTTTTTCTTCAGGAGATCCGTGCGGCCTACCAGTTGGTCTACGGTGCGGATACCCAGTCCAGCCATATACTCCCTCAGTTCCTGGGCCACAAACCTCATGAAGTTCACCACATATTCTGGTCTGCCCTTAAAGCGCTTACGCAGTTCCGGATTCTGGGTGGCGATTCCCACCGGGCAGGTGTCCAGATTGCAGACTCTCATCATCACACAGCCCATAGTCACCAGAGGAGCCGTGGCAAATCCGAATTCCTCCGCCCCTAGCATACAGGCGATGGCTACATCTCTGCCGGTCATGAGTTTGCCGTCGGTCTCCAGAATCACCTTATCACGAAGTCCGTTCATAATCAGTGTCTGGTGGGCTTCCGCGATGCCGAGCTCCCAGGGAAGCCCAGCGTTGTAGATAGAGTTTCTGGGGGCCGCCCCTGTTCCGCCGTCGTAGGAGGATACCAGAATTACCTGGGCGCCGGCTTTGGCCACGCCGGCCGCCACGGTTCCTACCCCGGCCTCGGATACCAGCTTTACGGAGATCCTGGCCTGAGGATTGGAATTTTTCAGGTCAAAGATCAGCTGCGCCAGATCCTCGATGGAATAGATATCGTGGTGAGGCGGCGGGGAGATCAGGCCCACGCCTGTGGTGGAATGCCTTGTCTTTGCAACCCATGGGTACACCTTTTTGCCCGGCAGCTGGCCTCCCTCTCCCGGTTTGGCACCCTGGGCCATCTTGATCTGAATCTCCTTGGCACTGACCAGATATCTGGAGGTGACGCCAAAGCGTCCCGAGGCAACCTGTTTGATGGCCGAACATCTGTTTTTTTCGCCCGGACATGGATTTAAACGCTCCAGACTCTCGCCGCCCTCGCCGCTGTTGGACTTTCCTCCGATCATGTTCATGGCGACAGCCAGAGTCTCATGGGCTTCCTGGGAGATAGAGCCGTAGGACATGGCTCCGGTTTTGAAACGCTTGACGATGGAATCCACGCTCTCCACCTCTTCTATGGGAATTCCGCCTTTATCGTCGTACCGGAAATCCATGAGGCTTCTCAAATTGACAGTCTGTCCTTCCTCATTCAAAGCGTGGGAATACTCTTTGAAGGTTTCGTAATTACCGGTTCTGGCGGCCTCTTGCAGCAGATGGATGGTGAGGGGATTATAGAGGTGTTCCTCCTGCCCCGCCCGCTCCTTGTGACTGCCTACACTGTCCAGAGTCAGATCCACATCCAGTCCCAGAGGGTCAAAGGCCGCAGAATGAAGGGCGTCCACGTCGCTTGCAATGTCCTCCAGGGTGATACCTCCCACTCTGCTGACCGTGTTGGTAAAATACCGGTCCACCACCTCCCTGGAGATGCCGATGGCCTCGAAGATCTGCGCCCCCTGATAGGACTGGACGGTGGAGATTCCCATCTTCGAGGCGATCTTCACAATGCCGTGGAGTACTGCCAGATTGTAATCATTTACCGCCGCATAATAGTCCTTATCAAGCATCTTCGTCTCGATAAGATACCGGATTGATTCCTGTGCCAGATAGGGGTTGATGGCACAGGCTCCGTACCCTAGCAGAGTAGCAAAATGATGTACTTCTCTGGGTTCTCCGCTTTCCAAAATCAGCGCCACGGAGGTTCTCTTCTTGGTCTTCACCAGGTGCTGCTGCAGGGCAGACACTGCCAGCAGAGAGGGGATGGGAACATGATTTTCATCGATATCCCTGTCCGACAGGATGATGATGTTCGTCCCCGCCCTGTGGGCCCGGTCAACCTCGAGAAACAGCCGATCGATGGCCTTTTCCAGGGAGGTATTTTTATAGTACGTAATAGGAATGACTTCTACTTTGAAGCCGGATTTTTTCATGTACTTGATCTTTAAAAGATCTGTGCAGGTGAGAATCGGATTGTCTACCTGAAGAATTTTGCAGTTCTCCGCCTTCTCCTCCAGCACATTGCCGTCCTGCCCCACAAACACCGTAGTGCTGGTGACAATCTCTTCTCTGATGGAGTCGATGGGGGGATTGGTGACCTGGGCAAACATCTGTTTAAAATAGTTGAACAGTGGCTGATGTTTGGACGAGAGCACCGCAAGAGGACTGTCTGCGCCCATAGCCGAGGCAGGCTCTGCGCCGTTTAAGGCCATAGGCAGAATCATGGTCTTGTACTGTTCATAGGTGTAGCCGTAGGTTTTCTGAAGTCGGGCCCGCTTTTCCCTGGTCATCGGGGGAACTCCCCTGTTGGGGATAGTCAGTTTTTCCAGCTCCACCAGGTTGGAGTCCAGCCATTGGCCGTAAGGCTTTCTCCTGGCGTAGGAGAGTTTTAGCTCTTCATCCGTGATGATCTTCCCCTGTCTGGTGTCTACCAGAAGCATTTTTCCCGGTCTCAGACGCTCTTTTTTCAGAATTCTGGACTGATCCACATCGATGGCGCCCACCTCCGAGGACAAGATTACATAGTCATCGTCAGTGATGTAGTAGCGGGAGGGACGCAAGCCGTTCCGGTCCAGAACGGCCCCGAGAAGATCCCCATCGCTGAACACGATGGAGGCGGGTCCGTCCCATGGCTCCATCATGGTGGCGTAATAGTGATAGAAATCTTTCACCTCCTGGGGCATGGATTTGTCATGACGCCATGGGGCGGGGATCATGATCATCACCGCCAGAGGAAGTTCCATGCCGCTCATCATCATAAACTCGAGGGCATTGTCCAGCATGGCGGAATCAGAACCTTCCTGATTGATAATAGGCAGTACTTTATGCATCTCCGATTTAAAAAATTCTGATTCCATAGTCTCTTCCCTGGCAAGCATCTTGTCCACATTGCCGCGGATGGTGTTAATCTCTCCGTTGTGCACGATGAGCCTGTTGGGATGAGCCCGCATCCAGCTTGGGTTGGTATTGGTGCTGAAACGGGAGTGAACCGTGGCCAGGGCCGACTCGTAATCGTCATCCTGCAGATCTATGAAAAATCTGCGCAGTTCTTTTACCAGAAACATTCCCTTGTACACGATGGTACGGCTGCTCAGGGACACTACATAGGTGTTGTCGTTGCTCTGCTCAAACACTCTCCTTGCCACATAGAGCTTGCGGTCAAACTCCAGCCCCTTTTCCAGACCTGCAGGCTTTTTCACAAAGCCCTGAAGAATACAGGGCATCTTGTCCACCGCCTTCTTTCCGATAAGTTCCGGTCTGGTAGGCACCTGTCTCCAGCCCAGAAACTTCAGCCCCTCTTTCTCCACGATGATCTCAAACATCTTCATGGCCTGGTTTCTGGCCAGCATATCCTGAGGCAAAAAAAACATGCCGACGCCATACTCTCTCTCGTCTCCCAGCTCAATTCCAAGAGGCTTTGTCACCTTCTTGAAAAATTTGTGAGAAATCTGAAGCATGATACCGACACCGTCGCCAGTCTTACCCTCTCCGTCTTTTCCTGCCCTGTGCTCCAGGTTCTCCACTATGTGAAGCGCCTGTTCCACTGTCTTGTGGGTCTTTACCCCTTTCATATTGACGACAGCCCCGATACCGCAGCTGTCGTGTTCAAATCTTGGGTCGTACAGACCCTGGATTCGCTCTGCCATATCCGCCGCTGTCCTATCTTTCCCGGCAGTCATCTGCTTGTTCTTCTCCATACGCTCATTCCTTTCGGCATTCCTATGTTGCTTGGACATGATAAAGCAACATTTGCAGATGATGATACTACATATTTGTCGGTTTGTAAATAGGTTTTTTTGCTGAATTGTCAGATTATTTGATAATTTAATTTTTTCAAAAAAAATATCTGTCTATTAAGAGCCTGCTTCTACCCCGTGGTTGGTTTGGATCTTTACACTTCCACAGGTTAAACAGACTCTTATCAGTCAGATATTGTTTTATTGATTGGCTCGATACTCTTCCATAAATGTCCGTCTGAAGGCATCTGTCTCAGGAATTCTCAGATTCCACAGTGCCTCCACGGCAGCTCCGTAAAGGGGAGGCACTGCTGCGGGAATCAGCTTTGCCTGGGGCACTGCTTTCACCTGCAGACTTTCGGCCAGCTCCGGAAATGCTCCAAATATTCCTCCGTTTAAGGCGATGGGAATTTCCCCCTCAAAGTACGGCGCCGCCGCAAAGGTGAACTCCGCCAGACAGTCCACGGTCCAGTCAAAAATCTCACGGCTGACTTTGTCCCCCAGCCGCCGTCCCTCGAACACACAGTGGGCGAAGGAAGCGATGTAAGGCCGCCCTCCTGCGTAGATGGCAGGAAGATTCTCAGAAGGTCTCACCCCCATCTCTCTGCCGATCAGATCTGTCAGCAAGGTCTTCTCTCCCCGCCCGTCTGCCTCCCGGATCACCGCCCGAAGGGCCCTCTGCCCCATAGTATAACCGCTTCCGGTGGAATCTAACAGATACCCCCAGCCGCCGATGTGCTTGTAGACGCTTCCTGAACGGATGAACAGGGATGCTCCGGTTCCTGCGATCATGCCGCCGCCGTCTTTTCTTCCCAGGGTGGCGGTGATAATACACTCTCCGTCATCCCAGATTCTCAAAGCTCCTGCCTCTATCCTGGGGCGTATATAGGCGTCCAGCTGTCCTCGATAGTAGTCGTCTCCTGCGATGCTGCAGTAGACGGAGGCGGCAGGCTTCCCTCCTGGTATCTTCTCCCCCAGCTTTCGGAGCACAGCCACCGTATTGTCCCCGGCAGCCTGAAGTCCTATATCCATGGGACCGCCGCCTTTTGTCAGGATATGGCTCAGGATATGCCCCTGCCCGTCGAAAAGTACGGCGTCGCATTTTGTACCTCCGGTGTCCAGCGCCATATAGTAGTCGTTCATCCCTGCCTCCTTACGCCTGGTCATACAGAGAGATCAGATAGTTGCCCAACTCTACAGAATAGGCAAGCAGAGCATCCATAAGAGGTTCCGGCACTCTCATGGCAGCCTTGTGAGTCTCATAGGCAAACACTCCCTGATAGTTGATTTTTTTCAAAGTCTTCATGATAGGTTCCCAGTCAACTGTACCGTGATAGGGAAGAAGATGATCATCCACTACACCATAGTTGTCCTGTACATGAAGGGCAATAAGCCGTTTCCCGATGATTTCCAGAGCCTGGGGCTGATTCCACCCCATCTCGTTGGCATGGCCAAAATCCCAGCATACACCCACGTTGTCATATTGCTGTCTCAGGGTTTCCACCACGTCCAGAACCTCGTCTACTCTGGCGGTATAACGGCGGCGGCGGTATCCCAGTTTGGGATCCATCCTGTCAAACAGATTTTCCACTGCTATGTTCATATTGTATCTGGCCGCTAGCTCCACATGAGGTTTGAGATACTCCACATTGTCATGGAGAATTTTTTTGTAGTCATTGTCGAAAAAATAAGTTCCTGCGTGGATCACCATGGCGTTTACGCCCAATTCTCCCGCAGCTATAATAGAACGGCGAACCATCTCTTCCGTGTGTTCTACATCTTTGACACTTGTGGGATCCAGTACGTTGTAGAAAGGTGTATGAGCCTGGCTGGCAGTGATGTCCAGTTCGGCCAAAACCTCCTTCATCTCTTTCACCCAGTCCATCCAGTGGTCATTGGTCAGTTCCAGGTCATACTGGTTCATGAGGCAGAAATTAAAATCCACATCCCTGTAGCCTGCCTTGTGAAGCCGTCTCACACAATCTATAATGGGGATGACTGCCCTGCCTTCCGGGCGATCTCTGTACATTGCGGTTGTCGTCGATAATTTCATTTTATCTGGTTCTCTCCTTTTTAAACAATCAGTTTATTCTGCTGTGGGTCAGCCTTTACGAAAATGCGTCTGCCACCTCTTCCGCCCTGTGGTAAAACTGTTTTACGAACCCGGAATCAAATTGCTCCCTGGGTGTGTTTCCCCTTAGCATGGCGGAAAAATCCATCCCTGCGGCTCTGGCAGTCTCCTGATCCACCAGGTGGTCTCCGATGAACAGTACATCCTCCGGCGTCAGCCCCAAGGCTTTGACGCTGACAAGAAGGCCATTGGGATCCGGCTTGTGAGCGGGGGCATCCTCGCATCCGGTCACCACGTCGATATACCGGGCCAGATTGTATTTTTCCAGAGAGCCTGCAAGGGCCGCGTGAGGTTTCTGGGACAGAACTCCCAATAACAGCCCTTTTTCCTTGAGGCGTCTCAGGCTATCCTGCACATCCGGAAAATATATCATCATATCCGGCATCTGCTCCCTGCACACCTGCCGGTAGCGTTCCCTCATAATATGTAGCTTTTCCGGGTCTTTCTCACCTGTCACATGGGACAGCATGATCTCATGGCCATATCCTACTATAGGCAGGGCGTCTTCCAGAACCATAGGTGAAAAGCCGAATTCCTCCGCCACCTGATTCAGAAGGGTGACGATCACCAGCGCCGTGTCTGCCAGCGTCATATCAAAATCAAATATGATGGCTTTATAATGTCTCATCTCTTGTCCCGCTTTCCTGTCAGCCCAGATCGATGCAGTATCCCTCCGGGATCTCCGCTGCTTCCTGGTCATGGCGAAGAGCATGATCGATGCGGGCCACATAGTGGGGATGAGTTTTGGTAGTAGGTTCGTGGGTCTCGCTCTTTTTGGACTTGTTTACATCCGACTGCTGGTAGGCATCCAGAAGTCCCTTCAGCTTCTTCACCGTGGGATTCTCAGGATCATAGATATTCTTTGTATCCCTCTCGCCCTGAGCTGTGTTGAAATAAAAGTATCTGTCTGATTTCATCCGGTGTACCAGCTTATCCACTCCGTCCGTGACCATATAAGTCCCGTCTTCGCCGCAGCCATACTGAGAGTATACATAGTCGTGACGTTCTTCTCCAAACAGATCGACTCCGTCGAACTCCGCCGCCTCAAAGGGGGCGCCCGCAAAGCTGAGTAGAGTAGGGGCTACGTCTACCAGAGAACAGATGTCATAGCGCTCTTCGTGGGGCTTGCCCGGATAGTGGCAGATAAACGGTGTTCGGCAGGAAGAATCCATCATAGTCCGTTTGCCCGTTACCTGGTAATCTCCCATCATATCTCCGTGATCACTGGTAAAGAGAATCAGGGTGTCATCGTACATCCCCTTGTCTTTCAGAGCCTTGATAATTCGCCCTACCTGGTAATCCATAAAGGAAATACATGCATAGTAGAAGTTCTTCATGCGCAGAACATCCTGCTCACTCATCATCAGGCGCCTTAAGGAGCAGCGGTCCCCCAGAATCTCCCAGTAGTCTTCCAGAGTTTCCTGATCGGGGCAGTGAGGAGCCGGCGGGTCTTCCCGGTACAGCTTGTTCCATGGCGCAGGAGGACAGAAGGGCGGATGAGGGTGGATAAATGAGGTGAAGAGGAACATGGGCTCCTCGGGATTGCAGCTTTCGATATACTCCACACTCTTGTCTCCGATCCAATGAGTGGGATGGTCCTTTGCCGGGAGCGGTGAAATCTGAGGCACATAGTACATCTCGCTGCGCATACCGTGATAGTCGTAGACATGGGGGTAGGTGTCCATGATAAATTTTGTGTAGTCGTCTCTGGAGTCCGGAAATTCCTCCTGAGACAGCCGTTTTTCAAATCCCATAAGGCCGTAGGGATCGATCTCATGATGCATCTTGCCTACACAGCAGCTTCGGTAGCCAGCCTGGGTCAGACGTGAGTAGAAACCTTTTCCGGTGTACTGGGTCTCAGAATTGTTGTTGTTGCAGCCGGTGCGGGCACAGTACTGTCCCGCAAAGAGAGAATGTCTGGCTGGCACGCATACCGGGGATGGGGTAACGCAGTTTCTGAACACTACCGAGTCATTGACCAGGGCATCCAGATTGGGTGTCTGCATGACTGGATTGCCCAAGGCCTTGATGGCATCATAGCGCATCTGGTCGGTAAACATCATCAGAATGTGTTTCTGCTTCATAAGGTAATACTCCTTTCTGGCAATGGCAAGAGAAACTATTTTCTCTGCTATTATGTTTTGATACGAAACTTATATGTTTCATTTTGGTATAATTCTATCACATACTGTGTTTATTTACAATAGCATATATAATAATATTTCTAACCAAAATTGTATATTATTTATAAAATATTTCGATTTTACTATTAAAAAAGCTATTCTTTTTACAATATATAATTGGAAATATTTGGAAATATCATGAAAATCATCATTTGTTTCAAGACAAAATAGAATGGCTTTTATAGCTGAAAAAGACCGGTCAGAGCCTTCAGACTCTGGCCGGTTCAAAAGCAGCCGAGGGACGGCTTGTCCGGCGGTCTACAAAATCATCACATGATCTTTCGACAATGCTCTGGCTGCGTCTTTTCCCAGGTTGTCATCCGATATGAGAATGTCTACATTCTCCGGGGCAAAATTGTACATGGCCCGCACGGATTCCACTTTGGCAGAGTCCATGACGATGACCATCTTATTGGCCCGCTTCCTCAGCTGCTCAGTCATCATGAATGCGTGGAGAGACTGATATCCAAACCCATATTCCAGGCTGTAGCCCAGTGTTCCGTTGAAGGCATAGTCCAGGCGAAGGGAGTCCAGTTCCGAGAACACTCTGGCACCTGTCATCTGCATGGTCCCCATGTCCATCTCCCCTCCAAGGACGAGAATTTCCGCCTTCTTCTGTTTTGACAGGGACAGAGCCGTCTCCAGCCCGTCGGTCACGATCCGAAGAGGGATATCCGGCAGATTCTGAGCGATAGCGCCGCAGGTGGAACCTGCCGCCAGATAGAGAGAATCGTAAGGTTTTAAAAGTTTTACCGCTTTGCGGGCAATCTGCTGCTTCTCTTCCATCTGCTGGGTATTGCGCATATAGTAGCTGGTCATGCTGGTGTAGGTGGACCGAATGGATTTGGCTCCCCCATACACCCGGATGAGATGCTGTCCTGCATCCAGAAGACGAAGATCTTTGCGCAGTGTCACCTCGGACACATCAGGAAAGGCTTCTTTGAGCTGATTAAAACTCACCTCTCCCTCCCTGTTTACCAGATCGATGATTTTCTGTCTTCGTCCTTCCATATCTGTCTCGACCTCCTGGTTTTTAGTTTCGTCTCAGTGATCCTGGTTTCTGAACAGCTCCGCAATCTGCGGCCCATCTGTCAGCACATTGTACTGCCTGTTTTCATACACAAACGTCTGGCCCGTGATGAGGGAAGGCTGCCTCTCCCGAAGAACGCCTATGATCTCCATGCACACATCTCTTGTGAGAGTACCGTTATTGTAAGCCTCGTCATCTTTTTTCGACAGGAACACCAGTCCCTGCCTGTACCCGTTAATTCCTGGAAGCTCCTGAGAATAGGCTGCCAGGATCATGTCGGATATCCGCCGGATATAGCTTCTCCCCATGACGAAGGGAGCGACAAAATAATTTCTGGTGATCATGCACGCAATCTGAGGGTTCCTTTCTGTGGCACCCTGGGGATTGTTATAAGGGACATTGCCAAACATCACCATATCCTGCTCCATAAGCTCCTGCTCCAGCTGCTGAAGTTCCTGCTCGTCAAATCCGGTCTCTTCTTTGTAGTAGTTAAGATAATTTCTAACCTTCTTATCCTGCATATGCTTACCCACTACGATCAGCAAAAGTCCGGGTATTCCAAAAAATCCTCCAACTCCCAGGGCCGCCTCAAAACCGAAAAATAAACACGGAGCCCCCAGAAGAACGGCGAAGACCAGAAGGACAATGCCTCCCGCCATACAGCCCTTTCCGCCTCCGCCTGTATTTCTCATCCTTCTCAGCACGTCGCCTTCCTTTAAAAATTTTTTCCGCCGTTTGTCTCCGTTTTGTAATATCATCTCGTCTCCTCCTGCATACTAAACCGATTTTTTATCCTCACATTAAACGCGTCTCTCAAGATCTCTGCTGATCATCTCCAAGTAGTGAACAAGTACGTCCCTCTGTCTTCCTATTTTCCAGGTCCTGTCTATCTCGTCATAGGTGAAACTCTTGCGCCCGCCGTTCTGCATCCGATTCCAGAAGCCGTAAAGCTCATCAAAGGGAATGTAGTATATCTCATCCTTGGATGTCCAGTGGAGCACGATAAAAGCGATGCCCCCCTGTTCTTCAAACTCTTTCATAAACCGGACTTGATGTTCATGAACATTCTGCAGCGGAAATGTGGTAACCGCACATTCCTTGGCGTCAAAGCACACAGGCACGCCCTGAACCGCCCCTATATAGTCTACAGTGCTTTTCTGATCAAAGTAGGCCAGAGTGATATGGCGTGTCTCCTTGTCAATGGTGATGGGGGTGATGGGGGTGGGGACCTTCTGAATCAGGGCCAGTTTTCGCTCCCTGTACACTTCATTGCTGTGATTGATCATATCTTCCAATGTGGAGCCCCGCAGGCCCCTGCTGTTCCACGTCCCCATACTCTGCTCCTTTTCCGATGAACATTCTTAAAATCCCTTTAATTTCAGATCCTCCACCAGCTTCACATAGAATTCCTTCACGTCAAATCCCCGGTAATCCTCCCTGGTGAGGTCGATGATATCCCCGTGGGAGATTCCCCTGAGATACCTGTTGGTTATCACTCCCCTGAAATTGGTCCATGTGGCAGACTCCACGGTCACCAGGCCGTCGTTCGGCGCGTCCAGCGCCTTCAGAACCCAGTAAGGGACACACAGCAGCTTGCTGCTGAATCCGGAGCGCATCAGGCTGGCAAAACTCTGATAGTAAACTCCCTGCATATCAGGATAGAGTCGGTTAAACTCTTTCGCGTAGGCTGCCGACAGCTGATAGCTGGCTGTGTAGGCGTCAGGGCTCTTATCTCCCATCATCCCGAAATACAGGTTGATCCACCTGCACACAAAACGATAGAGCCAGTCCGGAAGCCTTTTTAAAAAATCTACCAGCATAGAGCCGCGGTGAGGCGTGTTGACGGTAGTCAGGGAAGCCACGCTGTCCGCCATGTTCAGGCCGCTGATGAGATATCTGGAGTCCAGGCCGCCTTTTGAGTGGGCGATGATATTCACTTTCTCGCAGCCTGTCTCCCGCTTGATCTCCTGAATCTTTTCCTTCAGAAGATGTCCGTTGGCCTCCACGGTTCCCCAGGCCTCCTGGTGTCCGTAGTAGACTTTGGCTCCGTTGCGGGCAAGCTCCCTGGGAATTCTTCCCCAGTAATTAAAATAGTGGAAATCCCTGAACCCCACACCGTGAACCAGAAGGAGGGGATATCTGGTGCTGCATATCTGCTGTTCGGCCCGGACATCGTCAAGATCTATCTTATACAGGGTATGGTCGATCTCCTGCCTTGCCAACCCTCTCACATACAGAGCCAGAAAGAAATTCACCACAGGAACCCAGATGAATATCCACACCGCAAGCCTTTTGGCGATCCGCAGTCTTCTGCTCAGCAGGCACATCCACACCAGCAAAACCTGGAATCCCCCATAAAGCAGAAGAAAGAGAATGATCAGTAAAATTGTCGAGAACCCAATACCGGAGGATACCAGCCGCCACAGCGCGAATCCTCCGCCAAGAACCAGAAGACACATGGATATGGTGAGAAGCGCAGTGACAAATCTCAATATTTGGATATGTATCTTTTCTGCCGCCGTAAGAAATTTATCATAATCAATCTTCATCTGTCTTTGCTGCCTCTTTCCAATCATACTTCTTCCCCGGATTCCTTCTTCTCCAGATCCCTTCCAAACATTCTGACAAATTCTTCCGGCATAGGAGTCTCAAAGCGCTTACCTGACAGATAGCCCAGAGGCTCCGGAAGATCAGGAAATTCCATAAGATAAGCGTGGAGCATCTGACGGCGTATCCCCCACTTTTTTCTCGCCTGGTCATTGACCTGCTCGTCCCCGTACTTCACATCTCCCACCACAGGATATCCTATAGACGCCAGGTGGGCGCGGATCTGATGGGTGCGCCCTGTGATCAGAAGCACTCTTAGGAGTGTATACCCCTCCCTGCAGGCCACAGGTTCATATCTGGTAGAAATGGGCACGCTTCCCGGGACCTGTTCCTGGTAAACCGTCACCTTGTTGGAACTCTCATCTTTTGTGAGAAACCCGTGAACCGTCTGTTGGCCGTGAACCTTCCCTTTTACCCCACAGTAATAGTACTTACCAATCTTACGATTTCGAAAGGCCTCCGACATAATCTGCAGGCCGGACAGAGATTTGCCCGCCGCCACCAGACCGCTGGTATTGCGATCCAGCCGGTTGCACACGCCCGGGCGGAAGACGCGCAGATCTTCTCTGGTCAAAGCCCCTGTATCCAGAAGATAGTCTGTCACATATTCCACCAGGGATTCGTCCTCTGCCCTGGCCTTCTGGGACAACATGCCCGCCGGTTTATTGATCAGAAGTAAGTGTAGGTCTTCGTAGACGATATCCAGTCTGTTTTTTTTCACTTTCTGCACGGTATCTTTCGAAAATTTGTCGATGGTTTCATCGGACAGGAACAGCTTGATCTCATCACCCGCCTCCAGCAGCTCCGCGCCGGAGCACTTCTTGCCGTTGAGAGTGATATTTTTCTTGCGGAGCATCTTGTAGATGAACCCTTTTCCCGCCAGATTCAAATATTTTCCAAGCAGCTTGTCCAGACGCTGCCCTGCTTCATTTTCTGTTACTTTGATCGCTTTCATAGTTCCTCAATTCTGCATATTCTACATGGATAGATTTCTCAGCAAATCGGCGGCATATCCCACACTTCCGTCATCCTCAGATTCAGGAACCGCCCTTAGGCTGTCAAGCCGCTTAAAAAAAGCCTGTTCCTCTCCGATCACCTTTACATTTGGATCCAGACCATGGGATTTAAACATATCATTCAGGTACTTTTCCGCTTTTTTCACATCCATCTTTTCTGAAACAGAGTAAGCGAACACCCCTTTCTGGTGAATCATAACCGCGTCCAGAGGAATGATCTGTTCTTTGGATGTGACGATAAGATCATACAGAATCAGCCCTTTTTTCTGCCGCGCATTTGCCTTCTCAAAAAAACCTGCCGAAGACGTCCTGTATCTCCATGACGCAAGCATCGGCGACGCCACATTGGCCGTGGGAAGGACGGACAGCACGGCCATAACCGTCAGAATGTTTTTGGCCGCCTGGTTGTCCGTGAAGCCTCTGGCCCCTGCCTGGAGAAAGATCATGGCTGCTCCGAAAAGCACTTTGGCCAGCTGAACCCTCCTGTGATAATCACGATAGCCGTACTGGCCTTTTTCCTTGCGTTTGTCCATGATATGCCGCCTCTCCTTTTGCTGCTGATAAGTTTTTATCAAGTTTTTAAAACATACATCAAAAAATCATGAGGTACAACCTTGCACAAAAGCCCAAATGCCTTCATGGTAATCCCATAGATCGACACAGGACGTCCCATATAGCTGTCTCTCAAGGCCTTTTTCACCACTTTCCTGGGATCAGCCATCACCAGCCGCTTGTAGAGCGGAATCTGATCCGTGGTCTCTGCGATGTCGAAAAATTCCGTGTCCACCGGCCCCGGACATACTGCCGTCACGAAGATGCGTCTCCCTCTCAGTTCAGCCCCAAGAGCCCTGGAATAGCTGAGGACAAAGGATTTGGTGGCCGCGTAGACGGCGAATTTGGGCTGGGGGAGAAATGACGCCGCCGATGCAAACTGGACAATCCGGCTGTTGGGGCTCATGTGGGGAAGTACCAGATGAGTTACGGCGCAGAGAGCCTCGCAGTTCAATCGGACCATACCGCATTCCGTGTCTATATCCAGTTCTCCCACCCTGCCGATCTTGCCAAACCCTGCGGCGTTTACCAGTATCTTCACATCCGGTTTTTCCGTGTCCAGTGCGTCTTTCAATTTCTTCCTGTCTTTTTCACAAGTCACATCTATGGCAAAACATCTGATCTTCGCAGGAAGGCGGCCGTCCAGTTCCTCCAGACGTTCTCTCCGTCTCGCCAAAAGCCAGATCTCCTCAATACCTGCCAGCCGGTTTCCGATCTGAACCGCCGCCTCCCTTCCCATCCCAGATGAGGCCCCTGTGATCACTGCAATCTTCATATATGTTCCCCTTTCTATGATCTGTCTGACAGCTCTCATGTCTCTTTCTTCTTGTGCACGTTCCTGATAGTCTTTTTAGGCTTTTGGGACTTCCTTTTCTCCGCCCTGGGTGATACCCCAGGGCCTGTATGTCTGCCATAAGGATTTCCGTCTTTTGGCCGGATCAGACATTTTTTATCGAATCCGATAAGGTCTGTCCTTCCCCCCGCTTTGAGGGCCTCCAAAACCAGATCATAATTCTTGGGATTCCGGTACTGGATCAGTGCTCTCTGCATGGCTTTCTCATGAGGATTGACGGGGACATAGACCCTCTCCATAGTCCTGCAGTCATATCCTGTGTAATACATACAGGTAGATATGGTAGACGGAGTGGGATAGAAATCCTGAACCTGTTCCGGCATATACCCCAGGTCCCTGAGATACTCTGCCAGCTCGATGGCTTCTTTTATGGTGGAGCCGGGATGAGAGGACATAAGGTAGGGAACAAGATACTGTTTTTTCCCGAGCCGTCCGTTCATCTCATTGTACTCTTTTACAAACTGAAGGTACACGGCGTTTTCAGGTTTCCCCATACATTTGAGAACCGAACCTGCCACGTGCTCCGGAGCCACCTTCAGCTGTCCGCTGACATGGTGCTGGCACAGTTCTCTTAAAAATGTCCGCTTGGGATCAGCCAGAACATAGTCAAACCGGATCCCGGAGCGGATAAACACCTTCTTCACCTTTGGCAGCGACCGCAGTTTTCTCAACAGTTCTATATAATCGCCGTGATCCGCCCTCAGATTCTTACAAGGCTCCGGGAACAGACACTGTCGGTTTTTACACGCTCCTTTTGTCATCTGCTTTTCACAGGCAGGATGCCGGAAATCGGCGGTGGGACCGCCTACATCGTGGATATATCCTTTAAAATCCGGATCGTCTGTCAGCATTCTGGCTTCGCGCATCAGAGAGTCATGGCTTCTGGCCTGAATGATCCTTCCCTGGTGAAACGTCAGGGCACAGAAGCTGCAGGCGCCGAAGCATCCCCTGTTGCTGATCAGGCTGAATTTGACCTCCCGGATGGCTGGAACCCCTCCCGCCTCCTCATAGGATGGGTGGTAGTTCCTCATGTATGGAAGGTCGTAGATATCGTCCATCTCCGTCATGGTCAAAGGCCTGGCAGGAGGATTCTGAACCACATAGACACTTTTGTAAGGTTCCACCAGGCGCCGGCCTGTGAAAGGATCCGTGTTGCTGTACTGGACAAAAAAACTTTTCGCATACTCTTTCCTGTCTTTTAAGAGTTCCTCATAGTCAGGCAGAAGTTCATAGTCATACACAGATTCCAGACTTTTGGTTCGGTAAACGGTTCCCCGGACAAATGTGATGTCTTTCACCGGTATGCCGCTGTCCAGGGCGTCGGCTATCTCCACGACAGATCTCTCCCCCATGCCGTAGGAGATCAGATCCGCCTGGGAATCCAGAAGAACAGAGCGTTTCAGTTTGTTGGACCAGTAATCATAATGAGCCAGCCTGCGAAGGCTGGCCTCGATTCCTCCCAGGATGATAGGGCTGTCCTTGTACACGGACCGTATCAAGTTGGAATACACCACGGCCGCATAGTCAGGCCTTTTTCCCATGATTCCGCCCGGAGTGTAGGAATCTTCACTTCTCCTCTTTTTGGATACTGAGTAATGATTCACCATAGAGTCCATGTTTCCAGCAGAGACCAGGAATCCAAGCCGGGGTTTTCCCAGAATCGTAATACTTTTCTTGTCCCTCCAGTCCGGCTGGGGGATGATTCCCACTTTATATCCATGAGCCTCCAGTACTCTCGATATGATGGCATGTCCAAAAGAGGGGTGATCTACATAGGCATCCCCGCATACATACACAAAATCACACTGGTTCCATCCCCTCACGCTCATGTCCGCCCGGCTTATGGGCAAATAGTCTGGTTTCATACCATCACATTTCCTCTCCTGCTAAAAGTTCAAAATAATCCCGGATAAAGTAATCGGCGAGAGACCGTTTCTCCCTCTCTATATGCCTGGAAAATTCGTCGTCCACGGCGCAGACGGTCATGCCTGCCCGTCTGCCTGCCATAATCCCCGCCGGAACATCCTCAAACACCAGACATTCATCCGGTTTCACCCGAAGCTCACCTGCCACCTTCAGATAGATGTCCGGCTCCGGTTTTCCTGCCTTCACCTCGCAGGCCGTGGCCACCACCTGAAAAAAAGGGGACAATTCCAGGGAATTAAGCACCGCCTCTACCATCTCACGTCCGTTGCTGGTGGCGATGCCGCAGGGGATGCAGCGGGTTTTCGCATATGTCAGAATTTCCCTTGCCCCCTTTTTAGGCGGAACCTGGCTGCGATATTTATCGATAGACATCTCCGTCCATATAGCCTTGATCTCGTCGACGGCCAGAGGAAGCTCAAACCGTTCCTTAAAGTAAACGGCAGACTCGGAGAAGCTCATCCCCTCTATGATCCTCTGAAGTTCCGGCGGACATTCACAGCCATAACGCTCTAAAAATTCTATATCAATACTCTTCCACATCCACATGGAATCCACCAGAGTTCCGTCCAGATCAAATATGAATGCTTTCTTTCCCTTTAATATGCCCATTTTTTATCCTTTCTGTACCCCTTCATGCAGAGAAGACTCTGTCTCCCGGATTTCCCACGGGCTGTGTGTCGTTGATGTCCGATCTGAGGCGCTTCACTTCTTCTTTCGACAGTTCTCTGTACTCTCCAGGCTTTAACTTTTCATCCAGCACAAGGCTTCCCATGGAAAGCCGCCTCAAAAACACAACCCTGCATCCCAGAGCTTCAAACATCCGCTTCACCTGATGGAACTTCCCTTCATGGATCGTCAGCACCACCCTGCTAAAATTCCGGACGGTGTCACTTCCGCTGCCGTCTGCAGGACTTCCCTCCCAAGCCTTCTCTCTGTCGTCCAGCAGTTCCAGCTTTGCCGGCAGGGTGGGCGTGCCGTCCGAAAGTGTGATACCCTGCCGAAACCGCAGGCAGGCATCCTCAGGAAGCGTGCCTTCCACCTCTGCGTAATATCTTTTGTCTACATGGCGTCTGGGGGACAGCAGGCCGTGGGCCAGTTCTCCGTCGTTGGTGATCAGGAGCAGCCCTTCAGTGTCTATATCCAGACGTCCTACAGGAAAGAGATCCTTCCTTCTGGGACCTTCCTGCCCTTTTTTCAGCAGTCCCACCACCGTCTCATGGTCATGGTCTTCCGTGGCCGACACCACTCCCTGAGGCTTGTTCAGCATATAATACTCCAGTTCCACATAAGATACCGGAACATGGTCCACGGCCACAACATCCTTTTGGAAGTCCACTTTTCTGTCAGTCTTTTTCTCGGTCACGCCGTTTACCTGTATTCTCCCCTTTTTGGCCAACTCTTTTATCTGGCTTCTGGTTCCCATACCCATCTCTGCCAGCATTTTATCCAAACGCATCAGACTTCCCATCACTGCCACCGCCAGCCCGGATAATATTTATTCTTTAATGTCATACCGTTTCCCTTGGCGAATCCCAATGAAAACCCGTCTACACATACGAGACACCAGCCTTTCTCAGGGCCTTCGCCGTCTTTCAAAGCTATGGTCTCCCCTTTCAGGTACCGGATTATCCGCTCATCTTCCCTGTCAAAGGATATGCTGTTGGTGTACAATTCTTCGCTGAGCGCCATGGCCATGGCCTGGCTGGGTTCAAACCGCCTTTTTTTGACAGTCCCTACAAACAGGCCTGTCCGCAGGTAGCGAAGTTTCGGACCCGCCTGAAATCCTTCCGGCAGATAGCAGATCAGTCCGTTGATGTTCACCATGCGGGAAAAATCCCAGGAGATCCTGGTGTCTCTCAGGAAATCTCTCAGCTCTTTCTCTTCTTCCGGATTCAACCCAATCATACCCGCCGCCGGCCGGCATTCCGTCCTCGTCTCTTCTCCTGCCGTTTTCTTTCGGAGCAGAGCCATAAAATGTCCTTCCCCCCGGATCTTATGAGGAAAGAGGCGGAGACACCCGGAAAGTCCTGCCCCGTCACAGGCCCCGTCAAACAGAGGGATGGGAATCAGCTCCATTTGGGGGAATTTTTCCAGTATCCACAGAACCACCTCCTCATCCTCCAACCTTGAAAATGTGCAGGTAGAGTACAGGAGATATCCCCCCGGTCTCAGCATCTTCACGGCTTCTTTCAGAATATGTTTCTGAAGACAGCAGTAATACTTTGGTCCCCTCTCACACCAATCACGTATCATATCCGGATTTTTTCGGAACATCCCTTCACCCGAGCAGGGGGCGTCAACCAGTATCTTGTGAAAGAACCCGGGAAACGCCGCCGACAACCGCTCCGGCGTCTCACTGGTGACACACGAATTGCCTATTCCAAACAATTCCAAATTTTTCAGAAGGGCCTTGGCCCTGGAATTGCTGATATCGTTGGCCACAAGCATGCCTCTGCCTTTTAACCGGGCCCCCAGTTCTGTGCTCTTACCTCCCGGAGCGGCACACAGATCCAGAACCATATCTCCCTGCTCCACAGGAAGGAGGGAGGCGGGGGTCATGGCGCTGGGATCCTGGAGGTAGTAAAGTCCCGCATAATAATAGGGATGTTTTGACGGATTGACTCTGCCGCCATAAAAAAGTCCGTTTTCCACCCACGGGACAGGCTCTGTGTTCCACGGAAGGCTGCGCCGGCACTCCTGGGGAGTCCAGCGCAGTGTGTTGACCCGCAGGCCAAGGCTTTTCGGACTGTCAAAACTCTCTATATACTGTTCGTATTCTTCACCCAGGAGAGATGTCATCTCCCGGCAGAAATCTTTAGGCAGCTGAATCTTCAACCAAGCACCTCCCGCTCAATAATCATACACAAGCCGCCGTTTTTCCAGAAACCTGAGGATCCAGTAGGGATTGACGCTCATCTCCTCATAGTGGTCTGTCCTGAGATACATGCCTACATGAAGATGAACATCAAAATTACCGGTGGTCCCTTCCACGGCGGAATAGCCTGTATCCCCCATAAAACCCAGCAGCTCACCGGCTCTCACCTGATCTCCCTGGACCCATTGCCTGCTGTAACTGTACAGATGGGCATAATAAATATACAGGCCCGACCCCGTGCGGACACCCACCCGCCAGCCGCCCTGCTCCAGCCATCCCACCTTCTCCACCACGCCGTCGCTGATGCTGACCACCGGGTAGAATCCTCTGGGCCTCTCTGCGCCCATGATGTCGCATCCCTCATGTCTTCGCTCACCGCCGTAGGTTCTCTCATCCATCCATCCGTTTTCGTAGACCACGTCCGGCGTGTCCGGCCTGCTGCTTGCGGGAACAGGAAAAAACCTGAGATCGGACAGCACGGTCTCGTAGGCGTGAAGCAGCTTTCTGTACTCCACCGGTTTTCTGTCGGCGATGAGAGGATTTCTCTCAAGCGCCTCCCCGTCCTCAAGACCGATCAGGTCATACTCATGCTCTACCATGAGAGACGTCAGAGCCTCCATATCCAGCAGGTCTACAGACGAAAGCCGCTCCCCCAGCGCCATGGCACGGAATGCGTCGCTCTCCCATGTGTACGCGTCCAGCTGATAAAAATCCGGATTGTAAATCAGATAGTCCGTGACCGTCACCTGAAAAGCAGCCAGAAGAATCAGCAAAAACAGCCGCATATCCGCTTCTCCCTCTTACATATAGTGTATAAAACATCTTATTCCGGTGACTATGAAAAAATCCTTCATTCCATTCCTGGCTGTTATGGTTTTATTTCTTTTACTGACCCACCCGTCACTGTCCTTCAAGGGGGCCGGTCAGGGGCTTCTCCTGTGGTATCAGACAGTTCTTCCCACTCTGCTTCCCTTTATGATCTGCTCTAATCTCATCGTCTCCCTGGGGGGCATCCGCCTTCTCACCGCTCCTGTAAGGCCCCTGTTAAAGAACGTGTTCCGCCTGTCCGACGCTGGAAGCTACGTGTTGGTGTCCGGCCTGCTTTGCGGTTATCCCATGGGGGCAAAAACCTGCGGAGAGTTTGTGGAAGAAAAGCGGATCTCTCTGTCGGAGGGCAGGTATCTTCTGTCTGTCAGCAATCATCCCAGTCCTATGTTCATCCTGGGGTATATGGCCTCCGCCGCAGGCGCTTCCATCCCTTCCGCCCTGCTGCTGGCCGCCGTATACCTTCCTGTCATCCCCATAGCGCTTGCATCCCAGCGGGTCTATGGCATAGGTGAAGCATGTGCCTGCCTCCCTTATTCCTGCAAAAACCAGCCGTCCTTTGACCAGTCCATGATGAATTCTTTTGAAGTTATGATAAAAATAGGCGGTTATATCATGCTGTTCTCCATTCTGGCAGAATTTATAGGGCAGATGCCGTGTCTCCCGGCTGCAGTACAGGCTTATGTTCTGGGTATCGTCGAGATCACCACCGGCATCCGGGCTCTGTCCTACACGCTGACAGGAAACATTTTGGGAGCCTCCCTCTGTTTCGCCGCCGCCTTTGGAGGCCTGTGCGGCCTTTTTCAGACCAGAAGCGTTCTGAAAAGTCCGGATCTCCCTATTTTCCACTATCTTCTGTGGAAGATTCTTCACGGCTGTCTCTCTGCGGCAATATTTATGCTTCTGGCAAATATCCGCCTTCCTGGTCGGTGACCGCAGGATCTGCCACCAGTTCATTACGATTATTGCTGACTATGTCATAGCTGGACTGCATGGCCGCGAGAAAGGCTCCGAGCCGCTCCTGAGCGTCTCCCATAGTACCTGAGATAATGTTCTGCACATTTCTGAGGATATCGTCTGTGTACAATATAGCCCCCTGACGGATGTTGTTGGCATCGCCTACCGCCGCGTCGATGATGGCCTGGGCCTGAACCTTGGCGTCCTCCACGATCTGGTTGGCCGTCGCGTATGCCCTCTGCATGATCTCATGCTCATTTACCAGCTCGTTGGTCTGGGCTGTGGCTTCCTGGATCATGTTGTCGGCCTGATATCTGGCCTCGTTCAATATGGCATCCTGATTGCTGATAATTTTTTGATACTGTTTGATCTCGTCGGGAACCCTGAGCCGCAGCTCCACCAAAAGCTCCTCCAGTTCCTCCTTGTTCACAATGATCTTTGTATTGTTAGACAGTGCCTGATACTTGCAGCTGTCGATATATTCTTCAATTTCACCGATTAACTGTTCAATTCTGCTCATGATATGTAATCTCTCCTTTTCAATATTCTCCTTCTGGCAGCGGCCAGGGTCATGAGGGGCGTTTATTTTTAACATCCGCCGCTCTCCTCAGGACCTTCACCGCGATCTCCGGGGCGACAAAAGCGCTGATATCACCTTGATACATGGCGATCTCTTTCACAATGCTGGAGCTCAGATATGAATATTTCAAATTAGTAGTCAGGAAAATAGTATCAATCCCAGGAGAAATCACACGATTTGTCTGGGACATCTGCAATTCATATTCAAAGTCCGTGATCGCGCGCAGGCCTCTGACGATGACATCGGCTTGGCAGTTTCTCACAAAGTCTACCAGAAGTCCGTCAAATGCCAGTATCTCAATATTGGGCAGATGCCCGGTAACGCTTTTTAACATATTAACACGTTCTTGGACAGAAAACAACGGAGATTTTGAATTATTCTTCAAAACTCCCACGATCACTCTGTCCATGATTTTTGAACTTCTCTCGATGATATCCTGGTGTCCCAGGGTAACCGGGTCAAAACTGCCCGGATATACAGCGACTGCCATAAGTTTCTCCTATTCTGACTTTTTCTCTATAAACACATGTTTGTTTGTCTTATATTCTTTATTCTTGACAATGCAAAAGTTTGTATTCTCCAGAAAAGAAAATTCTGTCTCCCGGGAAGATTCCACAATTATCCATGTATCTTCGCGGATCAGATTTGAATCTTTCAAACGCTCCAGCACCTTCCGTTCCCACCCCGTGTTGTAAGGCGGGTCCATGAAGACGGTGTCAAAAGGCCGCCCATCTCTTTCCAGCTTTCCGAGGGCTGTCAACACATCGCAGACCATAACCGAGGCTTTCTCCTCCATCCGTGTGGCTTTCAGATTCTGCCTGATACAGTCGGCGGCTTTGGGATTCTGCTCTACAAAGACGGCCCTGTCCGCACCCCTGCTCAGCGCCTCGATTCCGATTCCCCCGCTTCCGGCAAAACAGTCCAGAAAGCTGGTCTGCGCCAGGCGGCTCTGTATCATGTTGAACAATGTCTCTTTAATTCTGTCCGTAGTCGGACGGGTATCCTGCCCATCAATGGTTTTCAACTGAATTCTTCTGGCTCTGCCTGCGATTACTCTCATACATCTGCTCCTCTTTTTTTATGTCTACAAGTATAATCTCTTTTTTTTTCTGCCACAAGAGATTTCTCGTATATTTTTTCATACATAAAGTTACTGTTCACGGAAGCTCTCTCTTGTGATATAATCAGAACAGCTATTATATCAATCAAGAAAGGAAGTAACAGATTATGACAACTGCGTTTATCCATGGAAATATTGTGGATGTGATCAACGAGATGCTGATCAAAGACGGAACTGTGCTTGTGGAGGACGGGATTATCAAAGAAGTGGGGACACAGGTGAATGTTCCTGAGGGGGCCAGAGTGGTGGATCTGGAGGGAAAGACCATGACTCCAGGACTTTTCAACTGTCACGTACATATGTGTTCCGACGCGGGAACCGGCGTTCGTGAACATATCAGTCAGGCGGCTCAGACCATTCGGGCTCTGGGCAATCTGAAGACCCTGCTGAACTCCGGTGTCACCTACATCCGGGATGCCGGCGCGCCGTCTTACATCGATGTAGATGTGCACAATGCCCAGCTTGCCGGAACCATCCTGGCCCCGGAGATGCAGACTGCCTGCAGGTGTATCTGCATGACAGGCGGACACGGACACTCGGAGGGGCGGGAGGCCGACGGACCCGACGACTGCCGCAAAGCCGCCAGGGAGCAGCTGAAGGCAGGCGCTAACTGGATAAAAGTCATGGCTACCGGCGGCGTCATGACGAAAGGCGTGGAGCCCGGCTCTCCCCAGCTGACGGAGGACGAGCTTCGGGCCGCCATCCAGGAGGCCCACAAGGCAGGGGCCAAAACCTTTACCCACGCCCAGGGTATGGAGGGAATCAAAAATGCCCTGAGAGCCGGTGTGGACTCAATCGAACACGGTTTCTTTATGGACGACTGGTGTTTCGATTTTATGAAAGAGCATGACGTTTTCTATGTGCCCACTTTAGCGGCCCCTTACTGGATCAAGAAGTACGGCACCGATGCAGGGATCCCCGACTATATGGTGCGCAAAGTTGAGAACACCATCGAGGCCCACACAGACACCTTCCGCCGTGCCCACAAGGCAGGGGTGAAGATCGCTCTGGGAACAGACGCGGGAACTCCTTTCAACAAGTATGACAAGACAGCCTTTGAGGCCGTTCTCATGGTTCAAAACGGAATGACTCCCATGGAGGCTATCCGGTGCGGGACCGTCAATGCCGCCGAGCTCCTGAGGGTGAAGGACAGCCACGGCTCTATCACTACTGGAAAGAAAGCCAATTTCGCGGTCTTTGAGAACAATCCGCTGGAGGATATTGAGGCTCTTATGGACTGCTGTATGACCGTGCTCTCCGGTGAAATCGTGTTCCAGAAGTAATTAGGTTTTAATCGAACAAGCAAAAAAGTCCCCTGCGCTTAAGCTGCGCGGGGGATTTTTACATGGAACTCAGAAAAAACTCGACCTGCCAAACCGGGCAGTCAGGAACATAGGCTTCCTGCGCCGCTCCTCTCCTGGATGTCCCTACCTCTCCTCAAACTTCTTCACGATATTGAGCAGAAGTTCTGTGACTTTTTCCATGGCCTGGACAGAGATATATTCAAACTTTCCGTGGAAGTTGTGCCCTCCTGTGCAGAGATTGGGACAAGGAAGACCTTTGTGGGAGAGGGTTGCTCCGTCTGTACCGCCCCTGATAGGAGTGATGACAGGCTGGATATCAAGATCGGCCATGGCGGCCTTGGCAATGTCGATAAGGTACATATGCTCTTTGATCTTCTCCTTCATGTTGAAGTAAGTATCCTTCACGATCAGCTCAATGGTTCCCTCCCCGTACTTTTCATTCATAAAATCAGCCACACGCTGCATATATGCCTTTTTCGCCAGAAACTTCTCCATGTCATGGTCTCTGATGATGTAGTCCATCACTGTAGTTTCCACACTCCCTGAGATGGTATCCACGTGGAAAAATCCCTCATACTCCTGAGTATACATGGGATTGTCAAAAACAGGCAGCATGCTCTGGAACTCCATAGCCATGAGAATAGCATTTTTCATCTTCCCTTTGGCAGAACCGGTGTGGATGCTCAGACCGTGGACGATAACCTTCCCCGAGGCGGCATTGAAGTTCTCATAATCCAGTCCTCCCAGGGCTCCCCCGTCCACGGTGTAAGCCATATCGGCCCCAAAGCCGGGGATGTCAAACAACTCCGGTCCCCGACCCACTTCCTCATCGGGGGTGAAGCCTACCTTGATGGTTCCGTGAGGAATCTCCGGGTGCTGCAGCAGATACTGGGCGAGGGCCATGATCTCGGCGATCCCCGCCTTATCGTCAGCCCCTAAAAGGGTGGTCCCGTCTGTGGTGATGAGATCCTGCCCCACATAGTTCAAAAGATCCGGGTACTGTTCAGGCCCCATGACAATCCTTTCCTGCTCGTTGAGGACTATGGTCTTGCCGTCGTAGTTTTTCACGAATCGGGCATTCACGTTTTCTCCTGATAACGCGGGGGATGTGTCCATATGGGCGATAAATCCCAACACCGGCACCTTTTTGTCCGTAGTGGCAGGGATGGTTCCGTATACGTAGGCGTGGTCGTCCATCTTTACATCGCTGGCTCCCATACTCTCAAGCTCCTGGGCCAGCATTCTGGCCAGATTTTTCTGTTTCTCCGTGCTGGGAATCTGATCCTTCTCTGGGAGTGACATGGTGTCCACCTTAATGTACCTTAAGAATCGCTCCAATACTGTAGTTTCCATCTTTATTTCCTCCGTTTCTTGTTTTTCTAGCGGTTTGCCAGTTCTTCCATAATTTCTTCCCAGCTGATTCCTCTGTCAGCCATCAGCACCATCATGTGGTACAGAAAATCAGCGATCTCATATTTGATCTCCTCCGGGTTTGGATTCTTGGAAGCGATAATGATCTCCGAAGCCTCCTCCCCCATCTTTTTCAGGATCTTGTCCAGCCCTTTGTCGAAAAGATAGTTTGTGTAAGATCCCTCTTTCGGGTGTTCCTTCCTGTCCAAAATCACCGCGAACACATCTTCAAACACCTTTAGCGGGTTGGTATCTCGGTACTCCTTCTGAACCAGAGGCTTGAAAAAGCAGGATCTGGCCCCTGTGTGGCAGGCGGCTCCTATCTGTTTCACTTTGGCCAGGATGGTGTCGTTGTCGCAGTCTAAGTGGAGAGACTTGACATACTGGTAGTGGCCGGAGGTCTCTCCTTTCATCCACAGTTTTCCGCGGCTTCGGCTGTAGTAGGTCATCTTCCCGGTTTTTAAAGTCTGCTCAAAAGACTGGCGGTTCATGTACGCCAGCATGAGAACCTCAGAAGTCTTGTAATCCTGAATTATAGCAGGAATCAGACCGTCCTGGTTCAGCTTAAAATCCTCCCACCGAATCTGACTCTCAAAGGTGTCCGTGGCAATGCCCCTCTTTCTCAGTTCCTGCTTCATGTTCATGCAGTTGCCCTCATACTCTTCGGGAACCGTCAGAACCACTCCTTCCACCAGAGGTATTCTGAGAAAAGAGGCCACCGCCTCCGGCGTATCCTGATCACAAAATGCCAGCACCGGCACATGATGTCCCAAAAGAGCCGAGGACAGACTGTGGGCTGCCACACTTCTGTCTTCTCTTCCGAAACAGTCCATAATCAGCATGGAGGCCCCCAACTGTTCAAATTCTTCCGACCGCTCAAGAAACGAAAGCTCCGGAAGATAGGCATATATCTTCTCCCCCCCAAACCGATGGGAACCCTCCTTGATCAGATCCACCTGCTCATCCTCAGACACGTCAAGAAATACCGCCTTCGCGCCGGCATAGAGATATTTTTTTATGTCTTCCAGACGGCTGATCCTTCCTCCCGCGATAATGGGAATATCCACAGTGCGGACCGCCTCTTTGATCATCAGAACCGTTCTCTCGTGATCCTCGTCCGTCAGGGAAAGATCATGAATCAGAAGCTCATCGGCTCCGTTGTCACTGTAGTAGCGGCTTAAAGTCAGGAAATCATCGCTGAAATACTCCTGCCCCTCGTCCAGAATCACCGCCTGTCCCTGGCGGCATCCAAAACTTGGAATCAATTTTTTGTAGGTCATAAACTTCGCGCTTCCTCTCTGCCTTTTCTCTTGGTAAATTACTGGAATCTCCTCACGGCCTCTCTCAGATCCAGACGTTTTTCATAGAGAGCCTTCCCGATAATGGCTCCTTTTACTCCCTGGTCAAAAAGCTCCTGCAGATCCTCTATGGAGGACACTCCGCCGGATGCGATGATGTCCATCCCCGTCTCCTCCGTCAGTTTTCTGGTGGCTTCCACGTTTGGGCCCGACAGCATTCCGTCCCTGGAAATATCTGTGTATACCACATGCCTGACCCCATATTCTTTCATCTTGCCGCACAGACATGAGGCCGTCATCTGGCTGACTTTCTCCCAGCCTTCCACGGCCACCATACCGTTCCTGGCATCCACGCCCACCACAATTTTTTCCGGTCCGTAGATTTCCAGCAGTTCTTTGACAAATTCCGGCTCCCTCACTGCCCTGGTGCCGATGATGACCCTCCGGACTCCCAATCCCAGCAGCCGCTCCGCCGTCTCCTTACTCCGAATTCCCCCGCCTACCTGGACCGGAACCTTCACAGCCTCCAGGATGCGTTGGATCACAGGTTCATTTACAGATTTCCCTGCCAGCGCCCCGTCAAGATCCACAAGATGAAGAAAATCCGCCCCCTGTGACACCCATGTCTTTGCCGCCTCCCCGGGATCATCCGAATATACTTTTACATCGTCAAAAAGTCCCTGGGTCAGACGGACACATTTCCCGTCTTTCATATCGATTGCAGGATATAACTGCATGTACAGTTCCCCCTCTCTTTGCAGCCGGGGCCGAAGATTTTGCCCCGGAAAATTTCCGCTCTGGGCA
Organism: uncultured Hungatella sp.; assembly: GCA_949879795.1. GTDB lineage: Bacteria > Bacillota > Clostridia > Lachnospirales > Lachnospiraceae > UBA3402. The sequence goes on from CATLBR010000003.1 coordinate 65,638, forward strand.
GTTCACGACGTTCCCAGATATCCGCCCCCCGGAATCAGCCGGCAGCCAGAAAACATGGCGGACACTGCCGCCTCATAGTCTCCCAGTGTCTGGGCCTTCTTTATCTTCTTGGCAGCCTTTCCGCTGTCCTCAAACGCCGCCGCCAGATAGCACCATACCTCTTTCATCTTGAACAGAACCACCTTCTGGCCTGCCTCTGCCAGATATACCTGCCGGTTGGCCTGATAGAGCCGGTGGTGAAATTCCTTAAGTCTCTCTGCGGACAGCTTTTCGTCATACTTCTCAAGCAGCCCCGGATACGCGATAATCCCTCTTCCCAGCATGACGGCCTCAAGTCGGGGAAACTGTCCCTCAAGCCTGTCTTCATCTTCTGTTCGAAAGATGTCGCCGTTATAGCATACCGGGTTGGCACTGTGTTCAAAAGCCCAGGCAAACACATTCATCCGCGGGGTATTCCTGTACATATCCTTACTGACTCGGGGATGGATGATCAGTTCTTCCATGGGATATCTGTTGTATATGTCCAGAAGCTCTTCAAACTCCTCCGGCTGTTCTTTTCCGAGACGGGTTTTTACGGAGATCTTCATGTCCACGCAGGAAAATATCTCATAAAGACACTGATCAACCTGCCGTGGGAAGGCCAGAAAGCCTGCCCCACGGCCTTTTGACACCACCGTTCCCGAAGGGCAGCCCAGATTCAGATTCACCTCGCCATAGCCCATATCCTGCAGGAGCTTCGCGGTGCGGATAAAGTCCTCTGCGCTGTTGGTGAGAATCTGAGGAACTACATACATGTTCTTGTTGTGTTCCGGTTCCACATCCCTGTACTCCCTCGGACTCAGCTTTCCATTCTGGTTGGGAGAGAGGAAGGGGGTAAAATATTTGTCCATAGGCGGGAAGCAGCTGTGGTACACATTGCGGAACACGCAGCCGGTTATACCCTCCATAGGAGCCAGATAATGTCTCATATATTTATCCTCACTGACAGTCTCGGAGAACTCAATAGCCGAATTCTCCCTCCAGGGACTCGTCTTCCTCGATCCATCTCTGCACCGGTATGGCCCTGTAGCGGCTCTCGTCGTCTCTCACATAGACAGTCTTGATTCCCGCGTTAATGATCATCCTCTTGCACATGGAGCAGCTGCAGGAATTGGCTATGTATTCTCCCGTAGCCGCCTCCTTGCCCGAGAGAAACAGTGCGCTTCCGATCATTCTCTCCCGCTCAGCGCTGATGATGGCGTTTGCCTCTGCGTGGACACTGCGGCACAGCTCATACCTCTCTCCTCTGGGAATATTCATTTTTTGCCGGATGCAGACTCCCAGATCCGAGCAGTTTTTCCGCCCCCTGGGAGCCCCCACGTATCCGGTGGAGATCACCTCGTCGTTTTTCACGATCACTGCCCCGTAAAGTCTCCGCAGGCATGTTCCTCTTTTAGCCACCACATCAGCCAGATCCAGATAATAATTGATCTTGTCCCGTCTCTCCATCATGTCTATTCCTCCAATTTAATCCCTGCCAGGGCCTGTGCAAAGATGTTGTTCACAGGTTCGGCCGCCTCCTTTTTTTGCTGGTTTAAGTATCTGGCCACATCCTTTTTGGACACGCCTGCCCCTTCCTTTTTTCTTCGCTCCTGGAACGCCTTCAGTTTCTCCTTGTAGCCGCACCTGCACACGAAGATCTGACCATCCCCCCTGCCTCTCAGCTCCATCTTTTTGTGGCAGTTGGGACACCGGGCGTTGGAAGTTCTGGACACTGTCTCCCTGTAGCCGCACTCCCTGTTCTGACACACCAGCATCTCGCTGTTCTTGCCCTTGACAAGCAGCATCCGTTTGCCGCACTGAGGACATTTGTGGTTGGTGAGATTGTCGTGCTGGAAACTGCCCTCCCCTATCTTGATCTGGTCGATCAGTTCCCGGGAATAACTTCTGATATCTTTCATAAACACATCTCTTCTCAAGCTCCCTCCCGCGATCTTTGACAGCTTGATCTCCCAGTCGGCAGTCAGCTCAGGCTTTTTCAAATCCTCTGGAACCAGTTCCAAAAGCTGTCTTGCTTTGGAAGTGAGATATATCTCCTTGCCTTTTTTCTCCAAAAGAAAACTGGAAAACAGCTTCTCTATGATATCAGCCCTGGTGGCAACCGTCCCAAGCCCCCCGGTCTCCCCCAAGGTTTTCGCCATGACCTTGTCCCCGGACTCCATGTAACCCGCAGGGTTCTCCATGGCTGACAAAAGCGTGCTCTCCGTAAAATGGGCCGGCGGCTTTGTCTTCCCTTCTGTCAGGACGAAGGTGAGGCCTTTTAAGCTGTCCCCCTGGTTTAGGGTTGGGAGCTGCTGGCTCTTCGCGGTCTGCCGGACCATGTTCCCAGCCTCTGCGTCTGCTTCCTCATCTTCCTCATCCATATGGAAAGAATCATCTTCGTAGACCGTTTTCCAGCCGGGATTTTTTATCACATTACCCCTGGCGATAAATGTCTCATCGCCGATTCTGACCGTGACGCTTGTCTGCTCATATTCGCAGGGAGGATACATAACGGCCAGAAAACGCCTGACCACCAGGTCATAGATCCGCCGCTCATCCACAGTCATGTGATCCAGTTGGACAAACTGTTCTGTTGGGATGATGGCGTGGTGGTCACTCACCTTTTTGTCGTCCACGAAAAACATCTTCTGGGGCAGAGGCTGGTTTGCCAGACGGCCGGCCAGACTCCGAAACGGCCCCACACCGCAGGCCTTCAGCCTCTCCTTCAGCGTGGGCACAATGTCCGCCGACAGATATCTGGAATCGGTTCTGGGATAAGTCAGCACCTTGTGGTTCTCGTAGAGCCTCTGCATAATGTTGAGCGTCTCCTTGGCCGAATAGTCAAACCGCCGGTTGGCTTCCCTCTGCAGCTCCGTGAGGTCGTAGAGAAGGGGAGCTATGGTCTTTTTGGGAGTTCGTTTTACCTGAACCACTCTGGCCTCTCTGCCTGCCGCCTGTTGAAGAACCTCCTCCGCCCGCTTCCTGTCAAAAGTGCTCAGAGACTTTGACTTCTCATCCTGCCAGGTGAGAGTCAGGCCGTGGCCTTTTCCCTGGATGCCGTAGTATGGTTTCGGCACAAACTGCCGGATCTGCTCCTCACGCCTAGCGATCATGGCCAGGGTAGGTGTCTGGACGCGGCCGCAGGAAAGCTGGGCATTGTATTTGCAGGTGAGCGCTCTGGTGGCATTGATACCTACAAGCCAGTCCGCCTCCGCTCTGCACATGGCAGCGTCATAGAGAGGCTCATATTCTTTCCCGTCCTTCAGGTTGGCAAAGCCTTCCCTGATAGCCTTGTCCGTCACAGAAGATATCCACAGCCGCCGCAGCGGCTTGTGGTTGCCTGCCTTCTTCAAGATCAGGCGGGCCACCAGTTCCCCCTCTCTTCCTGCGTCCGTGGCAATTATGATCTGGTTTATGTCATTTCTGTGAATCTGGGTTTTCACTGCCTGATACTGTTTTGAAGTCTGTCTGATCACTTCCAGACGAAACTCTTCCGGCATCATGGGAAGGTGCTCCATCTTCCACTCTTTATATTTTTTGTCGTAGTCTTCCGGATCTGCCAGGGTCACCAGATGGCCAAGTCCCCAGGTAACGACGTACCGGTCCCCCTCTATAATCCCGTTTCCCTGTCGGGTACATCTTAAAACTCTGGCGATGTCCCTGGCCACGGAAGGCTTTTCTGCAATGACAAGTGATTTCATCGGTTACGCTCCTTTGCCCTGTACGCCCCTTATTTCAGAATCTGAGTCTTTCCGTTCTCCTCTATCGTGCTGCTGATAGGATTCTGACGGATATCCAGATACTCAAGGCTCTCCGCCTGGTTGAGGGGGGACAGCTCTGTCACATAGTTGTTTTTGATTCCCAGATGAGTCAGCTTCTGCAGAGAAGCGGCAAAGCCGATATTGGTCAGCTGATTGCCGTCCAGATAAAGCTCCTCAAGGTTTGGATAGTTGGAGAGAAAATCCGTATGCCCGTCCAGGGCCACGTCATCATACCATATGTCTGTCATTCCCCCCGAAGACTGCACATAAATATTCTCCTTCAGACTCACTTCCCGCATCTCCAGTTTCCGCAAAGTGGGATTCTCCCCCAATCTGCCGAAATTAAGTTCAAACATGCAGTTGTTTAAGTACAGCTCTTCCAGCCCCTGGTGGTTAAACACATTGGAGATGTCTCCCAGAATCTCCATGTTCCGCTGATATCCGCCCCAGCCTTTTCCCTGGCTGATTCCGCTGAAGTCAAGAACCTTTAAATTAGGCATATTGCTGATAAAATTCACATCTCTCAAGGGAACTGCGTACGTCCACACGGAGTAGCAGGTCAGCCTCTCTAAATTGGCCATACCGGAGAGGGACGCGATCTCGTCGATATTGCAGCCGTGAAGGGACAGATCCTTTAAATCTCCCATGTGTCTCAGAAATGATACGGACATAAAACCGCTCATGTCCAGCTTTACCAGACCGGTCAGGGAGGACAGATCCGGGTCGTCCTGGGAGGTGCTCTTGTCGATAGAAAGCTCTGTCAGCCCTGTCAGCCGTTCCAGAGGGCTGTAATCCAATACTTCATTATTGCCCTCCAGCTTCAGGGAGGCGAGGCCTGTCAGTTCCGCCAGCGGCTCGATGCTGATGGCCTCGGTCTCTGACAGAGACAGACTGGTAAGATTGGCCAGCGGCTTCAAAAAGCTCAGATCCCGAATCGCGGGCGACTCTATTTCCAGGCTCTCAAGACCGGTGAGAACCGAGAGAGCGGAATAGTCGGTCAGGGGAGATGAATCCGACGTGTTGAAAGGGTCATACTCTTCATCCTCCACGATGGTCAAGGATTTTAAATTTTTTAAAGGAACAAGCTGCTTCAAATCGGGAGATATAATGTCCTCCACCTGCAAAACCTCCAGATTTTCAAAAACTCCCAGCCCTTCCAGACTTTCAACCCCGTCCAGACTCAACTCCGTAAGCTGTCCGGGATCTTCCAAAAGCTCGGCCACTTGGGAAATCTCCAGCCCCGAACACACCAATCCTCTCAGCTGACTGAGCCCCTCCAGAGAATCTACATTTCTGGAATGGGACATGTCCAGTTTTTTAAGCCCTGTGAAAAACCGAAGATTGCTCTCGTCCCAGGCAAGAGGTTCCAGGGTGAAAGTCTCTATCACAAAAGGCTCCGCCCCATAGGGGTCCTGAAAGCTGTACTCCACGATGGACGACTCAGAGGTAGGACGGACACTGAGATACTGGATTCTGGACAGCTCTTCCTCCGTCACTGCGGAAGAGTCGGATTTGTTAAATATAAAAGACACCATGGATTCATAGAGAGGGCTGGCAAAACCTGCCGATGTCTCCCACTCCTCATCTTTTTGGGAAGTTCCGCTGTCATATGGCGCGGTGACAGGTCTGGCAGGTGTCGGGACGGCAGGTTTGCCGGAATCTCCTCCTCCCACAAGACTGAATATCCCCACCGCTCCCGCCACCAGAAGAACAGAGCCGGCCGCCACAAGGGCGGACACACCTGAGGAACCGCTGCCGCTTCCGGGACCGGCGGTGGCCTGGGGATTGGAATACTGGTGGATGTGATAGTTGATGGTCTGGTCTTCTTCCAGCATAAACTGGCTGTTGCAATATTCGCATACAACAATTTTGGGATTGCCCTCCATGGGCTCTAATTTCCCCCCGCAGGAAGGACACTTTAAATCGGTAATTTTCATAACGCTTCTCCCCTATACTGCTGTCATATTTTCTCTTTTTCTCTACAGAGTTCCCTTTGTGGAGAGAACTCCCGTAATCCTCTGGTCATATGATGTCGCCTGATCCAGAGCCTTGGCAAATGCTTTGAAGGCGCCCTCCACGATATGATGGTTGTTGAATCCGTCCAGCTGTTTCAAATGGAGATTCATCTCCCCGCCATAGGACACGGCATAGAAAAACTCTCGGACTGTCTCTGTCTCCAGTTCTCCCACTTTCTCCCTGTCCAGGTTCATATTCCAGGACAGGTATGGCCTTCCACACAGATCCAAAGAACAGAGGATCAGAGCATCGTCCATAGGCAGGATTTTGGAACCATAGCGGACGATTCCTCTCTTGTCTCCCACCGCCTCCCTGATGGCCTTTCCCAGCACGATTCCTGTGTCTTCCACCGTGTGATGGGTATCCACCTCAAGATCGCCTTCCACATAAAGTTTCAGATCAAAAAGCCCGTGCCGTGCAAAACCGTAAAGCATGTGATCAAAAAATCCTATTCCGGTGTGGATATCCCCGTTTCCGCTGCCATCCAGATTAAGTGTCAGGCGAATCCTTGTCTCTGCCGTGTTTCTCTCTATAGTACCAGTCCGTCCCGACATGTCAGTCACTCTCCTTCTGATTCTCAAAACGTACCCGTATGGAATTGGCGTGGGCCGTCAGGTGCTCTGCCTCGGCAAACGCGATGATATCCCTGTGTACAGGTTCCAGGGCCTCTTTCGAGTAATAAATGATGCTGGACTTTTTGATAAAGTCGTCCACACCGAGAGGTGAGAAAAATTTTGCTGTTCCGTTGGTGGGAAGCACATGGTTGGGACCTGCGAAATAGTCTCCCAGAGGCTCCGAGCTGTACTCTCCCAAAAAGATGGCTCCTGCGTTCTGAATCTTTGTCATCACCTCAAAGGGATTCCTGGTGACGATCTCCACATGCTCCGAGGCGATGGCATTGGCCGTCTCGATCGCTTCCCCCATATTCTCCGCCACAAGAATATACCCGAAATTTTCCAGAGATTTTTCCAGGATCTCTTTTCTGGAAAGATTTTTCACAAACCTCTCTATCTCTTTCGATACCTGTTCCGCCAGTTTCCTGCTGGTAGTCACCAGTATGGCGGAGGCCAGTTCATCATGTTCTGCCTGGGACAGAAGATCCGCGGCTACAAAACGCGCATTGGCTGTCTCGTCCGCCAGAACCAGGATCTCACTGGGACCTGCGATGCTGTCGATACTCACATGACCGTACACGGCCTTTTTGGCCAGAGCCACAAAAATATTTCCCGGACCCACAATCTTGTTGACCCTGGGAATGGACTCTGTTCCGAAAGCCAGAGCAGCTACTGCCTGAGCCCCCCCAACCTTGTAAACTTCCGTGGCGCCCGCCAGTCGGGCTGCCGTCAGAGTTACAGGATTTACCTTCCCGTCTTTTCCCGGCGGAGTCACCATGACAATCCTTTTGACTCCTGCCACCTCGGCTGGGATGATGTTCATCAGAACCGAAGACGGATAGGCCGCCTTGCCTCCCGGCACGTAGACGCCTGCGCTCTCCAGCGCAGTCACTTTCTGTCCCAGGATACTGCCGTCAGGTTTGCTGTCAAACCAACTGTGCCGCACCTGCTTCTGGTGGTATTCCCGGATATTGTTCATGGCTTTTTCCATGATTCTAAGAAGTTCCGGCTCTACCGCCTCCCTCGCCTCTCTGATCTCATCTTCTGTCACGCGGACCGTGGAAGCATCTATGTCGGCTCCGTCAAATTTCTTCGTGAAGGCAAACACCGCCTCATCTTTTTTCTCTTTTACCTCGTCCACGATCTCCTGGACGGTATGGCTGTAGCTGTCATAATTGTTGGGATCCCGTTTGAGAAGATCCGACAGAATGTTTTCTCTGACCGACTTGTCCAGTGTGATAATCCTCATAACCGTTCCTCCTGCAGCGATGTTTTCAAATCTCTGATAAGCCGGGTCACCCTCTGGTTTTCCCGCTTCATGCTCACCTGATTCACAATAACTCTGGCAGACAGATCACATATCTCCTCAAGCACGGTCAATCCGTTCTCGCGAAGGGTGGAACCCGTCTCCACAATATCCACGATCACTTCTGAAAGCCCCACCAGAGGCGCCAGTTCAATGGAGCCGTTGAGTTTGATGATCTCTACGGTCTGATGCTTTTTGTTGTAAAAATAATCCTTGGCTATATTCGGATACTTGGTGGCTACTCGTATCAGCTGATGGTGTTTTAACAATTCTTTGGCGGCCTGGGGACCGCAGACGCACATGCGGCATCTGCCAAAGCCAAGGTCTATAACCTCGTACAGTTTCCGCCCTTCCTCCAGGATCGTATCTTTTCCGCAGATCCCTATATCGGCAGCTCCGTATTCCACATAGGTAGGCACGTCATTAGCCTTTGCCAGAAAGAAACGCACACCCAGTTCATCATTGGCAAAAATCAATTTTCTAGAGTTCTTGTCCTTCATCTCATCGCAGGTGATTCCCACCTGTTCCAGAAGATCTAGAGTTCTGTATGCCAGCCTCCCTTTGGTCAGGGCAATGGTCAGATATCTCATATGCTCCTCCGTTCCGCGCGCGTCTCTAAAACTACAGTATCTCCGTCCTCTTTTACCCACAAAATTTTCTCGAACTCCCGCCTTTCGGCGCAGGCCTGGTATTCCTCCGTCCCTTTTTTGGAAGATTTACGCACAAGAACCGTCCTGTTATCCTGCTTTCTCAATTCTGATGCCAGTCTCACGGCTCTATCCCATACCGCCGTGTCATAGAGAACCATCGTCTGAACGTTCTCTGTTTTCACCTTCACCTTCTGTCTGGACATGGCAAGCATCAGCTGGTCGACCTGGATGGCAAAGCCTACTGCCGGAACGTCTTTTCCAAACTGAACCAGGAGCTTGTCATACCTGCCTCCATTTACGATATATTCTCCTGTGCCGTAGGTGTATGCCTTGAAAATAATTCCTGTGTAATACTGATATTTGCTGAGCATCCCCAGATCATATGAGACATAGTCTGCCATGCCGTAGGATTGCAAAATCACCTGTATCTCCTCCAGCCGCTCTACAGCCTTTCTGGAGCGCTCATTTTTCACAAGGTGCTTCACCTGCTCCAGCTGGTCCAGAGTCCCAAACAATTCAGGCAGCTTCAAAAACATGGTTTTCAGGGAGGGAGACATATCCCGCAGGGACAGCAGTTCCTCCACGCCGAAATAGTTTTTATTTTCTATCAGTTCCCTCAAAGTCTCCTGGGTCTCCGCGTCCATGCCAGCCTCGTCGGCCAGGCCTCTGAAAAATTCCACCTGCCCCAGTTCTACCTGAAACTCTCTCAGCCCTGCAGCCCTTAAAGCGTCGATGACCATGGCGATGACCTCCGCGTCGGCCCCGCCGGCATCCTCGCCTATCAGCTCCACTCCTGTCTGGGTCACTTCCTTCAGGCGCCCCTGGTAACTGGAATTGTTGATAAACGTCCGCTCCCTGTAGCACAGGCGCACGGGCATGTTCTCCTCAAAAAGATACTTTCCCACACATCGGGCGATCGCAGGGGTCATGTCAGGACGCAGCACCAGAGTGTTGTTGTCTCTGTCAAAAAATTTAAACATCTCCCTTGAGGTGACGCTTCCCCGCTCTTTATTAAAAATATCAAAGTATTCAAATGTAGGAGTCTCGATATCCTCATATCCATACAGATGAAACACATGGCTGATTCTGTCCTGAACCGCCAGCTTTTCCGCACATTCTCTTCCGTAGATATCTCTCACCCCTTCCGGGGTATGTAGTAAATTTGCTGCCATCGTACTCTCCTATGGTGTAAACTGTAACACCTATTTTACTACAATTTATAAATTAATACAACTAAACTAAAAAGAAATCCCGGAGAGTCCATAAGACTAACCGGGATATCCTTGTTCTTTATATCGGCCTTTTACTTACCAGCCATCTGCTTTTCCTGAGCTTCGATCATCTTCTTCACCATATAACCGCCTACAGAACCGTTCTGAGCGGATGTCAGGTTACCGTTGTATCCGTTGGTCAGCGGCACGCCCAGCTCGCCTGCGACTTCCATCTTGAATTTGTCCATTGCCTCTCTTGCCTCTGGTACATTAGTTGTGTTTGAAGATTTGTTAGACATAGTAAAACGCCTCCTTGTTTTCTGTGTGTGTTAGTTAACTGCTACACTCCTATTATGTGCCTGCAGAAAAATAATACACTAGAAGGTTCTGCGTAATCTGTCATTTTTTAACAACCTTTCACACAACTACAGATTCAGTTTCTCATAGCTTTTCTCCAGATATTCCTCCAGCCGTCTTTTTAGTTCTCGGTGCTCTTCGGCTGCAAGCTCGGCGTCCTGTTCCAAAAGCGTCGTCACTTCCTCCGAAACATGCTTTAAGACACTGGCGTCTGTAAAAATGTCCGCCAATTTAAATTCCATATCCCCGCTCTGGCGGATTCCGAATATATCCCCCGGACCGCGAAGTTTCAGATCTTCGGACGCGATATAAAATCCGTCGTTGGACCGGTTTAAAATATCCAGCCGCTCCTGGGTTCCCTCCTGATCACCGCAGTTGACCATGATGCAGTAGGACTGATGCTTTCCCCTTCCGACGCGGCCTCTCAGCTGGTGAAGCTGGGCCAGGCCAAATCGCTCTGCGTTCTCGATCAACATCACTGTAGCGTTGGGCACATTGACACCCACCTCGATCACCGTGGTGGATACGAGGATCTGAATCTCCCCTGCGGCAAACCGCTCCATGATCTGATTTTTCTCCCTGCCTTTCATCTTTCCGTGAAGATACTGAATCTCTGCTCCCGGCAGCTCGACTCTCAGAGTCTCTGTGTAGTCCAGCACATTCTCCGCGTCCATCATCTCGCTGGCCTCGACCATGGGGCAGATCACATAAGCCTGCCGCCCCTGAGCCAGCTGCTTTTTTATAAATGTGTAGGCGTTCTTCCTGTAATCCGTGTTGACCACGCAGTTTTTGATGGGAAGACGGCCTACAGGCATCTCATCGATGACAGAGATATCCAGATCGCCGTATAATATAATGGCCAGTGTCCTGGGGATGGGGGTGGCACTCATGACCATCACATGGGGTTCCTCCCCTTTGTCTCCCAGCATCTCCCTCTGGCCTACGCCGAACCTGTGCTGTTCGTCGGTGATCACCAGGCCCAGCCTGTCATATACTACCTTCTCCTGGATGAGGGCATGGGTTCCTATGATGATGTCCGCCTCATGACTTCGTATTTTCTCATATGCCGCTCTTTTTTCCTTCGCCGTCATGGAGCCGGTGACCAGAACCGGGACTTTATCAATACCCTGAGACTCAAACAGTTCTGACATACTCTCGAAATGCTGTCTTGCCAGAACCTCGGTGGGCGCCATCATGGCTCCCTGAAAGCCGTTGTACGCCGCCACAAGGAGGGATAAAAATGCAATAATGGTTTTTCCTGAACCCACATCTCCCTGCACCAGGCGGTTCATCACCAGCCCGCCGGTCAGATCGCCCATAACATCCCTCAGCACATCGGTCTGAGCTTTTGTGAGTCGGTAAGGAAGACTGTCCACCAACGCTTCCACCTGGGGCGCCGGCTTCATGACACAGCAGCTATGTTTGTCCCGTCTCTTGTCTTTCAGCCTCCGGACAGCCAGAATAAACAGAAAAAATTCATCGAATACCAGCCTCTTTCTTGCAAAGAGAAGTTCTTGGCGGTCTTTTGGAAAATGAATATGTTCGATGGCATAGTTATACTCTGCCAAGCTGTATTTTTTCCTCATATCGGCGGGAAGGTACTCCCTTTCCATCTGACGGATATCCAGGGCCTGGGCCACGGCTCTGGAGATGGCCTTGTTGCCCAAACCTTTCGTCTGTCCATAAACCGGCTGCATGCTCTCCATCATGGTTTGATAGGTTTCTCTGGTAAAGATCTCCGGTTGCTCCATGGTGAGGCGGTTGTTCTTCCTGACCACCTTGCCATAAAAAATATGGAAGGTGCCTGCCTGAAGAATGTTTTTGAGAAAAGGCATATTAAACCAGGTCAGCTGCAAAGTGCCGGTCATGTCCCTTAAAGAGGTGGTGATAACCTGGGTGTGCTGAAAACTGCGGACAGACGCCGTCTTCTGGAGAATTCCCTCTACCGCCCCAGCCGTGTCCATCTTTAATTCGCCGATGGGAACCGGTGCTCCATATATATGGTAATCTCTGGGATAGTAGCTGATGAGATCATCTACCGTGAACACTCCCAGCTTCTCAAACAGCTTTCCGGTCTTCTCCCCGATTCCTTTGAGAGTGCGAATCGATTCCTGATTGTCTCCCATCCCCGTCTGTTTCCTTCCCTTATCCGTATACATTTTAATCATTCTTGAAAAAGGACTGACACACCCAGGCGTACCAGTCCCATCGCGTTTTATATTTTACAGAGTATGTGAACTCTCCCTGCTGCGGAACATGGTGTTGATGATCTCTGCAACACTCTTCCATGCCCTGTCCCCGGACATATTTGCACGACACACTTTCCAGTAATTGCGGACAGAGAGCATCCGCTGTGCCAGGTCGTCGGGAACTGTCTTATAGTCCTCCTCCAGTTCTCTGACCCGCTCCTCCGTATAGACAGGCTCCCGCCCCATCATCTTGCTTCTGGATTCATCCATGCGGCGGAAAATCTCAAACTGTTTGGGCCAATTTTTCACATGCTCTTCCAGTTCCTTCACATGCTTTTCGTAGACCCTGTCCAACTCTGCCAGCTCTTCTTCCATAGTCAGAACCCTGTATCCCCTGCCCTGAGCCAGATCGGACACAGTGGCCTCTTTTTCCGTGACACGCACCACTCTGGTTCCGTTCTCATAGCCCGCCACAATCTCGTCATAAAGGCTGGCATAAGCCTGGGCCAGCCGTGAAGCCTTATCACGCCATGTATTGCCGCCCTGGGCCTCCTTCAGGTTGCTCACTTCCTGGGAAAACCAGAGAGGAACAATGGTGTCGGTCATATCTTTGCCTTCTGTCACTTCTTCCTCAGTGGCAAAATACCGGGTGGACGTTGTAAATGAACCATATACCTGTCCCATAAGGATGGTGGAGTTCTTGATCTCGTCCAAATCAGGCAGAGCAGCCTGCCATCCTTTCTCGGCGATCATCCTGCGGCAGGCCTCCATCCCTTCACTGGATATTGACACCTTTACTGCAGGGACTGACCCGTCGGCCGCTGTCAGTTTCCTGGCCAGCAGCTGATTCATGGTCTGTCTCTCTTTCCCGGAAGTTTTTTCCTGTCCCAAAACCGGGAACCCGGAGGTAAACCAGCATGCGTCCGACTGCGGACGCGCCGCCGCACATGAAAGTCCGGCGGGCGTATTTGGCATCCCTGAATTGATGCCGCCTAATCGGCGGTGGACCTTCAAGGTAAATAAATCAGACTGAATCTTCATGAGTCATCCCCCGTTTTACAATTCGTCTATTCAACAGACAGCAGATAATAGTAGATAGGCTGTCCCCCGTTCTGCAGTTCAACCTCACAGCCCGGATACGCCTCCTGAATGCAGGCCAAAAGTTTCTCCGCGGTCTCGCGGGTGATATCTGCACCGTAGTAGACTGTGATCAGTTCTGCCTCATCATCCACCATAGCTGCCAGAGTGTTCAGTGTTGTCTCTTTCACAGACTGGCCTACGCACAGAATCCCCTTGTCGCCGATTCCCATAATATCGCCCTGGTTGATCTCTTTGTCATCGATGACTGTGTTTCTCACGGCGTAAGTAATCTGTCCTGTCTTTACTCGGCTCATCTCTTCAATCATGGCAGCCTTATTCTCCTCCGGAGACAGTTCCGGGGCAAAATTGATAATGGCTGTGATCCCCTGAGGAACGGTCTTGGAGGGGACCACGATGATCTTTTTGTTCTCCACCAGGGAAGCCGCCTGTTCCGCCGCCAGAATGATGTTGCTGTTGTTGGGGAAAATGTAAATGGTGTCTGCATTCACCTGTTCTACGGCGTTGAGCATGTCTTCCGTGCTGGGGTTCATGGTCTGTCCCCCCTCGATCAGATAGTCTGTGCCGATTCCCTGGAAGATCTCTCCAAAGCCTTCGCCGATGGACACAGCGATAAACCCATACTCTTTCCTTGGTTCAGCTTCAGGACAGACATCCTCCCTCTTTTCGTCCGCCTGCTGTTTCTGTTGGGCGGCTTTTTTCTCTGCGTTCATGATCAGACGCTCATGATGTTCCTCCCTCATATTGTCAATCTTCATCCTGGAGAGAGAGCCGAAAGTCAGCGCCTTCTGTATGGCCAGTCCCGGGTCATTGGTGTGGACGTGAACTTTGACTACATCGTCATCGGAGACCACCACAATGGAATCGCCGATTGATTCCAGGTAAGCCTTGAAATCCATTTCTTCTCTGCTGCCATATGCTTTTTCTACATTGATAATAAATTCCGTGCAGTAGCCGAACCTGATGTCGGCTTCCTCCACAGAAGCGCCGCCTGCAGCCGGTCTTGATACAGGACTGTCGTCCAGAGAAAGTGATATCTCTTTGCCCAGAAGACCGTCCAGACAGCCTTTCATCACCTGCATCAAACCCTGGCCGCCTGAGTCCACCACTCCAGCCTGCTTCAGGATGGGAAGCATCTCCGGTGTCTGGCTCAACACATAGTCTCCATGTGCAATGATCTTCTCTGCAAATTCTATGATATCCTCGGTTTCCGTGACCAATTCTACCGCCTTGTCGGCCATCCCTTTGGCCACAGTGAGGATAGTGCCTTCCTTCGGCTTCATAACCGCCTTGTAGGCAGTCTCCGTAGCCCGGACAAACGCGTTGGCCAGAGTCGTGGTTGTGATCACATCCGCTTTCTTGATCTCTTTTGTAAACCCACGGAAAAGCTGGGACAAGATCACGCCGGAGTTGCCTCTGGCGCCCCGCAGAGAGCCTGAAGATATGGCTTTGGACAGATTCTCCAGAGTAGGATTCTCTATAGCCGCCACTTCTCTGGCCGCGGCCATGATGGTCATGGTCATGTTGGTTCCCGTATCTCCGTCAGGAACGGGAAACACGTTTAACTCATTAATCCAGTCTTTTTTGGCCTCAAGGCCTTTGGCCCCTGCCAGAAAGGATTTCTGTAGGCCTTTTGCATCAATTGTATTCATACCCACGGGTTGCTCCTCCTTAATCGATCACTCTGACACCTTCGACATAGATATTGATCTTGTCGACTTCCATGCCGGTGAATTCTTCCACTTTGTACTTCACATTCTCGATCAGATTGTCTGCAACCGCCGAGATGCTGATGCCGTACGCCACAATCACATGGAAATCCAGCAGAATATGATTATCCTCGATCTCCACATTGATTCCGTGGGTCAGACTCTCTTTCTTAAGCAGCTTTACAAGGCCGTCTTTCATACTGATTGCCGCCATACCTACAATTCCGAAACACTCCACCGCCGTCATGCCGGCATAGGTGGCTATCACTTCCGGATTGATCTGGATTTCACCCAGTCTGTTGCTGATCCGTCCCTTCATGAACGAAAACCTCCTGTTCTTTTCTTTGTATAATATCTATTCTGTCCAGCCATTTTCCAGCTATGCCTGATTCGCGCCGCCCCACACAGGTTCTTGTGCAGGCGGCAGATGATTTGATACAAGTATACCACATACAAGATATTGTGTCTATTATAAAGATTTTTTAAATTCCTCTTGCAAAATATGGCACAATCTGTTATTATACATATTGTTGTGGTTTCCATATATCAGGGACCAAGTAGCTTTTAAGGAGGTGCAAATCATGGCTAAATGTGCAATTTGCGAGAAAGCTGCTCACTTTGGCAACGCGGTGAGCCATTCACATAGAAGATCCAACAAGATGTGGAAAGCTAACGTAAAGTCCGTCAAAGTAAAAGTTAACGGCGGATCCAAAAAGATGTATGTATGTACTTCTTGCTTACGTTCCGGCCTGGTTGAGAGGGCTTAATGGAAGATTTTTTAAAACTCCAGGGAGATCCCCTGGAGTTTTTGTCGTGATTTTGTTGTGAGCCACCAGGCGGCGGACGCCGTCAGCATATGTCATATGCTGCTTGCTGCTCTCAATACCCTCTTTTCAGCATCTGCAGAACAGATGGTATCCCGTCACCAAAAGACCGATGATAAATATAAGCAGTCCCAATGTAGTGGGAATAAGCACTTTCACCGCCATCCCCACACCGACACAAAACAGGATCAGGCCCCAAAGTCTTCTCATAGAAATCCCTCGCAATCTGTATTTGCCATGGTATATGGATGTATTTCATCCTATATTTATCCTATGCCGGGAGGCCTGTCCCTATGCCATACGCCGCCGTCAGAGTTCTTTGTCTGCCGCCATTTCACGGGCTGTCTCCACTGCGTCCTTTGAGAACTCTTCGCCGATATTCACCTTTCCGCCGGTAAAACGATTTACCAGATCCGGAACCATGTCCAGCATCTTGTTGACCGTATTTTGATTCTTAATATTCACCAGGCGGGTACTTCCGTTTTGAATTACCAGAACCGCACTGGGACTCAGTTTGGCACTCATGCCCCCAGCTCCTCTGTTTTTGGCATTTTCCGCAAAGGAGCCTGCCGCCATGCCGCAGGTCACATCCATGAGAGGAAGGATGATGGCATCGTCCACGCGCACTGCATCCCCCACCACGGTCTTCGTCGCCACCAGATGATCCATCCCCTGAAACATTGCCTCCACTGCCGAAGAAAACTGGCTGCCGCCTCCTGTCTTATTTTCTGCCATCTTTTTTACCTCCACTTTTTTTCAGTTTCCTGAGAATTCTTCTGAAATTTTTATTTAAAAGCATACGCACACAGCAGAGCAGTATCGTGCCTGCCCTCACACGGCCTTTTACATCTCCCTCCACTTCAAGGACAGTTTCACCGAACACCGGAGTAATCTCAATCTTGTCTCCGTACCATGCGTACAGAAGCCCCAGTCCCGCCAGAATCTTTCCTGTCGTTGCCGGGTCTTCAAATCCGATTACGGCTTTTCCCTCTGCCTTTGTGGGAAGAATATGGCGGACCAGCTTTTTCAACTGTCGTAAGAGAAGTCTGAAGGTCTTCTGATTGCTCTCATCTTTTATGAACGCCTCCACCTTCTCTTTCTGTTCTGTCAGATGATTCCACTTTGCTTTTACGGAATCCAGAGTCCCCCGCAGCTTCCCGAAAATGCTGCCTGAACGTTTTTCTCCTCGGGATGACGTACTTTTTCCGGTTTTTAATGTCTGAGCTTCACAGGGTTCTTCTCTGATGCCTTCCTCCGTATATTCGTCCGGAAAGTCATCCCATTCAGGTTCATCTTCCAACTCCCCGTATCCATCAGAATCTTCATGAGAAATGTTGTGCTCATCTTCTTTCTCCTCATCCGGGGGTACGCTTTCTTTCTTTTTAAACGGTTTCCTCCCCAGAATTCTCACGGAGACATTCATATCTTCCTCATATGTAATTGTCACAGTTATGGCCCGGAGAAGCCAGGTCACACAAGCCTTCACCCGGACAACTCCGCCATAAGAACCTGACAGACGGTATCTGACAGGTATCGCCAGCACTATGAACAAAATCAGACATATGAGCCCCAGCAGAACCAGGAGAACCATACCTGCTATTTTTAATATACTCAATAGAATCGGGAGCATCCTACCACACCTTACCTCCCCGCTCTGTCAGAAACTCATCCAGACAGAAGCCGCCTGTTTTTTCATACATTTCTTCCACTATGGTTCCTGCCAGCAAAAGCGCGTCCTGATATCCGTCAGCGACACCCAATATGGTCAGTTCCTGCTCTCTGCCGCTCTCCAGCAGGAGCATGTATCCCGGATAGATGTCAAGGATATTATTCCCGTTTGAGGCTGGAGTAATCACAAAGACGCCTGGGCGGTACTTTTTTTCCCTGATGCTTCTGATAATGGGAAACAGGTGTTTTCCGGCTTTTTCTCCCACATAGAGACGGCTATACCACATCATCTATATCCATCAGCTCCTGCTCTAATAATTCCAGACAAGTCTCCCGCTCCGAAAGGTCTGTACAGCTCTCCAGGCTTGCCCGGACATACTCATGAACTTCTGCGCTGTTCTGAAACATGAGAGGAAGACTTGACAGCACTTTGGCCATCACCGACCGGGTCACCGGCTTTGGGAGACCAACAAACAGTCCGTCCAGTTCCTGGCAGAACGTAGCTGCCTGATGTTCTATCCAATCTCTGTCCACCGTCTCATCCTGTGCCTCTTTCTCCTCAAGGGACATGAAGATGCTTCCTGACGCCAGCTTGTCCAGCTTTCTGAGAACCTGGTCGGTTCCTGAATTCCCTGACATCACCACATCTTCAACCGACTCCTGAACTCCCTCCATCCCGGCCAGTATCTCTTTCATTTCCTCTTCGGAGATGTCCTTCACAGCCTTTACTGCTGTCTGGAGTCTCTGAAGCCCTGTGCGGAAGACGCTTTCTTCTCCTGCTTCCACCAGCTTTTTATCTTCTGTCAGGACCAGAATATACAACTCGTTGACCATCTCCTGGATCATCACACAGAATTCCGTCTTATCTGTCAACGTCGCGGAGGCCGTGCTGGCCATCTCTCTGCATCTGTCAAAACCGTCCTTGTCAAGAGTGCGGTAATCCGTACTTTTTAAGTATTCCAGTATCTGATGCAGTTCTTTCTCCTGTTCCATATTGTCAGGAAGGGACACCATAGCCGCTGCCTTCAACATATACAGTAGGTTCTCCACACTTTCCCGGTTCAACCCTGTGTAGGCGGTAAAGCGCTCCGTTACCATGGAGTAAAATTTCTGCCTAGTAAGACGCACCGGCAGATGAGATATAATGGTCCGCAGCAATCTGTTTCTCTCCGCTGCCTGCTCCATTCCTTCCAGAACATTCACTACCTTCCCGGCTATCTCTTCCGGGGTGTACACAGGCTCCTTCATCTTCACAAATCGTCGCTCTATCCGGTTGAGCACATATTCATAAATCTGAAAGCAGTCCAAATACGCTGTCAGCACCTCTGTCCTGTCTATAATCTGTCTGCGCAGCCTGTCCAGATCTTCCACGGTATTGTCACTCATAAAAAATCTTGTCAGAAGTCTGTCAAATTCCTTCTCTACATATTCTTCTTCTTCAGAGACAGCCAGCCGACTCTTTATATACTCATAATAAAGACCATAATGGAGCACCAGCCTTGAAAATGCGTATCTGTACACCGCAGTCATGTATCGTTTGTTCTTTCGATCTTCCACTTGCCAATCACCTCTGTTTCTCGATTTCATCGGAACCTTTATTTCTGACTTTCCAGAACCGTCCTTCTCACCAGATCCAGAGCCCGCACTACAGACTGTTCTCTGACCTTTGCCCGGTTTCCCTTGAACTGATACCGCTCCACTGTTACCTTGTCTCCCAGACAGCACGCAATATACACCAGGCCCACCGGTTTCTCCTCGGTTCCTCCGTCGGGCCCTGCAATGCCTGTTATAGCTACACACAAGTCGGAATCCGCGGCAAATGCTCCGCCTACTGCCATCTCTCTGGCAGTCTCTTTGCTGACCGCGCCATACTTTTTAAGGGTACTTTTGCTCACGTCCAAAAGTTTTCTCTTGGCCTTGTTGGAGTAGGTGACAAATCCCTGGTGAAACACATCGGACGCGCCGGCCACATTGACGATGCGCCCTGCAGCCAGGCCGCCGGTGCAGGACTCCGCCGTGGCCAGTGTCAGCTCGAATTTTTTTAGAAGGCGGACTACCGACATCTCCAGAGTTTCCTCCGCCTTGGTAGTGTACACCGCCATACCCATCCGCCTTTTGATCTCTTTCACAACAGGTTTTATCAGCTTCATGGCAGTCTCTTCTGTGGACGCGGAAGCTGTAATCCTCACATGAACTTCCCCCGTCTTAGCGTAGGTGGCTATGGTGGGATTGGCCTGTCTGTCGATGAGATCCAGCAATTCCTCTTCCACCCTGCTCTCCCCCACCCCGCAGATCTTCACCATCTGAGAGACGATCACCTCAGGTCTCAGCTTCTGGAGATAAGGTCTTACCTGGCCGACAAAAAGAGGTATCAGTTCATCCGGAGGTCCGGGGAGAAGAATCGCCCGTTTTCCGCCTTTCACCAGTATCAGCCCCGGAGCCGTGCCGTTGTCATTGTCCAGAACAAGGGCGCCCTCCGGAACCATAGCCTGTTTCCAGTTATTGCCGGGGATCTCTTTGACGCCGCTGTTCTTAAAATAATCGCTTATCCTGTCCCGGGTATGGCTGTCTTCAGCCAGAGGACAGCCCATAACCTCCGCACAAATCTCCTTTGTCAGATCATCCTCCGTGGGACCCAGCCCCCCTGTGAGAATTATGATGTCCGACCGGTCAAGAGCTGTCCTGACTGCGTCTGACAGTCTCCTTGGGTTGTCCCCCACCACAGTCTGATTATACATAGTCAGCCCCAGAAGGGCACATTCCTCCGCCAGATACTGGGCGTTGGTGTTCACAATATTGCCCAGCAGCAGCTCCGTGCCCACAGAAATCAATTCCACTGTCATCTCTTACATGCTCCCTTCTGTCAAAACCCTGTGATTTTTCACAAGATAATCCACCAGAGATATGATAGTCAGAGCCAGGGCAATCCAAACACAGATATTGGTCACGACCGCCAGCGCATCAATCTTGAGAATCAGCAGGACCACCGCGATCATCTGAAATGTAGTTTTGAATTTGCCCCAGTAGCTGGCGGCGATGACTACGCCGTTGTCCGAGGCCACAAGACGAAAACCGCTGATGATAAACTCCCGGCTGATGATGATGATGACCATCCAGGCCGGCAGCTGTCCAAGCTGAATCAGGCAGATGAGGGCAGAGCACACCAGCAGCTTGTCCGCCAGAGGGTCCATAAATTTTCCAAAATTAGTTACAAGATTATACTTTCTCGCAATCTTGCCGTCGAGAAAATCCGTGAGACTTGCCGCCACAAAAATCAGGGCAGATACCCACCTTAATGTCTGGTTGCCGCCGCTGTCCCACAGCAGCGCAACTACAAAGAACGGAATCATCAGCACTCTCAGTACTGTCAGTTTATTGGGCAGATTCATCATATATCTCTCCTATCAAATCATATTCCAGTGCTCCTGTCACCTTGGCGCGGACAAAATCTCCTGACATGAGTTCTTCCTCTGTGTTCAGAAAAATCAGACCGTCCACTCCCGGAGCATCCATATAAGTACGACCTACATAAGCGTTTTCGTCGGCCACTTTCCCCTCGACCATCACTTCCAACACACGCCCTATCATAGCTTCAGATTTTTCAAAAGCGATCTCCTGCTGCAGTTCCATGATCTGGTCCCGCCGCTCTTCCTTTATTTCCTCGGGAATCTGTCCCTCATACCCTGCAGCCGGCGTGTCCTCCTCCTGAGAATATGCAAATACTCCAAGCCGCTCAAACTCCATCTCGTCTACAAACTCCATAAGGATATCGTGGTCTTCCTGAGTCTCTCCCGGAAAACCGGAGATCAGAGTGGTGCGGAGGGCAATATCGGGAATCTGGCGCCTCAGGCTTTCGATCATGTCCTTCAGCTGATTTCTGCTGGTTCTCCGTCCCATATGCCTGAGCACCTGGTCACTGGCATGCTGAATAGGGATGTCCAGATAGTGACATATCTTCTCCTCTGTCCGGATGGTATCGATCAGTTCCTGGGTGATCTCCTCCGGGTAACAGTACTGGATCCGTATCCACTGGATTCCAGGGACACTGCACAGCTTCTTCAAAAGAGCGGGAAGAGCTTTGTATCCGTAGATATCCGTTCCGTAGAGCGTCGTCTCCTGGGCCACCAGAATCAGTTCTTTCACTCCTGTTTCTGCCAGCATCGCTGCTTCCCCCATCAGACGTTCCATGGGTACACTGCGGTAAGGACCTCTGAGGCTGGGGATGATACAGTAAGTACAATGCTTGTCGCAGCCTTCTGCAATCTTTAAAAAGGCATAATATCCGCCTGTGGTGACGATTCTCCTGGCCTTTACCTGGGGCAGGCGGCTTAGCTCCCGGAAACACAGTTCCTGCTCTCCGCTCAGAACTCCGTCCAAGATGCGTCCGATCTCATCATAAGAAGCGGTGCCTACGCAGGCATCCACCTCAGGTATCTCCCGGATGATCTCGCTCTGATATCTCTGGGCAAGACATCCAGCCACGATAAGAGCCCTGCACCGCCCGGCCTTTCTGTATTCCGCCAACTCCAGTATGGTGTTGACGCTCTCTTCTTTCGCGTCATTGATAAAACAGCAGGTGTTGATGATGATAATGTCTGCCTCTGTCTCATCGTCGGTAAATTCGTAACCGTCTTGTTTTAGCAGGCCCAACATATTCTCCGTATCTACAAGATTTTTGTCGCAGCCCAGTGAAACACAAAGTATTTTCATATATTCTCCTTAGGACAAAAGCCATCTCGCTGAGAGTGAGACGGCTTTTGTTTCTTGCTGGCAGACCATATCAGGCATATATTCTGCCGGCCTAAGCGTTCTGCTGTTCTTCCGCGGCTGTCTCTGCCAGGGAATCCGTGTTCTCAAGGTCGCCATCCCCCGTGTCGTCTTCACTGAGAATCTTTACCTTGGACTCATACAGTTCCTCCACTGCCACTGACAGAGGCTTCTTTCCGTTGGAGTAGACCATGGCCTCCTCCCCTGCTATGAGCTGCCTGGCTCTTTTGGCAGTGGCAATGACAATGGAATAACGGCTCTGAACCACCGGCTCCTCGCCAGGTTCCACGCCGCTGTTCACCGCGTTGATCAAGTCTGTGTATGATGGATGCAACATATCCGATACCTCTCTTTCTGAAATTGTGGTTCTATATGGCTTTCAACTCGGACTTCATCTGCTCAATAAAGTCCAGATTGCTGCTGACTCTGCGGTGTTGAGCCTGAATCAGCTGATGCATGGCCTCCACACAGGCGTCCAGTTTGTCGTTGATTAAAATATAATCATAAGAAGTCATCCCCTCGGCCTCCTCCGCGGCCCGGTGGAGCCGCTGATCGATAACTTCCATGGTCTCTGTGCCTCTGCCCACAAGGCGCCGCTTCAGTTCGTCGGCGCTGGGAGGCATTACAAAGAGAAGCAGTGCTTCCGGAAATCTCTTTTTGATCTTTAAGGCTCCCTGGATCTCTATCTCCAGGATCACATCCTTGCCGTCAGCCATCTGCTGAAACACATACTGTCTGGGAGTGCCGTAATAATTATTGACATATTGAGCATACTCAATCAGCTGCTCATCTTGAATCATCTGTTCGAACCTCTCCCTGGTCACGAAAAAGTACTCTCTCCCGTCTTGCTCGCCCTCCCTGGGCCTCCTGGTGGTCGCTGATATGGATAAAGCATAGTTGTGATACTTCTCCAGCATAGCCTTTATAAGGGTTCCCTTGCCTGCTCCTGAGAAGCCGGATACCACGATGAGGATTCCCTGTTCACTCATAGTTTGTCAACTCCTATTCAATATTCTGAATCTGCTCTCTGATCTTCTCGATCTCCGTCTTCAAGGCGATGGCACGGTCTGATATATCCAGGTCATTGGCCTTGGACAGGATTGTATTGGCCTCCCTGTTCATCTCCTGGGCGATGAAGTCCAGCTTTCTTCCTACAGTTCCGCCTGTCCTCAGTTCGCTCCTGGTATGTTCAATATGGCTTTTGAGCCTTACCGTCTCCTCGTCAACACAGACCTTATCAGCAAAGATGGTGACCTCTGTGGCGATGCGGCTCTCATCTATGGCGGTGCTGCCCAAAAGCTCTTTTACCTTTTCCTCCAGCTTCGCCCTGTATGCCGTCACAACCTCCGGTGAGCGCTGTTCCACATATTTTACCAGTTCCGTCATATAGTCCAGTTTTCCCAGAAGATCCTGTCTTAAATTCTCCCCCTCCACGGTACGGCTATCCACAAACTGCTGGGCCGCCGCCTCCATGGCCTCGGAGAGAATCTTCCATATAGCTTCCTCGTCATCTTCAGCCTGAGCCATGGTCAGCACCTCCGGCATTCTGGCAAGAACCGTCGAGGTCACATCATTTTCTATAGAAAATTCTTTGCTCATCTTCTCAAAATACTGTACATACTCTGCCGCCAGGGATTCGTTATATTTCAGACACAGTTTTTCTTCCGTATAGTCTTCATAATTGATAAATATGTCTACTTTGCCCCGCTGAATATAGTTTTTCAGCATGCTCCGGATCGCCGATTCAAAATAATTAAATTTCTTCGGCATCTTGATGCTCAGATCCAGATAACGATGGTTTACCGCCTTCATCTCCACCGTGATCTTATACTGGTCCGTCACCTTCTCGCATCTGCCGAATCCTGTCATGCTCCGTATCATCGGTAAACCAGCCTCTCTTTCGTCATAGATACATTTCATTATAAGGCAAATGGAAAAACAAGTCAATGTCTATGAACACTGAAAATGTTTTGAAAGTGTTCGCGGTTCAATTGGATATATGTAAAAAAGCACCAAAGAATTCGGAGTTTCCCCAGTGTCACCCGCTTGTCAACGGCTCCGTTTTATACTATGATAGTCTGTAGAAAATGTGTTCAGACAGCAAATACGAGGAGGAAGATGATGAATTACCAAAACAACAGGGTTTCTGACCTGCAGATCGCCTACATCGGAGGCGGCTCCAGAGGATGGGCCTGGACTTTCATGACCGATTTATCTATGGAGGACTCTCTTGGCGGCACTATCCGCCTGTATGACATTGACCGGGAAGCAGCAAGACAAAATGAGATTATCGGAAATCACCTCTCAGAGAGGCCTGACGCCAAAGGCAGGTGGAATTATGTCACCAGTCAAACACTACAGGAGGCCCTTGCAGGAGCTGACTTTGTTGTGATTTCCATATTGCCGGGCACCTTCGACGAGATGCAGACGGATGTCCATCTGCCGGAGCGCCTGGGGATTTACCAGTCTGTGGGAGACACCGCAGGCCCGGGAGGTATTGTGCGCGCCTTGAGGACCATACCCATGTTTGTGGAAATCGCTGCTGCCATCAAGGCATGTTGCCCCGACGCGTGGGTCATCAACTACACCAACCCCATGACTCTGTGCGTGAAAACCCTGTACCATGTATTCCCCAAGATCAAAGCCTTCGGCTGCTGCCATGAAGTGTTCGGAACCCAGAAAGTGCTGAAGGGCATCTGTCAGGAAACCTTTGGTCTGAGGGATATAGACCGTCGGGATATCCATGTCAATGTGCTGGGAATCAACCATTTCACCTGGTTTGACCAGGCGTCCTATAAGGGTATCGACCTGTTCCCTGTATATCGTGATTTTATTGAAAGAAATTTTGAGAACGGCTACGATGAGCCTGATAAAAACTGGGCCAACAGCACCTTCAACTGCGCCCACAGAGTAAAGTTTGACCTGTTCAACCGCTTTGGCCTTATCGCCGCTGCCGGCGACCGCCACCTGGCTGAATTCATGCCGGGAGATGAGTATCTAAAAGACCCTGAGACAGTAAAAGACTGGAAATTCGGCCTGACCACTGTGGCCTGGAGAAAAGAGGATTTAAAGAACCGGCTGGAAAAAAGTGCCCGCCTGGTAAAGGGAGAGGAAGAAATGGAGCTGACCCCTTCGGGAGAAGAGGGAATTCTTCTGATCAAGGCCCTGTGCGGCCTGGACAGGGTGATAAGCAATGTGAATATCCCCAACACCTACCTGCAGATTCCAAATTTGCCGCCCACCGCCGTGGTGGAGACAAACGCAGTGTTCGGCCGCGACTCCATCAAGCCGCTTATAGCAGGGGAACTTCCTGAAAAGGTGCTGTCATTGGTTATGCCTCATGTGGAAAATCACGAGTATGTCCTGAAAGCGGCTCTGGAATGTGACAGAAAATTGGTATACAAGGCGTTCCTCAACGACCCTCTTGTAAGAGGCCGGGCCGATGATGAGGAAGTAAAAAAACTTGCGGATGATATGATCTCAGGCACTTTGATATATCTGCCTGAGGGATGGAGGCGGTAAAGATAACATAGGGGCGCGAAGCAACATCTTCCGCCCCCATGTTCCTCACGATTTTCCAGAACCTACCGCAGCCCCCTTTTATTTATGCCACCTAATGCCCACCATCACATGTGCTGTAGATAAGATACAATTCATTATAAGTCTTTTTCAGATCATGGTACTTGCCGGAAGTGTGGATGCCATAAATCTCTTCCACAGAATAGGGCAAATTGGGCAAGTCCTCCCTCGTAACACTCACAAAGTAATTGTCCGATACCTTCACCGCGGCCGCGAACTCCTGAGATTTGACGAATTTATTTTCTTCATCCAGAAAAATAATCTGCTGGTGGAGATTGGGCAGCACAAGATTCCAGTCATTTCCCCCAAGGGTTCTGCGGGGGCGCTGACAGATGACTTCCACACCAGAACTCTCTCCCAGAGTTGCCGCCTGTTCCAGAAGATTGATCAGTTTCGTCTTTCCAGTGGCGCTGTCTCCTCGTATCAGCGCTCCTTTATTCTGATTGCTTCTTTCAGATATTCCTCATAACCGTGAACGACCACCCCGGTATTGGAAGAGGCGTTAAAAATCCTGCCGCTTTTGTCAAATACCATGAGGATCAATGCTTTGACGCCGCCGGAAATCTCTTTTGTTGAAATCGGTCCAAGTACCGGACTCAGAATCAGATGAGTGGCCACCACCTCTGACTTATCAATATCTTTAATCATGGAAACGGTCAGAGGATCGGTGATCCACTCATCTTCATATTGATTGTCGAAATATGTGGGGGGATGGTAAACAGCATTTTCTGCTTCGCCAAATATAATTTTCAACATTCGTCTGCCCTCTCCAATTCCGTCCTCGCGGACTCTTTTTCATGACTTCGCCGTTCTGGTATCATCATACTATAAGCCTTGGGGGATATCAAGAAAAGAATTCCGGAGAATCCTCTCCACAGCCTCTTTCACATAAGCCGGGTCCGTGGCCAGGTTCATCCGGATAAAGCCCTGGTACTTCTCCCCAAACCACTCTCCGTAGTCCACAGCCAGACGGCACCGTTTCTGGACAAACTCCTGGGTTCCGACGGACCCCACACAGGCTCTTAAGTCGATCATAGGCAGGTAAGTCCCCTCCAGAGCGCAGACCCGCGCGCCAGGCAATTTTCCTTCCAGAGTCTCTTTCAGATAAACATAATTGTCATGAATCACTTCCAGCACAGACTCAAGCCACTTCTCCCCATGACGGTATCCCGCCATGGTGGCCACCATGCCCATAATGCTGATCTCCGTCCGGTTCAGCCCTGAGGCGAATCTGTCATAAACCTCTCTCAGCTTCTCATCCGTAATGATGATATGAGAATGGATCAAGGTGGCCAGGTTAAAGGTCTTGGAAGCGGAATTCAAGGTAATGACGATGTCCTGGTACTTTCCGCCGGACACTGTGGTGGCAGGCACAAACCGTTTCCCCTCAAACACAATATCCTGATGGATCTCGTCGCTGACCACCAGAACATGGTGCTTTTTACAGATGGCAAGAACCCGGTCCAGCTCCTCTTCCTTCCACACTCTTCCTGCCGGGTTGTGAGGCGAGCACATGAGAAACATTTTTACCTGATTGTCCACAACCGCCTTCTCAATGACCTCATAATCCATGGTAAAATATCCGTCATCATAGATCAGATCCACCTTCACCAGCTTCCTGTTATTGTTTGTCACCACGTTGTGGAAGGGATAGTATACCGGGGTCAGAATCATACAGGCATCCCCTGACCGGGTAAAAGCGTGAATCATCCAGGAAATCCCTGCCACACAGCCTGTGGAGAACCGCACCCACTCCTTGTCAACGGGAAAACCGTATCGCCTCTCCATCCACCGGGAAAATACGTCATAGTACTCCTCAGGCACCAAGCTGTAGCCAAACACCCCGTGGTCCGCCCGCTCTTTCAGGGCCTTTACAATGGCGTCACAGGTCTTAAATTCCATATCGGCCACCCACATGGCTAATAGATCCTTATCGCCGAACTTCTGCTCCAGGCCGTCCCATTTGGAACAGTCCGTCCCCCGGCGGTCCACCAGATAATTTCTCAAAAATTCCTCTTTGTCCATATTACTTTTCCCTCCTCGCCTGGTCCAGAACACGTTCCAGAGAAAGGGTTCTGGTGCCGTCTTCCAGGATAAACAGGGGAATTCCCAAACCTCCCCGCCTCTTCACCTCATCAAACATTGGATCCGTTTCCCTCAATGTCATAAACTCTTTGAGAACCGGAAAATTCGTGGAAAGGTTGCAAAACTCTATGTCCACCTTCTCGTCTTTCAGCTTCATAAGAGCGTACAAAGTATCCTGACACAGGTGGCTTCCCATCAATCGGATCTTCAAGTCGTCTCCTCCTTTCATAGCACAGGGGCCAGGCAGCCTGTTGTCACACAAAACCGCCTGGCTTTCCCTCATATTCCTCTCTATTTCTCCGCTGCCGCCTCGATCTCGCACAACACGCCCTTGGGCAGAGTCTTCACCGCCACACAGCTCCTGGCAGGTTTGGAGACAAAGTATCTGGCGTACACTTCATTAAAAGCCCCAAAATCTCCCATGTCCGCCAAAAAACATGTGGTCTTAAATACCTTCTCAAAACCGCTTCCCGCCGCCTCAAGAATCGCTCCCACATTTTTACAGCTCTGCTCTGCCTGAGCGGCGATTCCTTCCGGCACTTCCCCATTTTCCGGATTCACCGGAATCTGGCCGGACGTATAGACAACTCCGTTTACCTCAAATCCCTGAGAATAAGGCCCGATTGCTCCCGGCGCTTTCTCCGTATTGATCAGCTTCATAACAAATTCCTCCTCATATTTTTTATTATTTGAAAACAAACGCCAGCTCCGCGCAAACCCCCAGAGGCAGCGATGATTCATCAATATCGAACTTCCCGTTGTGGTGAGCCGCTCCGCTTCCGTAAGACTCATCGCGGATTCCCAGAAGCCCCAGAGCGCCGGGATAGAGTTCCAGATACCGGCTGTAACACTCCGACGCATACCAGCGGTCACAGTCCGCCAGCACCTCCTGGCCGCAGATCTGGCCGATTTCCCGGGAAACCTCCAGGGCCACCTGCCTGTCATTGATCACCGGCTGAAGACTCACCTGATTCCTGGGCAAAAACTCTACCTTACACTTGTGACACAATGCCGTGTGTTCCGCCACTGTATTGACGATGTTCAGGGCCTTGGCCCCTTCTTCCTTATTGAAAAATCGGGCAGTTCCCGCAATGTAGGCCTGTTCCGGTATCACATTAGGCGCATCCCCGGACTGGAACATACAGAGGCTGAGGGTCACCGTCTCCTCGGCGTCAAGCTGGTTCAAAAACGCCGAGTCGATCTGAGTCACGATATGGGCCGCCGGCACGATGGGGTTGGCAGCCTGATCCGGTCTGGAACCATGTCCCGCCTTTCCCTTCACCAGAAAACCGATCCCCACGGTTCCTGCCATTCTGGGTCCCGGAACCACATTGACCTTCCCCGCATCCAGGCCGCTGTATACATGAAGGGCAAAGCATTCCTCCACCGGATACTGGGCCAGAGCCTTCAGCATGGTTTCCACGCCGCAGTTAGTCTCCTCCCCTTCCTCAAAACAGCAGTACACCGTGCCTTCCAGCTTTTCTCTCAGCCTCACAAGGGCCCTCATGGTCCCCAGAAGCACCGCCATATGGGCGTCGTGGCCGCAGGCATGGCACACCCCCTCAATGCCGGACACGCAGGCTTTCTCCCGCCGCAGATTCTGTGTGTCCTCCTTTACGGGAAGCCCGTCCATATCCGCCCGAAGGACTCTGGCCTTTCCCGGCCTGGCACCCTCAATGATCCCGATAATCCCGGTCCCTTCCAACAGACGGTAAGGAACTTTCATGTCCTCCAGCTCCCGGATCAGGACCTGTCTGGTGTGATGTTCCTCCCCTGAAAGCTCCGGATACCGGTGAAACTCTCTCCGCATATCCACTACATAATCTTTATATTCATAGGCAATCTCTCTAAGCTCCTGCCCGCTTATCATATCCTTCCCTCCTGTCCGCTTTTCCTGGCCCAGCCTCTATATGGCCGCCCCTCTGATACCACGGATTGCTCCGTACTCTCGCAATCATGTCACTTAGTTAAGCGAATTTCGTTTTTGCCCTCCGTGAGCCTGGACCGTCAGGGCGAATTAATGCTGTGAAGAAGAGACCTGTTTTTCGGGCTCTTCGAAACGTTTAGCAATTCTGAGCCCGGACGGTCCAGGCTCACGGAGGGCCCCACGAATACCTAAACGAAATGACATTGCCCTCTGATCTGTTTCCCGTCAATAAACACGTAGCGGGGAGTTCCTTCCACAGTGAAGGGGGAACCGGACATTACCACAAGGTCCGCATCCTTGCCTTTTTCCAGAGACCCGACCCTGTCCGCCACACCCACATGCCGGGCGGCGCAGATGGTAATGGCCCGAAGAGCGTCATACTCATCCATGCCCGCTTTGATGGCATACCCGGCGTATACGGGAAGATTTTCCAGGGGAACTACCGGGGCGTCTGTGATAATGGACACCTGACAGCCTGCGTTGGCCAGGGCACCGGCGGTTTTCCAGCTGATGTTTCGGCACTCAATTTTCGACACGGAGCAGAATGTAGGCCCCACAGCCAGTAAAACATTCTCTTTTGCCAGTTCCTCCACGATAAGGTGGCCTTCGGTCACATGCTCCAGGGTGATATCAAGGTCAAACTCCCTGGCGATCCGCAGAGCCGTAAAGATATCATTGGCCTGGTGGGCGTGAGCTTTCAGAGGGATCTCCTTTCTCAGAACAGGAAGCAGAGCCTCACATTTCTCATCATAGGCCGGGTACTTGGAAACATCTCCTGCCGCCAGCTCCAGCTTCTTCTCATAGAGCCTGGCCTTTTTAAGCGCTCCCCGGATCATGGAGGCGTTGGTCATACGGCTTGACACGGCCTTGGACTGATAAAATGTCTTGGGATTTTCCCCAAAAGCGCATTTCATGGCAGCCGCCTCTTTCACCACCATGGAATCCACCCTTTTCCCCCAGGTCTTGATCACTGAAAACGTGCCGCCGATACAGTTGGCGCTTCCTGGGCCCGTGGCCACGCAGGTGACTCCCGCCTGGGCCGCCTGCCGCAGATTCTCGTCGAAAGGATTGATGCCGTCGATGGCTCTCAGCTGAGGCGTCACCGGGTCGTTGCCTTCGTTGACATCTTTTCCTGCCGCTGCCGCCCCTGCCACGCTTAACCCCACATGGCAGTGGGCATCGATAAAGCCCGGATATACGTCCAGTCCCTGGGCGTCGTAGGTCTCTGCCTCCGGCGCTGTCTGAGAAAGGCCCGGTCCCACCTTCCTGATCTTGCCGTTTTCGATCAGGATATCTCCCACAAAAGCCTGACGGTCCACGGCTGTGTGAATCCTTCCGTTTTTGATACAGATCATCTTGTTCCTCCTCTAGTTCTCTCCCACCTTATGGCAGGCCACAAAATGGTTCTTCTCGATCTCCACAAGTTTCGGTTCCTGACTCCGGCACTGCTCTGTGGCATAGGGGCACCTGGCAGCGAAACGGCAGCCGGGTTTGGGGTTGATGGGAGAAGAGATCTCCCCTTTCAGGATCACTCTCTCCCGCTTTTTCTTCAGGCTTGGCACAGGAATGGCCGACAAAAGGGCCTGGGTATATGGGTGAACCGGATTGTCAAAGAGCAATTCGGAGGGAGCCTTCTCGATCAGCTGTCCCAGGTACATGACAGCGATATCATTGGCGAAATGGTTGACCACCGACAAATCGTGGGTAATAAAAATGTAGGTAAGACCCATCTGCTCCTGGAGATCCTGCATAAGGTTCAGGATCTGGGCCTGAATGGACACATCCAGGGCCGATACCGGCTCGTCGCAGATGATCATCTTGGGCTCCATGGCCAGGGCTCTGGCAATGCCGATGCGCTGGCGCCGTCCGCCGTCCAGCTCATGGGGATAGGTGTTGATCAACCTGTCCGCCAGGCCCACCACCTCCATCAGTTCCCGGACCTTCTTTTCCCTGGCCTTTGGGTCAGGAACCAGCTTCTGAAGCTTTAAAGGTTCCCCGATGATCTCACTGACGGTCTTCCTGGGATCCAGAGAGGCGTAAGGGTCCTGGAAAATCAACTGCATTTCCCGGCGCAAAAGGCGCATGGCCTTTTTGTCCTTTTTCAGAATATCCTCCCCGTTAAAAATCACTTCCCCGGAAGTGGGCTCGATGAGGCGCAGAATAGAACGGCCTGTAGTAGACTTGCCGCAGCCCGACTCTCCCACGATCCCCAAAGTTTTTCCTCTCTCCAGAGTAAAATTCACATCATCTACGGCGTGGAGAGTCCCCTTGGGAGTATTGAAATACTTTTTCAGGTGCTTTACTTCAAGAATGTGATCCGCCATCACTGCCCCCTCCTTTCAATCTGAAATCCCGGTTCCTCATATCGGGAGCAGCGCACATAGTGAGTATCGCTGACCCACTTCTTGTCCGGCCGGCTCTTGGCGCAGTTCTCCGTACAATATTTACACCTTGGAGCGAAACAGCAGCCCTTTGGCAGGTTGGTGGGATCCGGCATAAGGCCTGTTATGGGCTGCAGCCTTGCCTTCCGCTCCTCAATGTTGGGCAGAGAGCCGAAGAGCCCCTCTGTGTAAGGATGCATGGTGGACTCAAAAATATCCTCCAGGGTGCCGTGTTCCACGATCTGTCCCGCGTACACCACGGAAACCTCATCGCAGACCTCCGCGATGATTCCCAGATCGTGGGTGATCATGATCATGGCCGACCCATACTGCTCCCGCAATTTCTTCATGGTCTCCAGAACCTGGGCCTGAATGGTCACGTCCAGAGCCGTGGTGGGCTCGTCCGCCAGCAGAAGCTTTGGGTTACAGGCCAGAGCCATGGCGATGACCACCCTCTGCTTCATGCCTCCTGAAAACTGATGGGGATATTCTCCGTACCGCTCCCTGGGGATTCCCACCACCTCCAGCATGTCTCCCGCCTTTGTCTGTGCCTCTTTTTCACTGATATTCTCATGAAGAGCGATGACCTCCGCGATCTGCTCTCCCACGGTCAGCACCGGATTTAAAGAGGTCATAGGGTCCTGGAAGATCATGGACACCAGGTTTCCCCTGATGGCCTCCAGCTCCGCCACGGGAAGATTCAGCACATCTTTCCCATCCAGTTTGATGGAGCCGCTCTTGATCACCCCCGGCGGGTCCGGCACCAGCCTCAGAATGGAGAGAGCCGTTGTGGTCTTCCCTGATCCCGTCTCCCCCACAAGCCCCAGGGTTTTGCCGTGTTCCAGCTGAATATCGATTCCGTTTACCGCTTCCACCACACCGTCATCTGTCTCATAATGTATCACCAGGTCCTTAATATCCAGAACCAGATCTTTCTTCTGCTCTGCCATGATTTGTCCCCCTTATTTTTTCAGTTTCGGATCAAGAGCGTCCCTCAGACCGTCTCCCAGAAGGTTCAGAGC
The DNA here is from genome assembly GCA_949879795.1 of uncultured Hungatella sp. Classification (GTDB taxonomy): domain Bacteria; phylum Bacillota; class Clostridia; order Lachnospirales; family Lachnospiraceae; genus UBA3402. The sequence continues at coordinate 98,823 of CATLBR010000003.1, forward strand.
CAGAATCGTGATGATAATGGCAAGTCCCGGGAACAGGGTCAGATGTGGCGCGTTTCTCAGATAAGCCCTTCCGCCGGAAAGCATAGCGCCCCACTCCGGTGTCGGCGCTTTGATTCCCAGACCCAGAAAGCTCAAACCGGAGGTAGACAAGATGGCTGAGGCCACCTTCAAAGACACCTGCACAATAATGGGTGCCATACAGTTGGGAATAATGTGGGACACAATGATCTCAAAATTGTTGGCCCCGATACACCTGGCCGCTTCCACATACTCCTGGTCCTTCACCGTCAGCACCGATGCCCGGACGATCCTGGCATAGCTGGGCACCGACGAGACCCCGATGGCCAGCATCAGATTGAAAATGCTGGGGCCCAGGGCCGACACGATGGTGATGGACAGAAGCAGGCTTGGAACCGCCAGAAGGATATCGATAAACCTCATGATCAGGTTGTCCGTCTTCCCTCCGTAAAACCCTGCGATCGCCCCCAGAGCCCCGCCGATGACCAGGGAGATGGACACGGCGATCACGCCGACGCTTAAGGAAACCCTGGAACCATGTACCAGACGGGCCAGAATATCCCGCCCAAACTCGTCCGTCCCCAGCCAGTGGGCCCCGCTTGGCCCCTGCAGGCGGATTGATGTGTCCTGTTTGATGACAATCTCGTTATAGTCAAACAGCACGTCCGCGAATATCGAAACCAGAATCAGCAGCACCAGAACCGCCAACCCTGCCATAGCCATCTTGTTTTTCTTCAAACGGCGCCAGATCTCTCCGGCCTGGCCGCGCCTCTTCACAGCCCCGCCCTCCTGGACCGCCCCATTGATTTTTGCTGCTTCCATATGCCGTCTCCTTCTCTATAATATTCTCACAACCTTTGCCCTCACGCTCATCTGTACTGGGCCTTTATTCTTGGGTCTATGAAGGCGTACAGGATATCTACCAGCAGATTGATCACGCTGAATGTGATCGTCAGCATGATCACGCCTCCTAAAACCATGGGAGTGTCTTTGCTCTTGATGGAATCTACCAGCAGCCTCCCTACCCCGGGCCAGGCGAAGATGGTCTCGGTCAGTGTGGCGCCTCCTAACAATCCGCCGAACTGTAATCCGATTACGGTCACAACGGGAATCAGAGCATTTTTCAGGGCATGCTTTCGGATCACAGCCTTCTCCGGCACTCCCTTCGCCCTGGCGGTGCGGATATAATCCTGACGCACCACCTCCAGCATGGAAGAGCGGGTCATGCGGGTGATGAGAGCGGCATCTCCGGTTCCCAGGGTAATGGCAGGCATGATGTAACTCTGCCAGCCGTTCATCCCGCCGGAGGGAAGCCATCCCAGTTTCAGTGAAAACAGGATAATCAGCATAAGCCCCAGCCAGAAGTTGGGGGTAGCCACACCCAGAAGGGCTGCCACCATGCCCACATTGTCCACCATGCTGTACTGCCTGGTAGCGCTTATGATACCGATGGGAAGAGCGATGGCCACGGCCACCAGAATGGACCAGAAGGCCAGCTTCGCCGTGTTGGGAAATGCCCCGGCAATGGTGGTGAACACATCTCTCTTGGTCAGGTAAGACCTGCCCATATCGCCACGAAGCAGATTCCACATGTATTTTCCATACTGCGCGATCACGGGCTGATCCAGACCGTATTCTTTTCTTATGGCCTCGATGGTCTCTGCCTCCGCCCCCTCCCCGGCGATCATGGTGGCTGTGTCTCCCGGCGACATACTTAATATAAAATAGACCAGGAATGTCACACCGATCAGAACCGGTATCAACATAATCAGACGCTTAACTATGTATTTGCTCATTTATACCTCTCCTTAAAAGGGCGCAGGCACAAAACCTGCGCCCGGATACTGTTTTACTGATGTCCAAAGACGGTTCTATTCCAACATTTACTTATTGTAATGGCAGTTTCCAGCGTAATTTCCTGTGGCCGCGCTGAACTCAAACCCCTCCAGATCAGCCCTTCTGCCTGCTGTGCTCATGGAGTAATACAGAGGCACCCAGGGAGACAGCTCTTTCAGGTATGTCTGGATATCCTTGTACTCCTGCATACGCCGCTCATTGTCCATATCGGTCTTGGCCGTGATAATCATTTCGTCCAGCTTGTCGTCCGCGATAAAGGAAGAGTTGTTGGAGCCAATGCTGGAAGAATGGAACAGAGGAGACATGCTGTAATCCGGATCGCCGGAACGATTTGCCCAGCCCATAATAAACATGTCATGCTTCCCCGCCTTTACAGCTTCTGTAAGAGCGCCCCACTCATACATGCTGATCTCCACATCGATGCCCACTTCACTTAACTGAGCCTGAATAAGCTGGGCCGAGCGGTTATTCTGGTCGCCGTTGATGAAGAGTTCCAGCTTCAGTCCGTCCCCATATCCGGCCTCCGCAAGCAGCGCTTTCGCCTTTTCCACATCACGGGGATAGGCTTCCAGGCTTTCATTCCAGCCAGGAATGGTCTTTCCCATAAAGGAGTTGGCCACCTCGCCTCTTCCCTCCAGAATCGTGTCCACGATCTCCTGCTTGTTGACACCGTAGGCCACGGCCTGACGCACCCGCTGATCCGCCAGGGCCCCCTTCTGGGTGTTGAGTCCCAGGTAAGATACGGCCGGTGAAATTCCCGTCTCCAGAACCAGGTCCGAGTTGGCTTCCACGTTGGCCGCCTCCACAGCGCCTACATTCAGTGCCACGTCGATCTCCCCGGTCTCCAGGGCGATGACCCTGGCGCTGGCCTCCGGGATCACACGGCAGGTAATGGAACTGGCCATGGGAGTGTCGCCAAAATAATCGTCAAATCGCTCAATGGTCCAGTGGTCGTTAGGCATCCACTCCACAAACTTAAAGGGGCCGGTTCCCACAGGCTGCTCCTCATAGATACCGCCGTTTGCCTCAGCGGCTGTTACCACGGCCTCTGATACGATGGACATGGACTCGCCGCTTAAAAAGTACAGGAGAGACGGATAAGGATCCGTGGTTTTAATGGTCAGGTCATAGTCCCCGTTGATGGTGACAGAGTCGATGTATTTGGCGTTCACCTTGGTGCCTGCCTTCTCCTTTGCCCTCTCCAGGGTAAACTTCACGTCGCTGGCTTTCATCTCACTTCCGTCGTGGAACTTGACCCCCTGTCTCAGCACAATGTGGTAAGTCAGCTCATCTTCCACGTCATAGCTCTCCGCCAGGTCGCACAGGATCTCGTTGTTCTCTCCCAGCTTAAACAGCTTGTTGTACAGATGTTTCAGCAAAAACATGGAATAGATATCATCTGTCTCCTGGGGATCCATATGCTTGATGTCCACGCCGTCTCCCAAAGTGATAACGCTGTCCGCCACACCGCCTGCTGTCCCCCCGGCCTCTGTCTGTGACCCGCCGCCTGCCGCCTGCTGTCCGCCTCCCGAACCTCCCGCTGACTGTCCGCCGCCGCATCCGCCAAGAACCATTGCCGCCGCCAAAATCGCCGCCAGTCCTCTCTTCATTCCCTGTCTTCTCATAAGATCCTCCTCTTGATGATTTATTTTCTTACATTTAAAACTCTCTCTCATCTATCGTGGGACGGTTCTTCCTCACGCCGCCCCGCCGGCCCTGGCGGTTACTGATTTTCCCCCAGATATTTCTCCGTATGCTTCGTATTCACCGCCTCGCAGATCCTCTTTAACCCTTCCTCCAGAGTCGCCCTGGGGCAGGCCAGATTCAGCCGGATAAATCCGTCGGAACTCTGCACAAACATGTTGCCCCCTTCCAGGAGCACTCCCGCCTTGTAGGCAAAGAACAGAGGCAGGTGCTCGTCAGGCTCAAAGTAGGCGTTCAAGTCCACCCAGGCCAGGTAAGTGGCCTCGGAGATCCGAAACCTGGCTTTGGGCAAATGCTCTGCCAGATAGTCTCTGGTAAACTCAAAGTTCTTGTCCAGATAGGCCCTCAGCTCCAGCACCCACTCATCACCCTTCTCATAGGCTGCCTGAACCGCAGCGATGCTCAAGGGGTTGTCGAAGTTGTAGTGCTTGTCAAGCCACACGGCCCTCATGTGGTCGTCCCGGATCATCACGTTGGAGATCATCATTCCCGCCAGGTTAAAGGTCTTGCTGGCCGCCATACAGGTGATGAGCCGCCGATACTCCGACATGATCTTCCCCATGGGAATATGGCGCTGGTCCATGCGGAGCAGGTCGCAGTGGATCTCGTCGGATATGATCCACAGGTTCTGTCTCTCGCAGATCCCGGCCAGTTTCTTAAGCTCCTCCTCTTTCCACACCCTGCCGCTGGGGTTGTGGGGATTACAGAAGATAAACAAGGTGGTCTTCTCATCCGCCGCCTTCTTCTCAAAATCCTCAAAGTCGATGGTGTAGTATCCGTCTTCATAGATCAGGTCCGAACACACATACTCCCGGCTGCTGGCCTCTGCCGCGTATTTAAAGTAGGCGTAGGAAGGGGTCAGAAACAGAACCTTCTCGTCCGGCTTACAGATGTATTCCACCAGCTCAAACAGGGCCGGGATAATCCCGTTGGACATCACCAGTTCCTTCCGGTCAAAACTCCAGCCGTAATGTCTCTCGCACCAGCCGGCAAAGGCCTCATAGTAGCTCTTCTCAAACACTCTGGTGTAACCGAAGATCCTCTTGTCCAGCCGCTCTCTCATCCCGTCGATGACCACGTCCGGCGTGGCAAACTCCATGTCCGCCACCCACATGCGGATAAACTCCTCATCTTTGTAGGGGAATGTCATGTTCTCGTCCCCGTGGAAAATATACCCCCGAAAACCGTCAGTATTCATAGCGTTTGTGTGTCGGCGGTCGATTACCTCATCAAAATTGTACATTTTTCTTCTCCTTTTTCTTCTCCTTTTTCCTCTTCTTTTTAATCATTTCTATCTGATAACTGGATTGTATCAAAATAAAAACTCAAAATCAAAAACGCTGATTTCTATTAACAATAGAATTTTTATGCTTTTTTCTCGTTACAATGGATTTTTAAGGGGTTTTCTGGTAGAATAAAATATAAATTAGAAAATGTGACAAAATTCGCTGATTTGTTGATTTATATGAACTTTTTTGCCCCCATGGAAAGGAGGAGCTATGATAGAAGTCAGCATTCAGGTAGGGAAACAGATCCGGGCTTACCGCAAGCAGCGGAAGATGACTCTGGAGGAGCTGTCCCGTATCATCGGGAAAAGCAAATCCACCATATCCAAGTACGAGAAAGGGGAGATTCCTGTGGACATCGAGACCCTCTATCTCATCGCCGTCACTTTACAGGTGCATATCGAGCAGTTTTTCTATTATCTGCCCACCATCACGCCTTCGGAGCGGACCACGGACACCAGCCCGTCTTTTTTCAGCGGTGTGTCCCAGTTTTATTCTTATCTGTTTGACGGGAGGAACAATCAGCTGACCCGCTGCGTCTTTGACGTTCTCTCCCAATCGGAGGTCTCTGGGTACAAGATCATGATGTACATGAATTTCCGCGATTTTGACCACTATCAGATCTGCGAAAATACATACTGGGGCTACATCGAACACTATGACGCCCTGACCAATATCCAGCTTACCAACCAGGACAGCCCCATGGAAAAAGCCAGCGTCCAGATCCTGGCCTCCTACTTAAATTCCGATACCAAATGGGGACTTTGGAACGGCTTCTCCACCCGCCCCATGATGCCCATTGCCATGAAAATGCTCTTCTCCCGGACACGGCTTCGGGAAGACGAGGCCCTGATCAAACGGCTCAAAGTGTCCCGGGAGGATATCCGGCTTTTAAAACTGTACAATATGCTGTCGGTGCTGTAGAGAGGGGCCTATTTCCCTTCCGCTCCGTGCGTAAAAATCGAGTAGGGGAGGCTTTTTCCCCTACTCGTGGTGCCAGGGCGGGGCCGCTTTAGCGGCCACATTCCTCTCCGCCCCGTGTACAAAAAATCCGCCCATGAAAAAGGCGGATTTTTGTCAGATATGAAGTTGTCTTATGTTACGCCTCTGAGAACTGATCCTTTCCCACGAAGCACAGAGGACACTCGAAATCCTCAGGCACGTCCTCCCACTTTGTCCCCGGAGCGATACCGCCCTCCGGATATCCTTTCTCCTCGTCATATTCCCATCCACATACATCACATACATATTTCATGGTACATCTCTCCTTTCTCTTAGTTCCTGTCAGGCACTTGCTAAACTCAAAACTCAGCTGAATATTCTGACAATATATTCCAGGAAAAGCCATTACGCCATGGAGCCAAGACCATAAAAAACAGGAGGGCCCTCTGCCCGAGTGTTTTTTGCTTTACTGGGCTTGGCGGAATGCCTGGCGTACTCAGGCTTTGTATGGAATATATTGTCAGAATATTCTCTCAGCTTCGACTTCCGCGACTACCCAGGTTCCCATGGAGGAACCTTCCGTATCAGTTTAGAACAAATAAAGGGTTTCGTCAACCACGAATTCCTTTATACCCTTTCCCAGGGCAGGGAAACCGAAGGCGAACCGACCTCCCGCCTGCGGGCCAGGCCGCCTTTGTCCGCTTTTCTACACCTGGCCAACGCTGGAGGCAGCCCCGTTGTAATCGCACTTTTCACACTGGGCCAGCATCTGGTCTCCGTCATTTTTACGGAAGATCCCGGACCAGGCACAGATACTCTGTAAGATCGGAACTACAGAATTGCCTTTTGAAGTCAGACTGTATTCCACCCTGGGCGGGATCTCGTCATAGGATCTTCGCTCCACGATCTCGTCCCGGATCAGCTCCTTCAAAGCCGCCGACAGGACCGCATCCGTGATATTGGTCATCTCTTTTCTGATTCCGCTGTACCGCAGAACCTTCTTTTCATTCAGCACGCAGATAATCCTGGGCTTCCATTTTCCGCCGAATATCTCAAGTCCGTATTCCAATGGACAGCGGATATCCGCAGGGATCTTTTTCTGATACATGGCCCCGCCTTTCTTAAAACAGATTCCGCTTTGATTATAAGAGAAGTCATCTTGATTGACAAGTAACTATGAAATTTATTAGTGCTCTGTTTCTTCCATTGACAAACTGCCTCATGGCTTCTATAATATAAATGAACACGTTCATATAATTAAAAAAGGAGGCGGTCATGCGCAGGAAAGACGACACGCTGCGGGATACCCTGTTGGAATCGGCACGTCAGCTGACAGAGACGGCAGGGATCAGCGCCGTAAATATCCGCTCTCTGGCCAGGCGGGCCGGTGTGGCCACGGGGACCGTGTACAACTACTTCTCCAGCAAAGACGAGATTCTTCTCGCCCTCACAGAAGAATACTGGAGGCAGACGCTGTCTGAGATGAAAACCGCCGTAACTTCTCATGATTTCTGCGGTCAGCTGAGGGAGATCTTCGGGTTTCTTAAGGAGCGGATCGATCAATCCGCCGGCAAACTGATGGGCAGCCTGGGCAATGTGGAAACCCAGGGACTTCAATCCATGGTGTCCATGCAATCCGCCCTGGAACAGGATCTGGTCCAGAAGATGGCCCAGGACCCGGGCATCAGGGACGATATCTGGAATGAGACATTTACCAGAGAACAATTCGCCCACTTTATTCTGATGAACATGATGGTGCTGCTGAAATCCGGGGCAGCCGACATAGACTTTTTTATCATGGTCATCCAACGGACTATCATCATATGAAAAAGGAGAACAATATCACTATGGTTAAACGCTATGCCAATCTGGCTTTGATCTATTCGGTTATTGCCATGATATTCGGAGTCTTTTACAGGGAGTATACAAAATTCAGCCATTTTACGGGGCGGACCAATCTTTCTGTCATGCACACCCATTATTTCCTGCTGGGAATGTTCTTTTTCTTCCTGCTGATGCTGGCGGAAAAAGTATTTTCCTTTTCTGATCATAACACCGGCAGGATCCTGGCAATCTACCAGGCAGGGCTGAACATCACAGGACTGGGCTTTCTCATGAGAGGCCTGACTCAGGTGTGGGGGAGTGAGCTGAGCAGAGGCCTGGACGCCTCTATCTCCGGAATCGCGGGCATCGGCCATATTTTGACCGGGGTCTGCATGGTGCTTTTTTTGCTGAAGATCAAAAAGAAAGCAGTCTGACACTATGAAATTTATTAGTATCTCATAAATTTGTTAATATCTTGCCGCCTGGAAGCCTGTTTTCTATAATGGGTTCATCAGCTTCAAATAAATTTTCAGGCGGAGGTAAATTTTATGTTAAATGAGAATGTGACAAAACTGCTGAAAGAAAACATGTGGGATCTGGCTACCTGCCACGACGGAAACCCCAATGTGGTGCCGGTTGCCTTCAAGGATGTGACGGAAGATGGAAAACTTCTGGTAGGCGACGTGTTTCTTGAGACTACTCTGAAGAACATAGAGGCCAATGACGGCAGGATCGCCGTCTCTGTGTATGACGGGAAAAATCTGGAAGGCTATCAGATCAAGGGAAAAGCGGAGTACCTGACCGAAGGCGATGTGGTCGCCGCCTTCAAGGCCATGGTGGAGAAGATGTTCAACGGTGCCGCCACAGCAAAAGGAGCGCTGGTCATCACCCCGGAGAAAGTCATCGTCACCACTCCCGGTTCCGAGAATAAAAAAGAATTGTAAAAAACAGGTTTATGACAAGCGGGGCAGGAAGGATCCTCTGCCCCGCTTGCGCTGTGTCTGTGCCGCCCTCTACTCCTTTCCCCATGTAGATCAGTCCTCCCCTCCAGGCACAGAAGGCACAGCACCAGCATGGAGGGATCGATCTCCTTGCCGGCGAAGCTGACAATGATGGCTGCAGGGAGGGTGATCTTTAACACGATTTTAGAAAGCACATGAAAGTCCTCCGGCTTAAAAAATCCGACTCTCCTCAGACTGTAGCCCATAAAAATAATCCCGAAAAATATGCCGCTCTTGTCAATACCGCTGTCATTTCCATCTTCTGACTCCTCCCTTTTCCTGACCTGTTATATCACGGTTTGGGGGAGATTGCAAGATGAAAGCATTATCAATGATAATACGCTCTCAGCGCATCCCAGTCCGTACCATCCGGCAGATAGTAGTATTGGACCTCTGTCCTGTCATACAGCGGAACCAGTTTCAGAAACCGGTCCGACAGGGTGATGGACAGCAGACCCTCCGGGGTGTGAAGCAGCAGGGCCAGGGATGGCTCTTGCCCGTCAAAGGAGTAGTTCCCTGAAATGCGCTCCATGGGCTGGGCGGACAGATAGCGGTGCAGAGCCGCCTCATCGATACAGGTCAGATCATCCCAGTTTGTGCTCATCAGGCCATACTGCTCCAGAGGCCGGGACCGGTAGATCACGTCGGCCCCCGTGCTCTCCTCCCAGGCAAGGGCCACATAACCGCAGCTCATACACAGCAGGAAAAATATAAGCCCGACCACCAGTGCGCCCGAGGGCTTTTTCTCCGGGTTAACCACGTTTTTCAGCCGGTAGCGCAGGGCGCCCGCGGAGGCGGACAGACAGGTGGTGAAGCCCTTCTCGTCTCCGGCGGTCTTTAAGAGCAATTCCGCATATCGGCGTTTGTCCTCATGGCCGGAATCCAGCAGTACGGTCTCATCGCAGCTCAGCTCCAGATCCTCGGAACTCCTTCTCACGGCCATCCACATGAGGGGATTGAACCAGCACATAGCCGAACAAAATACAAGAAAGAATTTATTCCAGGAATCCTCCCGGCCGATATGGACCAGCTCGTGGCGGAAGATGAGGGACAGTTCTTCAGGAGTATAGTCTCTCTCCGGCAGCACCACCCGGACAGACCGCCGGAACAGGCCCACGGACAGGGGCGTTTTGAGTACAGGCGAAACTACCAGCCTGAACTTCGGCTTGTCAAACCGGGCATACTCTACTTCCTGACGCCATATAGCCAGAACCGCCGGATCGGTAACCGGGAAGGCGTCCCGCAGGATACGTGCGCGGAAGATCAGATGGGAGAGGATATTCCCGCCCAGAACCGCCAGAAAACCAGTCAGCCACAGGGTCAGCAATATCTGTACCAGACGGAAAGGAGCCTCGATCACCCAGTAAGGTCCGGGCAGCCGCATATAGTTCATCTGGGTCACATAGAGATAATTGGGGAGCATCCACAGGACGGCGCAGGCCCGCGCACTGATATGCCGCCGCAAAAAGGGCAGGGCCGGCATCAGCAGAAGGTAATAGAAACAGATATGGAGAAACACCCCAAAGCAGAAAGTGACCGTAGTCCCCACAGCGGTTTTTGCATCACTCAGGATGAAGGAGCAGATCAAAAGAGCCAGTACGCAGGCGGGAAGCACTGAGCCGGAGATATAAGGCAGATACCGCTGACGGCTGCCATCCCCATCCCTGTCCCGGCTCCGGTCAAAGATCCCCCAGGCAAATACCGCACTGAAGATCAGCGCCATCACTCCCCTGATGAGAAGTTCTGATGTCATAGGGCCCCCCTCTCCAGGAGCTCCCGCAGCTGCGTCAGTTCCTCTTTGGTCAGCCCGCTGTCACACAGAGCCGCGGCAAAGGCGGGCAGGCTTCCGCCGCAGACCTTCTCCACAAAGCTCCGGCTCTGCTGTGCAAGATAGTCCTGCCTTGCAATCAGCGGGATATATCGGGCGCTGCGGCCTTCCTTTTGAATCTGAACAAACCCTTTTTCTGACAGGCGCGCAAGCACGGTCAAGAGGGTGGTCGGCGCCATGGGGTGAGTATCTTTCAGGATTTCATTGATGTCTGTCCGGGCCGCCGGAGACTCACAGGCCCATATGGCCTGCATCACCTCCAGCTCCGTATCCGGCAGACGGCGGATGGTAATTCCCATAGAAGCAGTCTCCTTTCTCTACAAACGTAGAATATATCTTTATTCTACAACTATAGAGCAAAAATGTCAAGCCTCCCATCTCTCCTTCATAAGCTGAAAGATCTCCTCATCGGTCAGATGGTTTTCCATATTGAGAATCAGCAGAACCCTCCGGTCCTTTTCCGAATAGAGAAACTCCCTCTGCCAGAGATAATAGTGGGGTCCGTCGTCCAGGGTACGAATCCAGGCCATCAGTCCTCCAAGAACCCAGGCCGTCTGTTTTAAGTCCGTCAGACACTCGTTGGCATAGAATCCCAGCCATTTTCCGTGTTCCCTGGCCCTCATAGCCTCGTTGGCCTTCTGATAACATTCCGCCGCTTTTCCCACATGGTAGAAAGCCTTCTTAAGATCCCCTGCCAGAGCCTGCTCATATCCCATACAGAACTGACCGGCCCCTGTATAGCAGTACTGATAGATCTGTCCGTGGAGCAGCAGTCCGTCTCTGAAAACCACCTCCCCATGCTCCGGCAGACTCGCCGCCACCCTTTCACACTCCCTCACAAACCTGGTATAATTGTCCGTTCCCTGAAGACATAATCCCTTGTACCACTGCACCTGCTCTGTGAGAGACCGGGTCTTCCCGGACCAGAAAAGCGCCTCTGCCGGTTCCTTTTTATCCTTCATCCACTGGGTGGCCAGGATCCTGGTCACATGATTGCACAGCTGTTCTCCGCCGTGATCGTCCTCATGGGGGCCGTAGGACACCGCCGCCTGGAAATACCGCTCATAACACTCCTCCACCGCTTCTGCCAGAGAACCATAGAGTTCCAGATAATCCCGGATATAGGCCCTTAAATACTCCCTCCAGTCCGCCTTCCCATCTCTCCAGATCCGGGAAATCAGTCCCAGATAGAACATGTGAGGCTTCACATTGGAACAATTGATCAGCCAGTAATCCTTCGCTCCCCGGCTCATCACCCTTTCCAGCTCCCCGCACACCAGCTCCGGAGAGTTGGGAAGCATGGTGATGTGGTTTGCCGCCTGGAGATCATAAAAAGACACATGATAATAAATCCCATGGCAGCCGTCTGTGTCCGTCTCTGACGGGAGTGAGGGGATCCGAGGGTTGTGATTCTCCTGCCTTCTCGACACCATCTTCCCGAATCCGTTGTCCGCCCAGATCCTGATCACGTCCTTTGGAAGCTTCAGACAGCCCTTCTGGTACAGCTCCATGGTCTCCCCGTAGAGATTGGTACAGCAGACTCCTTCCGGATCCTGTCTCTTCACCATCTGATACTGCTCTTCGATCAGATTTCCCATAAGCCGTCCCCTGTCCTCGTCTGAGGCGTACTCCGGATCATTTTCCCAGAAAGGGCAGTCTCCCTGTCCCCGAAATCCCAGGTTCCACACCACCTTCAGACTTTTCTGCTCCTCAAGTCCCTGCTCCCACAGCCCCCGGAACAATTTTCCGTTCTCCTTGTAGGAAGGATTCAAATCCGGATACACCCTGGCAAACATGGGTGCTCCCAAAGGTTCCGCGTGGTGATGGGTGATGAAAAGCCCCATATCCGAGGCCAGCTGCCGGTACTTTTCGCTGTTCTTATCGGTCCCCGGGATCACCATGTTGCCGCCGCACCGCAGAAGAGCCTCCAGGGCCATGGCCCAGGGCTTCACCGGATCCCGGTCCACACTCCACCGGCTGATAAGCACCTCATCATTGATGAACCATCCTCTCAAAGCCACCGCAAAAGGCCGGCTTCTCCTGTAAAATCCCTCCGGCACCTCAATCCGATCCTTTTTCTCAAACCTCTGATCATTCCAGAACCAGAAATCATGAACTCCAAGGATCTCCCTGCTGACCCCGTAGATCCCGTACACGAAACCCAGCTCATCCCCCGCCAAAATCCGCAGTTCCTCGCCGCAGACCCGAAGCTCATAACACTCCCGCTCCATCCGGCCGTACTCCAGGACGATCCGGCCGCCTCCCTCTTCATCCGTCCGTGCCAGCACAAATCCCATATCCCTCTTTAAGTGATCTGCAGCCCCCAGCACGGCCTTTGTATAGACTTCTTCGGGCAGACCGCTTAAGTCCACCCCAAAACCCTCCCTCAAAATCATACCAAAACCTCCTTTTTCTACATAAAATTTCGGAAGGCGACGGTGTGAGAAGATTGGGACCGTATATTCCCTCCAAAGCCTCCGTTATGCCAAACGTGCTCCGCTTAAGCCCAGTAAAGCAGAAAACACTCGGGCTGAGGGCCCTCCTGTTTTCTATGGTCTCAGCTCCGCGGCATAAATGGCTTTTCCGGGAATATACGGTCCCAATCTTCAGCCAAGGTTCCCCTTCCGCAAGTATCTGCTCACTACCTCCGTCAGCCTCGCCACTATCTCAAACGCAAAACCCCCAACCTTTTTTCCTACCCCTTAATGCCATCCATTGCAATTCCGTCCACCAGATACCTCTGGAAGATGATAAAGAAGATGATGATCGGCAGAACGGAGATCACCGACATGGCGAACAGTCCGCCGTAGTTGTTGTAGGAGTTTGGATCCAGGTACATGTTCAGGGCCAGGGGGATGGTGAATTTCCTGGTGCTGTTCATGAAGATCAGGGGCTGGAAAAAGTCCTGCCAGATCCAGTAAAAGGCGAAGATGGATGAGGTGATGATGGAGGGCCTCACGATGGGCACCAGGATCTTGAAGAGGATCTGGAATTTATTGCACCCGTCGATGGCCGCCGCCTCGTCCAGTTCTTTGGGGATCCCCCGGAAGAACTGCACCATGAGGAAGATGAAGAAGGCTCCCCCGAAAAACCAGGGCAGCACCAGGGCGGCTCTGGTATCGATGAGCCCCACCTTTTTCAGGATGATGTACTGGGGCACCACCATGACCTGGGCCGGGATCATCATGGTCATCATGACGCAGCCGAACCAGAAATTGGAAAACTTAAAGTCCAGTCTGGAGAAGGCATAGGCCGCCAGAAGGGAGGTTCCCACACAGCCTACCATGCCAACTATGGTGACGATGGTGGAGTTTATGAAAAAGGTGATAAATTTCACGCCGCCGATTCCCTCAAAACCGCTTTTAAAGTTGGTTGCGATGTCCCACTCCTCGGGAATCAGGGAGTAGGTGTTGTGGAACATGGTGGCATTGCTCTTGAAGGAGCTGGCCAGAAGCCACACCAGCGGATAGATCATCAAAAGTCCAAGCAGGCAGGCGCCTACGTGAAATATGACCGAGTTCAGATTTCTCTTTGCGTGCATTCCCATTTTATTCGTCTCCTCCTGTCTCATAGTAAACCCAGTTGTTCTGAGTCTTAAACAGCACTACCGTAAACACGGCGATGACAGCCACCAGGATCCAGGCCAGCGCACAGCTGTAGCCCATGTCAAAGTAATTGAAGGCCCTCCGGTACAGATACAGCACGTAGGACAGGGTGGAATCCAGCGGTCCTCCGTCTGTGATGACGTAGCTCTCCGTAAATACCCGGAATCCGTTGATGATCTGTAAGATCAGGTTGAAGAAGATGGTGGGAGTCAGCATGGGGATGGTGATTCTGCTGAATGTCACCCAGCCGTTTGCTCCGTCCACTTTGGCCGACTCATAGAGGGAGCCGGGAATCTGCTTTAAGGCTGACAGAAAGATCAGCATGGAGGAACCGAACTGCCACACTCCCATGAGAACGATGACCCACAGGGCTGTCTTGGGATTGCCCACCAGGGACATCTTCTGATGGATTCCGAATACTTCCAGGATCGACATGACCACGCCTTTGTTTCCGAAGATCTGTTTCCACACCACGGACACCGCGATGCTTCCGCCGATGATGGAGGGCACATAGTAGAGAGTCCGGTAAAGCCCCAGACATTTGTGCTTCTTGTTGAGCAGCATGGCTACAAACAGGGCGAAGGCCAGACGCAGGGGAACCAGAATCAGCACGTAGGAAAATGTCACCTTCATGGCCTGGTAGAACATCTTATCCTGGGTAAAGGCTCTCATGTAATTGGCCAGCCCGATAAAGCTTGGGGTATTTAAGAGATTAAAATCCGTAAATGAGTAGTAGATGGAGATGAACATGGGGATCAGCCACATTCCAAAAAATCCGATCAGCCACGGGGCCAGCAGCACATAGGCCACCTTATTGTCTTTGTATAGTTTCACCTTGGGATCTCCTTCCTTTTAAATAAGAGGACTGGTCATCAGTCCTCTTGGGGGCAATCACCCCGGGCCGTGCCCGATTCGGTCCGGCTGCCGCTTAAGGACGCCGAGCCGAATCGGTTCACAGGCCGGGTGATTAGTTATTCCTGGCGAGAATGGCATCTGCCTCCGCGCGGAAGGCAGCCGCTGCCTCTGCTGATGTGGCCTGACCGTAGAACACGCTGTAAGCCGCGTTCTTGAAGGCCTCGTTGACCTCGGACATACCTACCGGATCCGGAGCAGGAGTGCTGCCGCTTAATTCCGCAGCCGCATCTACATAGTCAAACATATCCTGCTGCTGGGCGGACATGGTTCCCGTGCCCACAAGATACTCACGGATCTTGGAGGACACCGGAGTTCCGCGCTCTGCCATGATGATGTCGTTGGCTTCCTCGGAGTTGATGAACCAGTCGATAAATGCTGCCGCCTCATCCTTTACCTTGGAGGTCTCTGCCACGCTGAAGAACATTCCGGGCTTCAGCCACAGGCCTTTGCTGCCGCCTTCCAGCATGGGAGGTGTGGTCATCTTCAGAGTATCGTTGACAGCCGCCACCTTGGAGGTGTAGTTGTTCCACTCGAAGATGGAAGCCGCATCCCCGGTCACCACCGGTCCTGCCTCCTGACCCAGAGTCTGGATCTGAGCGTACTCGTCCGGGTTGGCAGCCATGCCGCCGTCCATCAATTCCTTCCACATGTCAAAATAATCGGCGCAGATGGCATCGTCCTTGTATCCAAGGGACTTCTTATCCTCGGAGAACAGGCTCTCTCCGTGCTCTCTCACCCAGTAATGGAAGATGTTGGTGTCATCGACAGGGCCTACGGCCGTTCCCAGCTTTCCGGTCTTGTCTTTTACGGTCTGGCACATGGTCTTAAAGTCGTCCCAGGTCCAGTCTGTGCCCGGCTCCGCGTAGTTTGCCTCTGCCAGAACGGAAGGGTTATACCCGGTGACCAGAGCGGAAGTCGAGAGAACCGCTCCCACCATCTTGCCGTCGATCTTTCCCGTATTTAAAAGGTTGGGGTCCACATTGGAGACATCGATGGTCCCATTGTCCATATAGGGCTGAAGGTCTGCCAGGGAACCGTTTTTCGCGTAAGTCGTGATATAGAGGTAATCCATCTGAACGATGTCCGGCATGGAGCCTGACGCCGCCTGAGTAGACAGCTTCTCGAAATATCCGTCCCAGCCTGCCGGCATGGCCTCAAATGTCACGTTGGGGTGAAGCTCCGTGTAGGCATCCAGAAGTTTCTGAGTGTAATCATGGCGGCCCTGACCGCCCCACCAGGTGATCTTGATGGTCACGTTCTCTCCGCTTCCTGAGGATGGAGCTCCGGCTGCCGCCTGAGTGGTCTCTGCACCGCCCGCCGCTGTGGTCTGCGCCTGAGTGCCGCCTGCTGCCCCCGTGCTCTGGGATTCGCCCGAGCTTCCTGATCCGCAGCCTGCCGCGGTGCATGCCATGATACCTGCCATGGTAATCGCTGTAAGTCGTTTCCAGTTCTTTTTCATCGTTTTCCTCTCCTTTTTCCTTTTTGGCATTGCCTCTGCTTCTTTTGCCGGCCGCCTTTTTTCTCTTGTCTCTGCTCTATGCTGTCTGGCGGCTGTTCTTGCTTTCATGGTCCCATTATACCTTCCATGCGTTGTTTGAAAAATGGATTAAAACGGGAAAAACTTGAAAAAAACCTACATTTTCACCAGACCTTTTCACTCTCCGCTCTTGTACTCCGACGGTGTCTGCCCCGTCAGTTTTTTGAACATCCTGGAGAAATACTGTCCGTCCGCCGGGTATCCGCACTCCTCCGCCACCTGGGAGATCCTCACGTCCGGGATCTGTCTCAGCAGTCTGGCGGCCATCCGGATCCTGTTCTCCACAGTGTAGGCAGAATATCGCTTCTTCATTTGTTTGTAAAACAGGCGGCCAAGATAATCTTCATTCATGAAAAGAGCTTCTCTGGAGAGCTTCTGCAGACTCAGATCCGGATCCCCGATATTTTTGTAAAATTCTAAAAGAATCCCATAAACTCGTCTGCCGTCCTTGTCCTCCGGTTTTAAGATCTTTTTTTCATGGCAAATGGTGTCTGACACATATTCGAACAGACTTTTTTCGTCTCTCACAGTCTCCAGATTCTCCCTGTCCACGGAAGTCCTCAGGAAACTTTCTAAAATCTTATATACTCTTTCTTTTTGTTTCTCTAGTGGTATTTCCTCCAGCTTCATTTTCAGCAAAAATATCCTGGTCTCAAAGAAAACTTGTTCCCAGGTATCCGCCTCTTTCAAAGTCTTGATGTCCGGATCCGTCTTTTCCCTCTCCTGTTCATCCCTCAGCCTGTGGTACAGAACGGATACTGCAGGAATCTCCCCCGTCTCGGAAAACTCTGCCTCCAATTCCAGTGAAAACAGCTTGTGATATTCTCTTATGACTCGATTTGTCACCTGCTCTATGTCTCCGCGGATTCTCCCGTCCAGAAGGTATACTACCTCCTGTTCCACAGGGACAGACAGAAGGATATGCCCTTCCCCCATAAGTTCTGCCAGAATGTTGGTCAGTGAAAATGATTCCAGATAATCAGGAATTTTGGGGAATTTCATCGTCAGAAGAAAGATTTCCGGGTACTTTTCTCTATGCTCTTCCAGAAAAGCCTGATAATCCAGACTTCCCTTTTCTCTGTCCTCCAGCATATCGGCAAAGAGCTGAGCCTGTGCCCTGGGCTTCAGACGGCGCAGCCGGCTTTGATCCCTGTGCCTTTTCTCTTCTGCCTCCCTCACCTCATCCAATTCCATGCGGATCTTCCGTGCCATCTTGACAATCTGCTCTTCTTTACACGGTTTTAACAGATAATGACGAACCCCCAGTTCCATAGCCTGACTGGTATATTCATACTCTCCGTACCCTGAGAGCACAGCGAAAACTGTCTTTGGAAATTCCGTCTTTGCCTGCCTGATCAGCTCAATTCCACTCATAATCGGCATCTTGATATCCGTGATTACAATCTCCGGCTTCAGCGTCCGGATCTTTTCCAACCCCTCGATACCGTTCCATGCCGTGTCCGCAACCTGGATTCCATAGTCCTCCCAGGGAATCAGAGAGGCCAGGCATTCCCTTTCAATATCTTCATCGTCGATCACAATCATCTTGTACATGAATATCCCTCTCCTTTTTCGGTATTTCTATATGAATCCTGGTACCCTCTCCCGGCTGACTCCAGATTTCCATCACTGCCTCACCGCTGAAGAATAGTTTTAACCGCTCAGAAATATTCTTTATGCCTATGCCGTTTCCTTTGGGCTTCATAGTAAAAGTTCTCACTGCTTCCAATTCCTCGCTGCTCATACCGGGGCCGTCATCTTCCACTTCCAAAATCAGAATCTGATCTTCTTCCCGGACACGGACCTGGATTCTGCACAGTTTCAAAGTATTATCTACGCCATAGTTGATGGCGTTCTCTACCAGGGGCTGAAGAATCATCCTTGGAACTAAGTATCGCCCCAGTTCCCCCCGGGTCTCCAACAGGAATTCCACTCTCCGTTGATATCGGATCTTCTGTATATTCATGTAATTCTCCACCAGCTCCACCTCCTTTTCCAGAGTATCCTCCAGTTCTTTTGAGAAAGAAGCCCGAAGAAAATCACTGAAAGCTACAGTCATCCTGGAAGCCTCATCCCCTCTTCCGGATCGGATTAGCCAGTTGATGGAATTCATGGTATTATAGAGAAAATGAGGTTTGATCTGGGCCTGCAGCGCCCGATATTGAGTGTCCTTGATCAGAAGCTGTTTCTCGTAATTTTCGTGAATCAGCTCCGTGATCTTATTGATCATACGGCCAAACTCCTGAGTCAGAATTCCTATTTCATCCTTTCGGTTTTCTTGCGGCAGATGGCTTGCTGCCTCCGTAAATTGTCCGTCCTCCACCAATTCCATGGCAGCAGTCAGCTGCTCCAACGGCCTGGTAATCACCAGCGCCAGCTTTCTGGTTACCGCTCCTGCTCCTGCGAACAAAACAAAGAGTCCCAGAACCAGTCCATAGCGTACATAGGTATTGATAGCGTAGATTTCATCATAAGAAAAAAGGTTGAGGTAGATCCAACCGGTCTTGGCAGAAGCCAGCTGACAGGCAAAATATTTCTTTCCTTTAATTTTTACAATCTCATACTCTTTTTCTCCTTTAAACCGAAAATGGCTCTGGGGCACTCCATGTCCATCCTCATACAACAGCATATCCCCGTTCCACACATATAGAGTGGAAGTTTTGGTGGCCAGTTCATCCACATGTTTTCTGATGAGATTTTTTACGTCCACCACAAACATCAGGCTTCCCATATAGTCCATGCTGGCATCCAGGTATTTACGGATGTCTCTGCCAGAGACCATGTAGGGAAATTCTTCCGTGGGATAACGGCACACATAGGCTCCTCTGGCCCCGGCAAACTCCTCCAGCATCTGGCTGTATATGAGTTCCGGCACTTCCAGATAATGATTTCCGATCATGTATTTAATCCATTTTTTATCTGTATATATCATCTCTGCAATCTGATCCGAATATCCGGCTTCCTGGTTCAGGCGGCTTCGGATTTGTGACATGCGGAAATTGTATTCGCTCTGGTTCTGAGCTTCCATGATCTGGGACAGCTGGCTCTGGATATTGTAGTCTAAAGCCAGGTCGTAAGAAAATTTCTCCAAGGCATCCAACTCCCGATCAACCTGCTGAGTAAAATAATCCAGCTCCTGAAGAGATTTTTCGTACATTTTTCCGTCATAGAAATCCAGGGTTATCTGCAAAGCCAAAAGAGTAATGGTACAGAGAATACCAAATACCGCAATATAGATGGCCGCCATCTTCCGGGCGAGGCTTAACGAGTTGAAGAAGGATTTGAAATTTTTCATATAGGGAGGATCCTTTCCGCAAACGCTTACAGTCCGGGCTGGCGATTTCTCCTCTGGGTGATACGCCATGATTACCGCAGGCTTTTGTGGACATTATACCATACCACCCTGAAACCATAACAGAAAAAAGCCGATTTTTTATTTAAAAAAACCGACTTTTTCCATATACGAGACAAATTATGCCTGCCGACTCTAACAAGAATTTCTGGTCACATAATCAGCCATAACAGTTCCTACAGTTTTCCCCACCATATTATAGGCATTTTGATTATAGTGAAAACGGTCTTTCATCTCATGGATATATGGTTCAAAGCTTCCTGCCAGAATAAACTGATCATCTGTCCGACACAGAAGAGACTGAGCATCACGGATAATCTTATACCGATCATCCCATTCTTTTCCTGTAAGGCCGTCAGTTATGCCGGGGAAATCTATATAATTATAATGTCCTGTCTGAACCAGAAAACATGCTTCAGCCCCATGGTTTCGGAATTCTCTGAAGATATCTCTGGTGACGGCCATATAGTCCTCTGCAGACCGTTTGGCGTCTCCGTCACTCTCGCCCTGACACCATACTACAAATATATTCCCGACAGAGAATCTGTTTTCCGACAAATATTCCTTCGCCCGTTCCATCCGTTCTACTGCATCTGCCACATAGATCTTTTTCCACTGAATCGTGTCGGATCCGCCTATGGAGGCAGATACCCCTACTGTCATCCTGCCGGTTCGGGAGTAGTAAGTCTGGACAACGGCACTGACCATACTTCCGCTTCGTTTGGACACGCCCTGGGAATCGTAATCCCAGATTGCGCCCATTTTATCCTCTCCCAATCCGAAAGGTTCTCTGATAGGGACAAGACTGCCTGGATTGCTGACTGCTTTGTATTCATACCCTGCAGAGATGTCACAAATAACAGCCATGTCGGCATTTCCGCGCCCTGACATATTGGACTGCCCTGCAAACACAATCAAATCTATTTCCATAACATTACTCTCCCGCCGCTTTCATTTTCCTTATTTCACCCAGACACCGTTTTCATCTACTTTGTATCCGTCCGGTGTGGTAGCACCGTGAAGCATAGCTCCTTTCTTTCCGTCGGATACCTCCTGGAAAAAGTACCACCTGCCGTCGATCATTTTCCAGCCAGTGTACATATGACCTTGAGTTCCATCTGACGCGGTGTGGAGATAATACCAGTCGCCATTCCACCAAACCCATCCAGTGACCATGTAGCCTTCCGTGTCAATCAGATACCACTCATAAGTCTGGTTCCACTCTGTCAGTACCCAGCCATCGGTTACATAGGTTCCATCTTCTTTCCGGAATATCCAGCCTTTCTCATCTCTCTGCCATGTTCCCGCCGTAACCTGGGGCATAGCGTCAAGAGGGATTTTGTTGTCGTTAATCACCATTATTCTCTTACCTGAGCTGCCAAATCTCCTTAAAATTCCCTGCTTTTTTTGAACGGTGACAGTTATGGAATCCGTAAAGGCCTTCGCGTGTCCGTCTTCATCTGCCGCCACATAAGTAACAGTCACTTTCTGAGATCCTGCTGCCATAAGGATCTGGATATCCACCTGATAATCCGTGATCTCCTCCTCGATGGTTTCTCCTGTGGCAGTATTCTTTCTGTAGGCCGTCACAACCATTCCATCGGGATCAAACTTCTCTCCTGCGGTATAGCTCATCCGCTTCGGCAGCTGAGTGATCTTGATTCCTTCCATATAGATATGGTCTTCGACCTTTTCTGCCACCATAACCTGGACTTCCGCATGGAACGCTTTCTCTTCCTGGTTCTTATCCAGGGCCATGTAAGTGATTTTCACTCTCTGGCTTCCCGGCTGACTGAAATCATACTCAAAATCAAGAGCGTCTAACGAAATCTGCTCTCTTGTGGTCTTCTTGCCGTCAAGGCTTCTCAGAACAGCCTCCACTTCCATTCCTTCTGGATCAAAATCCTCGCCTTCCATGTAGTTGAGTTTTTTCGGCTTCTTGGCCACAACAATCTTTGTCACATAGCTGGTGTCCTCATCCAGTCTCTCCTCTACCTTCACGGTAAACTGGGCAGTGAACTCTTTCTCATCTCCTTCAGCGTCACTCGCTGTGTAGGTGACAGTCACAGCGGTATCCCCTGCCTCTTCAAAATGATCCGGATTAAACTCCAACTCGTCTACAGGTACTTTTCTCTCTCTTGAGGCGTTACTGGCTGTGGCCTTCTCAACCGCGGTCACTTCCAAACCTTCCGGATCAAGGTCGTCTCCAACCAGATAATCTGTCCTGTCCGGTTTTCTTGTGACAGTAATCTTGGTAGTGAAATACTGGGGCTCCTCCGGTTTTTCAGGTTTTTCAGTTTCTTCTGGAACTTCTTTCTCCTCCAGGCTTTCAATCGCCGCCTTTATCGTCTCTGTCTGTTTCTCAACTTCTTCCTGAGTCGCTTTCTCGTCTGTCGCCACTTTCTCAGCCGCCTCAATTGCATTGGTCAGCTTTTCAAGACTTTCTTCTGTATAAAGGTCAGTCTTGTCAGCCTCTTCCTTCGCTGCCTTGATGGCTTCCGTCAGAGCGGTCTTATCCGCTGGCTTCTCGGGGTCTACCGGAACTTCTTTCTTCTCCAGGTTCTCCACCGCCGCCTTTACTGCCGCTGTCTGCTTGTCTACCTCTTCCTGGGTAGCCTTCTCGTCTGCCGCCACTTTCTCAGCCGCCTCAAGAGCTGCGGTCAGCTTCGCAAGACTTTCTTCTGTGTAAAGATCTGTCTTCTCTACCTCTTCCTTCACCGCCTTGATAGCTTCCATCAGAGAGGTCTTATCCGCTGGCTTTTCGGGTTCTACCGGAACTTCTTTCTTTTCCAAGCTCTCCACCGCTGCCTTCACCGCCGCTGTCTGCTGGTCTACTTCTTCCTGGGTAGCTTTCTCGTCTGCCGCTACTTTCTCAGCCACTTCAAGAGCCACTGTCAGCTTCGCGAGACTTTCTTGTGTGTAAAGATCGGTCTTATCCGCCTCTTCCTTGGCCGCCTTGATGGCTTCGGTCAGCGCGGTCTTATCTGCTGGCTTCTCGGGTTCTACCGGAACTTCTTTCTTCTCCAGGCTTTCCACCGCCGCCTTCACTGCGACTGTCTGCTGGTCAACTTCTTCCTGAGTGGCCTTGTCATCCGCAGCCACTTTCTCAGCCGCCTCAAGAGCCGCGGTCAGCTTCGCGAGACTCTCTTCTGTGTAGATGTCGGTCTTATCCGCCTCTTCCTTAGCTACCTTGATGGCCTCGGTCAAAGCGGTCTTATCCGCCGGGACTTCCTTCTTCACCAGGCTCTCTACTGCCGCTTTCAGGCTCTCCACCTGTTTGCTGACATCTTCATCAGTAGCCTTGCCATCGTCCACAACTTTCTGAGCCGCCGCTACGGCTTCTTTCAGCTTCGCGAGACTTTCTTCTGTATAAAGATCACTCTTCTCGGCTTCTTCTTTCGCTGCCTTAATGGCCTCGGTCAGAGCGGTCTTATCCGCTGGCTTGGGCGCTTCGTACTCTGGAATATGATTTTCCGGGTTTCTCAAAGCCTCTGTGACAACCGGAATATAGAATTCCCGAACCGCGTCCAGGTTGGGGTGGGTTCCTGAGCCGTTAGTCCCCGGAAGCCCATTCTTTCCAACACCGTTAAAGCTGTATTTATCTTTGTGATCAACGATTCTGGTATCCAGTTCCGCATCCGTGTACACATCCGCTACGGCAATGCCCCATTTTCCGCAGATATCCATCTCCAGTTTATGAAGCCTCTCCTGGGTCTCCCAGTCACGGCTTCCCAGTTTGTGAACCGCCACGTAGACCAGTTGGGCCTCGGGCCATTTCTGTTTCATAGTGTAAACCGTGTTCTCAAAGGCTCCGGCAAAGGTGTTGGTGTCAAAACTTTCCGGCTCTTTTCCTTCCGCTACGGTTCCCGCTTCCTTGTTGTTTTTGTACAGATACTCCGCGTCATTGGTTCCGCCGTCAAACAATACGTAGTCCGGCGCTTCCTGGGGAGCGTTCTGAACCTGCTTCAGGATCTGTCCTCCCATGTAGTTAGCATCCAGCATGGTAGCGCCATTCTTGCCGTAGTTGGTCAGTTCCATCCCCTCGTGTCTCGCCGAGATGCTGGCGAATCCGGCTTTCTTATACTCATGGCCTTCCACGATGCTGTCACCAAAGGCGTAGACGTTCTTCCCACTCAGGGGAAGGTCATCCGCTGGCGCTGTCAGCACGAAGTTGTCGATATACTGGGCCTGAGAATCCCACCAGCTGCAGGCGATCATCCGGGAAAGGTTGGTTCCCTCTATTGGCAGATCCAGTTTTTGGAGTACCACTGTCTTGCTGTCTTTCTCACGGATCTGATAACTTAATGTCTGTGTCTCGAAATCCCCGTGAATCCGAATTGTGTAAGTTTTATTGGTATCCATGGGCACTTCCGTCCACTTTGGCTCACCGCCAATGTTATCTGTTGCCGCCTTCCCGTCATCTACAGCAGCTCCTTCTACACTGGCTCTCAGCACTTTCTTCCCTGGAGCGGTACAGAACCCAAATACCAGTCTTCCATAGTCATCCCTGAACTCGAATCCCATCTTGTTGCCGCTTGGGGCCTTCCAGTCAAAGGTGATGTCCGCGCCCTTCCTGGACGCGATATCCGCGTCAAAAGTCTTTACTGCCGAGGTATTCCTTCCCATACCTGTGGTCAGCACCAGCTGGCCGTCAGCTATGTTGGTTCCCCAGTTAAATCCAAAGTTTGCCGGATCTGTCTGGGCGTCAAAGGACTCATTAATCAGAGTCTCCTCATAAGTCTCCGGCATATCATCTAAAGGAACCTGGATATTGATGATATTGACCACTCCCGCTTTCAGTTCTCCCTCGTTCTCGACGGATTTGCTTCCGTCCTCTCCATAAGAGACCTTGATGGACACAGCGCCTGCCCCCAGGCCTTCTTTGATACTGTAATTTCCGCTTTCGTCGGTGGTGACTGCGACGGTTTTATCAGCGCAGGTCACTTCCACTACAGCGCCGGAGATATTGTTGGCTCCGTCATTTACATTGCCCCTTAAGATCACCACTTCCGCCGGCAGGCTCACCTCAAACATACCGATGGTGGGAGCCGTGGTATCCGCTGCCTTCTGACTCTTTGCTGAAGTGATCACCCCGTCTTCCCCGGTGTTCTCAAAGGTAGGATAATCCGCCCGTCCTATATTGATACAGTCGCCTAAGAAATTGTTATCCGCCTTGTCTAAGGCTGAGAAATTAAATTCCGTGCCCGCAGACTTCAATCCGTTGTCAAGGTTGATTCCCAGGGGGTCTGTCATAACCCCTGCCCCGATTAAAGGAGAATCCATCTTGGGCCTTAAGCCGTTGGCCTCCAGAAGCGGGCCTGTCTCAGCGCTTCCCTTGCGGGCAAGATTTGGGGCCTCTCCCTCGAAAGGATCTTCCGTGAGGATCAGAGGATTCTTATCTTTGGACGGTGCCGCTGTTCCGTAGTAAGCGTTGTTGTCAAAAGCGAAGCTGGAACTTCCACTGAAGCCGAATCCCGTTCCCTTTCCGTCATAGAAAACATTGTTCACATAGGAAACCTTTCCTCCGCCCCATGGGTCAAAGTTGCTGGTTCCGCTGCCGTCCTTGCTTCGATAGAACACATTGTTGTAGATCTGGAAGTATCCGCTTCCCATGGAGTAATGGACATAGCTGAACCGGCAGTCCTGCACCAGGTTGTAGCGGATCACGCCGCTGTTGAAGGCCACACCGCACAGAAGGAAGCCTTCGCCGCAGTCGTGTACGTAGTTGTACTGGATCAGGGCGTTGGTCACCATCCAGTCGGGGTCAATGGCGTTGCTGTCCTGTCCGCCGCCTTTGTGGGCCACGTCCGATACCTCGTTGAACTGCACTGCCACATTATCGGTAAAATACAGCTCGATTCCGCAGGTTCCGATATGCTCCAGCACGTTTCTCTGGATCACGGAGTCCCGGCTGCTGGTGAGATAGATCCCGTTGCAGGCGTAGGCGGAAGCTCCCTGATTGATGTAGTTGTCCTGGATGATGATATTGCTGTGGGGTTTCCAATGGCTGCTGGTATAATTGGGTTTGCTCCCCTGGCCTGACTTGTTCGCCCACCCCGGATTATTGCCGTACTGATTGCCAGAGCCGTTCCACTGCTTCACTGTGATTCCGCAGAAGGAGTTGTTGATAAACTGGCTCTTCTCAATGACGATATCGCTGAACTGGGTGGCCACATTCCCTGTGGGCTTCAGACACTCGAACAGGACTCCGCCGGTTCTCTTGGAACCGTCAAGGCCCAGGCTGTTCTTGATTCCCGCATCCCTCAAGCCGGTATCTCCGATCCATGACACATAACCGGTAACATCGTGGACCAGAAGGTCGTGGAGCCAGAATCCTTTCAGTGTGGGCACATCCCGGCCCGCGATGTGGATTCCTCGGTAATCTCCCAGTTTCGAACCATCTTCGTTATTTCTCTCTGTCACGTTTCCAGTGGGCGCTGTCCCATCCCCTGTCCCGTCGCCGGAAAGCATCCGGAATCCCGGCACGGTATTGGAGATATCCAGATTGCTGATCTCCCAGTATTCCTGGTTGTACAGGTACAGCGCGTCGGAGCTGGCTCCGTCTACCTTGATCTTGGGCAGCGCGCCCTCCCCGTAGCTGGAGATGGTAATCATGTTCCCTGCTGTTCCGCTTCCCTGCGGCGCCAGAGTCTCGTTCCACTCTCCGCCCCGCTCAAACAGGATCTGGTCTCCCGGAAGGAAGTGGGCCTTATTGACCCGGGCCACGGTCTTCCAGGCTGTCTCCGGGGTGGTTCCGTCGGCAGAGTCGTCTCCCTCGCTGCTCACATAAAAGGTGCCGCTCTGGGAACGCTCTTTAAAGGCCTCCACTTTCACGGAACGGAAATACACGGTTCCTTGATTCCAGCTGTCGGCGTAATACCGGATGGTATTCAGGTTCGTTACCTTGCTTCTGGCTGCCTCGTTGACCAGCTCATACTCTCCGTCTACCATAACCCGGAAGGTGTCATCCTTTAAGTCAATGTCCATGCGGACGGTCTGCCACTGTCCCGGCTTGGCCGTTCCTGCTGTCTTTACATTTTTTCCATTGACGTGAGTCTTGAACTGACTCCAGTCTCCGTCCACGTACATGGTATAGGCGACTCCGCCATTGCTGTCTGACAGGTAGGGAAGGCTGAACTGATTAGCCCGGTCCTCTGTTCCCGCTTTCATAACCGTGGTCACGGACACATATCGATATTCATTTTCATCGATCCCAAGTCCGGTTTTGGAAAGCTCGGTGTTTCCCCCGTTGGGCTTTGTCAGCTTCAGAGCATTGTTCCCCTCGTCTTCCACCAGCTCCGCGGTCCCTCCTCCAGGTGAAACCGTCCAGCCGTTCAGGCTGTTCAGATCGGTTTTTTCGGAGAAATCAATCTCCGCGATGGTTTTTGACGTAGTCCTGTCAGGCGCCTCTGCCGCCATGGCCGTGATCCCGCCTCCGCCGGGCCCGCCAAAGCCTAGGGAAGCAGCCACCATACCAATGGTCAGAGCGGATGGCAGAAATTTTTTTCGCCATGTCTGTTTCATCGTATTCTCTCCTTTCATATTGTCCGATTTAATAAATCTGACTCCATTTTATGGAATTTGAACAAAAATGCCCATGGAGATTTCCGATAGAATCTTTCATTTTTCCGACAAAGTGATCCTAAGGCCACATCCAGTGCCATCATGATGGTGAAGCCTGCCGCAAACAAAAACTCCAGCCGCAAAACCGGTCAGAAGACCGCCCTCTACTCCTTTATAAACCGGCTGTCCGCCTCCGGTATTCCGCCCTCGTCAGACACATACCGCTCCACTTTCATATGCAGATCGTACTTCACCCGAAGCTCCGTGATTTTCTCCATCATCGGAGAAGCATGATGCTTGTCAATAGACTCCTGATCCTTCCAGCAGTCGATCAGCAGCACAGTCTCCGGATCCGCCATGGGAGAGAAATAATCATACCGTAGATTTCCATCCTCCCTTCGGATCTTTGCCGCGGTCCCGCTGGCCTCCATTTCCTCCGCGAATTTCCTTGCGTTTCCTCCTGTTCCGGAATAATAGATATTTACCACTATGCTCATGCCTGTTGCCCTCCTGTTTTTTATGTTCTTTTCACATCGTACCCATTGTACCACAAAAACTTTCTTATTAGAAGAAATCTGCCTCTTTTTTCAGCCTCTTTGGACAAACCAAGTCACTAAAATAAAAAAGACTTGACTATATAGCTGCTATATGGTGTTTAATCATATTAACACACAGATCCCCCAAAGCCGCCAGGCCTGTGCCGGATGGCCTCAAAGGAAGGAGAAATGATTTATGAAGGCAAAAGAAGCGGAACAATTAACCGGACTGTCCAAACAGACACTGATCTGGTATGAAAAAGAGGGGCTGATAAAGCCTGAGCGAAACGAAAACCGATACCGGGAATATTCTGACCAGGACATCAAAACCCTTCAGCTGATCAAACTGCTCCGGAATATGGATATCTCCATAGACGATATCCGCCAGATCCTCAATGGCCATTTGTCGGTGGAAGAGATTTTTGAACAGCAGAAAGCCTATTTACACCAGGAAGAATCCAAAATAAAAGACCTGGAAAAAAAGGTCTGTTTTTATGCTGATACAAAAGCGCCTTTGATCAACGATCTAGAAAAACTCCACAAACCAAAAATCGGCCTGGGCGGGCAGGAAAAGTCTCTGGAACCTTTTCACATCGGCACACGCCCGGACCGAAAGATGTTGAAAAAACTGCTGTTTTGGAATGGTGTCTGGTTTGTCGGCGTCATCGCTGTCATCAGCCTGTTTATCTGTCAGTTTGAACATGTGTGGGGAATCGTCCCTCCCCTGTTCGTCCCCCTGACCCTGGGAGCCGCCCTCATATTTGTTCTGTTAGGCTCCGGCATCCCACAGTTGGGGCTTGGAAATATAGCTGACCGCTACTTTCAGTATGTGGAATTTTCCAGGGAAGGCATGGCCTATACCAGTCCCAAAACTCTCCGGGAAAAAAACCGCTTCCTGCAGAAGACTTTTCACCGTCAGGACACACTGACCTACGTGTCTTATGACCAGGTGGAAAAGGTGTCTGTCATCCACGACACCAAGTATATCCGGATCTTCCTGCCCATTGCCAGCGAGCTTTTTGTGACCAGTTTCGTCTTCCACCTGAAAGACAATACCTCCTTCTCCATTCTCCATCAGATGTTTTATGGAAATGACGAGGAGATCATTCTCCGGATCCTCCGGGAACATGTGGGACAGGTGGTGATCACCAAAAGGCCCTGTGCCTGACCCTCTCTCAGGAAATTCTCTCTTACAACACCAGCCCTACCACGGCCACAATACAGCAGATACTGATGAGAATGGATATGGAATTAACGGCGCTGGACAGTCCGATATCCCCTTTCAGGTCAGCCGTAAAAGCAGGGGCCGCCGACGCGATGGGGGCGAACACCAGAATGGCCAGAGTCTGGCGGTACTCTAAGGGCATGGGAAGGAGGAAATAAAATCCCGCGGACAAAAGCGCCGCCACACCATACCTAACTGCCAGGATCTTTATGATCGTTCCCATCTGACTCCTGTCGCCGGAGAGCTTAAAGCCCACCCCGATCATCAGCATGGCCATAAACGCGTTGCCGTCAGCGATGATCCCTGCGAAGGATATGGCCTGGTCCGGAAGCCGGATCCCCAGAAGACAGAGAACCGTCATGATCATATACGTGTCAAAGGGCACGGATTTCACCAGGGTCCTGGCCACCTGTACCACAGGCTTCCCTTTTCCCTCTCCCTTGGCCATGGCTGCCACGCTGTAAGCGCCTCCAAGACAGACCACCGCGTTGCCGGTGTCGAACAGGCTGGTGATCACCACCCCCATGGGGCCCAGAAAACTCTGGACAAAGGGCAAAGTGAAATTTCCGATATTGTACCCCGACAGATTCAGGATCTCGAAGGCCTTCTTATCCCTGGAAGCCCTCATATTCATCAGGAATCCCGCCCCTATGTAGACCAGGCCGCCTCCAAGGCCCAAAAGGCACAATACCAGCATGGAAGCGTCGATCTCCTTGCCGGCAAAGCTGACGATAATGGCTGCCGGAAGGGTGATCTTCAGCACGATTCTGGAAAGCACATGAAAGTCTTCCTGCTTAAAGAAACCCACCTGTCTCAGAAGATAACCCATCAAAATGATTCCGATAAAACAAGCTGCTCTGGTTAATACTGCTGTCATTCCCATCTTATAATCTCTCCCCTTTTCGACCTGTTATATCATGGTTTGGGAAGGATTGCAAGAATTATGGAAGATTTCGTTATCTGTCAGATGATTATCCCAAAGCTGTATCTAGAGCCATCATGATGGTAAAGCCCGCCGCAAAAAAGATTGTTCCCACATTACAATGATCTCCTTCTGACATTTCCGGAATCAGTTCCTCCACGACTACATAGATCATGGCGCCAGCCGCGAAACTTAAAAAATACGGCAAGAGCGGAACGACAAAGCCGGACAGGAACATCGTCAAAACCGCTCCGGCAGGCTCAACCATCCCGGAGAGCATTCCATAAAAAAACGCCTTTCTTCTGCTCATTCCTTCCGACCGCAAAGGCATGGAAATAATAGCGCCTTCTGGAAAATTCTGAATCGCAATTCCCAGCACCAACGCCAGTGCACCCATAGCGGTAATCCTGGTATCTCCTAAACTCCGTCCCGCGTAGACCACTCCCACGGCCATGCCTTCCGGAAGGTTGTGGAGTCCCACAGCCAACACCAGCATGGTGGTTTTCGGCAGACGGCTTTTTGGCCCTTCCGCTTTGCTGCTGTTCATATGCAGATGAGGAATTCTCTGATCTAAGATCAGCAAAAAAAGAATACCAATCCAAAATCCTGCAACTGCAGGTACAAAAGCCAGCTGTCCCATGGCTTCTGACTGGTCTATAGAAGGGATCAGGAGACTCCAGACAGAAGCTGCCGCCATCACTCCGGCAGCAAAGCCGGTCAGAGCTCTCTGCAGCAACGGGTTTATTTTATTCTTTATAAACAAAACACAGGCAGAACCCAAGGTTGTTCCTAAAAATGGAATCCATATGCCCCATACGATTTCTTTTTGCATCATAAGCCTCCAGATTGTCAAATCTCTTTAAATATAACAAAGTCAATCCCAAATTCCAAGGCCTCCTTGCACTTTTCCCGTTTTTTGTTATAATGAAATTATTAGAAAGGTGGTATCTATGCGCACAACGAAAAAAAACTGGCAGACTATATTATATATCTGCATTTTACTGGCAGCAATCTGCCTGCTGTTCCTATGGTATTCTACTACAAACAGCCGCCAGATCGAAAACAGGAACTTGATTTATGCTATGGACTCCGCCCGGCAGACAGCCATACGGATCAGCAGTGAACTCACCAATGCCCAGCGGCGGGTGCATAACTATGCTTATCTGTTGAGCATGACCGCAAGTGAGCCGGAGCTTAGCACGGAATTGCTGAAAGAATTGGAGAACAACTCGGACTTTGATGCCTTCCGTTTTACCAACAAGGACGGAATCAATCTGGCATCCAACGGCAGCCAAAGCGACAGCAGGGATCGGGACTATTTTCTCAAAGGCATGGACGGCGGCAGCGGCACCACCATGGTTCTGCACTCCAGGATCACCGGCGAACCCATGATGGTATTCTACGCCCCCCTGCGATGTGAGGGCGAAATTTTCGGTGTTCTCCTGGGATTGTACAATGCAGAGAATTATCTTCGGGAAATGCTGGAAACTAATTATTTCGGCGAGACTGCCAGTGTATTTTTGTGCGCGCGGGACGGTCTGGTTATCGCCTCCTCCGACAGTGCAGACTTTGACCGTCCTCTTCCTGATCTGCTGTATGAAAACGGCGTCATTGACACGCAGACATCTGCAAAGGTGTGGTCGGTATTCCGGGGTGAATCCGATGAGGACGGATTTATCTGTGACTCAAACAATATAACAGACAACCTATGCGTACTGCATGTACCGAACACAGAATATATATTGGTTCAGACCTTTCCTCAAAGTGTTACAGGAGCCATGGTCCGCGACGCAAACCACACCGGTATGATTCTGCAGACGATTTTGATCTGTCTGTTTGTTGCCTATATTCTCGTCCTGCTGTTCAAGGGTAAGACTCAGAGAAAGAACCTGGAAAAGCAAAATACACAGTTCAGCTATGTACTGGACGGTTTAAATACTCTTTTTTCCGCCCGTTACCTTACCGTAGACCTGGAATCCAACACCTATTCCTATATGGCAGGAATCAAACCTTTAAGCAGCAGCCTTTCCATGGAAGGACCTTATGATGATATTACACGGATCCACGCCATGGATCTTATCGGGGAGGAGGAAAAGGAACGTTTCAGAGAGACCTTCGAGCTCAACTCCATCACTCAGATACTTTCAGAACAGGATACGTTCACCTATGAATGTCATGTTATACGAAATGGGGCTGAGGCGTGGGAACATTTGATTACAGTATGCCTTCAGCGGAAAGGCGGCCGGGCTGTCAGGATTCTTTTTGTCCGGCAGAATATCACGGAATTGAAACAACGAGAGCTTCAGAGTCAGAAGGCATTGTCTGTTATGAACCGCAAAGAACGGCAATATCGGATCGCCATTACATCCACTGCCTTCTGCACCTTTGAATTCAATCTTACCAAGGACTTGATCGAACATGATATTGTCTGCGCCATTGACGGCCAACTGGTTTCTCTTCTGGAAAAAATCGACATGGCTGCCCCCTGCTCAGCCTCTATATTCTTTGAAAAGTGGAAATCTTTCATTATGGAGGAATCTCTGGAAGAGTACAGTGCCATAGTCAGTCCACGACAGCTGCTTCGGCGCTTTGAAGAGGGGCAGATGGAGATCAACGTGGATTACTGGGGATGGGCCCATGTCAACCAACCCATGTGCGTGCGGCAGTCCTTCATCATGACTCAGGATGATACCACTGGCGACATCATGGTCATGGTATTGTCCAAGGATATCACCAGCCAGGTTCAGAAACAGAGGGAACAGACTCAGGCTCTTCAGGATGCGCTGATACAGGCTCAGAGGGCCAACCAGGCTAAGACCACGTTCCTGTCCAATATGTCCCATGATATCCGCACTCCGATGAACGCGATCATCGGCTTTACCACTATCGCTGTCAGCCACATCGACAACAAAGACCAGGTAAAGGACTGTCTCCAGAAAGTCCTTTCCTCCAGCAACCATCTTCTCAGCCTGATCAATGATATTCTGGATATGAGCCGTATTGAGAGCGGTAAGGTTCAGATTAAGGAACAGGAATGCAATATCTCCGAACTTACCCATAACCTGGTGAATATCATACAGCCTCAGGTAAAGGCAAAACAGCTGGAGTTGTTTATCGACACTTACAATGTAAACAATGAGGACGTTATAGCTGACGCTCTGAAGCTGAGTCAGGTGTTTGTAAATCTGCTGAGCAATGCCGTGAAGTACACCCCGGCAGGCGGAACAGTCAGCTTCCGAATCCGTCAGGAGACCACCTTCCATCGGGGCTGGGGGGACTATGTGTTTATTGTCAAGGACAACGGCATCGGCATGACTCAGGACTTTGTGGAACATATCTTTGAACCATTTGAACGGGAGTCCAGCACAACAAAAACCGGCATCCAGGGCACAGGCCTGGGCATGGCCATCACCAAGAATATTGTGGAGATGATGGGCGGCACAATTACCGTTCAGAGTGAGAAAGGCAAAGGCAGCGAATTCCGGGTGGAATTGAGGCTGAAACTCCAGGATGTGGAGAAAAATGCCGCACAGATCAAGGAATTGGAAGGCCTGCGGGCTTTAGTAGTTGATGACGACTGCGACTGCTGTGTAAGTGTATCTCATATGCTTACGCAGATCGGAATGCGGGCGGAATGGACCATCTCTGGCCAGGAAGCAGTATATCGGGCAAAAAGTGCTTACAATGAGGGAGATTCCTATCATGCCTATATTATCGACTGGCAGATGCCGGTGATGAGCGGAATCGAAACCTGCCGTCATATCCGCTCTGCTACCGGTGAGGAGGCACCTATCATCATTCTTACAGCATATGACTGGACAGATATTGAGGAAGAGGCCAGACAGGCTGGAGTTACCGCTTTCTGCGCAAAACCGCTTTTTATGTCTGACTTAAAGTCCGCTCTGCTCATCGCCAGCAACCTGATGGAAAAAGAGATAGAAGCTCCATGGACTGAGGTGGACTTCACCGGAAAACGCATCCTGCTGGTAGAAGATAATGAACTCAACCGCGAAATCGCGGAAGCCATACTTGAGGAGACCGGTTTTTCCGTGGAAACCGCACCCGACGGAACTGACGCGGTGGACATGGTCTCCCGGGCAGAAGATCATTATTATGATGCTATCCTCATGGATGTACAGATGCCGGTGATGGACGGCTACGAAGCCACCCGAACTATCCGCTCTCTCTCCAGAGAAGATGTAAAAAACCTGCCCATTATTGCCATGACAGCCAACGCTATGGAGGAAGACAAGGAGACTGCCCTGAAAAGCGGCATGAATGCACACATAGCGAAACCCCTTGATATTGATCTTTTTTTGAGAATCCTGAGCAAATATTTAAAGTGAGGTATCCTATGAAAAGAGAACTGATTCTTGGCGTATTTTTGAGTGCCTCCATATGTCTATGTCTCAACATGCCTGCGGCGGCAGATACCTTTGTCCGCTCGTCTGACAAGCTGAACGAAACTACAGCTTTGCAACCGACGGACACCTGGGATCCCTTGGCTGTCTACACTGGAGGCAGCTTTGCTGACTATCAAGGGCGCCGATATCGGGCTAAGTGGTGGACTCTGGGAGAACGGCCCGATATCAGCGATGTGTGGGAAGATTTGGGTATCTGTGACGGCGCAAATGTATATCCAAAAGATGTTAACGGTGTTCCGATTAATGTCACGTCTCCTCAGGACGCCCAACTGGCCGGTTTTAAAGTGGTAGGCTACTATCCCAGTTGGAAACCAGACAGGCTTCAATCAATTGATTTTGACGTGGTGACCCATATCTGCTACGCCTTTGCTATTCCCACATCTGACAGCGGACTTCTCGATCTGGAAAATCCGGATACCGCCAGAGCGCTGCTCATCTCCGCCCATGCCAACGGCGCCAAAGTGCTGCTTTCCATAGGGGGCTGGAGCTACCATGATATGCCTCTGGAACATGTATTTATGGAAGCCACCGCCACTGACGAGAAGGTAAAACTGCTGGCTGAAAACATCTTGGATATGTGTGAAGAGTACGGCTTTGACGGGGTTGATATGGATTGGGAGCACCCCCGTGCAGATGGATCCAGTGCCAAACAGTACGAGGCCCTTATGCTTGAATTGTCTCGCGGCCTCCACTCCAAAGGCAAACTTTTAACTGCCGCGGTGATGAGCGGCGTCACTGCTGACGGCAATATTTATTATGATGCGGCTGCCCACACCAATGCTGTCCTGAATGCTGTGGATTTTATCAATATCATGGCCTACGACGGCGGCGACGGAGAGCGCCATTCTTCATATCAATTTGCGGTAAACTGTGGTATATATTGGA
This sequence comes from uncultured Hungatella sp., assembly GCA_949879795.1. Lineage (GTDB taxonomy): Bacteria > Bacillota > Clostridia > Lachnospirales > Lachnospiraceae > UBA3402. The sequence goes on from CATLBR010000003.1 coordinate 134,247, forward strand.
AAGAGACCCGTGGTCTTCCAGCCCACAAGGTGGTGTTGGGGGTTCCCTTTTACTCCCGGCCCGGATGGGCAGATTATGGGACGATTTTAGAAAGCATACCTGATGCTTTCGGCGGAGACCACACGATTTACAACGGCATGGATGTATACTATAATGGTGTGGAAACTATTGGGAAAAAGACCCGGTATGCCAGAGAGAATCTGGGAGGAATCATGATCTGGGAACTGACTCAGGACACTGATGACAAACGTAAAAGCCTTTTGCAGACTATAGGAAAAAACCGATGATAAAAAAGAATCCTACCGGAAGTCCGACATTATTTGTCACACCTCCAATAGGATTCTTTCTTCTTTGCATCAAATGCAGTTAAGACTCAGAGCGCCTTCTCACATTTGCGTAAAAGGTCAACAGGTACAATCCGCATAATCCTACCAGGGCATAAACAATTCTTGACAGCCAGCTGTCTCCAAAGGCAAAACCGACCAGATTAAAATTAAAAAAGCCAATAAGCCCCCAATTTATGGCGCCGATTATACTGATTGTCAGCGCTGTGATATCCAATGCTTTGTCCATAAGACGGCCTCCTTTTTTTAATATCAAATTATAGTTTCTCCAAAAAATATTATATTATTCTTTGATTTTTTCATCATGATAAATTCCGGCGCATTGTACCACTCTTTTAAAAAGGCTGGAAATATTCTCTTTTTAATGGTAAAATTTTCACTATACATCTACATCACATTCAGGAGGAGATTTCCCATGATTAAAGCGGTTATTTTCGATATGGACGGGCTGATGATCGACAGTGAGAGGGTCACTTATGAAGGATATGTGATTGAGTGCGGCAAATTGGGGCTGACCATGGAAAAAGAATTCTACATTTCCCTGCTGGGATGCCCGATCCCGTCCATCTTCGAACGTTTTTACCAGCATTACAGCCCTGACTTCCCCATGGAAATGGTTCTGAAAAATGTACACCAGTATATGAATGATTTATTTGAAAACCAGGGAGTTCCCGTAAAAGACGGCCTGCGCCCTCTGCTGGCCTATCTGAAAGACCATGGCTACAAGACCATCGTAGCCACATCCAGCGCCCGAAACCGGGTGGACAGGATTCTGGAACAGACGGGTCTTGCCTCCTTCTTTGACGACTCCATCTGCGGCGACGAGGTAGAGCACGGCAAGCCGAACCCGGATATCTTCCTGAAAGCCTGCCAAAAGATTCAGGTTTCTCCCTCCCAGGCCCTGGTGTTGGAGGATTCGGAGATGGGCATACAGGCGGCGGCGTCAGCCAAAATCCCGGTAATCTGTGTTCCCGATATGAAATATCCCGCCCCGCCATACGCGGCTCTCACAGCCAGAATCGACAATTCTCTCAACGATGTTCTGGAATATTTTGTTAACCTGTCGGGCTCATGAGAAAATATTTTCCCGCGTTCAGGAAATATTAACCACTATCTGCCCATCACATTTTTAGGCCTTCCCGCCTACGGGGCAGCGGGCAACAAATCAAATGAGCATACGCGTGCGTTTGACGGCCGCGGATCACAGCCTGCTGCTCCCGCACCGCGAGTTTCACGCCCCGCCGATATCCATATGCAGATACTGATTCAGAATCTTCGCGACAATATCCAAGCCTCCCGAAAACGCGTTCATATTAAACAGGAAGTTTGCTTTAACAGCGAAGCTCCCCTCTCACGACCCACATGACTTATAATTCCTCACCCCCAGACGCCACACCCCGTAGCAGATTATCAGGAATACCCCCGCGCCCAGAGGACAGAGAGACAGACTCCACTGATCGCTCTTCCCCAGCAGATACTGGAGGGGATAGTACTGAATCAGCGTATACGGGATGACATAAGTGCAGAAACTTAAGATCCCCTTTCCGTAAATATCAACGGGATATTTCCCATGGGTCTTGGCCCCATAGGTGAGAACATTGATGAGGGACGTATCCTGGATTGAGAAGAAACAAAAGCTGGCCCCAAGGATAAACAGGCTTATAAACAGCACCGTGCCACCTGAGATCATAAGGGCTATGGTGACACAGGCCCACGGATTCCGCAAAACATGGCTTTCTTGGATGCCCAGCCACAATGTGATCACAGCCGTGATCATGGGACCCACCCGCCCGATCTCAAATCTGGTTCCCATGATCTGGAGGATTGGGCTGACGGGCCTTAGGAGAATCCGGTCAAATTCCCCCCTCTTTACCATGCCGGAAAAGGCCTTGAAGCCATTTCCGAAAAGCTCCGCGAAGGTGAAGGACATCTGTATGATGGAAAAGCAAAGCAGCACGTCTCCGTAGGAATACCCTTTGATCTCCCGCAAACCGGAAAAAAGAAACCGGATAGCGATAAACTCTGTAAAGGTCAGCAGAAATCTGCCCGTGATCATCAGCAGAAAGGACATTTTATACTCCATGGCGCTCTTTACACAGACAGAGGCGTATTTACAGTATAAAGTCAAGGTTTTTCTCACATTTTTCATGTTTCTCAGCCTCCCTGTATGACGATCTTTTTTTCAGCCAGCTTCCACACCAGCAATCCGGCAAAAATCAGCGCCAGGAGCCAGAACACCTGTCCCAAAACAGCAGGTAGAATCTCTTTTCCCGCCAGGTCTCCGCTGTAGATTCGAAAAGGAACATTGTGCATATAGGCAAAGGGAAGATTTTGAGCTACCCGAAGATATTTCGCTGGAAAAAACGGCAGGGGAATCAGATGGCCTGACAGAAAATCAACGCCGCCTGTAAACACCATGCGCCATCCCTGAGGAGAAATGGTAAAAAAACAAAGCATGTATACCAACATGCAGAAAGCCACCGTCACCCCCAGTCCCAGAACCACAGTGAGAAGAAACAGGCCAAAGACCTCCGCGCTCACCGGCGGCCCCAGCCTGTAAGGCCCGGGCATGACAATGGCGCACAGCAAAACCGGCACACAGCGGAGCAAAGCCTCCGAGACTCTGCCTCCCACGTTTCTTGAAAACCACATGGCGTAGACGGACAGAGGACGGCACAGCTCATAGGAGATATCTCCGCTCTTGATCATCTCAAAAAGGTCATTGTCCGCGGCCCATGTGTTGAAGAGGGCCAGAAAAGCCTCCTTAAGCCAGATGTAGGAGACAATGGCGGAATAGTCCATGGGCATGCCGCCGCAGGAAGCCTTGTCCACTGCCTTGTAGGCCAGGCATTCCATGATCCCCCACACAAGCTGAGTGGTCAGGGCCGTCACAGCCGCCATGCGGTACTGGATTCCAGCGGCAAAACGAAGTCGGAAGAACAGATAGTATTTTTTCATGGCTTCCTCCTACATGATATTCAGTTTTTGGTACAGAGCCGCCATAATCTGATCCAGATTTACAGAGTCCTCCTGAAGTTCCCCGTCCACACAGGCCGCCTGGCGCAGATCACCCAAGGTACCGTCCAGAAGAATCTGTCCTCTGCCGATGAGAATCACCCTCTCCGCGATGGCCTCCATGTCCTGCATATCATGGGTGGTCAAAATTACCGTAGTCTTGTGGTCTTTGTTGGTTTTCTTGATAAAATCTCGGACAGCCAGCTTTGACACCGCGTCCAGCCCGATGGTAGGCTCATCTAAAAACAGCAGCTTAGGCTCGTGGAGAAGAGAGGCCGCCAGCTCGCAGCGCATCCGCTGCCCTAAGGACAGCTGTCTTGTGGGAGTTTTTAAAATCTCCTCCAGGTTGAGAAGCCGGGTCAGCTCCTCCAGTTTATTTTTGTATTGTGGTGTGGAAATGGAATAGATTTCTTTCAAAAGCTCAAAGGAATCCATGACTGGAATATCCCACCAGAGCTGAGAGCGCTGTCCGAAGACAACCCCGATGTGTCGGACATGTTCTGTCCTGTCTCTCCATGGAATCCTGCCGTCTATGACGCAGGTTCCGCTGTCTGGTGTCAATATTCCGCTGAGAATTTTGATGGTGGAACTTTTTCCCGCTCCGTTGGGACCTATGTAGCCCACCATCTCCCCGTCCCCGATGTGAAAGCTCACCTGGTTCAGCGCCTGAACCTCTTCATACTCACGGTGGAACAGAGATCGAAAAGCCTGGCCAAAACCGGAATCCCGTCTGGCCACTTTGTAAGATTTGCAAACATTTTCCATTGTAATCATGATTACTTCCTCCTGGTAGTTATACTGCGCGGTACACCGCGAAACACATATCTTGCCAAGTCGGACTGATTTGACAGCAGGAACAGTTTATCATGTATATGGAAATTTGGCAATACGGTTGATAGTAAAAGAAACAATCTGGGGGTTTTGATATTGAAATAAATCTAATAGCCTTTACAGACATCCACCCAGTCTGTATAACCAGAATATTTCTCCAGTTCGACAATGGTAAGTTCTATGGCGCTGTTGGAACTTCCGCAGGCAGGAAACACAGTCTCAAAGCGTTTCAGGGACACATCAAGATACACCTTCACACCTTCATTTACCGCGAAGGGACATACACCGCCTACGGCGTGGCCCACCAGGGTATCGACTTCTTCCGGTGTGAGCATCTTCGCCTTGGTTCCAAACTGTGCCTTATATTTGGGATTGTCAATCTTCGCGTCTCCGGCAGCTACCACCAATATCCCATGGCCGTCTACCATAAAAGAAAGAGTCTTCGCGATCCTCCAAGGCTCACAGTTCAGGGCCGCGGCGGCAAGTTCCACTGTCGCGCTGGAGACATCAAATTCCTGAATTCTTCCTTCCATCTCATAGTTTCTGAAATATGCTTTTACCTTTTCTATTGCCATTTTCTTCTCTCCTTCACCTTTTTTCCGCCAATTAGTATAACAGAAAAAGGATGATTTCTCAATCAGAATATCAGAACTTGGACATCACTAATTGCTAAAGCATCTTTAAAATCTCCTCAATATCTCCGTCTATGCATATAGACCGTTCCTCAATCTCCCGCGGACATACTGCTTCCCCATAGTTGATGCAGGCATATACTGCCTTTGGATTCTCCGCCGTCATCTGCCAGAACGGATACTTGATAATCCCCGGGGTGTTATATCCAACCCCCAGCTCCAGATATAGGATTCTTCCGTTCTTCCTCCCAGACAAAAAATTTTTATACCGTCCCGCCGCCTCATGCCACCCCTCATCCTCCACAAAGCGCCCGTCAGAACGAAGGTTCATAGTCAGCGGTTTTCCACAGTGTGGGCATACCGGAAGCAGTTCCCGGGGGATCCTCATATCTTTCTGCCTTTCCATCATTTCATAGACAATATCCTCATTTTCAAAAGTCTCCTGACAACACGGCTCACTGCACTGGAACAGGCCATAATCTCCCTGAGTATAAAACAGCCTTTTCTTATCAAATCCCGCTTTCTGAAAACAGTGATCCACATTCGTTGTAATAACAAAATAGTCCTTATTTTTTACCAGGCCCAAAAGTCCTTGATATACCGGTTTCGGCGCGTCTATATAACGGTTGACATATATATACCTGCTCCAATAAGCCCAGTATTCTTCCAATGTCCGGTACGGATAAAATCCTCCTGTATACATATCATGAAAGCCATATATTCTTTCAAAATCTGAAAAATACTGACAGAAGCGCTCTCCGGTATACACAAATCCCGCCGATGTGGAGAGCCCTGCACCTGCACCTATTATCACTGTGTCAGCAGCCGCTAATTCATTTTTCAGCCTTTCAATTTCGGCTGAGCAGCTTTTTGTAGATTTCATAATCGACATCTTTGAAAACATTAAATATCACCTCCATTCTGCTCTGGGTCCTTTCTTTGTACTTCGTCACAGTCTTTATGGCAATCTCCGCCGCATGAATATTTGGAAAATGGAACTCACCGGTAGAAATACAGCAGAACGCGATGGTTTTCAGACCGTTTTTTTCTGCCAGTTCCAGACAGGAATGATAACAGGATGCCAGCAGCTCTCGATCTTCCTCTGTCAGCCTGCCGGAAATAATCGGCCCCACCGTATGGATAACATACCTGCAGGGCAGGTTGAAAGCCGGTGTGATCTTCGCCCTTCCTGCCTCTTCTTCATGCCCCTGCCTCTCCATCATCTCCGCGCAGGCAAGCCGTAGCTGGATGCCGGAAAAGGTATGGATGCAGTTATCAATACATCCATGGCATGGGACATAGCACCCGGTCATCCTGCTGTTGGCTGCATTGACAACAGCGTCACACCTCAGCGTGGTAATATCCCCCTGCCACAGATAAATACTATCTGCCACCGGTTCCAGACTGTTCACGTCAACGATCCCTTTTTGAACAGTTTCCTCCTGCAGATAAGCATCCTGTACCTCCAAAAATTTCTGCCCGGCCGGTTTTGGCATCCGAACATTCATCAGAGCACGCAAAAACCGTTTCTGCTCCATGTCGTCCTCCGGTATCTCCATCTTTCTGTACCTGGACTCCTCCTCCAATAATTTTTTTATAAGGAAATAACGCCGCTCTTTCTGATTCATATGCCGCTCCTTCTCTCCACCGCTCTGACAGGACACAGTTCATAGCAGTTTCCGCAATGCAGACAATGTTCCTGTATAATCCTATATGGAGTCCCCTCTTCGATACACCTCTGAGGACAATTCTTCTTACATTTGCCGCAGCCGACGCAGGCATCCGTGATCTCATATCCTTTTACTTCCCCAATCCCCTCCCCGATCACATAAGTCTCCCGGAAAATAGGGTTCACACCCAGATGAAAATATTCCATCCACCCATCCTTGATCTGAAATATGATGCCAATATTTCTTGTATCTCCTGGATACACATTGGAAAGATAAGGCTGCTCTTCAAAGATCAGGTCCATCCATTTTTTCTGTTCATGTTCCGCCACCGGCTCCGCTTTCGCCGATAATCGGATCATTTCTTTATATCTTGTATACCCAAGTACCTGAACCCGCCCGTCGTCAAGGAGCTCCCTACAAAAGTCTTTCCCCCTTGCCGTAAAAAAATAGAGGGCATTCTCTTCATAATGAATCGCGCTGATATCGCGGACCTGGGGATTTCCCTCCCTGTCCACCGTGGCAAACGCCAGGACACCTACATACTGTAATTTCCGTAAACAAGTCTTCGCATCCATCTTTTTCCTCCCATATAACGTTGTATCTTTCTGCCTTCTGTCTTTCTATCCGCCCCTTTCAGGGCCCATCTGTCTCCCTCTCTCCTGCCTCGTCGATCATCTTCACCCGCCCCTGTCTCCTGGGCTTTGTTTTGGGCTGCTTGCCGTCAATGTGGCCGAGAATAACAAAACAAATGGCGGAATAATTTTCCGGGATCTCCCACTCTTTCAGCAGCCGCTTCCCCTCCGGACCGGCAAAGGTTTCCTCCCCACGGGAGATGATGCAGGAAGCGATACCCAGCTCGGTGGCCTGGAGAACCATATTTTCTGCGCAGCAGAACGCATCCGGGACCCGAAACATAAAATGATCCTGTCCAAAGATGACTACAACAGACGGCGCTCCATAAAACCCGTTCTTTATAGCCGGGTCGTCAATGACACTGGGCTGCTCTTTGGACACATAAGAACCTGCCAGCCTGGAACGGTCAAATCCCGCCAGATTCATCACACCGATCTTTGCTGTCAGCTCCCGGTTTCGGATCCCTACCAGCATACTCCTCTGTCCGCCTCCGGCGTTGGGCGCGAAACTGCCTGCCTTTAAGATCAGCTCCATCTCCTCACGGCTGATCTGCTGTTTTGTATACTTCCGGACAGAATGGCGGGCTTCAATGAGATCCATCAGCGCAGGCGTCCTTTTTACATTGTCTTTCTCTGTGTCAATCTCTTTCCAGCATTGAGGGTCAGCGGCATAAAAGTCTCCGTTTGCCCCCCTTGCCACCGCCGGACATCCACGGCACCAGGCCTTCAGCTCACATTTGGAACATTTCTCAAACCTGTCATATTCCCGGTACTGCTCCATCTGGCACACCCACACGTCTGCCAGGCGGTCCTCAAATATATTTGACACCTTGCTGTCCAGCACCCGGCGGCAGGCATAGACATCTCCATTGGGGAGGATGGTCAAGTGGCAGTTTCCGCAGTTGCACCCCCCGTAGATCACGCCTTCCCGGGCGTTCTCCGGAATCTTAAACTCCCCGGTCTCGTATTCGTACAGCGTCCACAGATGATCCTTCTTGCTGAAATAGGTCTCGCATCCGGCGGCTTCATATTCCTTGAATTTTCTGTCACAGACAGCCAGCAGCTCCCTGTATTCCAGAGGAGTCATGCCGGTATCTTTTTCGTCGCTGGTAGGACAGTATCTGGCAAAGGCAAACACATCCGCCTTATGTTTCACCACCGTGTCAATGATATCCGGGATCTCCCTGATATTCATGCCGGATACCGTAGTCATGATCACCGCCCGGATCCCCGCCCTCTTCAGGCAGCCGATCTTCTCCAGCGTAATATCGAAAGACCCCGGTTTCCGGAACCAGTCATGGGTCTGTTTCATCCCGTCAAGAGAAAGCTGATACTTCTGGCAGCCGTGTTCTTTCAGCCTCCGGCAGACTTCATCGTCCAGATGAAAAGGATTTCCAAGAATCGTAAAGGGAATATCTTTGCTTTTCAACAGGTCCATCAGCCGCCAAAAATCCGGATGAAGGATGGGGTCGCCTCCGGTAATATAAAAATACGGAAGACGGTGATATACCTCACAGAAATCCTCGCAGTTCGCCACCACTTCCTCCATCTGCTCCCACGTCATGGAGTCCAGTTTCTTACAGTTGTTTTCAGAAAAGATATAACAATGCTTACATCTCTGATCACAGTCATCTGTGATATGCCATTGAAAAGCAAAATATTCTTTCATGAGTCCGTTCCTTCCTTTCCGTTTCCTATCTATATTCAAACGCTGTCAAAGCGTAATATTTCGGGAAATCCCCGGCAGCTCCTATGTACTCAAAACTGCCAGGGTCCAGGGCTGTGTCAGGCTGCCCGATTATTTTTCCCCGGCTCCGCAGGCGGAACCGCAGGCCGCAGGTTTCGTCTCCGGCTTGTCCCCGGCTCCACAGGCGGTTCCGCAGGCTGCAGGTTTCTCTTCCGGCTTGTCTCCGGCCCCACAGGCGGTTCCGCAGGCCGCAGGCTTCTCTTCCGGCTTGTCTCCGGCCCCACAGGCGGTTCCGCAGGCCGCAGGCTTCGTCTCCGGCTTGTCCCCGGCTCCGCAGGCGGAAGCGGGAGCCGCCATCTCATGCCATCCAAATAAATTAGAAAGTGCCATATATTTTACCTCCGTTTCTTTTCTGCAGGTTTCTTATCTGCCTGCGATTACATTGTAATCCATGGACAGCGATTAAAAAAGTACGCACTTTTTTATAACCGGGTTACTTATTTGTAACCTGTCTCTATATTCTTGACAGCCTTTATATATTACACTATAATTTGCATATAACATTCTAATTTAAACTATTGGAGGAAATCTGATGCTGACAAAAGAAGAGATGCCGGCCTGCCCGGTGGCGACAACCGTGGAGCTGATCGGCAGCAAATGGAAACTGCTGGTCATTCGAAATCTGCTGACACGCTCCTGGCGTTTCAATGAATTAAAAAAAGACCTTGCGGGGATAAGCCAGAAAGTTTTAACGGATACTCTGCGCTCTTTAGAATCAGACGGCATTATCACGCGCACGGCATACCCGGAAGTGCCGCCAAGAGTGGAATACTCTTTAAGCGAATTAGGCGATACTCTGCGCCCGATTCTTGATTCTATGGCTGAATGGGGACAATTCTATAAATCCAATATTGGAAATGGCCTGTCCTGATGTTGATTAACAGTTTAGAAAAAGTGGAATAATCTCCCCTGTAGGCGGAGAGATACCATGAAGGTACTATAACAGGAACCCTCTCTCACCGGATACATGAAAACACTCCCTTCCACGCCAAAAGCACCAGCCATTCCTGACCGATGCTCTGTTTAATGATTTATGCAGCTCTATGCGAGACTTCTTATTTGCGCAGTATCTTATCCATGGTCTTCCCCCTGGCAAGCTCGTCAACCAGCTTATCCAGATAACGGATCTCCCTCATCAGAGGCTCTTCAATATCTTCCACCCTCACACCACAGACCACGCCTTTGATCAGACTCCTGTTTTCATTCATCTCCGGGGCATCCCGAAAGAAATCCCCATAAGGCACCTGCCTTTCCAGCATCCCCTCCAGTTCCGGCTGGCTGTACCCTGTAAGCCAGCGGATTACCTGGTCAACCTCCTGCCTTGTCCGCCCCTTTCTCTCCGCCTTATTGACAAGCAGATGATAGATTTTTGCAAAATCCATCTGATAGATCTTCTCATTTTCCATAAAATACACCTCCTCTTCCATTCCCGCTCTTCTGGCCCCTGTTTATGCCATCTACTATATCAGAAAACCGCCAACATAAAAAGACCAAAATTACCTCTCAGCATACACACTGTCCGTCCGATAATACTTCCGGGTACTTCTCCTGCACCACACGCAGGAACGCTTCGCAAAACTATTCGATTGCTCCAATCCCCATACGGTTCAGACGCTCTAGATTCTCCTTCATGTTCTGCAGCACCTCCTGCGAATGCCCGGTCCAGCCAACCACCTCGCCAACAATCCGCAGAGGCGCCTGTGTACGATAAGATTTTGTGGGATTGCCGGGAAATTTCTTATCCGTCACATTGGGGTCATCTTCAAACTCACCCTCCGGCTCTACAACATAAATCCTTTGCCTGCCGTCCCCAGCCGCTAATTCCGCCCCCCAGACAGCCGCATCCAGCGTTCCTGCAAAATAGACATACTTTGCCACCCTGTCTGCGTAATTGGACAAAAAACCTTTCGTCAAAAAATCACCCGTTTTCAAATCCGCCTTCGTCCCATGAAAAAAAGTGCCGCGGCTAAATATTATCTTCTCATCCATCCAAAAGACCTCCTTACTGTTCTGTTCTTCCGTTTCTCCATCTATATCTATATCCTCCACCATGTCCATGATGTCCATTTCCACGGTTTTCGTATGATGATGAATTACTGTCTCTGTCAGTCGAAAGGCTGTCGATTAAATCCCGAATTTCCCGCATGGTCATTTCCTGCACCATTTCAGGGGTAATATTGGGGTAAAGAAGATGCAATTCCAAAAAGGCCTTGTATTTTCCGCAGGATAAACCCATTTTGTGGGCCTCTGCTACTTCTTCTGAGGATGCAAAAAGACAATAGGTATTGCGCTGTTTGGCCGCACACGCTTGGACGCCGGAAAGAATTTTGGCAGATTGCTGTCTATCCGGGCCTATTACGGTAATTGTAATAACTTCGTTATTAGTTAACAGTGCTTCTATCCTATCATTATTCAGTATCTGTTCGACAGCGTCTGTATAATTCTTGTATTTTATGTCCAGGGCATCGGCAAGTTCTCGTCCGTCCTCGTTAAAATCATTTACAGAAATCACCTGCTCAAATCGGTTGATGCTTATTTCAATGGAAGGATTTATATCAATGCTGATTTGTGCTGTGGGGGTAAAGTAAAGCCAATGTCCTCCAAACAACATAAATAAAAGACATATACATGCTGCGGCATATCGAGGATACTTATGAGATTTTGCTGTCGACCTTGTATACCTCTGTGTTCTCTCTGCGAGAAATGCTAAGGTTTGATTTTTTAATTCTTCTTCTGCCCGTATCGGATTAAAAAGTTCCTTAAATATATCATTCATATTCATAAGCACCTCCCAGCTTTTCCTTTAACATTTGTTTGGAACGAGTCAGGAGCGTATAAATCGTATTCACATTTTTCCCTAAAATCCGGCTGATCTGCGGAGCGGTATAATCCTCAAAGTAATGCAGATATACAACATCCCGATATTTTTGAGGGAGTGAAAATACGGCTTCCCAAACATCTCTGTAATCAGGTGGCAAGTCTGTCGGCTGCTCTATAACATCATCCAACGAAACCGTATGGCTGCGAAAAAAGTTTTTCAGTAAATCCTTGCAGGCGTTGATGGTAACCCGGATAAACCATGCCTTTTCATGTTCATCATTTTCAAAAGAAACGGAGCTAAGGACATACTTCAAAAACACGGTTTGAAATATGTCCTCGGTATCAGCATCATTCTTCAAATGTACCATACAGAGCCGCATAACAGTATCGGAATACCGCTCCATGGCTCTGATTGTTTCCTGTTCGCTCCTCATAATACTTTCTCTTATCTGCCCTGTCCACCCCGGAAGCCGTTTCCGCACCTGCCATGACAGCCGCGGCCATAACCGCTTTCTTGGACACTGTCGTCTTGGCCGATTCCACAGCCTTGACCGGTAGTATAATTATCACAGACACCATCGCCGTTGGCATCGACAAAATTTCTGCCACAGCCGTCTCCGGCCATACCGCACCAGTGATCGATGCCGCAGTTGTCACAAATACCGTCCCCGTCTGCATCCGTATACACACACGCATTATCGCAGATGCCATCGCCATCTGCATCTACAAAATTACGTCCGCACCCGTGACCAGCTGCAAATGCGGTTGTTGTACACATTGATAAAGCAACAGCTATTCCTAAAACGCCTAAAAATCTCTTTCTCATGATATTCCTCCATATATAGTTGGTAACCATTTCTAGCTTCACCTATAATACGACTGTGGGATAGGAATCCATTCAAAATTTTTCTCATTTTATGAAAAGACCACCAAGCTGGAAGTGACTGACTTTGGCGGTCTCCGTTATCATTTTTTCATAACAAAGGATTTGCTGTCAATTGCCCTCATAGTTGCTAAAATGCCATCCAGATGGTCATATTCATGTTGAATCAATTCAGCCATATCATCATCCATATACATCATTTGTTCCTGCCAGTTTTCATCGCGGTAACGCAGGATGCAATGGCGGTAGCGCCGCACCCGAACTAAGAGATTTGGGAACGACATACAGTCATCCATCAGTTCCAACGTGTCGTCTCCAAGAAACTCCAGGTATGGGTTGATAATCACATATGGCCTGTCAGTCAAAATGCAGATCAGCCTTTTTCTCACTCCGATCTGGGGAGCCGCGATTGCGCGGCCAAAGCCGTAATCTCTGCGTATTCCCTTAATACAGTCAAACATATCTGTAAAGACCGGTTTCAGCAACTCTAACTCATCTTTTTTCACTTCCTCTGCAATCTCATATAGTCTTGGGTCCCCGAGCAGTAATATCTCTCGCTCCATTTCCTTGCCTGTTCCTTTCATTTTTCTTGATCTGTGATTTAATACATTCTAATTGTTTCCGTTCACGATGTTTGTCGTCCGCGAAATATACTGGGAAGCGAAGCACGTACAGGACAGAGGGATCGCTGTTCTTCACCGTATCTCCCTCTCCTCCCCCACGATCTCCGCCTCCGTATTCTGCTCCACGAATCTGACGATCTCATCCATGATACTGTCCGCCTGAGCGCTGTGGGCGGCAATGGACGCCACGGCGATGACGATGGACTGGTGGATATCCTGATCCTGTATCTCCGCCGCTGACACCTGAAACTTGTTTCTGACTTTCGCCAAGATACTTTTTACCACCATGCGCTTCTCCTTCAGGGAATGAACCCAGGGAGCATACAGACGTATGGTGACGACTGCTACTTTAACCATTGACATGGGCCTCCTGTTTTTCTCTCTATCTGTGATTTCGACAAAACTGCCGGCGGCATTAGAGCCAATGCTTCCCTGCCCGATGTTTCCCGGGAGTCTGCTTGTACATGGCCTTGAAAACGTCCCCAAAGGCCTGTCGGCTCTCATATCCCGCCGCCAGGGCGACATCCATTCCAGCCGTTGGTTCAAATGGGTTTCTATGTAGTGAATCGCCTTGGCTGCGGTCTCTGCCCTGCTCTCTTTCATGGGAGGCCTTCTTTCTGTCCTGCAATGTTTTCAGTTTACCGTACATTGGCCAGAAGGTTTTTACGATTCTTGCGGTATTTCATCATCTGCCGTAATCGTTCAGATCCCCCTGACTGGGAAAAACAGGATTTTACCGATTGACACGGGCTCCCGTTATAAGGTATTCTGATAGTAACCACGCGCCTGGACAGGGACGCGTGCCACACGAATTATAAGGAGGATACCCACATGCTGCATTTTGAGAGAGAAGTCACGGAGCCAGAACTGATTGAAGCCATGTTAAGACAATTCCACCATGTAAATCTGGGATTGCATGATACCGACGGATACCCTTATGTGGTTCCGGTGAATTTCGGATTTGAGATCAAGGGAGATCAGCTCTATGTCTACACCCACTTTATGAAAAAAGGTCACAAGCTGGATTTGATGAGAAAGGACCCCAGGGTTTGCCTGGAATTCAGCATGTTTCAGGATTTCCCGGACAGGCCTTATAAAGGACACCGCCATGATTACAGAAGCGTCATCGCCAAAGGCGATATCCGGGTCATAGACGCCAAGGAGGATTACGAGACCTTTCAAAGAGGTTACAATTTGCTGTATACATGCAACAACCGGGAGATCACACCGCTGGAAAGCAGAAAAACTCTTCCTGCCATGTATATTGGAATGATTGTATGTAATATGAAAAATGTAACCGCCAAATCGGAATTTCCCCTGAGGAAACCAGAGGACGTCCCCTTTCTCAACGTCTATGAAATGCCGGAGGATACGGAACCCTTTGATATCCGTGACATTATAGAGAAAAGAAAGAAACACTCATAAGGCCCCGCGCAATGACTCCTTTTTTCATGGCTTCCTCCTTAAAGGGGCCGGGGATTGCTGCTCCCGGCCCGAAAAAAAATCAATACTTCCAGATCCTGGGATCCCGCCTGAAATACAGACAGACTCCTATCCCCACAAAAGCGATGACAAAAAAGAAATACGCCGCTCCCGAGCCCTTACCGGATCCGAACAGTCTCACCAGAACGCTGCCTGGGGCCTGAAATGCCATAATGGGCTCAAAAACCTGGTCCACCAGAAATCCGCCCAGAAAATATCCCACCGGTATGGTGAAAAACTGGAGGGAATTGCGCGCCGAGTACACCCGCCCCTGGATCTCTTCCGGCACATGGAGACGGAGAATGGCCTCCAGATTGGTGCTCATCAGCGGGATGGCGATCCAGCCCAGAAAGCCTCCCAGACACCACCAAAAGGGAGTCCTCCCCAGAGCCAGGAGAAAATTCTCCGTGCTCATGGAAAACAGCAGGCAGTTGCAGATGACCCGGGTTCTGCTCTTGGGCGCCCTCATAAAGGAGGCCAGAATGCTGCCGGCCAGGGTGGTAAGGCCGATGACCGTATTGACCAGTCCCAGAACCTGCTCACTTCCCCCTTCCCGTGAGAGGATCATGGCCGGAAGAGCCGCGCTGTACAGGGAGGCCACCAGGTTGATGGACGATAAAAACAGGATCAGACGAAAGATCCCCTGCTCCCTTTTCAGGTAAGCCAGCCCCTTGCGGGCGGCGATGAGGAGGGGTTCTTCCCTCCCTCTCTTCCCCTGATTCTCCGGGATCCGGATCACGAAGGCCAGTGTCACAAAGGCCATGGCAAAGGTAACGAGGTCAAAGACCACCACGGATCCCATGCCGCCAAGCCCCAAGACGGCGGTGGCCAGAATCGGGGTCATGACGGAGTTTAATGAGCTGGAAACATATTTCAGCCCTCCCACCTTCTGGTAGTACTTTGGGGGCAGCACTCTGGTAATGGCCACCTCCGAGGCAGGCTGCTGGACCGTGTTCATCAGCCCGTTTACGGCATTGATCACATAAAGGTGCCAGATAGCAAGGCGCCCGCCATGAAGAAGCGCCAGCATGATCACCGTGGTCAGGGCGGCCACGGAGTCGCAGATCAGCATGGTGGCTTTCTTGTTCCACCGGTCGCTTAAGGCCCCGGCGAAAACGCTGAATATGACATAGGGGGCGTAAGAGCTGACCATCAACAGGGCGGTCATCAGCGCCGAGCCCTTCTGGGAATAGGACCAGATCACCAGGGCATAGCTGGTCATGGCGCTGCCCAGGCTGGAGAAGGACTGAGTGACCCACAAAAGCAGAAAGATTTTCATCTCCTGGATTGATTTTATTAAATTTTTCATAGACTTTGCTCCTTTTCTTTTTCATGTGCCAAACAAAATTCGCAAAGTCTTCGAGCAGTCTGTCCGCTCCATGCAATCCTGCTCTAAAAGACTTTGCATGGAGCAGTCACAATGCACAACATGGCGGTTTTCCTCCTCCTTCGTAAGTTTAGATCTCTATTCTATCACAAAATCGGTTGGAAGCCAACAGGGTGCTTGGGGACACATCGTTTCCTGGTTGCCTTTCACCCAGTCTCCGCCTATAATAACAGTCTAAGCCAGTAAAGCAAAAAACACTGGGGCAGAGGGCTCTCCCGTTTTTATGGTCTCAGCTCCACGGCGTAATGGCTTTTCCTTTTTGAGTTTCACGAATAACTAAAAAATAAAAGGGGAGAATCACCATGTTTGGTCTGTTTGAAAAGAAAAAGACTCCAGAGGAGCGGCTGGAACAAGGTCCGGAAAAAAAGGACTGGGACGGCCTGGCCAGGGCTTACGATGACTTAGACGTTGCCGCCATGGACCAGGGGGACTTCATAAGGCTCCTTCCCAGAGTTTTGTTTTCCGCCCCCTCAAGCGGCAGCGGAAAGACCGTCATCACCTGCGGGGTGCTGGAGCTTTTGAGGCGGAAAAATTTATCCTGCGTCTCCTTCAAATGCGGGCCGGATTACATTGATCCCATGTTTCATCGCTATGTCCTGAAGGTCCCGGGTTACAACCTGGACAGTTTCTTTCTGCCGCCTGAGGAGGTGGCCGGACTGTTCGAGGAAAAGACCAGGAAGGCGGACATGGCTGTCATCGAGGGAGCCATGGGGTATTATGACGGAATCGCGGGAATCACCACCCATGCCAGTGCCTGGGAGGTAGCAGGGCTGACGGACACGCCGGTGATCCTGGTGGTGGACGGAAAGAAAAGCAGCCTGTCCCTGATAGCCCTGGTAAAAGGCTTTCTGGAATATGAGAAAGACAGCCATATTAAGGGGGTGGTTCTGAACCGGACCTCCCCCGTGACGGCCCAGAGACTGAGGCCGTTTTTGGAAGACTTGGGAGTCCGGTTTCTCGGTGCCGTTCCCCAGTGTGAAGAGGCGGACTGGGAAAGCCGCCACCTGGGTCTGACCCTGCCCGAGGAGCCAAAAAGGCTTCGGGAGAAGGTAAAAGCCCTGGCAGACCGCCTGGAGCCCTGCCTGGATCTGGACGGAATTTTAAAACTGGCGGGGACCGCTCCCCCAGTGATCCGGCGCGGACTTTCCTCTCCCTCCCCTGTTCGCGCTTTTGGCAAGGCCAATGCCGGGCAGATCCAAGAATCCGGCATGGAAAAAATATCCTCTGTAAAAGAAATCCGCCGCGTCGCCGTGGCAAGGGATGCGGCATTTTGCTTTTACTATGAGGAAAACCTGGACCTTCTGAGAAAACTGGGCTGGGAACTGTATTTTTTCAGCCCCCTCCGCGACCGCTGCCTGCCTTGCCCCGGGCTCACGGCCATTGTCCTGGGAGGCGGATACCCGGAAGTGTATGCCAGGGAACTGTCGGAAAATCAAGCCATGATAAAAGCCGTCCGAACCGCCCACAGCCAGGGAGTCAAGATCCTGGCAGAATGCGGAGGCTTCCTCTATCTCCATAAAACACTGGAGGGAGCCGACGGCCGTGTCTATCCCATGGCCGGCATCATAGAAGCAGCAGGATACCGGACAGAAAAACTGTCCCGATTCGGCTATGTCGCCCTGTACGACAGCCAGGGAAATCAGGTGGCAAGGGGCCACGAATTTCACTACTGGGACAGCACCCTCCCAGGGACAGACTTAAAGGCAGTAAAACCCCTGACCACCCGCCAGTGGGATTGCATGCACGTAACCCCCCAAATCATCGCCGGTTTCCCTCACCTGTATTACGGCTCTAATCCCGGCTGGATCGAAGAATTTCTGGAACACCCGGAGAGATAAGCGGCAATTCTCTTGCCGCTCTATAGAGTTCCATGGTCAGGTTCGTGGCATTGTACAAGATCTTCTGTTGGGAAACATAGTTAATTTCATAGATGGCATATCCTCATCTGTGAAAACACAGTACCATAGGTACCGAATTCAATACAATAATCCGATTCCCTGCGGCTAATCCGGTACCACCTAGATTTCACCGAAGCGTCAATATCAGTTGTAGCCCAGTCGGAATACCCCTGGTTCGTGACAACGCTGCCAAGCCTCTGGTACTGCTCATTTTCATATTCAATTGATGACTTAAACCAATTTTCACTGTCCAGGTACACCACAACGCCGCATTGGTCAAATCTGGCTTTACTGTCAAATAGGCTGACGCGCCCCATCAGCCTATTTCTTGATCATATTGGTGTGCTTTTGCCCTTTTTAGTCCAATTTCTGGATGATCATAACTGTATTACCGAATAATCCTCCCGTATGACCTGTTAACAGCGCGATATTGGCTGGAGAGGATGTTACATTCACAATTGCCATACCCGACAAAACCACCGAATCATTAACCGAATTAACACGAACGGCACTTAGACTTCCCGGGATTACGGTACCTCCATCTGTTAGATACAGACCTAATACGTCCGTCGAGTCTCTAGAAGGATCAGGGCTACACATAGATTGATAATGAATCTCATAAAGCCCTTTTTCTGCCAACGCAAAATCTTTTGTAGCAGGCAAATAAGCAATCGCTTCCCCTGCTCTTGCCAGGTCACGTTCAAAAGTCAAAGGCTTATTGGGTCCCGGTGTCTGAGTTTTTTCACTAATTGCTTCCATTACCTCCGTATTCCGCGCGGCTCCTGCCGGACCTGTGGGACCAGTTGGACCTGTGGCTCCTGGCGCTCCCTCCGGGCCTTGGGGACCGGTCGGGCCTGTCACTCCTTCCGGACCAATAGGACCAGTCGGGCCGACTGCTCCTGCCGGGCCGGTTGGACCAGTCGGGCCTGCCGCAGTCACCAAGGTAAAGTCCTGTGAATTTCCAGGAGTACCAGTTGGATTATCCCTCACTACCTGATACAAAGCTCCAGCACTAGATACCATTCTCCCAGCAGGGTAAGAAACTGTGGGAACAAAAGCCTCCACATTATCCAATCCAGCTCCAGCCGGACCCTGGGGACCAGTTGGGCCAGTCGGACCCGTCGGACCTACTGCTCCCGTCGCTCCCACAGGTCCCTGCGGGCCAGTTGGGCCCATCTCTCCCGGAGCTCCCGTCGCTCCCACGGGTCCCTGCGGCCCAGTCGGCCCCATCTCTCCCGTCGCTCCCACGGGTCCCTGCGGCCCA
>CATLBR010000004.1 GCA_949879795.1 uncultured Hungatella sp.
CTCTTACTTTATCACAACTTTTCCATAAAATCAATATCGCTGTTTCCAATTTTATTGGCAATAATCACCTTGTACGCGAAAGAATACACAAAAATGCCAGACAGACCAAAAAGTATACTTTCTGGCACATTATTTAAGTTGTTTCACTGTCGTCTGCGTCTGTAGGGACAGAGTTACAGAAGACAAGGAAGATAAAGTTATGAAACAAAATCAGAATCAGGGAACGCAACCATACAGACAATATAGACGGGACGAGATCGACTTGCTGGAATTGTTGGCGGCATTCCGCCGGAGACTGTGGCTTATCATACTGGCCGCGGTGATCGGAGGAGGTATAGCCGGCGCTTTCAGCAAGTTTGTGCTTATACCCCAGTACACATCCACGGCCATGGTCTACGTGCTGTCCAAGGAGACCACACTGACCTCCCTGGCGGATCTGCAGATCGGCAGCCAGCTGACCAAGGACTACAAGGTGATCGTCACCAGCCGTCCTGTTCTGGAGGAGGTTATAGAGCGCCTGAATTTGGACATGAGCTACAGGGAGCTGAGAAACAAACTGACTATCGGCAACCCCACAGACACGCGCATCTTGTCTCTGTCCGTGGTGGATCCGGATCCCCAGCTTGCCAAGCGCATCGTGGACCAGGTGGCGGAGACATCCTCCGACTATATCGGCGACATCATGGAGATGGTTCCTCCCAAGATCATAGAGACCGGGGAAGTTCCCCAGAATCGGACCAGTCCCAACAACAGCAAGAACGCCCTGATGGGAGCCATGGTGGGAGTCATGGCAGTGTGCGGCGTCATTACGGTGGAGATGCTTCTCAACGACACCATCCAGACAGAGGAGGACGCGGCCAGGTACATAGGCGTCACCGTCCTGGCCTCCGTGCCCCAGAGAGCGGGGGAAGCCAAGGCTAAGACGAAGCAGAAGAAGGAGAAAAAATGAGCCAGGTATTAGAACTAAAGAGAGAGATGGCGGACGATTACGGCTACAACGAGGCCATCAAAACCCTTCGGACAAACATTCAGTTCTGCGGCAAGAGCGTTCGGGTGATCATGCTTACCAGCTCGGTTCCCAACGAGGGGAAAAGCGATATCGCCTTCGCGCTGGCTCAGTCCCTGGCCCAGATTGGGAAGAAGACACTGCTTCTGGATGCGGATATCCGCAAGTCGGTTCTCACCGTCCGCTACCAGGTGGAGCAGGAGGTGAGAGGCCTGTCCCAGTATTTAAGCGGCCAGTGGGGGCTGGGGGATATCGTATACCAGACGGATATGGAAAACCTAAGTGTGATCTTTTCAGGGCCCTATTCCCCCAACCCGGCGGAGCTTCTGGAGGAGGAAGGCTGTGACCTGATGTTCGAGGCCCTGAGGATCTCCTATGATTACATTATTATAGATACTCCTCCCATGGCCAACCTGATCGACGGGGCCATCATAGCCAGACACTGCGACGGGGCGGTGATCGTGGTGGAGAGCGGAGGGGTCAGCTATAAACTGGTGCAGAAGGTGAAAGACCAGATCGAGAAGGCCGAGTGCAAGATCCTCGGGATGGTGCTGAACAAGGTGAATGTCCAGAATAAAGGGTATTATGGGAAATACGGCAGGTACGGGCAGTACGGCAAATATGAGAAATACGGCGGCAGCGAAGAGAACGGAGAAGGAGACAGAAAGAAAGGTGTCAGGTTAGGAAAAGGCAGGAAGAAATAAGCGGGGAGGATCCGGCTGAGAAAACAGCGGGTTGTATGTTTCGACACTGAGGCAGGCGGGGAAGCCGAAATAACCGTGTTCGAGACAGTCAGGCAGTGAGGGAGAAAAGTATGGGAAAAAGAATACGAGAAAGATATCATCTGGAACATTGGCAGGTTGTGGCTGCCTATCTGATGGTCTATGACATTTTAGTAGTTAATCTTGCGTATTTTCTTGCATTGTGGTTCCGTTTTGACTGCAGTTTCAGAGAGATACCGACAGGGTATTTTCAGGCGCATATGAGATTTATGCCTGTCTATACGGCGTTTTGTATACTGGTTTTCTGGCGGCTGAGGCTATACAAAAGTATCTGGCGTTTTGCCAGCTACAGTGAGCTGACGAGAGTCACCATGGCGACAGTGGTAACATCTGTGTTTCACATAGTGGGAATCACGTGCCTCTGCCATTTGATGACGGAGTTTCGCCATGGGAGGATGCCTATCTCTTACCATGCCATAGGTATTATGCTTCAGTTTCTTATGGTACTTGGCATACGGTTTTCTTATCGCTTTGTCCTCCTGCAGAGAGCCAGGCGGAGGAATGAGATGGCCGATGATTTTGCCAGCCGGGTTATGCTCATCGGCGCAGGCTCCGCGGGGCAGATGATTCTGCGGGACATCAAGCGGGCTAAAGAGACCAATGAGAAGGTGTGCTGCATCATCGACGACGACTCCAACAAGTGGAACCGGTTTATCGACGGGATCCCTGTGGTGGGAGGGCGGGACATGATTCTGAAAGCGGCGGCGGATTACCATATCCAGAAGATATTCGTAGCCATCCCCAGCGCGTCGTTGGAGGAAAGACGTGAGATCTTGAATATCTGCAAGGAGACGGGATGCGAGCTGAAAAATCTGCCCGGTATGTATCAATTAGTCACCGGTGAGATCAGCGTCAGCGCCATGAAGAAGGTGGCGGTGGAGGACCTGCTGGGGCGGGAACAGATCAAGGTGGATATGGATGAGATCTTCCGGTATCTGAGCGGCAAGACCATCCTGGTGACAGGGGGAGGCGGTTCTATTGGGAGTGAATTGTGCAGGCAGATTGCCGGTCATAATCCCAGGCAGCTGGTGATTTTTGACGTGTATGAGAATAATGCTTACGCCATTGAGCAGGAGTTGAGAAAAAAATATCCCAAGCTGGATCTGGCAGTGCTCATCGGTTCGGTCCGGGACAGCAGAAGGATCAATCAGGTATTTGATACATATAAGCCGGAGGTGGTGTACCACGCGGCGGCCCACAAGCATGTGCCGTTGATGGAGACCAGCCCCTGCGAGGCTATCAAGAACAATGCCATAGGGACATACAAGGCCGCCTACGCGGCTATGGTCAACGGATGCCAGAGATTTGTTTTGATCAGTACAGACAAGGCGGTGAACCCTACGAATATCATGGGTGCCAGCAAGAGGATCTGTGAGATGGTGATCCAGTCCTTTGACCAGATGATCAAGGAGGGTCGAAAGGAAGAACTTCCGGTGCTTCACGCCCATGCGGATGATGAGAATGGCAGCATGAAGGATCTGAAAAAACTGGCGGGGGACGGGAAGACGGAGTTTGTGGCGGTGCGATTCGGGAATGTGTTGGGCAGTAACGGATCCGTGATTCCGCTGTTTGAGAAGCAGATCAAGGCAGGCGGACCGGTGACGGTGACCCACCCGGATATTATCCGGTACTTTATGACCATTCCGGAGGCGGTGAGTCTGGTGCTGCAGGCGGGGACTTATGCCAGGGGCGGCGAGATATTTGTGCTGGATATGGGGGCGCCGGTGAAAATCGATACACTGGCCAGGAATCTGATCAAATTGTCGGGGTTCAAGCCGGATGTGGATATCAAGATCGAGTATACGGGGTTGAGGCCCGGGGAGAAGCTGTATGAGGAGAAGCTGATGGCTGAGGAGGGGATGAGAACTACGCCTAACCAGTTGATACATATAGGATCGCCGATTGCGTTTGATGTGGAAGAGTTTTTGAGAAAGTTGGAGGAGCTGATGTATGCCAGCTATGAGAATTCTGAGGATATCCATGGACTGGTGAAGGAGATGGTTCCTACTTATCACCATGCTGGGAAGCATGGGAGCGAGTATAAAGGGAGGGTGTATGAGATGCTGACTGGCGAGGCGGATGAAGAAGGAGATGGGGAAGGAAGAGTCTCCGGCAGAGGAGGGAAGGATAGAAAGACGGGAGAGACGGTGGAAGAGGTCGGAAAATATACAGGAAGGATGGCAGGGAGAGAGTATGGAAATCAGGCCATTTGAGAAGAAGGTGTGGTTGTCCTCGCCGACTATGCATGGTGAGGAACTGAAGTATATTACAGAGGCATACGAGACCAACTGGATGTCCACAGTGGGGGCGAATATCAATGAGGTGGAGAGGATTACCTGTGAGAAGGTTGGGTGTAAATATGCGGTGGCGTTGTCTGCCGGGACGGCGGCGCTCCATATGGCGGTGAAGCTGGCCGGGGTGAGACGGGGAGATAAGGTTTTTTGCTCGGATATGACGTTTGACGCTACGGTGAATCCGGTGGTGTATGAGGGTGGAGTTCCTGTATTTATCGATACGGAACGGGATACCTGGAATATGGATCCGGTGGCGCTTGAGAAGGCTTTTGAGATCTATCCAGAGGTGAAAGTGGTTGTCATAGCCCATCTGTATGGGGTGCCGGGGAAGGTTGATGAGATTGGGGAGATTTGTGACAGGTATGGAGCAGTGATTGTTGAGGATGCGGCAGAGTCTCTGGGGGCGACTTATAAGGGGGCGCAGACGGGGACCTTTGGTAAATATAACTGTATTTCTTTTAATGGAAATAAAATTATCACCGGGAGTTCCGGCGGAATGCTGCTGACAGATGATAAGGATGCGGCGGACAAGGTTCGCAAGTGGAGTACCCAGGCCAGAGAAAACGCACCTTGGTACCAGCATGAGGAATTGGGGTATAACTACCGGATGAGCAATGTGATCGCCGGTGTAGTGAGAGGGCAGTATGGCCATTTGGAAGAGCATATCGCTCAGAAGAAGGCGATTTATATGAGGTATAAAGAGGGATTTAAAGGGTTGCCGGTAATGATGAATCCTTATGACGAGGAGAATTCGGAGCCTAATTTTTGGTTGTCTTGTCTGTTGATTGACACAGAGGCTATGTGCAGACAGGTGAGAGGGGAGAGGGAGGCGCTGTATATTAGTGAGCCGGGAAAATCCTGCCCTACGGAGATTTTGGAGAAATTGGCGGAGTATAACGCGGAGGGGCGGCCTATCTGGAAACCTATGCATATGCAGCCCATTTATCGGATGAATGGGTTTGTGACCAGGGAGGGGAATGGGAGAGCCAGAACCAATGCTTATATCGCTGGGGAGAGTTTGGATGTGGGGATGGATATCTTTGAGCGGGGGTTGTGTCTGCCGTCGGATAATAAGATGACGGTGGGGGAGCAGGATGTGGTGATGGAGATTGTTAGAAGGTGTTTTGAGTGACAGTGTTCTCTGACAGGTGAATGAAAGATGGAGAAAAGAAAGAGGTTAGGAATAGCCGCAGCGTTTGGAGTGGTTATTGGTGGCGCGGCTTTTTTGGCAAACAAGTACAATATAAAAAAGAAGAAAGAACAAAAGCAGGATGCGGTGATTCCTCATAAAAAAGGATTATATGAAAAATACATAAAACGCCCACAGGATTTCTGTTGCGCTTTGGTGGCAGTTATTGTACTTTCTCCTGTTATGATGGTTACAGCATTTCTGGTGCGGATCAAGCTGGGCTCTCCTGTAATATTTAAACAGGAGCGACCAGGATTTCAAGGAAAGATATTCACATTGTATAAATTCCGTACCATGACAGACGCGAAAGATGAAGAGGGGAATTTACTTCCAGATGAGATTCGTCTCACAAAATTTGGGAAAATGCTTCGTTCCACATCATTAGATGAATTGCCAGAGCTTATCAATATGCTGAAAGGTGACATGAGTGTGGTTGGTCCGAGACCATTGTTGATTCAGTATTTGGAACGATATAACGAGCATCAGGCACGCCGCCACGAGGTGCGTCCGGGATTTACAGGGCTGGCGCAGGTTCATGGAAGGAACGCGATCAGCTGGGAAGAAAAATTTGATTGGGATGTCAAGTATGTGGATAATATCACATTCTTTGGTGACTGGAAGATTATTTTGCAGACTTTGAAGACGGTGCTGTGGCGTGAGGGAATCAGTTCAGAGACAGCGGCGACGATGGAAGAGTTTATGGGGAGTAGTGATATATCGTTGCTGGGAATTGATAATATGGAGACATAATATTAATGAAGAAGTTAGTGATCATTGGAGCCAGCGGTCATGGAAAAGTAGTCGCTGATATTGCGGTTAAAAATGGGTATGATGAAATAGTTTTTTTGGATGATAACGAGGATATAAAAGAATGTGGCGGGTATCCAGTAGTTGGAAAGAGTAATGACGCGGAATATATGGATGCTGATATTATCGTTGGGATTGGAAATGCTAAAATACGTAAGAGGATACAGGAATCGGTTGATGAGGATAAAATCATCAAATTAATTCATCCAAAGGCTGTTATAGCCAGCGATGTTGTAATTGGCACAGGGACGGTGGTGATGGCTGGTGTTGTTATCAATCCGGGAACCAATGTTGGCAAAGGTTGTATACTCAATACGTGTTCTTCAGTGGATCATGACTGTAAAGTGGGCGATTATGTTCATATTGCGGTGGGAAGTCATCTTTGTGGTACTGTCACCGTGGAAGATGAAACTTGGATTGGCGCTGGCGCAATAATTAGCAACAACATTATGGTTTGTCGAACATGCATGGTTGGTGCAGGTGCAGTGGTAGTAAAAGATATAGAAGTATCAGGTACATATATCGGAGTGCCAGCTAGGAAAGTTAATATAAATAATTATTCGGATATTGAATGCGTCTATATATAGATCGACATAGATCGGAGATTTATTCACAAATTATGGAGAGGGGAGATGATTGTAAAGAAGTATATGGTATTTACATGTTAGCAATTGCTATATAAACTATAGAAGAAAAATTAGCATAGAAAGTATTATGAGTGTTAGGACAGTGGTGCTGAATAATGAAAATCCTTATTTTGACTAATAATGATGTAGGACTGTATCAATTTCGCCGGGAATTAGTTTTCGAATTGTTGAAAGATAATAGAGTACTTATTTCATGCCCTAATGGTGAGTTGATTAAGCCATTTGAACGTATGGGGTGCATTTTTATTGATACTCCTGTAGATAGGCGTGGCGTAAATCCCAAAACAGATATAAAATTATTTTACCAATATGTAAAGTTACTTTGGATAGAAAAGCCAGATTTGGTAATAACGTATACAATAAAACCTAATATTTATGGTGGGCTGGCTAGCCGAATGCTAGGTATTTCGCATGTGACTAATATCACTGGCCTAGGTACAGCTTTTCAGAATAAAGGAATATTGCGTAATATTGTTACAATTATGTATAAGGTAGGGATAAAAAACGCAAAAACTGTGTTCTTTGAAAATGAAGAAAATTGTCAGGTGTTTATAGAAAAAGGAATTGTTTCAAAAGAGAAAGTTTGTCTTTTGATGGGAGCAGGTGTGAATTTGGAACATTATTCAGTTACTAGTTACCCACTAACTGAGGGAACACGATTTCTATTTATGGGTAGAGTTATGAAAGAGAAGGGGATTAATGAACTATTCGAAGCAATGCATCGACTTTATATGGATGGTATAGCTTGTACTTTAGATATTCTTGGTGGTTGTGAAGAAGATTATAAAGAGATTATAAAGAAATATGAAACAGAGGGATGGATAAATTATTACGGATATCAGAAAGATGTTCGTCCTTTTATAAATAATTGTCACTGTTTTGTTCTTCCTTCTTGGCATGAAGGAATGGCAAACACAAACCTTGAAAGTGCTGCATCAGGACGGCCTGTTATTACAAGCAATATCCATGGTTGCCTTGAGGCTGTGGAGGATGGTATTAGTGGATATCTTGCAGAAGAAAAAAATCCTGGAGATTTATATAGAGTAATGAAGAAATTTACGGAACTTTCATACACAGAGCGGAAAGCTATGGGATTAGCTGGGCGGAAACGTATGGAAGAATTGTTTGATAAAAAGAAAGTAGTAGCTGATACAATAAAGCAATTATTATGTTGAGACAAATGAGAGTATATGCGGAGGACAATGAAACAAAAAAAGATAGTTATGATTTTAGGAAGTATGAATAGAGGTGGTGCAGAGAGAGTTATTTCTATACTTTCTCATGATTATGCAGAAAAAGGTTGGAATGTTGAACTAGTTTTGTTGTTGTTTAATAGAGTGGATTATATTTTGCACCCTAATGTTCGCATTATTGATATGACATGTGGTGAAGGCTACTCAAGAATGAAACGTATTCCCAGATGGCTGTACGGCATAAGAAAATACATCAGGAAAAATAAACCAGATATAGTATTAGCATTTGCGGCAAGAATAAATTTGTTGACTCAGATCGCTTGTATAGGACTAAAACAACGAATTTTCATTTCAGAAAGGAATGATCCGAATTGTGATGGACGTTCTAAACTGATTAATATAGCTACAAATATTTTTTATCCAAAAGCTGCAGGATGTATTTTCCAAACAGAACGTGCATCAGGATATTTTCCTAAATTAAAAAATAAGAAAATCATTGCGAATCCCATTATGGTTGCTGAATTTGCATCTGTAAATAAATTATGTAGAATAGTAACTGTAGGGAGATTAACAGCGCAGAAAAATCAAAAAATGTTGATACGTGCTTTTTCCAAAATCTCAGATAAATATCCGATGCATACTTTGGATATTTATGGAGATGGCGAACTCCTCGAGGAGTTAAAGAAATGTGCCAGAGAAAACTTTGTTGCAAATAAGGTCTTATTTCATGGAAATGTGATTGATGTCCATAAGCAAATTGCGAATGCAGAATTATTTGTGCTTTCTTCAGATTATGAAGGTTTATCTAATGCACTTTTGGAAGCAATGATGATGGGATTGCCATGTATTTCTACGAATTGTGCGGGCTCAGATGAATACATTAGAGATGGTGAAAATGGTATTCTTATTCCAGTAGGCGATGAAAAGGCATTGATTATAGCATTAGATAAAATGCTTTCTGATGATAAGTTGCGAATTCGTTGTGCAGAACAAGCAAAAAAGGATTCTGTTATTTTTAGTGAAAAAATAATATTGCAAAAATGGCATGAATTAATGGACTATTGATGGAGAGTAAAATAATGAGTTTTCGTAAGTTTTTAGTATTTGGAATTGGGAGATTAATTCCGGATAGAATGTGGATCCAAATTAAGTATTACCAGTGGTTTAGAAAACTTCCTAATTTGAAAAATCCACAAACTTTTAATGAAAAATTAAATTGGTTAAAGCTATATGATCGCCGTCCAGAATATACCACTATGGTAGATAAATACGAAGCAAAAAAATATATATCTGATAGAATCGGTGTCCAATATGTGGTACCTACAATTGGTGGTCCATGGCATTCTTTTGATGAGATTGATTTTGATATCTTGCCCGAACAGTTTGTTCTAAAAACGACACACGATTGTGGCGGAGTATTAATTTGTAAAGATAAAAAATCTTTTGATAAAGTTAAGGCGAAGAAGTTTTTAGAAGAGCATTTACGTAATAATTACTATCTGACTTGTCGAGAATGGCCATATAAGAATGTTTTACCAAGAATTTTTGCAGAATCATATATGAAGGATGGAGAGAATGATTTTCTTCCTGTTTACAAAATTATGTGCTTTAATGGGGAACCGAAAGTTATTCAGTCTATTCAAAATGATAAGCAGCCGAATGAAAGTATTGATTATTTTGATACAGATTGGAATCTATTGATTTTGAAACAGAATTTTCCAAATAGTGAAGCTCCATTATCTAAACCTGTGCATTTAAATGAGATGTTAGAAATTGCTCGTGTTTTAGCAAAAGACAAATATTTTTTACGCGTGGATTTGTATGTAATTAATGATGAGATTAGTTTTTCGGAGTGTACTTTTTATTCGGATGCAGGATTAGCTGAATTTAAACCAGCTGATTGGGATGAAAAACTAGGCCGATGGATAAAACTCCCTGAAAATATGGGAGGATATAGAGTAATTCTTAATGGAATGATTATCGAGATTCATATATCAGAAAAAGAACTAACAGAATTTACAATGGATGAAAATAATCGCATAATTTCTGCTATAGAAAAAGAACAAATAGATCAATTGACAGACTATAAATTTTTCTGTTTTGATGGAAACGTTAAAGCATTATTTATAGCAACGGATAGAGCAGATGATAAAATTGAAACAAAATTTGATTTCTTTGATGCAAATTATAATCATTTAGCCCTTAGTCAAGGACACCCTAACGCAACTGAGCCCCCAAAGAAACCGGCTGCCTTTGAGTTAATGAAACGATTAGCTTCTGAACTATCCAAAGGAATTCCCCAGTTGAGAGTTGATTTTTATGAAGTCGGAAACAGAATATATGTAGGAGAATTGACATTGTTCCATTTTAGTGGAAATGTCCCATTTCAGCCGGAACTATGGGATTACACTTTTGGAAGCTGGATCCAATTGCCAAATAAGGAGTAAAAGATGAAAATTAAAATACTTTTAGCTATTCCTCAATTAACGGGGGGAGGAGCAGAGAGAGTAGTGAGTGTATGGGCAAATGAATTGTCTGAGCGTAGATATGAAACATATGTCCTTGCTTTTAGTAAATCAGAAGATGAATATTATATCAATCCCAAAGTTCAGGTTAATTATGTTGTTACAACATTGAAAGAATATTTGAGTATGAGCTATATAGAGAGAATTTGGGCGATTCGT
Organism: uncultured Hungatella sp.; assembly: GCA_949879795.1. Classification (GTDB taxonomy): domain Bacteria; phylum Bacillota; class Clostridia; order Lachnospirales; family Lachnospiraceae; genus UBA3402. The sequence continues at coordinate 10,603 of CATLBR010000004.1, forward strand.
AAATGCTTGAAACGGATCAGGCCCAATTATATCATTTCGTTTTTACCCGCGATGCAAGTATGGATAATGTTAGCATCTATTGGACTTAACTGTAAACGTATAGAAACAATCCGAATAAACCCTTGGAGAATTAGCGTTACTAATAAAGTACAAAGAATGCTGTGGATGATGTGCTATCACTGTAGTTATAAAATTATTTTGCAAGCGTCGGACCAGAAGCCCTTTTTTAGTAAAGCTGACCAAGAAAAATGTGTAGTAATTCCTAACCCTATTTCTGATCTGTATATAAAATCATATAGAGAGGCTTTGGATGAGCAACCAACTACATTTATTGCTGTGGGACGCATTGACCCTCAGAAGAATTATGAAATGATGATTGACGCATTTGCGAAAGTATGTGAGAATCATCCAGAACTGTCTTTACGTATATTTGGGAGGGGTTCAGATGATTATGTTGCTGAAATTAACAAGCATATTGCTAGGCGGCATATGGAAAGTAATATTATTTTAATGGGTAGATCCCCTCATATGGAAAACGAGTATCAAAAAAGCAATATTTATTTGATGACTTCCGATTATGAAGGTTTGCCAAATGCTCTTATGGAAGGAATGGTAAGTCAACTTATCTGTATATCAACCAATTGTAAAACAGGCCCCAAAGATCTTATAGACGATGGTGTAAATGGATATCTTATTCCTGTTGGTGACGCGAATGAACTGACAAAAACAATAGAATATGTAATGGAAATGGATCCACACGAACGTCAAAAAGTGGCAAATGCAGCAAGAAATAAAATCTTGAATTATTGTTCTCAGAAAAAAAGCATTAATTCCTTGTGTGATTTGATAAAATAGGGAGAAGATGTATGAATAAATATTTTAGATTTATTATAAATAAGCAATTTCGATTTGAGATTTTAGCAGCCAAAGGCTTTTATAATAAGATGTCAGATCAAAAATTTTTAGAGAAGAAATATTATATGAAGTTTGGGAAAAAATTGGAACTTCATAATCCGCAAACATTCAATGAGAAACTACAATGGTTGAAACTGTATGACCGTAATCAATTGTATACAACATTGGTAGATAAGTATGCGGTAAGAGAATACATTAAAGAGAAAATAGGGGAAGAATATCTGATACCGTTGGTAGGGGGACCATGGAAATCATTTGATGAGATTGATTTTAATATGTTACCAAATCAATTTGTTTTGAAGTGTACACATGATTCAGGAGGATTGATTATTTGCAAAGATAAAAGCAAACTGGATATTAAAACAGCAAGAAAAAAAATCAATAAATGCTTGCGTAATAATTACTATTGGGGAAATCGAGAATGGCCGTATAAAAATGTTCCTCCGCAGATAATAGCAGAGAAATATATGACAGATGGAAATAATAATTTCCTTCCAGTTTATAAGTTTTTTTGCTTTAATGGAGAACCCAAAATTATTCAGACAATACAGAATGACAAACAGCCAAATGAGAGTATAGATTATTTTAGTATAGACTGGAAACTTCTGAAGCTCCGTCAGAATTTTCCTAATAGCGAAAAGCCATTTGAAAGGCCGGAGCAACTATCTGCAATGGTAGAAATAGCAAGGGTGTTGTCGAAAGGAAAAAGTTTTGTTCGTGTTGATTTATATATAATTAATAATGAAGTGAAATTTTCAGAACATACTTTTTACTCTGATAGCGGAACTGAAAAATTTAAACCTGAAAACTGGGACACAAAGTTAGGGGAATGGATAAAACTTTCAGAAGAAACAGGGGGGGGAGACGGAGTAATACTTAATAAGTTGGTATATGGTGTTCGTATAACCGAGAAACAAAAACAAGAGATTCTCTTTAATAGTAATGGTGATGTTGTTGAAATCAATGAACCTCTGACAATATCTGATCTTACAGACTATAAGTTTTTTTCATTTAATGGAACAACAAAAGCAATGTTTATAGCAACAGATAGAGCTTCAACAACGGAGGAAACTAAGTTTGATTTTTTTGATATGGAGTTTAATCATCTTCCGTTTACAAATGGGCATCCTAATGCAGATAAGATGCCTATCTGTCCTTCAACATTTACACATATGAAGGAATTGGCAGGTAGATTGTCGAAGGGAATTCCACAGGCAAGAATTGATTTTTATGATATTGATGGAAAAGTATATTTTGGTGAAATAACACTATTCCATTGGAGCGGGATGGTGCCATTTGAACCAGATGAATGGGATAAAACATTTGGAGATTGGATTGAACTAAAAAGATATAATGGCGTTGAAAGGTAAATAATAATGGGAGAAAATAAAATAGTAAGAAATAGTGAGAGATTACAATATGTTACTCTTGTAATAATGCTATTGTTGCTATTTGCAAGGAATGCATTACAAATGAATATTCCAGTTTTGTTATTTCTTGTTTTATCTATTATTCCAATTTTGTTTGGGAATACGGATAATATTATAGCCATTGCGCTATCCTGCATACCAATGTCTACAGGTTTCCAATATAAATATACATTATTTTTTTGTATATTGATATATTTATTTAAGAAAGGCTGGAAACTGGATATAAGCAAAAGTCTTATTTTTGTTGTGACCATGATGATATGGGAATTCTCACATATGTTTATGGGAGGATTTTCTTTGGTTGAATTTTTAAGATGTTTTGCTGAATTATTGCTCTTGATTATCGTAATTGATATGGATTTATGTGAAATAAATTACAAGATGATTTTGCGAAGCCTTGCTATTAGTACAATTGGTATTTGTTTAATTATGTTATATATTCAACTTGAAAAAGTTGGTTTTAATTTGCAGAGTTTGATAGGCACAAGCTATCATAATTATAGGTTTGGCGCAGGAACTACAGTTGCGTCTAATTTTGGCTTAAATTTTAATTCTAATGGACTTGGCTTTATATGTAACTTAACAATTGTATCAATGTTGACTTTGTATAATAAAAAAGAATATACAATTTATGATGTTTTTTTAGCAGTAATGGCTGTCTTGTTCGGTTTAATGACCTTGTCTAGAACATTTATAGTTTGTCTTTTATTTATTATTATTGGATTTGTGCTTGGAACAGTAGGAAGTATAACTAAGAAAGCTAAATCTATTTTTGGATTATTGTTTATTGCGTTGGTTTGTTTACTTATAGTGTATACTTTTTTGCCGGAGACATATAATAATCTTTTGTTTCGTTTTGGAGAAGCGGATTTATTGAACGGTCGAGATACATTACTATCATTTTATTTTAAACACATATTTTCTTCTCCTCTCTATTTATTGTTCGGTCTTGGATTGCAGGATTTTCAGGAAAAGTTATCTAAGATATATGGGGGATATACACAAGTTTGCCATAATGGTTTTCAGGAAGTTTGGGTTGTATGGGGAATAGTAGGAGTTTTTTTGTTTTTTGGATTGCTTTTAGCAATAATTTCGGATTCAAAGCCATATCAGGAAAAACATTATTTTTACCAATTTGTTCCATTACTTCTGATGCTTTTATATACTTCGGCAGGACAGTTGATCAGATCTGAATTGTCGATGTTGTCACTTACATTAATATATTTATGTCTTTGTATTCCAGACAATCATCAAGATGAAAATGGTAATAATTGAAAATACAAAAAGTAATAATGTATAATACATATTCTTTTTTTGTAACATAAATTGACTTATTTATGATTTGAGCAAAGGGAGAAAGAATGAATCAAAAGATGGATAATAGTTTGAATAGTATGGTTGGCAAAGCTACATTCTGGTCTTCTATGACAGAGACTATTGCAAAAATCATATCTCCGATAGTAAATATGATACTGGCAAGATTGCTTACCCCAGAGGCCTTTGGTATTGTGGCAACTCTTACGATGGTTACAAGTTTTGCAGACATCTTTACAGATGCGGGATTTCAGAAATATATTGTGCAGCATGAGTTCTCGTCTATAAGGGAATTGGATAATACTACTAATGTGGCTTTTTGGACAAATTTGGGTATTTCTACCTTGATATTTATAGTTATTTTTGTTGCCAGGAACAAAATTGCAATGATGGTTGGGAACCCTGGTTATGGAAATTCTATTAGTATAGCGTCTATAGTTATATTACTTACTTCATTTTCAAGTATTCAACAGGCACGATATAAAAGAGCTTTTGATTTTAAAACAACATTTTTTATTCGTACAATTGGTTCATTTATACCATTATTTGTAACAGTGCCTCTTGCTTTGATTTTCAAAAATTATTGGGCTTTATTAATAGGAAATCTGGCATCAAATCTGTTTCGAGCAGTTGCCTTAACAATAAAGTCGCCGTGGAAACCCCAATTTTTTTATGATATTCATACATTAAAGGAAATGTTTTCATTTAGTATTTGGACACTGATTGAATCCATTTCTATATGGTTAACATCATATATAGGTACATTTATTGTAGGTAATTACTTAAGTGTATTTTATTTGGGATTGTATAAAACAACGATAACGACGATTTCTAGTATTGTATCGATTATCACTTCATCGTTATCCCCAGTATTATTTGCTGCATTATCAAGATGTCAAGCTAATGATAATCTGTTTGAAGAAACTTATTTTACTTTTCAGCGCCTAACAGCAGTTTTGGTAATTCCTTTAGGAGTTGGAATATTTGTATATAATAAATTAATCACTAGAATTCTTCTGGGGAATCAATGGTTAAAAGTTAGTGGATTCTTGGGTTTATATGGTTTGAACTATTCTTTGTTAGTTATTTTTAATAACTATAATAGTGAGGTGTTTCGCAGTAAAGGAAAACCTAAAATTTCATTAATGGTGCAGTTAATGTACTTGATGTTTTTGTGTCCTACACTGTTATATTTTGTTAAGAAAGATTTCTCTGTTTTTACTATATTTTATGGCTTTGCTATATTAGAAATATGTGTAAATAGTTTTTTATGTTTATATTTGTTTTTTAAAATTAAATTTACAACAGTATTAAAAAATATTATGCCTTCAATAGTATCAGCAGTGATTATGGGGGTATTCGGTAAACTGATGATAGAGATCAGTATTTCTATAGTATGGCAATGTATATCAGTGTTTTTGTGTATTGGGATATATTTTATGGTACTATTTATAGTATTTCCTAATATTCGAAAGGAGATTCTTAATACGGTTATAGTTGAAAACATGTTTAGGAAAGTAGGGCTAAGTAATATCTATAGCAACTGGTTTAGATAATATGAAGTGACCCCACAGTTGTAACAACGTGGATATACTGTATACTAGATTTGCTGAATATCATGGTAAAAGGGATTACAACATACAAAAGGAGGTCACTTATGTATAGAATAATAAAAACTGGAATGGATGCCCATAGTACAAACTACACTTTATGTGCAATTGAACCGATTATTGGTGCTGATGATAGAATCTTTGCCAATATTCAGGTTACTCCGGATTATAAAAGCATCCTCATGTTTATTGAAAGCCTTAAACTCAAGATTGGTCTTTCCGACGATGATTCTATTGAATGCGGCTATGAGGCAGGATGTCTTGGTTATTCCTTATACAATCAGCTGACATCCGCAGGTGTTAAATGTGTGATTCTTGCTCCTACTACCATGCTTACCCAACAAGGCAAACGGGTAAAAACAGACACCTGGTATGCCCTTATGATCGCACAGTGTTTTGCTTATGGGGGATATCATCCTGTTTATAGCCCTACGGGGGGAGGATGATTCAGTAAAAGAATATATCCGTATGAGGGATGACCACAAGCTGGCATTAAAGAAAATCAAGCAGCAGATAGGCGCTTTCTGTCTGAGGCATGGATACCATTATGAAGGAACCAAATGGACTTTAAAGCATGCGGCCTGGTTGAAGAAACTGGAATTTCCCGCATTGTATAGGGAAGTCTTGAATGAGTACATGGCTTCCTATGATGAACTGACGGCAAAAATTCAACGTTTCGACCGACGGATTGTAGAAATCTCCGTTCAGGAGGAATATCAGCGAAAGGTGAAACAGCTGTGCTGTTTCCTGGGGATAAAAACTTACACCGCCTTGTTACTGATCGTAGAAACGGGGGACTTCAACCGGTTTGCTAAAGGCAATATTTACGCATCCTTCCTGGGGCTTGCCCCGGGAGAAAACTCCAGCGGAACCCATGTCGGCAGAACCGGGTTGTCCAAGGCGGGCAATTCCCATCTCCGCTTATTGTTGGTGGAAGCGGCAGAGGGATTCTGCAAGGGTGCCGTGGGACATAAATCAAAAGAACTAAGATCTCTGCAGTCGGGTAATGGGGCAGAAGTTATTGCGTATGCGGATAAAGCGAATACAAGGCTGCGCAGTAAGTATTACCGGATGATTCGCCATGGCAAGAAACGGAATGTGGCAGTGGCGGCAGTCGCCCGGGAACTGGCATGCTTCATATGGGGCACGATGACCAGAAATATCGATTTGAAAGCCGCACAAAATTCTTTCTTATAGAAGGCATTCTCGTGTCCGCTACCCTTGACAGAACCTGAAAAGGATGCCAGGCGGTGTTGACCGACGGCGAAAAACTCAGGAATAGACCCAAAGCCAGCCGAGCCGTCGGGGGAAGGGATTTTAGCATCCTTAGCTTGTTGGTAACCAATCCACGAATAACAGAGTGGCCAACTGCTGGGAACTGTAAAATCATGGCCCTTTCCTGATGCTGTCAGAGAAACATGTGGTATTGTCAAAGAAGAAAAAGAAAAGTTTGATTTTTTTCAATTTACCTCTTGACAAAAGTCACTTCATAACAGTGATCCATAATAGTGGAACTAAAAGTAAACTTTTACTGCTCTATCTTTAATGGAGCTACTGGACTCTTACAAAGCGTAGCCTAAGACCTTGGTCATACCTGAGATACTGGATGGTTATTTCGCCAAGAAACTGTATTCCATCTATCTGTCTTATTTACCCAAAGAAAAGGTCTGTTTTTCATTAAAAATGAACTGTGACCCCAGAGGGAGTTTTACGGAACTTTTAAAAACCGCCAATTGTGGCCAGTTTTCTGTGAATATCAGCAAACCTGGTATCACCAAAGGCCAGCACTGACACCACAGCAAATGGGAGTTCTTTATCGTGGTTTCTGGCCACGGCCTGATCCAGGAGAGAGATCGGCACAGATGAAGTATTGAATTTTGAGGTATCTGGGGATAAGATAGAGGCGGTACACATGCTGCCGGGATACACTCACAATTTCCAAGACCGAGAATCTGGTGACTGTGATGTGGGCCAATGAGTCATTTGATCTCGGGCATCCTGACACAATTTTGAGATTGTGGAAGAAAAGGAGTAAAGGAGTTATGGGAGAGATCAGAACAGACTACTCTGATATTCATTTTAAAGAGAATGGAAAATTAAAGCTGCTCATCATCGTGGGCTCGCGCCCGGAGATCATACGCCTGGCGGCGGTCATCAATAAGTGCCGCAAGTACTTTGATGTGATCCTGGCTCATACAGGTCAGAATTATGACTATAATCTCAATGGAATCTTTTTTGAAAATTTGAAGATCGCTAACCCGGAGGTCTACATGGATGCCGTGGGAGATGACCTGGGCGCTACGGTGGGCAATATCATTAATTGTTCTTACAAGCTGATGAGTCAGCTCAGGCCAGATGCGTTACTGATCCTCGGCGACACCAACAGTTGTCTGTCAGCTATTGCGGCAAAACGGCTCCACATTCCCATTTTCCATATGGAGGCGGGAAATCGGTGTAAGGATGAGTGTCTTCCGGAGGAGACCAACCGCAGGATCGTGGATATTATTTCTGATGTGAATCTTGCCTACTCGGAACACGCCAGAAAGTATCTCTATGAATGTGGGCTTCCCAAGGAGCGAGTCTACGTCACAGGCTCCCCCATGGCGGAGGTCCTGCGCCAGAATCTGCTGGAGATTGAGGTGTCGGATATCCTTGACCGGCTGGGACTGGAACCTCATGGATATATCCTTTTGTCAGCTCACAGGGAGGAGAATATCGATACGGAGAAGAATTTTTATTCCCTGTTTACAGCCATCAACAGGATGGCGGAAAAATATGACATGCCCATTCTCTATTCCTGCCATCCCAGGAGCCGGAACCGTCTGGAGACCTCGGGATTTCAGCTGGATAAAAGGGTGATCCGCCATGAGCCCCTGGGTTTTCATGACTACAACCATCTGCAGATGAACGCCTTCGCGGTTGTGTCGGATTCGGGGACATTGCCGGAGGAGAGCTGCTTTTTGGCCAGCATGGGCCATCCTTTCCCCGCCGTGTGTATCCGTACCTCCACGGAGCGCCCGGAGGCCCTGGATAAGGCCTGCTTTATTCTAGCGGGAATTGACGAGAAGAGTTTGCTGCAGGCGGTGGATACGGCTGTGAGTATGAATTTGGAAGAGGATTGCGGTATTCCTGTGCCGGACTATGTGGAGGAGAATGTCTCGTCCAAGATGGTGAAGGTGATCCAGAGCTATACTGGGGTCGTGGATAAGATGGTGTGGAGGAAAGGGTAGCGTATTGCCGCGAAAAACAATTGTAGAAACATTTTGCTGCAGACGATTTTGGAGCAGACTGTAAAAGAAGGATCTTATGTTTCGATTGCTGGGATCTGAGATGGGAGAGTTATCGTGGTGCGATAATTTCACCTCGATCCAGACAAAAGGAGTCAAAGGTAGTGGATGTGGCGGGGAAAGGATGAGTATAGGGATATTGACTGCCTGAGTTCGCTGACATGCCGTTTGAAATATAGCCTAGCAATAATAGCTTGGTGAAAATAAAAAAGTGATAGAAAAATTTTCCCCAATCTGTTATACTGCTCTTATCAGCTAGGGATTTCTTCCCAGGGGTAATCTAAATGGTCATTGCTGATTCAGCGTATGTTCCATGATGAGTTCAGAAAAACAGATTGAAGGAGGGATATATCTATGGCACCAGACACATGGATAGGCCAGAGGAACACGCGGGAATTACACGAACAAAGGGTTCTGGGTGTTAAGTCCAACCGGGAGTACCAGTCTACGGTGTTCACGTCTTATTTTGGGGAGTCGGCTAACGCGGCGCGGCTGTATGAGAGCATGGTTCTGCTGGAAAGAGGATGGGAGGGCGGAGGGGAACCGTGCGGGCTCCGCCCAGGAGAAGTTGTGGAAGGCGCGCGGGAACCTATCGCGCCAGAGGATATCGTCTTTGAGACCCTGGAAGGAGTTTTATATCTGGCCAGAAAGAATGACCTGGCTTTTACCGTAAAGAAAAAGGTCCTTGTTATCGGGGAGCATCAGTCCACGGTGAACCAAAACATGCCGCTGAGGTCCGCCATCTACTACGGGAGGACTATGGAGCGGCTGGTGGAGCCAAGGGCCATGTACAAGTCAAAGAGGATCGAGATCCCGATCCCGGAATTCTACGTTTTCTATAATGGGAAGACACCCCAGCCTCTTGAGCAGACGCTGTATCTTTCCGATTCCTATCTTGAAAAGACAGAGGATCCCATGTTACAATTGAAGGTGAAAGTAATCAACATCAATCTGCCGGAGGGCCATCCCCTGCTGGGCCTGTGCCGCCCGCTGTACGAGTATTCCTGGTTCACCTGGAAAGCGAGGGAATGCCTGGAGGGAGGAAAGAGCAGGGACGAGGCCATAGAGGAAGCCATGGGGGCGTGTGTGAGTCAGGGGATCATGATGGAATTTTTTCGGAGACATGGTTCGGAGGTGAGGAATATGCTGTTTGGGGAGTTTAATCTGGAAGATGCCAGGGAAGTGTGGGAGGAAGAGGCGAGAGAGGAAGGTGGGGATTATGTTTTGGTTCAGCTGGTCAGTAGGAAACTGCGGAAAGGGAAGGGCCTGGAAGACATTGCCGATGAACTGGAGACAGAGGTGGAGAAGATCCGGGAGATCTGTAAGGCAGCTGAGCCTTTCGCGCCGGATTATGACCCAGATGATATTTTCGCGGCGGCGCGAAATCGAGCTTATTGACTCTAAGTGCCTATATCGACCATTAATAACGAACGATACCTTCCGTTGTCGGCAGGGCTGCCAGAAAACGCCTTCTCTCCGTGACTGATTGCACACGAAGAGGATTGTATTTTGCTTGATTGGGTGGGTCAATTTTCCACATAAAACCTGGGCAGTTTTAATTTAGAAATCATCAGAGATCCCATGTTACAATTGAAAGTAAAAGTGATTAGCATGAGCCAAGGGATCATGACGGACTTTATTCGGAGACATGGCTCGGAGGTGAGGAATATGCTGTTTGGGGAGTTTAATCTGGAAGATGCTAGGGAAGTGTGGGAGGAAGAGGCGAGAGAGGAAGGTGGGGATTATGTTCTGGTTCAGCTGGTCAGCAGGAAACTGCGGAAAGGGAAGGGCCTGGAAGACATTGCCGACGAGTTGGAGACAGAGGTGGGGAAGATCCGGGAGATCTGTGAGGCGGCTGAGCCTTTCGCGCCGGATTATGACCCGGATGATATTTTTAAAGCAGTGCTAAATCGGGCTTTTAACACCGGGAAGGTGAGTACTTTGAGGTGATAGTGGCTTGCCCAGGCCAGAATTTTGCCTGGCGGGGAGTTTAAGAAAGAGAAGGAGTCAAAACAAATGAAACAGCAAAACATCAGCCTGGAAAACAAAACGATCCTGATAACCGGATCGGCAGGTTTTATCGGCAGCAATCTGGTTTTAGAACTGCTGCGCGTTTGCGAATCAGTCAATATAATCGGTATTGACAATCTCAATGATTACTATGATGTATCCATCAAAGAGTGGAGATTAAAAGAAATCGAGAAAACCGCAAAACAGCACCCGGCCTCTGCCTGGACCTTTATCAAAGGAAACATCGCGGATAAATCCGCTGTTGACAGCATTTTTCAAAACCATCGTCCGCAGATAGTGGTCAACCTGGCCGCTCAGGCGGGAGTGCGCTATTCTATTACAAATCCGGATGTGTATATGGAATCCAACCTGATTGGTTTCTACAACATCCTGGAGGCATGCCGCCACTCCTACGACGGCGGCAGCGCGGGGGTAGAGCATCTGGTATATGCATCCTCTTCATCAGTCTATGGCTCCAACAAAAAGGTGCCGTACTCCACGGAGGATAAAGTGGACAACCCGATATCTCTTTACGCCGCCACCAAGAAGAGCAATGAGCTGCTGGCCCACGCCTACAGCAAGCTCTACAACATCCCTTCCACAGGTCTTCGGTTTTTCACGGTGTATGGCCCCGCAGGGCGTCCGGACATGGCATATTTTGGCTTTACGGACAAGCTGCTGAAAGGCGAGACCATCCAGATCTTCAATTACGGCAACTGTAAGAGGGATTTCACCTATGTGGACGATATTGTGGAAGGAGTCAAGCGGGTGATGCAGGGAGCGCCGGAGAGGAAGATTGGGGAGGACGGACTCCCGGTGCCTCCCTACGCGGTCTACAACATCGGCAACAGCAGTCCGGAGAACCTTCTGGATTTCGTGGATATTCTGCAGCAGGAGCTGATCGGAGCGGGGATTCTCCCGGAGGATTATGATTTTGAGGCCCACAAAAAGCTGGTTCCCATGCAGCCGGGAGATGTGCCGGTGACCTACGCGGATACTGCCGCACTGGAGAGGGATTTCGGTTTCAGGCCAAGTACCGGCCTGAGGGACGGGTTGAGGAAGTTTGCCCGGTGGTACAAAGAATTTTATAAAGTTTGATTGAGGTGGCCTCTATGGAATGTGTTAAAATTTACGAGTCTCTTTACAGGAAGTCTCCGTCTGGGGTGGCGTTCTGCCCTTACCGTATTTCGCCCTTGGGCGCTCATATTGACCACCAGTTCGGAAAGATCAATGGTCTGGCTATTGACAAGGGCATCCATTTTGCCTACTCCAAAAAGGAGTCGGGCATCTGTGAGGTGCAGTCGGTGAATTTTCCGGGAAAGCGGGCGCAGTTTCATGTGTCTTCTGTGCCGGAGACAAAGCAGAACGACTGGGCCGACCACCTGCGGGGAGCGGCGCTGATTCTGGGCCAGTCGTATAAACTCCGCTATGGGGTCGCGGGGGTGCTGGAGGGGAGCCTGCCGATCGGTGGTTTGTCTTCTTCGGCGGCGGTCATTATCGTATTTCTGTCTGCACTGTGCAGGGTAAATGATATCCGCCTCAGTGAGTGGGAGATGATCATGACGGCCAAGGCGGCTGAGAATCAGTATGTGGGTGTCAACTGCGGCAAATTGGACCAGAGCTGTGAGGTTCTGTGCAGGAAGGGCCAGCTTCTGTATCTGGACACAAGGGACGACTCTTACGAGTTGATTCCCACGGCTCCCCATATGCAGGATTATAAAATTGCCATATTTTTTTCCGGGCTGGAGCGCAGCCTGGCCAACAGCAAGTACAATGCCAGGCAGGATGAATGCAAAGCGGCCGCATTTGCCCTGAAGGCATTTGCCGGGATGGATTATGAAAAATTCGTGGACACGCGCCTGCGGGATGTGCCGGAGGAGATATACCGCAGGTATGAGGGCAGCCTGCCGGAGAACTGGAGGAAGCGGGCGGAGCACTATTATACCGAGTATGCCCGGGCCGAGGCAGGCGCTCAGGCATGGCGGAAAGGGGATCTGAGGGAGTACGGCCGTCTGGTGTTTGAATCCGGCTACAGCTCGGTACATAATTACGAGAGCGGCTGTCCGGAGCTGATCAAGCTGTACGAGATCATGTGCCATATGGACGGCATTTATGGAGGACGCTTCTCAGGCGCGGGCTTTAAGGGCTGCTGCATGGCGCTGATCGACCCGAAGTTCGCGGAGAGTATTGAACGCAAGGTGGAAGAAGAATACCTGAAAGAGTTCCCTGCGCTGAAGGGCAGGTATCAGTTCGCGCTGTGCGAGAGTGCCGACGGAGTGGTGATGTAGGAGGTAATATCACATATGAAATGTCTGATTCTTGCGGCGGGGTATGCCACGAGGCTGTACCCGCTGACCGAAAATTTCCCCAAGCCCCTGCTGAAGATTGGGGAAAAGACCATCCTGGACTGGCTGGTGGACGATGTGTCTGCGGCCGTCGGGGAGTTTATTGTGGTCACCAACCACAAGTTCGCAGGCCATTTTGAAGATTGGGCAGGGACGAAAGGGGAGAAAATCACGGTGGTGGATGACGGGACCTCCACTAACGAGACCCGGCTGGGGGCGGTGAGGGACATTGCACTGGGCCTGCAGGGGAACAGGGAGGATGTCCTGGTCATGGCAGGAGATAACGTGCTGGATTTTTCTCTGCTGTCTTTTGTGGAGTTTTTCAGGGAGAAGGGCGCCTCCTGTGTCATGACTCACGAGGAGAACTGCCTGGAGAAACAGCGCAAGACGGCGATAATTACCTTTGATGAACATAAGCGTATCAAGTCCTATGAAGAGAAGCCGCGGCAGCCTAAGGGAAACCATGCGGTACCGCCGTTTTACTGTTATAAGGCGGAGGATGCAGCGAGGATCCAGGAGGCCCTGGCGGAAGGTTGCGCCGCTGACGCGCCGGGCTCATTCGCGGCATGGCTGTCAGGGCATGCGCCTCTGTACGCATATGAGATGCCGGGGAGGCGCTATGATATCGGTGATGAGGCCAGCTATCGGCGGGTGAAGGAGGAGTATAAGGGGATTAGCTGTCTCTGAGTTTGCGGACATGCCGTATAAATATGCCCAGCAATAATAGCCCGGTAAAATTAATAAAGTGATAGAAAAATTTCCCCCAATCTGTTATACTGTTTTCATCAGCCAGGGATTTCTTCCCAGGGGTAATCTAAATGGTCATTGCTGCTTCAGCGTATGTTCCATGATGAGTTCAGAATAACAGATTGAAGGAAGGGTATGCCTATGGCACCAGATACATTGACAGGCCAGAAGAACGCGCGGGAATTACACGAACAAAGGGTTCTGGCTTTCAAGTCCAACCGGGAGTACCAGTCTACGGTGAACCAAGACATGCCGCTGAGGTCCGCCATCTACTACGGGAGGACTATGGAGTGGCTGGTGGAGCCAAGGGCCATGTACAAGTCAAAGAGGATCAAGATCCCGATCCCGGAATTCTACGTTTTCTATAATGGAAAGGTCTCCCAGCCTCTGGAGCAGACATTGTATCTTTCCGATTCCTATCTTGAAAAGACAGAGGATCCCATGTTACAATTGAAGGTGAAAGTAATCAACATCAATCTGCCGGAGGGTCATCCCCTGCTGGGCCTGTGCCGCCCGCTGTACGAGTACTCCTGGTTCACCTGGAAAGCGAGGGAATGCCTGGAGGGAGGAAAGAGCAGGGACGAGGCCATAGAGGCGTGTGTGAGTCAGGGGATCATGACGGAGTTTATCCGGAGACATGGCTCGGAGGTGAGGAATATGCTGTTTGGGGAGTTTAATTTGGAAGATGCCAGGGAAGTGTGGGAGGAAGAGGCAAGAGAGGAAGGCCGCGCGGAAGGTCATGCGGAAGGCTGGGGTGAAGGCAGGGATTATGCGCTGGTTCAGCTGGTCAGCAGGAAACTGAGGAAAGGGAAGGGCCCGGAAAACATTGCCGATGAATTGGAGACAGATGTGGAGAAGAACCGGGAGATCTGTAAGGCAGCTGAGCCTTTCGCGCCGGATTATGACCCGGATGATATTTTTAAAGCAGCGCGAAATCGGGTGTTAATACCAAGAAGGTAAGTGCATTGATGTGATAGTGGTTATCACAGGCCAGAAGTGTGTTTTTGCGGGAAAGCGAAAAGGAGTGGAATGGGAGAAAAAGATACAGCGTTTGCGGTGAAGAAAAGGGTTCTTGTCAGGACTTTTGGTACTGTTAAAGGATTTACACTTTTTAGGAAATCCGCTATAATGAGGTTGTAGCGGTATGTTATTAAGAAATCGATCAAAAGGCGGTGAAGGGAGATGGCACAAGAAGTGACTGAAAAAGAACTGATTACAGTAACAATTGATAATTATATGAATCTCCAGCGCATTAAAAAGGCAAATGGAGGCAATGAAAACCAAGAACTTGATTACCAATTAAAGGGGTTGATTGCTAAATTATCCAGTTTTGGCGTAAATATTGAAGATTTGACGCTTAAATAGGGACATTATTACCAGATATTCGTCAGAATCAGAAGGTTCACAGACAATCCCCAGGCAGTTCCGGCAAAAACACAAGACTTTCACCGGAACTGCCTGGGGATTTCATTTAAAGAATTACACGCCTTCAGCCGCGTTTTTCCCTGCTACATAGCCGTAGTACATGGCCATGGAGTGGGACACGCCTTTCAGGGTGATAGGGTACTCGGCGGCGAAGCGGCTGCCCTGCACATTGCCTGCCACGTAGAGGCCGGGGATGATGTTGCGGTCCTTGTCGTAGGTGTGGCAGTCCTCGTCGGACTCAAGGCCGCCGATGATCACCAGCAGCAGGGCACATTCAAACTGGTCTGCGTAGAAGGGTCCTTTCTCCAGAGGCCACATGCGGCTGGACACTTTTCCGAAATCCAGGTCCTGTCCCTGCCGGGCCAGGGTGTTGTACCGCTCTATGGACTTGAGAGCGGTTTCCTGGGCGGCCTTGTCGTCAGGGTATATCTTTTCTGCCAACTCTTCCAGAGTGTCGGCGGTGATGCAGCGGCCGTCCGCGATGGCAGCCTCCAGCTGGTAAGGGCTCTTGTAGTTGCGGTATGTAGCATTGTTGGCGGGAGCCTCCTCGGGGGCGATGTCTTCGAAGTAGCAGGCGCCGCCGTGGGCCGCTGGCATAAAGGGAAGCTGCTGGGGCCAGTCGGCGTCAAATATCTGCCAGCTCTTTCTGTCTTTCAAAAGTTCGATCTGATTTTCTAACTGCTGTCCGGGCAGATCCTCGTTCATGAAGCGCTTTCCGTTCATATCCAGATTCAGGAATCCCGCGTTGCCCATGACTCCCACGCCGGATAAGTCCGCGCCTCCGCCCATGTGGTGGATCATGGGGGCGTGAGCTTGCTGGACGACGGCTCCGGCCCACATGCCCAGCTTGATGCCGTCTCCCTGGTTGGTCATCTTGCCCTCTACGTCCACGTTGGTGAACATGCGGACGATGCCGTTCTCGATGACGTCAGGGCAGAAATGGCGCACCATGGCTTCGTTCTGGGAGTAGTCTCCCGTGGAGAGGATAACTCCTTTGGAGGCGGAAACTTTCAGATATTTGCCGGTCTCGGCGTTGCGGATATACGCCCCGGCGCAGCGGCCGTCTTCCATGATCAGTTTTTCGGCGAAATGGCCGTAGCGGGCGTCTACCTTGCCGGTGTCCACGGCCGCCTGCATGTTGGCCTGGAAGGTCACGTTCTGGTTGGGCAGAAACTCCACGGACGTGGGATAGCATGGAAATGCCTCTTTTGTCCAGTCGTAGTGCTCGGGGAGAGGATAAAAAATCGGTATCAGATAGTTGTCCGCGCTCTCGTCCGGGATGGGGGAACGGGTCTCGGGGGCATAGTAGAGATCAGGGTTGGCAGCCACCCACCAGTCGAAGATCTCTCCGATGTTGTTGGCCCACTTGCTCATGATGGCTCGTTTTACCTTGTAGCAGGATTCCAGCATGTGGAAGTCCACGATGCCGTCAATCTGTTCTTGTGTCCAGGTGTTTCTTCCCCATCTGGCCTGCACGTTGCCATTGATCACCGCGTACTCGCCGCTGCGGCACTGAGGGCTGTCGGCCTTTTCCACCGCCACCACCGATACGCCTGCCTCCGCAGCCGCTCGGACAGCTGCCACGCCTGCCACACCGCAGCCGATGACCAGCACGTCTGCGGAGATCTCTTCTTCCACCATATCGTCCGTGATATCCGGTGCTTCTCCCAGCCAGTCGTCGGAAACCGCTGCCGCTGCAGGTCCTTTTGCGGCTGCCGAGGCTTCTCCCTTGGCCTGGGCGATACAGTTGGCCGCGGCTTCCTTCACCGCGTTGGTGGTGACGGTAGCCCCTGATATGGCGTCGATGTCCGAGGACTGATTTTTCAGGAGAGCCGCCTTTAAGTCTTCTCCGGCCGCCTGTCCGATGCTGTCTGTCTCGCCGGACAGATCCAGAACCACATCCGTGATGCTGTTCTCGTCAAAAGTCATGGTCACCGTCACCGGCCCCATGCCCTGGGCCGTGGCACTGTAAGTACCCGGAGTGTACAGACCGGCTGCCGCCGTAGTCTCCGCCGCCGTGGTGGCTGCGGCAGAAGCAGTTTCGGCGGAGGTAGCGGCTGCGGAAGTCGCCGCAGAGCTTTCGGCAGCTCCCGAGGCAGTTCCTGCGGAGGATCCCGCGTCGCTTGAGCAGGCGCCCAGGACGCCTGCCGCCGCGATGCTTATTGCGCCTGCCGCGGTACCCTTCAAGAAGTCCCTGCGGGAAATGTTGTGAGTCTTAACCGGATGATCCTTTTTCATAATAAACTCCCCACTTTCTTTTAATAATTAATCCCAATAACATGAGAGAAATTTTACCACAAAATTGATAAGATGCTAACAGCTCTTGTGTAAGTGGTCGTTTTTAATGTTTAATCGGTATCATTACCGTGAGAATAAAGAGCCCGCCTTCTGCGTGAACCGTGACTTCCCCTCCGTACTTCTCAGCCGCCGTCCGTATATTTTTCAGTCCGCAGCCATGGGCAGAACCATCGTTCTTTGTAGTTCTGGGCAGTCCGTTCCGGTCAAGGCTCACCTGCCCGGAGAAATGGTTTTCCACCCGGAGGACGGCGAAGTTCTGCCTGGTTCCCGCGCGGATCAGGATCTCCTGGGGATCGTTCTCTCCGGCAGGGCCGTGCCCCGGCCTGCACACGGTTCCCGGGAGGGTGTCCGGGGCCGCGCCTCGTTCCAGCCTGCACACGGCTTCCAGGGCATTGTCCAGGGCGTTGCCGAAGATGATCAGAAGGTCTTTCGGATCCATGAACTCGAAGATTTCCCCGGAGACCGACGGAAGGAGGCGGATTCCCAGCCGGGCACAGTCTGCGCCGCTTCTGGCCAGAACGCAGTCGATCACCGGGCTGCCTGTGGAAGAAAACATTTCCCAGGGTTCCATGTCCTCTACTATGGAGCCGATGTACTCCCGGATTTTGGAGCTGTCGCTGAGAGAGCGGATATAGTTCAGATGATGTTTCATGTCATGGTATATCTTGTTGATCTCGTCGATTTTTTCCTGTTCCTGTCTGTACCGCGCCAGCTGCGCCTGGGAGCGGAGCAGGAGAGCCTGGGCCTCATCCCGGATCTGCTGGGTCGTGATCCTGTATTCTGTCTGAAGAAATATGATCAGATCACAGATACACAGCATGAGACAGACCACGGCGGTTTCCGTCTCATGATTTTTTTTATATGTAAAGCCGATTATCTGGAGGTATTTTATAAGGGCATAGGGGACGGAGGGAAAAAGGAGAGCGATTATATCAGGCTGTTTCAGGGTAAGCGGCTCGTCCATCTTTATGATCCTGCCAAGGGGCACAAGAATCGAAAACTGCATCAGTGCGCACACGGTCATGGAACATGTATTGAGCCACGGATCTTCTGTCACCGGAAGATTCAGGACCGGGCACAGGACATTGAGCAGTGCTATCTTGCAGATGTCTTTTACCACATAAAAAATGATGGCTACATAGAAGGCGAGAGGCAGGCAGGTCTGCCCTGCCGTCATGGTGTACAGGATTAAGAGAAGGATCCTCAAAACAAAATTGAGAGAGAAGGGGATGACGGTCTGCCCCATCTGCAGCCCGGTGAGAAGACACCAGAAAGCCAGGCGGACCACCCACAGACCCACTCCTTCCAGCCGCCTGGGGATCTTCTTTTGAAAATAGACAAACAGGGAAAATTCTGTCAGGATCCATAAAGCCGCGGCCGTCAGATTGGCGGCAGGGCTGGCGTAGGCGTAGATCATAAGCTCCCTCCCAGATATGCGGCAAATGCCTGGATAAATGGTCTCTTTTTCTGTCTGCTCACGGGAATCCGGGTTCCGTTCACCGTCACGTCATATTTCTCCACAGAGGACACATGGGCCATATTCACGAGAAATGCCTGGTGGCATCGGAAAAACGGGGCGCGGGCCAGCAGTTCCTCAAAATGCTGCAGGCTGCCCCCTGTCTCTAAAACCCCTTGACTGCAGTGGACGCGGATTTTCCTGCCGTACAGTTCGATATAGAATATATCGCCCGTGTCCAGCTGATAAATGCCGCCGTTGGCTTTTACGGCAATTTTTGCAGGCTTTTGTCTGCCCAAAAGCTCCAGAAGCCTGTCAAGAGTCTGTTCCACACGCCGGACCGAGACCGGCTTTACCAGAAAATCCAGGGCCTGGACGGAGTAGCCGTCTATGGCGTACCGAGCCATGTTGGTGATAAACACGATCGCCACCTGGGAATCCCGGGTACGGATCTGCCGGGCCGCTTCCAGCCCGCTGAGCCCGTCCATATGGATATCCATAAAAATCCCGTCAAAATCCTCCCCAGCCTCTTCAACAATCTCTTTTCCGTCCCCATAGCACCGCACCGAGGCAGGAATATTTCTCGTCTCAAAATATTCAGTGATCCAGGAGTACAGCAGGAGCCTCTCCTCAGGTTCGTCTTCCACTACTGCGATATTCAAGTCCCCATCCTCCTTTGTTTCCATGGCATGTGAGCTTTCACGTCTGATGTCAGTATAGCACAGGGGAGGATCAAAAAGAAAGACCGGAGCAAAAAGTACATGACAAACAAACAGGATATGGCTATAATAGGAACAGGAAAACAATAAATATGAGATCAAAGAGGAATCAGAAGAATGGACTGGCGTGGGTCTTATGACAATAG
Organism: uncultured Hungatella sp.; assembly: GCA_949879795.1. Lineage (GTDB taxonomy): Bacteria > Bacillota > Clostridia > Lachnospirales > Lachnospiraceae > UBA3402. The sequence continues at coordinate 30,305 of CATLBR010000004.1, forward strand.
GGGAAATTGCAGTTTCGGATATGGTTCGGGATATGGGGAAAATGGAAATGGCGAAAATGAAAAGCAGCTGGCGGGAACCGTCAGGAAATGCTTTTCGCGCACAGGCTTTGTGTACGTGATTTTTCTGGCTGTGTCTCTGCTTTCCCAGTGGATGGCCATAGCGGTTCTGAATATGACCGGCCTGGCAGCTGGTACGGAGTGGAATCTGTACATGCTTATCGTTCTGTTCAGCATGTATCCGGCAGCGGTTCCCCTCACGGGTCTGCTGATGAGGTGGGTGCCGTCCGCAGGACAGGTGGGGAAGGAACGGTGGGGGATAGGAAAGCTGGCGGGTTTTTTCGTGTTCTCCATGGGAATCTTGTATGCCGGCAACCTGGTGGGAGTGATGCTCATGGGGGTGGCGGGGATCATAAAGGGGGAGCCCATCGCCAACGATATGCAGGAGATGATCACGTCCATGAACCCTGGAGCGATCCTTCTGTCGGCGGTGATCGTGGCGCCGGTGATGGAGGAGCTGGTATTTCGGAAGTTCCTTCTGGACCGGATCGCCGGCTACGGGCACTGGACGGCCATGTTGGTGTCGGGCGTGATTTTTGGAATCGCGCACGGGAATTTTTATCAATTTTTCTATGCCTTCGGGCTGGGGATGGTCTTCGCGTATATCTATCTGCACACGGGGAAGATCAGGTACACCATAGGCTTTCACATGATCATCAACTTCTGGGGAAGCATTCTGCCCATAGGTCTTTTGAAAATTACCCAGATCAATGGGGTTTTGGGCGGCATTCTGGCTATAGGAAACACCATGATGATGTTTGGATTTATGATCTGTGCCTTGGTGCTGTTTCTCTGCTGCCGGAGGGATCTGTATTTTGACCGGGGGCCAGGAGGAATCTCCGGAGGAAAAATGAGCCGTGCCGTGTGGATCAATGGGGGGATGATTCTGTTTCTTCTGTGCGGCGTGGTGACGTTCGCACGGTCGCTGTAGTGAGGAGGATTCCGGGATGGAACATGAAAACAGACGGGATGGGGAGGATATCGCCAGCCGGGTCCGGGGCGTGATCTCCGAGGTGGCACAATCCCTGGAGTTGGGGCACTGGGACCAGGCGGTGAGAGACACGGCAGGATCCGTTCTGGACGAAGCCAGAAGGCAGATGGAGCAGTGCAGGACGAAAGCGGGAGATGCCATGTGGCGGAGGAAGACTGTGGGAGGGGCTCGGGAAGTTCTGACACCCAAGCCCATAGAGATCAGAGTCAGCTGGAAAGGGAAAGTGTCGGGGATCCTGCTCACCGTGTTTGGGGGACTTGGCAGCACCGCCTTCGGGCTTCCAGCCCTGGGACTTCTGGCGGCCATGGCCACCTCGGTCCGCAATCCCATAGGGTGGTGGATCGCAGGAGTCTGTGGGGCAGCGGCCCTGGGATTCGGCGGCATGCTGTGGGCTGGGATCAGCCAGAACCGCAGGATAAGCCGGCTGAAACGATATGTGGAGGAACTGAAACGCCATGGAAAGCCTTACTGTGAGATTGAAGAGCTGAGCAGGAGCTGTGTGAGGAGTCCGGGGTTTGTGCGCAGAGATTTGAAAAAGATCATGGGGCTGGGGATGCTCCCCGATGTGAGGATGGACAAAGAGGGTTCCTGGCTTCTTCTGGACGACGAGACCTACAGGCAGTTCCGGCTGTTTGAGAAAGCCCAGGAGCAGAAGGCCCAGGAGCAAAAAGATCAGGACAAGCCCCGGTCCCTGAGCCCGAAAGCCTGGTTTAGAGATGTGAGGAACAGCAGGGAAAAGAAGAGGATATGGGAGAGTGATACGGTTCTGGACGGCGGCAGCGGGGAGAAACGCGGCAGTGGGGAAAAGTTCGACGGCACAGAGGAAGGGGGCGGTACGGCGGACAGCCCTCTGGAGGCGGCGGTCAGCCAGGGAGAGAGGTATATGTCCACGTTGAGGCAGCTGAGGGAATCCATGCCGGGAGATCCTGTAGATGCCAGGCTTCTGCGGCTGGAGACTGTTCTGAGACATCTCTTCAAAACTCTGAAAAAGTACCCGGAGAAGCTGGATGAGATGGAGCGGTTCATGGAGTATTATCTCCCCACCACGGTGAAGCTGGCAGAGTCCTACAGGGAGTTTGCCGCGGTGGAGTTTCCGGGGGAGAATGTGGGACAGGCCAAGGCAGAGATTCTCCAGACTCTGGACACCATCAACGGGGCTTTTGAAAGGCTCCAGGACGATTTGTACCAAGACGCGGCTTTTGATGTGATGACCGACGCATCGGTGCTGCAGACCATGTTGGCAAGAGACGGCATGGCAGAGACGGATTTCCGAAAATAAGTATTAAATCCTGAGAACAGAGAGGGAGAGATATGGAACATGATTTTGACGGGTTGAAGGGCCTGGAACCGGAGCTGACTCTGGATCCCTTCATAAAAGAGGAGAGCAAGGCGGAGAAACCATGGGAGCCTGAGAAACAGATGCCTGCAGAGCAGGCGCCTGAGCCGGTTCAGGTGGTGCTGACGCAGGAGGAACAGAAGATGGTGGAGGAGTTTGCCTCCAGGATCGATCTGACCAATTCCGGTATGGTTCTGCAGTATGGAGCAGGTGCCCAGAAGAAGATCGCGGATTTTTCTGATTCGGCTCTGGAGCACATGAAGACAAAGGACCTGGGGGAGATCGGCGAGATGCTGACGGAGGTTGTGGGGGAATTAAAAACCCTGGACGAGGAAGAGGAAAAGGGGATATTCGCCATTTTCCGGAAAAGCGGCAACAAGCTGAACTCTATGAAGGCCAGATATGAGAAGGCCGAGGTGAACATCAACCGGATATGCAAGGTTCTGGAGGGACATCAGATCCAGCTTCTCAAAGATATAGCCACCATGGACCGGATGTATGACATCAACCTGTCCTATCTGAAAGAACTGTCCATGTACATCCTGGCGGGCAAGAAGCGGCTTGAGGAGACCATGAGGAAGGAGCTGCCGGCTGCCGTGGAGAAAGCCAGGCTGTCAGGCCTTCCCGAGGATACCCAGGCGGCCAACGACCTGGCGAACCTGTGCAGTCGTTTTGAGAAGAAGATACATGACCTGGAACTCACCAGGATGGTGTCTCTGCAGATGGCGCCTCAGATACGTCTGGTTCAGAACAACGACACTGTCATGTCGGAGAAGATCCAGTCTACGCTGGTGAACACTATCCCCCTGTGGAAGACCCAGATGGTGCTGGCGGTGGGATTAAATCACTCCGCGGAGGCGGCCAGGGCCCAGAGACAGGTGTCCGATGCCACCAATGAGCTCCTGAAGAAGAATGCCCAGATGCTTAAGATGGCCACTCTGGAAACCGCCCGGGAGGCGGAGCGGGGAATCGTGGATATGGAGACCCTGAAGGCTACCAACCAGAGTCTGATCACCACCCTGGATGAGGTGATGAAGATACAGGAGGAAGGACGACAGAAGCGGAGAGAGGCCCAGGCGGAGCTGGGGCGGATGGAGGAGGAGCTGAGGCAGAAACTTCTGGACCTGAGCAAGACCCCGCCTTCTGAGGACAAGACAGGGAAAGCCTGGTAAGGCCTCCGTGATGAACGATAACAAAAAGACAAGAAAGTGCTGTTAGGATGATAACTAACAGCACGTTTTTTTGATTAACATGTATTATAATGTCCATAGAAACGCCGTAGGCCAAAAGAGAGGCCAAGGCGGCATGGATGGAGGAAGGAAGAACCATGAACTATCTCATTGGAATTGACGTAGGGACATCGGGAACCAAGACGGTGCTGTTTGACGAGAGGGGACAGGTGGTCGCGTCGGCCCTGAAGGAGTACCCTCTGTATCAGCCCCGCAATGGCTGGGCGCAGCAGCGCCCCGAGGACTGGAGAGATGCTGTCCTTGGCACGCTGAAAGAAGTGATGGAGCAGTCCAGGGTGCCGGCGGCGGACGTAAAGTCTATCGGCCTCTCAGGCCAGATGCATGGTCTGGTGATGCTGGACGGGCAAGGGGAGGTGATCCGCCCCTCCATCATCTGGTGTGACCAGAGGACAGGGGAAGAGGTGGAGGACATGCTGCAGGTTATGCCCAGGGAACGGTGGATTCAGATCACCGCCAATCCGCCTCTCACCGGATGGACGGCCGCCAAGATTCTCTGGGTGAGAAAGCACGAGCCGGAGAATTACGGCAGGTGCCGCCATATTCTTCTGCCCAAGGATTATATCCGCTATGTGCTGACAGGCGTGTTTGCCACGGAGGTGTCTGATGCCAGCGGTATGCAGCTTCTGGATGTCCCGGGGAGGTGCTGGTCAGAGGAGGTTCTGGAGAAGCTGGATATTCCCCGGGAGTGGCTTGGCACGGTTCATGAATCCTGTGAGGTTACAGGGCACCTCCTGCCGGACATTGCCGCCAAGGTGGGGCTGACGGCGGAGACAGCAGTGGCAGGAGGCGCCGGGGACAACGCCGCTGCGGCTGTGGGGACCGGAGTTGTGAAAGACGGCAGGGCATTTACCACCATCGGGACATCGGGCGTGGTGTTCGCCCACAGCAGCAAGGTGGTCATCGACCCGGCGGGGAGAGTCCACACCTGCTGCTGCGCGGTTCCGGGGGCCTGGCATATCATGGGCGTGACCCAGGGGGCCGGGCTGTCCCTGAAATGGATGAAGGACAATTTTTGCCAGGACTACACGGCTGCGGCCCAGGCGGAGGGCCGAGATGTGTATGAGCTGGTTAACAGGGCAGTGGAGGGAATCCCGGCGGGAAGCGATAGACTGATCTACCTGCCTTACCTGATGGGGGAACGGACGCCCCACCTGGATCCGGACTGTCGGGGCGTGTTCTTCGGGCTGTCGGCTGTCCACACCAGGGCCCACCTTCTGAGGGCTGTCATGGAGGGTGTGGCTTTCTCCCTGGCCGACTGCAATGACATCCTCCAGGAGATGGGGATTCATGTGGATCAGATGATGGCGTGCGGAGGAGGGGGAAAAAGCCCTGTGTGGAGACAGATGCTGGCGGATTTATACGGATGCCGGGTCCAGACGGCGGAGCAGACAGAGGGGCCGGCCCTGGGGGCGGCGGTCCTGGCGGGAGTGGGATGCGGGCTCTATGGCAGTGTGGAGAAAGCCTGCGACGCCCTCGTCTCCCCAGGCTCCGGCTGCAGTCCCGAGGAGGAAGTGGCTGTGGTTTACAGACAGTATCACCGGCTTTACAAGAAACTGTATCGTTCCCTGAAGGAAGACTACAGGGAACTGGCCAGGCTCTGATAAGGAGGCTGTTGAGAGAGGAGACTATATGGAAATCAAAAACGTGACAAACCCTGCATTTAAAAAATATGGGAAAGTGGTGGCAGGATACGACTGTGGACAGCTGCTTGAGGCCATGGGGCGGACCCCGGTTCCCGAGGATGTGGTGTATGTGGCTTCTGTTGAGGAGCTGGAGGAACTGCCTGTGTGCAAACTCATGGAGCGGAACCTCTACGGCCAGCTGCCTGTCCAGGTGGGGTACTGCAACGGGCATAACAGGAAGATGAATGCCATGGAATACCACCGCACCTCGGAGATCAATGTGGCTGTTACGGATGTGGTGCTGATGCTGGGAAGCCAGCAGGACGTGGGGGAGGACGGAACCTACGACACGGCCCTGGCCGAGGCGTTCCTCATCCCCGCCGGGACGGTGATCGAGGTCTATGCCACCACCCTCCACTATGCGCCCTGCCATGTTGCCCCGGAGGGGTTCCGGTGTGTGGTCATCCTCCCCAGAGGGACCAACACGGATATGACACCTGTGGAGGAGGCATTTTTTGAAGACAGGCTTTTGTTTGCAAAAAATAAATGGCTCATCGGCCACAGGGAAGGCGGGCTGCCGGAGAACGCGTTTATCGGGCTGATAGGGAGCAATCCTGAACTGTAGGGATGATAGAAAAAATCATTGAGACGGAGGATATGAGATGGAGAATTTACCAGTCGTAAAGGCAGGCATCGTGGCGGTGAGCAGGGACTGTTTCCCGGAGAGCCTGTCTGTAAACAGAAGGAAAGCCCTGGTTGAGGCCTACAGGCGGAAGTATGACAAGAATGATATCTACGAATGCCCCGTGTGCATCGTGGAGAGTGAACTTCATATGGTCCAGGCGCTGGAGGATGTGAAGGCTGCCGGATGCAATGCCCTGGTAGTCTATCTGGGGAACTTCGGCCCCGAGACAGCGGAGACGCTTCTGGCAAAGCATTTTGACGGCCCGGTGATGTTCATGGCAGCCGCGGAGGAGGATCAGAACAGCCTGGTACAGGGCAGAGGGGACGCCTACTGCGGCATGCTCAACGCCAGCTACAATCTGAAGCTCCGGAACGTGAAAGCCTACATACCCGAGTATCCCGTGGGCACGGCGGAAGAATGTGCGGACATGGTTCACGAATTCCTTCCTATAGCCAGGGCGCTGGTGGGGCTTTCTGGTTTAAAGATCATCAGCTTCGGCCCCAGGCCGCTGAATTTCCTGGCCTGCAACGCCCCTGTCAAGCAGCTGTACAACCTGGGCGTGGAGATCGAGGAGAATTCGGAACTTGACCTGTTTGAGGCTTTTAAGAAACATGAGGGGGACAGGCGGATTCCGGATGTGGTGAAGGATATGGAGGCAGAACTGGGCAAAGGCAACTTAAAGCCGGAGATCCTTCCCAGGCTGGCGCAGTACGAACTGACGCTCATGGACTGGATTGAGGAGCACAGAGGATACAGGAAATACGTGGCTGTGGCCGGGAAGTGCTGGCCGGCGTTCCAGACCCAGTTCGGCTTTGTGCCCTGCTATGTCAACAGCCGCCTGACAGGGAGGGGGATCCCCGTGTCCTGCGAGGTGGATATCTACGGCGCGCTCAGCGAGTTTATCGGAACCTGCGTGAGCCAGGACGCGGTGACGCTTCTGGACATCAACAATACGGTTCCCGGAGATATCTACAGGGAGGACATCAGGGGGAACTTTGCCTATGGCCAGGAGGACACGTTTATGGGATTCCATTGCGGCAATACCTGTTCGAAAAAGCTGTCCTTCTGCTCCATGAAGTACCAGATGATCATGGCCAGGTCGCTTCCGGAGGAGGTGACACAGGGGACCCTGGAGGGGGATATCCTGCCTGGAGACATCACCTTCTTCCGCCTTCAGAGCACGGCAGACTGCAGGCTGAGGGCCTATGTGGCCCAGGGCGAGGTACTGCCGGTGGCCACACGTTCCTTCGGGGGCATCGGCATCTTCGCGATCCCCGAGATGGGGAGGTTTTACCGCCATGTGCTGATCGAGAAAAACTTCCCTCACCACGGGGCTGTGGCTTTTGGACACTACGGGAAACCGCTTTTTGAGGTGTTCAAATACCTGGGGGTGGAGGATATCGGATTTAACCAGCCGAAAGGGATGAGGTATATTTCAGAGAATCCGTTTGCTTAAAGTGATGCTGCAAGTGATAAAAACAGCCTGCTTTCATGATGGGAGCAGGCTGTTTTTATGCATGGCGGGCCCCGCATCTTACGAAGACAAGAAGGCAAAAAAGTGCCATCAATCAGATAAGAAAGATACTGGGAACCAGTTGGCGAAAAGACTATACTGTTGACAAAACCAAGCAGTATAAAGGAGGATACCATGAATCAGAGTATAGAGGACCAGGCGGTCAATGCCATAAGAGTGCTGTCGGCGGACGCGGTGGAGAAGGCAAAGTCCGGCCATCCGGGGCTGCCTCTGGGTGCGGCAGCCATAGCTTATGAATTGTGGGGCCGTCATATGGACCACAATGCCAAAAATCCCCTGTGGGAGAACAGGGATCGTTTTGTCCTGTCAGGGGGCCACGGGTCAGTGCTTTTGTACTCTCTGCTCCATCTGTTCGGCTACGGCCTCACAAAGGACGATCTGGCCCATTTCCGTCAGGAGAATTCCCTGACACCCGGGCATCCGGAATACGGCCACACGCCGGGGGTGGAGGCCACCACGGGTCCCCTGGGGGCCGGGATGGCCATGGCGGTGGGGATGGCTATGGCGCAGGCCCACCTGGCCGCGGTGTTCAACCGCCCTGATTTCCCTGTGGCAGATCACTATACATATGTTCTGGGCGGCGACGGCTGCATGATGGAGGGCATCTCGTCGGAGGCCTTTTCCCTGGCTGGAACTCTGGGCTTGGGGAAACTGATCGTCCTCTACGATTCCAACCGGATCTCTATAGAGGGCAGCACGGATATAGCGTTCACCGAACATGTACAGAAGAGGATGGAGGCTTTCGGATTCCAGACGATCACGGTGGAAGACGGAAATGACAGGGAGGCCATAGGCGCGGCTATTGAGGCGGCAAAGGCAGACAGGCAGCATCCGTCATTTATCACGGTGAAGACCAGGATCGGATACGGCTGCCCGGAGAAGGAGGGAAAGGCCAGTGCCCACGGGGAGCCTTTGGGTGAGGGCAATGTGGTGGCTCTGAAGAGGAACCTGGGGTGGGAGAGTATGGAAGGTTTTTATGTTCCCGACAGGGTCTATGAGCATTACAGGAGCCTGGCCGCCAGGGGGGAGGAAAAGGAAGAAAAGTGGAACATCATGTTCCGCGAATACCGGAAAGTGTATCCGGAACTGGCAGAACTGTGGGATCGGTATCATGACCGGGAAGCGGGGAAGAAGGCCTGGGACGACCCGGAGTACTGGGCATTTGACCGGAAGCCAGAGGCCACGAGAAATCTGTCAGGGGTCCTGATCAACCGCCTGAAGGACATGGTTCCTTCCATGATCGGCGGGGCGGCGGATCTGGCTCCCTCCACCAAGACATACATGAAGGGGGTCGGGGATTTTTCCAGGACAGACTATACCGGGCGGAATCTGCACTTCGGAGTTCGGGAGCAGGCTATGTCCGCCATCGCCAACGGTCTGGCCCTATGCGGCCTTCGTCCCTTCGTGTCCACATTTTTTGTGTTCAGCGACTACACGAAGCCGATGGCTAGGCTGTCTGCCCTGATGAAGCTGCCGGTAACTTATGTGTTCACCCATGACAGCATCGGTGTGGGGGAGGACGGGCCCACTCACGAGCCTGTAGAGCAGCTGGCCATGCTGAGGGCCATGCCCAATTTCCATGTGTTCCGTCCCGCGGATGCCGTGGAGACAGGGGCGGCCTGGTATTACGCAATAACCGCCCAGACGGCCCCCACGGCTCTGGTATTGACACGGCAGCCTCTGCCCTGGCCGGAGAGGGGATCGATGTGAGGGTCGTGAGTATGCCCTCCATGGACGTGTTTGAGGAGCAGGATGAAGAGTACAGACGCAAGGTGCTGCCTGTGGAAGTCAGAGCCCGGGTGGCGGTGGAGGCCCTGTCTGATTTCGGATGGGATCGGTATGTGGGTCTGGACGGAGAGTGTGTGGCCATGAAAAGATTTGGCGCCTCTGCTCCTGCCGAAACTCTGTTCAGGAAGTTTGGCTTTACGGCACAGCATGTGGCGGATGCCATGAGGGAAACGGTTGAAAAAAACAGGGGGATCCGTTAAAATAGAAATAACAGTTTACAGGGTGGGGGGAAGAAGGACAAGAAGATGCCCGCCTCCAGGGAGCAGCAAGGAAGGGAAGACAGAAGGACACATCCGCAGGCAGAGGAGGGGCCGGAAATGAATATGGATTTTTCACATGAATTGATCATGCCCAACGAGGATATTCCCTTCAAGTTATTTCTGTTTGAGGGAAAAGAAGGCAATTACCGCAGGGCCAAGCATTGGCACCGTTCTGTGGAGATCTTTTTGGTCCAGGAGGGAAAGCTGGAATTCTTTATCAACAATGTCAGGTTTCCGCTGGAGGCTGCAGATTTTGTTATTGTGAACTCCAATGAAGTCCATTCGGTCGAATCGCCGGATCCCAACACCACCATTGTAGTTCAGATTCCCCAGTCCTGTTTTAACGGCTATCTGGGAGAAGATGACTATGCGGTTTTCTCAAAGCAGGAGGAGGAAGAGAACCTGGAACTGGCCCGGCTGATCGTGCAGATTTACAGGGCCTATGAGAAAAAGGAGCGGGCATATGAGTTGAAAGTGCAAAGTCTGTTCTATGAGCTTCTATACCTTCTGGTTACCCGTTTCATGAAGACGGAGGAGGATCAGGGAACCATCCGCCAGAAGAGGAATCTGGACAGGCTTTCTAAGATCACCTCCTACATGAAGAAGCATTATGACCAGGATATTACCCTGGAGAGCGTGGCGGATGTCTTCGGTTTTTCGCCTACCTACCTCTCCAGGATGTTCAAACGGTACGCAGACGTCAGCTATAAAAATTATCTTCTGGATCTCAGGACGGAATACGGATACCGGGAGATGATGAACACGAACCACAGCCTCAGCGAGGTGGCCCTGAACAATGGTTTTCCAGACAGCCGGGCATTTGCCAAGGCATTCACGAAACGATACGGCTGTCTCCCCAGCGAGTACAGAAAACGGTATTTTAAGATAAATGTATGAAAGGAAGAGGATTATGAGATTTTTTATAGACACAGCCAATGTAGATGAGATCAGGAAAGCCAACGATATGGGAGTGATCTGCGGGGTGACCACGAATCCATCCCTAATCGCCAAGGAGGGACGGGACTTTAAAGAGGTCATAAAGGAGATCACCTCCATCGTGGACGGCCCCATCAGCGGCGAGGTGAAAGCCACCACCGTCATGGCGGAGGGGGTGATCGAAGAGGGCAGGGAGATCGCAGCCATTCACCCCAATATGGTGGTGAAGATTCCCATGACCATGGAGGGGCTGAAGGCGGTAAAGGTTTTGTCCAGAGAGGGAGTGAAGACCAACGTGACGCTGGTCTTCAGTGCGGCTCAGGCCCTTTTGGCCGCCAGGGCGGGCGCCACCTATGTGTCCCCGTTTTTGGGGCGTCTGGATGACATTTCCATGCCAGGCATCGACCTGATCGAGGAGATCACTGAGATTTTCCAGATTCATGACATTGAGACAGAAATCATCGCCGCCAGCGTCCGCAATCCCATCCATGTCCTGGACTGTGCCCGGGCGGGGGCGGATATCGCCACGGTTCCCTACAAGGTAATCGAGCAGATGACCATGCATCCTCTGACGACAGCGGGGATTGAGAAATTCCAGGCGGATTACCGGGCGGTGTTCGGGGAGTAAGCCCGCATGGGCCTGGAGGCGGACGCGCCGTCACCTATGGAAGTCCGGCGGGCGCATGGGGCAAACCCGAATGCAAACGGAATCTGTGCGGGGCCGAGAAGAGAGAAAGGAGAGACGGGCATGCTTACCGCGATGATCATTGACGACGAGAAGACTGTCAGGGAAGGGCTTGAGGGACTCATCGACTGGGAGAAGGCGGGGTTTCGTTTGGGAACCAGTGGGAAGGACGGCAGGGAAGGGCTTGCCAATATCCTCAGGGAGAATCCGGACCTGGTTCTGGTGGACATCAAGATGCCAGGACTTACAGGACTTGAGGTGATCAAGGAGGCAAAAAGCCAGGGCTTCTCCGGACATTTTCTCATTCTTACCGGATTTTCGGAGTTTGAATACGCAAGGACGGCTCTCACTATGGGGGTGGAAGGGTATCTGTTAAAGCCCATTGATGAGGATGAACTTCTGGAATATGTGGGAAAGATCAAGGAGAAACTGGAGGAGAACCGTTTCCTGGAGCAATATCACAGCCAGAATGAGGATAAAGCCAGACAGGAACTGCTCAGGCGTGTGGTGCTGGGGGAGGGAGATCCAAAGGAATTGGAGAGGGATGTGGCCCTGTACCATCTGACACTGGACGGGGATATTTTTTGTATCGCCCTGTGTAGGGAGGAAGACGGGGAGGTGGACAGGGAGAGCAGGAATCTCCATGAAAAGGTGAGGCTTCTCACCGAGGGGGACAATGCGTGCATCGGAAAGTTTTCCGTAGAGGACGAGACGATTCTTGTGGGCCGCTCCATTGAGTACGGAAGGTGGAAGGAGCGGCTGGAGAAGCGGAACAGGCGGGTGGAAAACTATTTTGGCAGCGGACTGAAGATCGCCATCGGGAACAATGTAAGGCGGTGGCAGGAGATCTTCTGTTCCTATGAGAGCGCCAGGTACCTGATGGATCAGGCATTCATCTTTGATCAAGAGGACATCTTGACCATCGACCTTATCTGCGGCCTGGAGGGGAAACGGGAGGCTGTCACCATCGACTGGATGGAGATGCTTATTGAGGTGGGGGAAGTGGCGGGGATCCGGAAAGCCATGGAAATGCTGAGGGATTACTGTACCTGGAATCTTTTGAAAGAGCAGGAGATCAAGCTGATGCTGGTACAGGATATGGTTCAGCTCCAGATGCGTCTGGAACAGAAATATGCCTCTTCGTCTCTGTCCAGGGAAGCACTGCAAGACATTCTGAAACAGCTGATGGCGGCTGAGGATATGAAAAGTCTTCTGGAATGCTATGAGCATGCCCTCACAGGCTTAAGCGGGGTCATCGGCACGGCGGGAGGCGGAAACGTTATCCGGAGGGTCTACTATTACATGGAAAAAAATTATGACAAGGATCTGAAACTAGAGGCCATTGCCAGGAATTTTAATTACAACAGTGCCTATCTGGGGAAATTGTTCCGCAAGGAGATGGGGGAGAACTTTAACAACGCCCTGGACATGATCCGGATCAACAACGCCAGGAGGCTTCTGGAGGAGACAGACCTGAAGGTGTATCAGATATCGGAGATGGTAGGGTATGGCAGCATCGATTATTTTTATATGAAATTCAAAAAGTACGTGGGCATCAGCCCCAAGGAGTACCGGGTAAAAGTTCAGGTGACGGGGAAACCGGAATAAAGATTGCCGTCTGAACTGTTACAATACCGGAGGAATACGGTTCCGGAGTAAGTGATTGATCGAAAGCCGCGGTCTGGCAGCAGACTGCGGCTTTCTCTTGTCCACAGGGTGGAATGAAATACGCCGCTGCCAGATGAACCTCTAAAAAGTAAGAATTTCACGTCTGATTTTTCGGGTATCAGAAGAAAGAATCCGGATGGTAAAATATTCATATCTTAAAAAAATCTTAAGGGAGGTAGCGATGAAGAGAACATGGAAGAACTTTGTGACAAGGACAGCGGCAAAGATTCTGGCGGCGACGCTGACGGTTACGGCTTGTCTGTCAGGCGCGGCTATACCGGTTCATGCCGCCGGATATGGGAAAGACGGCGTGATGCGGGATATGACCTCACAGCAGATCGTGGAGGACATGGGACTGGGCTATAACATCGGCAATACCTTTGACAGCATCGGTTCCTTTATTCCAAAAGGAGATCCGTGGGAGTATCAGAGAGGATGGGGAAATGAGCCGGTCTCAAAGCATTTTATCCAAAAGGTAAAGGCGGCAGGCTTTAAAACCATTCGCCTTCCTGTCAGCTGGGCTCAGTGGATTGACGACAACAATCAGATTGACCCTGGGTATATGAATGCCGTCCAGACCGTGGTGGACTGGTGTATGGAGGAGGATCTGTATGTGATCCTGAATATTCATCACGACAGCGGCGCGGCGGATACTTCCTGGGTCCGCAAGGCAGCGGTTGACTGGGACTGGACTTCCAGGCGGTATGAGGCGGTGTGGACACAGATCGCCAATCATTTTAAGAATTACGGGGATCACCTGATCTTTGAAGGGATGAATGAGGTGGAATTTCCGTCAGCTCCCGATATGTCCAGGCAGTATGAGATCTTAAACAGCATGAACCAGCTGTTTGTGGACTCGGTTAGAAAGACAGGAGGCAACAACCAAACCCGCCATCTGCTGATTCCAGGCTACAATACGGACATCAAAAAGACCAGTGACAGAAGATATCATATGCCGAACGACCCGGCAGGTCACTGCATCCTGTCCATCCATTACTACAGCCCTTCACCTTTTTGTGTGGCAGAGCATGACGTGGACTGGGCGGTTCCGGTGACCACCTGGGGAAGTCAGGAGGATATCCAGGCAGTAGAGGCGGACTTAAACATTCTGGCGGAAAATTTTCTCTCCAAAGGCGTTCCGGTGATTATCGGGGAATACGGTGTCCTGACAGAGGACAACAAGGAGAAGCCCAGCATCCAGGCCTATGTGAACAGGGTGCCTGAGATCATCATGGAATACGGAATGTGTCCGGTTTTGTGGGATACCAGCAACGCGGGGGACATGAAATATATCGAGCGGGTCAGCGGCGAGTTTTACGATCCGGTGATCAAAAACAACTATCTGGCCCTGGCCCAGAAGAAGGCGGCCGGACAGGTTGCCAGGAGACAGTTTGATTTCCCCAATTATAAGAGGGTATCGGTTCAGGCAAGCCCGGAAGGATGGGTTTCCCTGGCGGCGCATCAGCCGGAAGATATCCTGGGCGTGGCTTTTGAGGTGGAGTGTTCCAGCGGCTGGGACAGCTATGGCGGCGGCGGAATCTACCTGGACAGCTGGGATAATACCATAGAGTATCAGTTCAACAGTGTTTATGACGAGATCGTACACATTTTCACAGAGGAGGAGCGGGGAAGGCTGAAGGATCAGATCTCTGTGGCCATCTGGTGGACCGACGAGTCTCAGGGCGGGAGCCATCGGGAGGAGCTGTCCTTAAAAGACAACCGAGTGACACTGCTGTACGCGGATGACGGAAGCGCGCCTGCAGGCAGAAATTCAGGAAGTTCTGGAGGATCCGGAGGCGGAAAAGGGTCCGGCAGGCCTGACAAATCCACCAATCCGTCGGGAGACAGCGGGACTGTGAAGGGCATTGAGGACCAATATAAATATGTGCTGAGGAAAGACAGGAGCCAGGTGCCGGACACCGATGAGGAGACCGGCATACAGAAGCTGAATCTCAAAGATATCTGCCAGGGCTACCGGGCAGGAGACAAAGTGCGCCTCACCTTTTCTTTCCTGTCAGACGGAGGATACAGCGTGGCGGCCACCACCAGCTATTTCGCAGAACAGTCGGCCTCATGGGCGCCTTCTGACGGAAATACTGTATCATGGGAATGTACGCCTTCTGACGGCCTGGTGTTTATCCGCCTGTGGTACCTGGGAGGCACTTATCTGATGTTTAACGTGAAGGCCGAGGTCGTAGAGAAGGCTCCCCGGTTTGACGCATTTGAGGTGACAAAGGAAAAACCGGTTACATATAGCTTGACGGAGCTGAGAAAGCAGGCGGGAATCGACGGTGGCAGCCGTATAAAAGTGACTGTCACGGCAGAAGGGGACAGCACTTTCAGCGGTGAGGCGCTGGCGACGGACGGAAAAGGAAACAAGGTTACAGGCATTATGTCCGGCGGCGGCACTATCCTGGTAGGAAATTTTGACAGCGACCAGATTGAATTTTCCGTCACCAACGCTGGCAAAGACGGTGAGCAGGAGGTATACAATCCCTACAGGATCGCCAATATCAAGGTGGAGAAGGCCGAGGGAGAGGCTTTGGGTGAATTCCAGGGAACCGGCCGGATCGAATTCGCCTCTGGTGCAATTGAGAGGAAGACGGAGGAAACGGCTGCAGAAGAAGGGCTGAAGGTTTACAGCGAATATGACGGAGAAGTGAAGGATATTTCCTCCAACCTGGTGGTAAACGGCGATTGGAGTTATGGAAACAGCAGCTACGAGATCCGGTCCGACGGGGACGGGAAGTATATCTGGTATCCATGTAAGAGTGTTGACAGTGTGATGGTGGCCTGCTGGTATGTGGGGAGCCCGTGGAAGATCACGAAGATGGTGCATGTGGAGAGGAAGGCGGAGAAAGGCGGCTTTGATATTTCTAAGGATCAGGAGCAGACAGAGGACGGCTATGCCTACGATTTGAAAGATGTGTATGAGGCTTTTAAAATTGAAGCAGGAAAGCGGGTTAAGATCACGGTTCAGGCAGGGCAGACAGAGGACGGAGTATTTTCTGAGAGCGAGGTATGGTTCCTTGATAAAAATAATGTCAGAGTAAGCGGTGATATAGGACCGGAAGACACGGCTGTCACGTTGATCGGTGTGCCTGGAGACGGGAAACTGATGTTCAGCTTGAAAGAACAGGAGCAGAAGGGCAGATCGGCAGGAAAGACGGCGGTGCATATCAACAGTATTGAGATATGGGAACTGGCGGATGAAAATATTCTGGCGGAGTTACAGAGCAAAGGCCGCATTGATATAGGATCCTCGTTGGCCGTGACGAAAATGGAGGAGCAGCCGGGATACAGGATTTACTATGAGTTTGGCGGTGATATTCACGACACCAATATTTTCTCAGCCAACCTGGTGATTGACGGGAATTGGGGACACGGCAATAAAGACTGGGTAACCGGAAAAGACGGACAGGGAACCTACATCTGGTATGGAACTGATAAGGACAGCAGTGTCATGGTAGCCTGCTGGTACAGCAACGGAACCCCGTTTAAGGTGAAGAATGTGGAGCGGGCTCTGAAAAAAGAGGAGACATCGTTTGAGTCGTTCGAAGTGACAAACGAAAAACCGGTGCAATACAGCTTGGCGGAACTGAGAAAGCAGGCTGGGCTTGCCGCAGGCGACCGCATAAAAGTGACTGTCACGGCAGAAGGGGAAAGCACCTTCAGCGGCGAGGCGCTGGCAACGGACAGTAAAGGGAATAAGGTTACAGGTATTATGCCTGGCAGCGGAACTGTCCTGACAGGAAACTTTGACAGTGATCAGATCGAATTCTTCGTCACTAACGCTGCCGACGACGGCGAGCCGGAGGCATACAACCCCTACAGGGTCACTGATATTAAGGTTGAGAAGGCCGAAGGAGAGGCCTTGGGTGAATTCCAGGGAGGCGGCAGGATCGAGTTCTCCTTGGATGTAATTGAGAAAAAGACAGAGGAAACGGCTGCAGAAGAAGGACTGAAAGTTTACAGCGAATATGACGGAGAGGTGAAGGATATTTCCTCCAACCTGATAGTGAACGGAGACTGGGGCTACGGAAACAGTCAGTACGAGATCCGGTCCGACGGAGACGGGAAATATATCTGGTATCCATGTAAGAGTGTTGGCAGCGTGATGGTGGCCTGCTGGTATGTGGGGAGCCCGTGGAAGATCACGAAGCTGGTGCATGTGGAGAAAAATGAAGAGAAAGGCGGCTTCGAGCCATTCCAGGTGCCGTCCGGCGAGATGATAAACTACTCTGTCGAAGAGTTGATAAGCGAAGCCGGGATAGAGGCGGGAGACTTTGTGGAGATCAAAGTGACCAGCACATGCGAAGGGAATAACAACGGCCTTGCGGTGTCGGCGACAGATTCAAATGGCAACGAGATAACAGGTAAGAGATTTGCCACCGGCTGGACAGGCGACGACGTGTATCTTCAGGGATACTTTAGCGGCGAGGAACTGAGATTCGAATCTCTGCAGGGTGATGACGGGAGCGCAGGTTCATACACAGTAAGCGGCATCACTGTCCGGAAAATCGATGGGGAATATGCAGGGGCAATCCGTGGGGTAGGAGAAATTTCGTTCTCTTCAGAGGTGCTGCCTGCTACAGAGAATGCCAAACCAGGGCTTAAGATTTCCTATGAGGGAGACTGGCCTAAGGTCAAGTCCGGGCTTCAGATAAATGGGGAGAATCAGACAGTTGATGGGAAGGAACGGTGGAGTGGTACCCAAGAGTATATCTTGTTCTACAATGAGGATTCCTCCCCTGTAACCGGATTGAGTCTGGCTTCCTGGGATAAGGATTTGTCTGTCAGCATCACTAAAATAGAGGCCGTGGAAGCCAACTTAAAGCCAGACGTCCCGGAGCAGGAAGAATTTGAACCAGTAGTTGTCTCAGGAGAAGAACCTTATTCTCTGGTGAAATTAATGGAACAAAGCGGAATAGAGGAGGGAAGCTGCGTAAAAGTCGGCGTGGTCATCGACAAAGACTCCGTAGGTGAAAACGTAGATGACATCTGTGTATCCGCAACAGACGAGGCAGGCAATACGATCACGAAATCCATCCCGTCATGGCGCAGGGCAGATTGGAATCCGTCATGGAACACGGAACTGAATATAACAGGGTGCTTTGAGGAGGCGGAACTGACCTTTTCAGCCGCCGAAAAGTCTGGCGGGGACA
Organism: uncultured Hungatella sp.; assembly: GCA_949879795.1. GTDB lineage: Bacteria > Bacillota > Clostridia > Lachnospirales > Lachnospiraceae > UBA3402. The sequence continues at coordinate 48,282 of CATLBR010000004.1, forward strand.
GCGAAGCAAGTTATAAGATAACAGACATAACCATTGAACCCGCAGAGGAAGAATACATGGGAGTACTTGACGGGATAGGAAATATTCAGTTTTCGGGGACTGTTTTGGAAGGTGTAAGTGATGAAACACCAGGCCTTGTAATTTCTTATGAAGCTGAGGGAGAGATTGAAGAGGCTCTCAAAGTAAACTGGGCTGGGAAAGAAAATACAAACAGCGGTGAGGTATATTGGTCAATCGCGGAGGAAGGCAAGATCCTGTGCCGCAGCAATTCAGGAGAGCGCATAACGTGGCTTAATATAGCGGTTACGTCCCCGGATGCCTCTGTAAAGATCGTATCCGTAGAACCTGCCAATACAGAAAGCGGTATCAGTGCCATGTCCCTGGATCTGGACTCCATCGTCTACAGCAAGGCGGAGATCAAGGAGATTCTGTCAGACGAAGAACTTCACAGGATGCCCGCGGAACAGGAAGACGGTTTCTGCGAGATACCTGAGGACATTGAAGAGGATCTGGTAGGAATCTGTGGGGATATCGCCTCAAAAGAGGATGTAATCATTGTGTTTGACACGGAATTTGCAGTAAGCGTGATGCCTGTGGACGGCAAAGTGTACTATTTCTTCCAGGATGGAGAATCGTTCCGGAATGTCCGGTTCCCGGATGGGACAGTGAAGAATGTAGAATTCCTTTACAGGGACAAAGAAGACCTTGAGGGCAGGGAAAGTACCTCCAAGATAGAGAAAGATGATGTCAAGGCAGAGAAAGACGATACCGGAACAGGAAAAGCCGATGCCAAGACGGAGAAGGACGAAGCAGGGACAGGAAAAGACGAAGCCAAGGCGAAGAAGGACGATATTAAGATAGAGAAGGACGAAGCCAAGGCGGAGAAAGACGATGTCAAGGCTGAGGAGGACGAAACCAAGGCGGAGAAGGACGATGTCAAGGCTGAGGAGGACGAAGCCAAGGTGGAGGAGGACGAAGCCAAGGCGGAAGAGGACGATGTCAAGGCTGAGGAGGACGAAGCCAAGGTGGAGGAAGACGAAGTTAAGGTAGAAAAAGATGATGCCGAGACAGGGAAAGCCGACGCTGAGACAGAGAAAGCCGACATCAAGATAGATAAAGATGACTCTTTAAAGGGCATCATCAAGTGTGAAGATGCTTCCGGAGAAGAAGAGAGCGGCGCCGAGAAACAGGAAGATAAATCCCATGAGCAGGAATCGGAGGACGTCTCCGTGGGAGAGGATGGACAAAAAGAGGAAAGGGGGGTATCTGACAGATGAAAAGGAAGAGACAACTCCTTGCAGCAGCAAGCCTGGCGGCTTTGGCAGCCATGTCTGCGCAGCCGGCCCTTGGGGCGGAAGGAATAAAGAAAGGGTGGCAGCAGGAAGGCGACGGACAATGGGTATATTTGCATTCCGACGGCTCTAAGGAAACGGAGACCTGGAAAAAGGGAGACGACGGGTTCTATTATTACCTTGACGAAGACGGATACATGGCGACGGATTCCATCATAAAGGACGACGATGATATCTACTATGTGGATCAGTACGGAGTCAGGGTGAGCAACCGGTGGGTGAGTCGCCCCAATGACGATGAGTGCGACCAGGATGTGGATGTGCTGTGGTACTATTTTGGAAAAAACGGGAAGGCCCTCAAGAATGAAGGCAAGAAAGAGAAGTTGGTGGAGGGCTCCGCCGAGAGGTACTATTTCTTTGACAGCGACGGCCATATGCTGTCCGGGTGGCAGAAACTCAGAAAAAAGGGTGACGACAACGATACGATCTGGTACCTGGGCGACGAGAATCAGGGGTATGTCCACAGATTTTGGCAGGAGCTGGAGCCGGATGAAGAGGTTCTGGACCTGGAGGGCCGCGACTATGATGATTTGGAAAGGTTTTACTTCGGATGGAACGGCGACATGACCGGTTTTGGAGAGTCAAAGCTGGAAGGGCAGAACTTTATGTTCGACGACAACGGGGTCATGCTGAAAGGGTGGTATCCGGGGATTGTGGCGGATGACCCTGAGAAGGCAGTGAATAAATTTTACGACGAGGAGACCGGCGTGCGGGCAAAGGGGTGGCTTTATGCCTATGACCCGGGAGATAAAGACGGGGATCCCCACTGGTTCTACTGCGACAAGAGCACAGGTCTCATCTTCAATGAGGCGGGAAAAGACAGTGACCTGGAAAATGGGGGCGAAGTGGCATATAAAGTCATTGACGGAGACACCTACTTTTTTGACTCCAGGGGACATATGGTTACCGGGCTTATAGCCACTGACGGGTCAGACATATCCCCAGGAGCCCTGGCAGAAGATGAATTCCTGAATCTGAGGGGAGATATCGGAAAAAGCAATAAAAAGAAGGCCGGGATCTATTATCTCAGCCAGAAGGAGACGACGCTAGGCCAGATGGAGAAGGGCAGGCGGCTGTGCCTGAAGGATGGAGACGATACGTTCTACTATGAATTGGACAAGGACGGAAGGGCATTTCAGAATGCCCTGATAAAAGAACGCATCTATGGGGCGGACGGCGTCATGCTCCATTCGGATTACGGATGGCAGCTGATGACTCTGGACCAGGATATCTATGAGAAGGAAGACTATTCACGGGGAGAACTGAAAGCCTCCGGCACTCTTCCCAGGATCCCGGCGGGGGCCCAGATCATTGTCAATGAGTCGGGAAAGGTGAAAAAAAGCGGAAGTATAAAAATTGACGATGTCACTTATGAAGTAGAAGACTACAAAGCGGTTGCCAGATAAGAGCCGCAACCGGCCCAGCCTCATCTGCCGCGGAATGCTTAGAACGCGGCAGATGAGGCTTTTCGCGCTGTTTTGCCCGCATAGTCACTTGTGCGGGGGGACACAGGCAGGTTATAATCGTGATAATAACTATTTGCAGGTGAGGTGTCAATCATATGAAGACAGGAAAAAAAAGGCTGGTTCGTCTTTTCCGCCGCATGCTGGAGGCCCGGCTGAGAACCCGGATGCTCCTTCTGTATATCGCGGGGGGTGCGCTGCCCATGATCCTGCTCGGCCTGTACCTGATATCCGGAACCAACCGGATTCTGGTGGAGCGTGAGAAACGGGCGGAGATGGGGGAACTGGAGATTCTGGGGAGAGAGACCAGGGAGATGCTGAACAACATCAATACAGCCTCAAAAAATTTTTACTTTGACCGGAAACTGGAGGAGATTGCCGGGAAGGATTATACCAGATATGAAGAATTGGTGGAGGATTACAGGGCCTATACTGCTTTTGACGACATCAGCAATCTGTATAACAGGGCGGTGGTGTGGACCAGCGTTTATCTGGACAATGACACGATCACGGAAAACGCCCATTTCCGCAAGGCGGATCAGGCGGTAAAAGAGGAAACCTGGTATGCAGCTGTCACTGACAAGAAGGGCGCCGCGGTGTGGCAGAGCCTGCCTCTGCCCCTTGCCCTGAACCATGAGGACACGCTGGCCCTCACCAGGCTTCTGAGAACGAAAAACAGCGAGGAAGTGGGAGTCCTGGTGATGTATATGAGAAAAGAGCGATTAATAGAGCAGGTGGCCAGCCGTGCCAGCAATACCAGAATGGTGCTCAATGGGGAGAAGGAACTTGTATCCAACGGGGAGGGTGCTGACTTCGGGAAGATCCGTCCAATGGTAGAACAGTGGGACAAGGAGGGGCTTTTTCAGGAGAATGTGAGGATAGACGGGACAGAGTATGTGATGACCTGCTACAGCTTTGCTATGGGGGAATCGGAGGATATGATGCAGATTGTCAGCATGAAATCATACAGGGAAATTCTTCAGGAAGCCAACCGGCACAACCGAAGGAGCGTGGTTCTTTTCCTGGTCAGCGTTATTTTGTCAATGACCATGATTGCCTTGTTCTGCTGGTCTTTCGGAAACAGGGTGGAGCAGTTCAGAAAGCAGATGCAGAAGGCGGCGTCGGGAGAGTTTGACCTGGAGCCCAGCCTGGGAGGCCAGGACGAGATCAGTGAGCTGTATGGGTACCTGGGAACGATGATAGGGGATATCCAGCGGCTCCTGGCGGAGATATACCGGGAACGTCTCCACGCGGAACAGCTGAAGACTCAGCAGAGGGAGGCGGAGTTCAAGGTCCTTGCCGGGCAGATCAACCCCCATTTCCTCTACAATACCCTAGAGACCATCCGCATGAAGGCACGGGTGAATCACCAGCCGGAGATCGAGGATCTGGTGAAGATGCTTGCGAAAATTCTGCGAAAAAATATACGTGCCAGCGGGCAGGAGGTCACCATCAGAGGGGAGGTGGAACTGGTGGAGTCCTACCTGAAGATCCAGAAATATCGGTTTGAGGACCGGATCGAGTACCAGATACAGGTAGACCAGGACGTGGAGGACTTTATGGTGCTGCCTCTGATCCTGCAGCCGATCGTGGAAAACTCCATCATCCACGGCTTGGAGACGAAAGAGGGGACAGGCCATATCCTCATCAGGATCCAGCGGGTGGAAGGAGTGATCCTCATCACCATCCAGGACGACGGGGTGGGAATCCCTGAGGAGCGACTGGCGCAGCTGAGGCAGGAATTGAACCGAAGAAACCTGGACAGGCCCCATATCGGCGTGTGCAACGTTCATCAAAGGCTTCGTCTCAGGTACGGGGAAGAGGCCGGGCTGGCCATCACCAGCCTGGAAGGGCAGATGACCCGGGTGGTTATGAGGATTCCGGACGCATAATCTTTCGGACAGGCGAATTTTAGATGATAAGATATAAATATCCAGGGGAAATGGGTCTGAATTTAAGGGTATTTATTTTTGCCTCTTGTTTTTATAATCAATTTATAAAAGATTTATAAAAAACGGGAGGTATATGCGGGATGAAGAAACAAAAGAAACAAAAACAAGCAAAGCAGGCGTTCAGTCTGGACCTGATGTGGAGACAGCGGTATCTGCTGCTGATGTCGGTCCCGTTTGTCATCTGGGTGATCATCTTTAAGTACATTCCCCTGTGGGGATGGACCATGGCATTCCAGGAGGTGATTCCCAAGTCCTTCGCGCTGCCCATCTGGGAGAGGAAGTTCGTGGGGTTTGACAATTTCACCAAGGCTTTTACAGACAGGCTCTTTGCCCAGACCATGATCAACACCATCGGCATCAGCATCCTGGGGATCTTCATCGGCACGGCGGCGGCCATTATCTTTGCCCTGTTCCTCAACGAGATCCGCATGAGAAAATTTAAGCAGTTTACACAGACCGTCTCTTATCTGCCCCACTTCGTGTCCTGGGTTATCATCGCCAGCATCGCCAAGATGCTGCTCAACGACGGCGGAGCCATCGAGACCATGTTCGGGGTGAATTTCCACCTGATGTCCACCAACTCGCCTCTGTTCTGGATCGTGGTGTGCCTGATCAATGTGTGGAAAGAGGTGGGCTGGGATGCCATCATCTATCTGTCGGCCATGGCAGGGATCGATAAAGGGATCTATGAGGCCGCCAAGGTGGACGGGGCCAACCGGTTCCAGCAGATGTGGCACATCACCCTGCCGGGCATCAAGCCTACGGCTGTAGTGCTTTTGATCATGAGCGTGGGAAGCGCCCTGAATGTAGGAATGGAGCGGCAAATGCTTCTCTCCAACGGCATCGTCCAGGACCACGCCATGGTTCTCTCCTGGTTTGCCTATATCCGTGGTATCGGCTCCAACAATTATGGCGTGGGTACTGCCATCGGTATGTTCCAATCCGTGGTAGGCATCATACTGCTGTTTATCGCCAACAAGGTGGCCGGCATGATCGGCGAGAACAAACTGGTGTAAGGGGGTAAGGGACATGTTAGAGAACAAGAAAACCGTATTTGACTATGTGCTTTTTGTAGTATTTTGCGGCATGATCGTCATGACCGTATATCCGTTTTTAAATGTCCTTGCCATTTCCTTAAATGACCCGATGGACACCATGAGAAATGTGAATTTTATCATTCCCAGACAATTTACCCTGAGCAATTACATTTACATATTCGCCCAGAACAATATGCTTCAGCCCTTCCTCCTGTCGATCCTTAAGACTGTAGTGGGCACAGGGCTGGGAGTGATCTGCACATCCATGCTGGCTTATGTGCTCAGCAGAAAAGATTTTTATTTCAACAAACCGTTTACCATCCTTTTCATCATCACCATGTATGTCAGCGGCGGCATGATCCCCGAGTACCTGCTGATCATGAGGACCCTGAAAATGGGCAATAACTTCTGGGTTTACATCATCCCGGGCATGATCTGGGTGTACAATGTGATTCTGATGAGATCCTTTATCGAGGGACTTCCCATGGCACTCCAGGAGGCGGCCAAGATCGACGGGGCCAATGATTTTGTCATCTGGTACAAGGTGATCCTTCCTCTGTGTACGCCCACTATCGCCACGGTGGCCCTGTTTCAGGCGGTGGGGCAGTGGAACTCCTTTATGGACACCTACTTGTACGCGAGGGAACTGCCTACCCTCCAGTATGTGCTCTATGAGATCATGGAGAGCGCTCAGATCAAGGTGGATCCCCATGCGGCGGCTATGGGGCAGATGAAAAATGCGGTGTCGCCTATGTCGGTGCGCATGGCCATCACGGTGGTGGCTACGGTTCCGATCCTGGTGGTGTATCCGTTTTTGCAGAAATATTTCGTGGGCGGGATGACACTGGGGGCCGTGAAGGACTGAGAGAGGAAATTGAGGTGGGAGGATAAGATGGTTGAGGAATATTCTGACCATATATTCCGTTCAAAGCCTGGTGCGCCGGGCATTCCGCTGAGCCCAGTCATGCAGCAAACACTCGGGCAGAGGGCCCTCCTGTTTGCTATGGTCTCAGCTCCATGGCGCAATGGCTTTTCACAGAATATATGGTCAGAATATTCAGCCAAGTCTTAGGCTCCCGCAAGTTCCTGGGAAGTTTGCTGGATGGCTTAGTTTGTTGGTGAGAGGAGAGAATGTTATGTGGAAGAAGAGGATAGGTGTTGTAGTGCTGGGAGTTTCTCTGGCGGCAGCCGCCTTGGCGGGGTGCGGGAATAAGAAAGAGAGCGATATTGGAGAGGACGGAGTTCTGGAGCTGGAGTTTTTTAATAAGGACGGGGAGGAGTGTCTCTGGGATGACCCGGTGGCCCAGGCTTTGACGGAGGCTACGGGGGTCAGACTGAAGATCGACTATCCGGTGGCTTCTCAGGATCTGACCGTGGCGCTGATGATCGCGGAGCAGAATTTTCCGGATCTGATCTACGCCAAGGGGGATGCAGCCAGCCTCATCGACGCGGGGGCGCTGATCGATATGACGGATCTGATCGAGGAGTATGGGCCTAATATCAAGAAAATGTACGGGGATGAGCTGAGCAAGCTGAAGTATTCGGAGGAGGACCCTTCCATTTACCAGCTGTCTTCTTATGCCGTGGGGGGTACTAAGTATGAGCACTCGGGGAATGCACAGATTCAGTGGGCGGTGTTAAAGGAGAATGATTATCAGGTTCCTCAGACCCTGGATGAGCTGGAGACGATGATTAAAGATTATATGGCGGCCCATCCGACTACGGATGAGGGGCTGTCTACCATCGGGATCACCTTGTCGGCGGCTGACTGGCGGTGGATGATCACTCTGGGCAACCCGGCGGGGTATATCGCGGACGGCCAGCCGGACAACGGCCAGTGGCTGGTGGATGAGAATTTTAATGCTACATACAAGTTTAGCTCCGACAAGGAGAGGGAGTATTTCAGATGGCTGAACCGGATGTACAATGAGGGGATTCTGGATCCGGAGTTTGCCACTCAGACTCATGAGGACTATATCGCAAAGATCTCCTCCGGGAGAGTGCTGTGTCTCTTTGATACGGACTGGGATTATATGGACGCGGAGCGGGTGTTGAAGGCGGACGGAAAGCTGGATAAGACTTACGCGCCGCTTCCGGTGACCATAAGCGAGGAAGTGAAGTGCCCGGCTCTCATGTATCAGGGTCTGGTGACAGGTCAGGGCGTGGGGATTACCACCGCCTGCAAGCATCCGGTGGAGGCCATCAAGTTTTTGGACTATATCTGCTCGGATGAGGGGCAGGTGCTTGTGAACTGGGGCATCAAGGACGTGAATTATTTTGTGGACGAGAATGGACGGCGCTACCGCACGGAGGAAGAGATAGCGGAGGCTAATTCCAACAAGGAATACAAGAGGACGACGGGAGTAGGATTTTACAGCTACCCATTCCCCACCTATGGAATCGGGGTGGAGGATCCTACAGGAAATACTTACACCACCGCCAGCAGAGAGGCCGTGATGAATGAGTATGACGAGGAGGAAAAGGCGGCCTGCAAAGCCTGGGGTGTGGATCTTCTGGTGGACATCTTCCCACAGGCCGACGAGTTTGAGGTGCCGGAGTTTTCACCGGTGTGGGCCTATATTAAGCCTGCGGAGCTGGACGACATCGGCAATAAGCTGGACGAGGTGGCATGGTCCGGCCTGATCACCTGCATTATCGGAAAACAGGAGGCCTTTGACGCCAACTATGACGCCATGATCGCCAGTTTGGAGAGCACGGGGATGAGCCGGGCGGAGGAGATTCTGACCGGGATGATCAAGGAGCGGGTGGCCTTAGTCGAAGAGTGATGGCTTTTTGAGGGGGGGGGGCAGGCTACCGCCTTAAACTTTTAGCTCAGAGAAACGTTTTTTACGAAGCTAGAGAAAAACTTCCGGGTAGCAGTTTTCTTCTGGAGTCCTTTTTCAGGCGTGCCAAAATCGTAGTCCCGGAAGAACATGGATACCCGATGAGGGACATTTGACCCGCCGGTCCTTAGCTCGCGTCTTTTGCGAGCTTAGTACCGCTGCAGGGTCAACTAAGCGAGAGCGGTCCCGAATGGGTATCCATGTTCTTCCGGGACGGACCCATTTGCCACCCCTGCCCCCAAAAAGCGAATCTTATTAAGTGGATGGAGGATTATATGTGATGGAAAGGATCAAGAAAATCCCCTACGGCGGAGATTACAACCCGGAGCAGTGGCCCCAGGAGGTCTGGGAGGAGGATATGAGGCTCCTTGCCCTGGCGGGGATCGACTGTGTGACTTTGAATACCTTCAGCTGGGCCGCATTGCAGCCAGAAGAAGACAGGTACGATTTTGAAAAGCTGGACAGAATCATGGAGCTGGCTCACAGGAATCATCTTCGGGTCATTCTGGCTACCTCCACGGCGGCCCATCCGGCTTGGATGGCCAGGAAGTATCCTGAAGTTCTCAGGGTGGAGTTTTCGGGGATCAAGAGGAAGTTTGGAGGGAGGCACAACTCCTGTCCCAGCAGTCCGGTGTATCAGAAGTATTCCAGGGCATTGGCGGGGAAGCTGGCAGAGAGGTATGGGCATTTTGACAATCTCATTGCCTGGCATGTAAACAATGAGTACGGCGGGGAGTGCTACTGTGAGAACTGTGAGAAGGCTTTTCGGGTGTGGCTGAGGGAGAAGTACGGGACTATGGAGGAGTTGAACCGGGTGTGGAATACTTCGTTCTGGGGCCACACTTTTTATGACTGGGACGAGATCGTGGCGCCGGATCTGAGGAGTGAACATTTTGAGAGGGAGCGGACCATGTTTCAGGGGATTTCCCTGGATTACAGGAGATTTTTCTCTGACGCCCTTCTGGCCAATTATCAGGGGGAGTATGAGGAGATCAAGAGGGTGACGCCCCACATTCCCGTGACTACCAATCTCATGGGATTTTATAAGCCTCTGGACTATTTTAAGTGGGCAAAGTCTATGGATTTTGTGTCCTGGGACAATTATCCGGACAATGGGACTCACCCGGCCGTGATCGCCATGAATCATGATCTTATGAGGGGCTTAAAGGGCGGGCAGCCCTTTGCCCTTATGGAGCAGACACCCAGCGTGACAAACTGGCTTTCCTACAATGCCTTAAAGAGGCCGGGGGTCATGAGACTTTTGAGTTATCAGGCGGTGGCCCACGGGGCGGATACGGTGCTGTTTTTTCAGATGAGAAGGACGGTGGGGGCCTGTGAGAAGTATCACGGCGCGGTCATCGATCACGCTGGTCATGAGAATACCAGGGTGTTTCGGGAGATTCAGGAACTGGGGATGGAACTGGAGCGGCTGGGGGATCGTACCCTGGGCAGCCGGGTTTCGGCGAAGGCGGCCATGGTGGTGGACTGGGATAACTGGTGGGCGCTGGAGTACTCGGCGGGCCCCAGCTGTGACCTGAAGTATCTGGATGAGGTGGAGCGGTATTACCGGGCTTTTTATGAGCAGAACATCATGGTGGATCTGATTTCCGTGGAGGACTCCCTGAAACCTTATGACCTGGTGGTGTTTCCTCTCTTGTATATGGTGAAGGACGGGTATGACCAGGTGATCCGGGATTATGTGAGAGAGGGAGGCCATGTGATCACTACCTTCTTTTCGGGGATCGTGGAGGACCATGACCTGGTGGTCTTAGGAGGGTATCCGGGGCACCTGAGGGATATTTTGGGGATCTGGGTGGAGGAGTCGGACGCCCTTCCCTCGGGAGAGAGCAATGGTTTTGTCTGGAACGGGAAGCATTACCCGGCTGAGCTTCTCTGTGATCTCATGCACCTGGAGGGGGCTGTGGAACTGGCTTCCTATGAGACGGATTTCTACCAGGGAACTCCGGTGATTGCCTGCAATGATTTTGGGAAGGGGAAGGCCTGGTATGTGGGAACCAGAAGCAACGAGGAATTTTACCGGGATTTTGTGTCCATGGCGGCCGAGACGGCCGGGGTCGAAAGTCTGTGGGCTCCGGTGGAGGATGTGGAGATCACGGAGCGGAGAGGCGGGGAGGGACCCCGGTATCTGTTCTTTTTGAATCACAGCAGGGAGGAGAGGGAACTGACTATGGAGACGGAGTGTGTGAGCCTTTTGGAGGATTGTACTTACGGGAAGGGCGAGCGGGTCCGGCTTTCGGGAAAGGGAGTGCTGATCTGCCGGGCCAGCTGACCATGTTTACGGATCAGGGGCCGTAGCCTGGCTTATGTTTGCCGGCAGAGACGGCAGGGCATCTTACAGCGCCGGGGACAGGCTTGAAGATCCTGGATGCTATCTTTCGCTGCGGGGAGCCTAAGAAGAATATTAAATTATACAGCGCGCATTGCGGGATTTTTCGGCATTGCGCGCTGTTTTTACATGCAGGCCTGCGCGGAGGAGTATACCGTTGGAGGGGCGGGTAGGGGAAAAATCCTCTCTGCAGGATTACACCACCAATATTTCAGGGTTTCATGTAAAAAAACTCAGGTATTTTTCCGAGAAACCTTATGTTAGTATGTGGCTGTAAGGATAAAAAAGAGACCGAGAAGTAAGAGAGGTATTTACTATGAAATTTCACAATGGATGCTGGCTGCTGAAAGAAGGGTACGGAAGTTTTTCCCCTCAGCAGGTATATGAAATAACAGAAAATGAATATGAAGTCCGGTTGTGTGCGCCTACTAGGAAGATTCTGAGGAAGGGGGACACCCTGGACGGAATCAATCTGACGGTGAGCATCACGGCTCCCATGGAGGAGATGATCCGGGTGCAGGTAACCCACCACAAAGGGGGCAGGAAGAAGACTCCGGAGTTTGATTTAAACCTGGGAGCCCAGAGGCCCATAGCCGTGGAGGATGGAGAGAACACATTGACAATCACAAGCGGCCATCTGTCTCTGACGATCCGCAAGGATAACTGGTCCATGGAGTACCGGAGGGACGGGAAGCTGCTGACGAAAAGCGGGAAAGGAGATCTGGCATACATTAAGACTAACTGGACCGGGCTGCCCTACGACGTGGGGCGGGAGGACAGCGCCTACATGTGCCAGCAGCTGGGGCTTTCTGTGGGAGAGCTGATCTACGGCCTGGGGGAGCGGTTTACGCCATTTGTGAAAAACGGCCAGTCCGTGTCCATCTGGAACGAGGACGGGGGCACCAGCACGGAGCAGTCCTACAAGAATGTTCCCTTCTACCTGTCTGACAGGGGCTACGGCGTCTTTGTGAACCACACGGAGAAGGTAGAGTTTGAGATCGCCACGGAGCAGGTGACGAAAACTGCTTTCAGCGTTCAGGGGGAGAGCCTGGATTACTTCTTCATCAACGGACCGACCATGAAAGAAGTGCTCACGCGGTATACGGACCTGACAGGCAAACCCACCAGACTGGCGCCCTGGACGTACGGGCTGTGGCTGTCCACCTCCTTTACCACCAATTATGATGAGGAGACCGTGATGAGCTTTATTGACGGCATGGAGGAGAGGGGGATTCCTTTAAGTGTGTTCCACTTTGACTGCTGCTGGATGAGAGAATATCACTGGACTGATTTTATGTGGGATGAGAGAGTATTTCCAGACCCCGAGGGGATGCTTTCCCGGATCAAGGAAAAGGGAATCCGGATCTGCGTGTGGATCAACCCTTACATCGGCCAGGAGGCGGCGCTTTTTGACGAGGGCGTGGAGAAGGGATATTTCTTAAAAAAGGTGGGCGGAGACGTGTGGCAGTGGGATATGTGGCAGTCCGGCCTTGCCGTCGTTGATTTCACCAACCCGGAAGCCCGCAGGTGGTATCAGGGCAAGCTGGAGATGCTGATGGATATGGGAGTGGACTGTTTTAAGACGGATTTCGGCGAGAGGATTCCCACCAATGTGGTGTACCACGACGGATCGGATCCCCAGAAGATGCACAATTTCTACACCTATCTCTACAACCAGGCGGTGTATGAGGTTCTGGAGAGAAGAAGGGGAAAGGAGGAGGCCATTCTTTTTGCCCGGTCCGCTACGGCGGGGGGACAGAAATTCCCGGTTCACTGGGGCGGGGACTGCTGGTCTGACTATGAGTCTATGGAAGAGAGCCTGCGGGGTGGATTGTCTCTCACCAGCAGCGGTTTTGGCTACTGGAGCCATGATATCGGCGGCTTCGAGAGCCAGTCAACCCCGGATGTGTATAAGCGGTGGGCGGCCTTTGGCCTTCTCTCCACCCACAGCCGGCTCCACGGCAGCACCTCCTACCGGGTTCCCTGGGTCTACGATGAGGAGGCCGTGGATGTGGTGAGGTTTTTCACCAGGCTGAAACTGGAACTTCTGCCCTATCTCTACTCCCAGGGGGTGGAGACTTCCGTCACAGGCATCCCCATGATGCGGAGCATGGCTCTGGAATTTGAGGGGGATCCAAACGTCAGGTATCTGGATAGGCAGTACATGCTGGGGGAAGATCTTTTGGTGTCTCCTGTCTTCAACGAGGAGGGAGAGGCGGAGTACTATCTGCCCCAGGGCAAGTGGACCAATTATCTCACAGGAGAACAGGTACAGGGCGGCCTGTGGAGAAAGGAACACCATGACTACTGCTCCATCCCTCTGTGGGCGCGGGAAGGAAGCGTCATCCCCACGTCGCCGGGCTGTGAGAGAGCTGGTTATGAATTTTTGGAGAAGCTGGAGTGGAGGGTGTATCCCGGAACCGGAGAGTTTACCGGAGCGATATACCAGGAAGGCGGGAAAGTGGAGGCCGTGACGGTTTTGTGGCAGGGAGACCGGGTGACACTGACCGTAGAGAGAGATAAAGCCGGAAAAGGGAGAAAGGACACCAGTGTCCGCCTGGTAAATTGTACGGCAGTCCAGGCAAGTGGCAGTATGACTGCAGTCGAAGGAAATGACACGATTGTAAAAATCGATGCCAAGTGTGGGAAGACAGAGATCAAGGTGAGATTCCAAAAGCCGGGGCAGGGCGGACAGCCGACCTGAAGCGTATGTTCCAACATGGGGAATACAGGATATACAGGCATATGCCTGGGAAGGAGACAGAATATGTCAGATATAAGAGAGGAGCAGATGGAAAAAGAGAGGGGAGAGATGCGGGAGAGAGCCAGGAAACTGGCGGGGGCCATGACTCTTGACGAAAAGATTGGGATGATACATGGGGCGCAGCTTTTCAGGACGAAAGGAGTGGAGCGCCTGGGGATTCCGCCCCTGACCATGTCTGACGGCCCCATGGGCATCCGCCAGGAATTCCGGTCTGACAGCTGGAAAGCCATAGGACTCACGGACGATTATGTCACCTATCTTCCCTGCAACAGCGCCCTGGCTGCCACATGGAACAGGAAACTGGCTCGGGAGGCGGGGGGTGTCCTGGGGGCGGAGGCCAGAGGGAGGGGCAAGGACGTGATACTTGCCCCCGGGATCAATATTAAGAGAAGCCCCCTGTGCGGCCGGAATTTTGAATATTTCAGTGAAGACCCACACCTGACAGGAGAACTGGCCGCGGCGTTCGTCCAGGGAATTCAGGAGTGGGATGTGGCCGCGTGTGTGAAACATTTTGCAGTGAACAACCAGGAGACTCAGCGGCTGTGGATGGAGGTGAAGATTGACGAACAGGTTCTGCGAGAATTATATTTGCCTGCTTTCTACGATGCTCTGAAGAAGGGGGGATCCTACACGGTCATGGGGGCTTACAACAAACTATACGGGGAGCACTGCTGCCACAGCGATTTTTTGCTCAATCAGATTTTGAGGAAGGAATGGGATTACGATGGGGTTGTGGTCTCCGACTGGGGGGGAGTCCACGACACCGAGGCTGCCGCCAACTCCCAGCTGGATATCGAGATGTCTGTCACCAGCAATTTTGACCAGTATTATATGGCGGAGCCTCTGAAGAAAGCCGTCAGGGCGGGGCGCGTCAAGGAGGAGGCCATTGACGAGAAGATCGTCAGGATCCTGATGCTGATGATGAGGCTCCACATGTTGGACGGAAACAGGAAGCCAGGCTGCTACAACACAGAGGGGCACAGGCAGACAGCTCTCCGAACAGCCAGAGAATCGGTGGTTCTTCTGAAAAATCAGAAGGGCCGTCTTCCTCTCTCCAGGGAACATGTCAGATCCGTTCTCGTTGTCGGGGACAACGGCAACCGTATCCATTCCGACGGCGGGGGGAGCGGTGAGGTAAAGGCCCTCTACGAGATCACGCCTCTCATGGGGATCAGGAAACTGCTGGGCGGAAACGTGAAGGTGGATTACGCAGAGGGGTATTGTAAGGACTGGGAGAAAAGGGAGGATAAGGAGACCAACTGGCAGGAGACAAGCCTGGAACATGGTGGCGGTTTCCGTCACGATTCGGAGGAGAATCAGAAACATTCGGAGGAGACTACCCATAGTGCGGGAACGGCTGGAAGGCGGGAACAGCTGTTTTTGGAGGCTTTGGAGATGGCACCTCGGTATGACCAGGTGATATTCGTGGGAGGCCTGAATCATGACCAGGACTGCGAGGGCAATGACAGGACAGATATGAAGCTCCCCTATGGCCAGGACCGGCTGCTCTCAAAACTGCTGGATATCCGGCCGGATATGACAGTCGTGATCATGGGCGGGAGTCCGGTGGAGATGGGACAATGGATAGAGAAAGCCGATTCCCTGGTTTGGAACTGGTACAGCGGGATGGAGGGGGGAACCGCCTTGGCGGAAGTGCTCTACGGTGTTGTGAATCCTTCGGGAAAGCTGCCGGAAAGTTTTTACAAGACTCATACGGACTGCTCTGCCCACTGCCTAGGAGATTTCGGAAATGAAGATGAGACAGAATACAGAGAAGGGCCGCTGGTAGGATATCGATATCTGGATACCTGTCATGTGGAACCGGAATTCTGCTTTGGCCACGGTTTGTCCTACACCAGCTTCTCTTATCATGGGGGAAAGCTGGTGGAAGAAGGGGGCTCCACCTTTTTCTCCTGTCTGGTGACAAACATCGGTGAACGAGAAGGAGCGGAAACCGTGCAGGTGTATGTGCGTCCTGCAGCGGCGGCAGATGAGGAAAAGCCTGAGGTATTCCAGGAACTGCGGGGTTTTGAAAAGGTGTTTTTAAAGCAGGGAGAGACACAGATGATTTATATAAAACTGGAGGGTG
Organism: uncultured Hungatella sp.; assembly: GCA_949879795.1. Lineage (GTDB taxonomy): Bacteria > Bacillota > Clostridia > Lachnospirales > Lachnospiraceae > UBA3402. The sequence goes on from CATLBR010000004.1 coordinate 64,129, forward strand.
ATTTGAGAGGGGCGAAAATTGCCGCAGGATCCTCCTCCAGGGATATACGGATTTTTTTAAGCGCACAGGTGTAGGCGGTTTATATGATATATGTTGCTGCCTGGCGTATAAGCCGGGAAAGCTGTCAGGTGCTCATAAAAGCGGCAGTGGCTGTGAAAACGGTGTTTTATCAGTTTTCACAGCCACTGTTTTTGATGAGAAATACTCTTACCCCAGAGTCGTGCGATATAGGTGAGAGGTTGGGAGAAGAGATGGCAAAAAAGAGAGAACAGATCTGCTATGGCGATTATTACAAAATACAACGTCAAAAATCATATGTATATTGTGGAAAATATGTTGACAATTGGAAGAAAATATGCTTTAATTGTAACGTTAACGCAAATGTTTTAGTAAACGTTAAGTTATAAAAAACGCAATATGGCAGAAGCATTTTGTGACGGTTCAGAAGGTTCGGACGGGCAGGTGCGCCTTGTGGGAGCACCATGATATGATGGCTGAACGATTTCAAAAATGTTATACTGGACATAATAGACAGTTTTACAAAGGAGGGAAAGACAGCTATGTCCAGAGACGAGGCGAAAGGTAAAGGGGCCGTTACAATAAAAGATATTTCTACCAGACTGAATGTCTCGGTCACATCTGTCCACCGTGCGCTCGCAGGGAAAGAAGGAGTGGGAGAGTAGCTTCGGAGACAGATACAGGAGACGGCAAAGGAGATGGGGTATGAGATGAATTACGCGGCATCCTCCATCAAGCGGGCCACCAGGCATATTGCGGCGGTTCTGCCTGAAAATGACGGGCTTTATTTTGATTATATCTGGAAAGGTTTTGAAGCCATGGCCAAGGAGGCCAGAGGGCTGAATCTGGAGATTGAAAAACTGGCCTGCCGCCACGAACAGAACCAGTACGAACTGCTGAGACAAATTGCGGACGCGGGAAGCGAGAAGTATGCAGGTGTAGTTACATTTTCCTACACCCGCAGCCCCAAGGTTTTACTGCAGCTGCAGCGCCTTGTCGCCCAGAAGATCGTCACCTTGGTGATTGATGACGAGTTGAAAGAGCCGGAAGGTTTGTACTGTATCCCGCCTAACGAGAAGGTTTTAGGGCGGGTGGCAGGAGAACTGATCGAGATGATTTCGCCGAAAACAGGAACGGTTCTTGTCTCTCAGGGGAATCCTGACTCCAAGATCCATATCAACAAGATTCAGAGCCTGAAAGATTATCTCCAGGAGAAGAAGAGCAGGCTGTCGGTGCAGATTGTGAGAGAGTATTCCAACCGCCATGAACGGGACGAGGCAGTATGCCGGGCGGTGGAGAGCGCGCTGAGGCAATATGAAGATGTTGTAGCATGCTACGCACTCACCTCTTATGACAATGAACTGATGGCAAAGGCGGTGAGGGATATGGGACTGACAGGCCGTATCCCGGTTATCGGCACGGACTTGAGCGAGACCACGGCAGGACTTTTGAGAAAGGGAGAGCTGAAGGCCATCATCGATCAGGGAGCCTATGTAAAAGGGTATTCGGGCTTAAGTATTCTGGTGAACAGCATCATCAAGCATATGGATCCGCCCCAGAGAGTGGATTGTCCCATTGATATTGTGCTTCAGGGCAATCTGGATTTCTATGAGCGTTACAGCCATTTCAGGGCGGCCTCGGAGATATGACGCGGTGAGGATGAAAGGCAGCTAAGCAGATATGGCCCGCGGTCAAGGCGGCCTGCAGTGCAGTAAAGGGGGAGAGAAGAAAAAAGGAGAAGGAGACATGTATTTAAAAAAGAGGGTGTGCCGGAAGATCAGTGCGGTTATGGCAGCGGCGCTGATGGTGGGAAATACCATGAGTGCAGGGGCAGCTCCTGTTTCAGGTGGAGACGGGGCTGCCTCTCCGACGACGGTGGAGACGGCGGGTTATCGGGCGGAGATCCATCTGGATTCTGGAACCGTGCTGCTGTCCTGCAACAGTGACCATACAAAAGACTGGAATACGGCAGACGGTATGAGTCCGGGAGCTACCATGCTTATGGACGGCAATGATCAGGTGAGAACGGCTGCCATGACGGTGGACGGCGCTTTTGACAATGAGGACGGAAAAGGCGGAGCCGCAGGAATACGGATGTCCGGGGAAGTGGCAGGTGTGAAATCCTGGTTTTTCTTTGACAGCGAAGTGGTGTGTCTGGGGGCTGGCCTGGAAAGTAGTGCGGAGGGCACAGACCGGATTATCAATGTCGTAGATAATGTGGCGGCAGATCAGAGTTTAAAGATAGGCCTTACCAATCCTAACAACGGATTCCGGGGAGCTGTGGCAGCTACCAATACAGGAGGCCAGTGGGTCAGCGCAAAAGACACGGCAACTCAGCAGACACATACCCGCAATTGGCTGAGCGCTTCTGGCCTTGCGGCGAATGGAGATGTCCAGCCTCTTGAATGGCGTTATATTTTCAGCGATACCCTTAAAAATTCTAATGTATATTGCCGTTTCCCAACGGCGGACGGCGCCGTAAGCAGATTTGAACTGTGGGCAGAACCTGTCAAAGGGGCATATCAGTATACGTTAGGCGCAGGAGGGAATCAGAAAGCTCTCCCCAACAATACTATCGAAGCCGAGAACAGAGTCTTAAGCAACACCAAAGACCTGCAGGCTGCCGAGAGCCAGGTAGAGGGCCTGATGGCGGTGAACAAGTGGACCGCAGGTGCGGAAGAGGTGTCTGGAGCGGTGGCCGATCTGAGTTTAAATCAGCCGGTATCCGTATTTATCCGGAAGTCCGAAGCGGGAGACAAGGCTACGGTTATCGTGTCAAAACTTACAACGGATGCCTCCTCCTCCATCAATGTGACTGCGGATCTTTTGGCAGAGTCGGTGGGCAGTATAAGCGATCCGGGGGCAGTCACCCGGTCGGAAGTGGAAACCGGAAAGCTGATTTTGACCCTGGATGCCGCTAAGATGTCGGGTCCGGTGACTGTAGAGGTGAACTTAAAGAAGCCGGAATATGTGACCGGAGATACCATCACTATGGTGCGGGGCGATGTGGTTAATTTGAGCAAACCGGATGAGCTGTCAGGTGATGTGACATGGAGTGCCAAATTTATGAAGAAAGACGGCACCTATATCCGGAACGTGGGCAGCAGCAAGATTAAACGGGAACTGAAGGACGGAGAGGTAGATGGAACCAGAACAGCGGGAGATACACTGGCGGATCATCTGATCAATGTGAAAGTGCTGTCGAACGGGGATGTGACTCTGACGGCTAAGGAGAAAGGCGATCTGGTGGTGGTTGCAAAGGATGCCAGCGGAAAAGAAAAGGTTTATCCTACAAAGATTCTCTACGAGGATCCAGCCAACCTTCCTCAGGTTACAGACGCGGATTACGCGAAGATCCGCCAGACATGGAAAGAGTCTCTGATCGGAACCGACATCGCTTCTGCGGAAGGCGGGGCGGAGATTCTGCAGGCTATTGACCAGGAGGCAAAGGATATCTGGGATGCATATGGATACAAGGGACTGGATTCCTGTCCGGATGTGCCGTGGCCCGGCGACCTGGGAGCTGCGGGAAATATAGATGTGGTGTATCAGGACGACGCAGTAGAATTCCGGCCTGCATTCAAAAAAGTCCTTGCCATGGCCAAGGCTTACAGCACGGAAGGAAGTCAGTACTATGGCAATCAGGAGATGTTTTCGGATATGATTCATGCCATGGATTACCTGTGTACAGTCTGCTATACACCGAAGAGCCAGACGGACAACTGGTGGACCTGGGAGATCGGAATGCCCAAGGATTTGATTCCCATTCTGATCCTGCTCTATGACGAACTTACCCCGGAACAGATCATGACCTATACGGAAGCCTTATATTTCTTCCAGCCCGATCCCTACCACGAGGGGGCTCTGGGTACAGGAAGCACCCATGCGCAGGGATATCGGATCGCACAGGGCGCCAACATCATTGACTGTTCCACCACAGCCGTAGGGCTGGGGGCATTGAGAAAGGATAATGAGCTGGTATATCTGGGGATGCTGGCATCCTCCCAGACTTTTGTGATCCAGCAGGTGGCGGACAGTGAGGCTCTGCCTCTCAACGGTTACACCAGCGGTTTCTATGCGGACGGCTCCTATTTGGACCACAGCCATGTGCCCTATATCGGAGCTTACGGAATCGAGTTTATGAAAGGCGGCGTGAAGATTCCTTCCCTCATCGGAGGAACACCGTGGCAGTATCCAGATGAGGTCCGCCAAAATCTGGAGTACTATATCGTGGAAGGATTTGGAAATTCCATCTATCGGGGCATGATGCTGGACAATTTAAAGGGACGTTCCGTGTCCAGACCCGCCTCCAGCAACAGGGCAGCAGGCCGTGAGGCCATGGCCATCACCCTGCAGATGGTGGATTCCCTCAGCGAGGAGGCCAGGGAAACTGTATTGTCGGCTATGAAATATTGGCTCGAATCGGATCCGGGCTTTATAGACAGCCTTGTGGGCGTGGAAAATATGCCCATCAAACGGAAGGCCCAGGAGATCCTTCAGGACGATTCCATCGAGAGCTATGTGCCCTCCATGCACCGCTCCTTCCCTCTCATGGACCGTGCGGTCCACAGGCGGGATTCCTATCTGTTTGCTCTGTCCATGTATTCGGAGCGGATACAGAATACAGAGATTATGAATGACGAGAACAAGTTCGGCTGGCATCAGGGAAATGGTATGACCTACATTTACGACGACGATGACCAGTATACGGACAATTACTGGAACACAGTGAATCCCTTGAGACTGCCTGGAACCACGGTGGTTCCCATGAATATCGGCAACGGTGTTCCGGACAGTTCCGGTTTCCTCCAGGGCGGTGATTTCCGCTCCGACCAGAGCTGGGTGGGCGGAAGCGCCATAGGGAATTACGGTATCAGCGGAATGGCCTTCAGCGGTGTGATCGGAGGCAAAGGCAAGAGCGCCGACAGCAGCGAAGTGGCATATGCCCCCAACTTGAGAGGAAAGAAATCCTGGTTTATGTTCGACGACGAGATCGTCTGCCTGGGTGCTGGAATCACTAACACAGGCATGGATCTTCCCGTGGAGACCACGGTGGAGAACAGAAAGATAAATGAGGACGGATCCAATGGACTGATTATAGACGGAACGGCTATGGAACTCTCAACCAAAGCGGCAGATTTGAGAGACTATGTGTCAGGGACCGCAGATGTGACAGGGACTGTGGCAGAAAATGTGACCTGGGCTCACCTGGAGGGGAATGAGACGGCAGGAACCGGATACTATTTCCCGTATGAGAACACGGAGCTGAATGTCCGCAAGGCCCGGACCACAGGAAACTGGAGCGACGTTGGCACCACAGAGGGAGAGAGCACACAGAATTACATGGAGATGTGGCTTGACCATGGTGTCAACCCTCAGGATGCATCCTACGGCTATGTACTTCTGCCGGGCATGACGGCAGACGAGACGGCAGATTACGCCCAGGCCCCCAAGGTAGTGATTCTCACGAATACAGCCAAGGCACAGGCGGTTCACCATGAGGAACTGGGTATCACGGGAATCAATTTCTGGGAGGACGAGGAGACGAGGGCAGGGGATGTGACCTGTGACAGAAAGGCTTCCGTCATGCTTCGGGAAGAGGAAGACGGTCTGCTGGCTGTAGCAGTCTCCGACCCGACCATGAAGAACAAGGGAACCATCCAGGTGACACTTCACAGGCCGGTGGTCTCCGAGGAAGTGTTAGACGACAATGTCTCCTGTGAGATCCAGGAAGACGGCAGTGCCGTTCTGACATTCCAGATGAAGGGAACCAACGGAGCTTCTTCTGTGGCTAAAGTTCAGCTGGCCGCGTCTATCCGACCCTCTGCCGCGTCTATGAGACCGGGAGAAAGCAGGATCTTTGAAGTGAGGGACTATCTGGGCGGAGTAGGCCAGGTCACCTGGTCAGTCAAGGGGTGTGACGGCTCTCTGGCTGCGGGGACTGTCATAGACGATGACGGTGTCTTATTGATCGACCCGACTGAAGAAAACAAGGCATTGACCGTCACGGCGGAGACAGAATCCGGCCTGACACTGAACGCCAGCGTTTCCCTTGGCGGGGATGTGGTTATCACCGAGCTGCCGGAGGACATGAAGAAAGTAGAGTTAAAGGTTGACCAGGCATTTAAGGTGATGGAAGAGCTGGGAGTCGACGACCCGGAGACGGAGAAAGCCGTAAAAGCTGCCATTGTATCCGCCGAGAACTCAGAAAGCGGCAAATTGGTAGAATATATGATGTCCTCCCTTCTGAAGCTGGCTCAGCTGTACATAGAGGTTCGAGACGCCATAGGGATTCCGATAGACGAGCGGGTAGAGCCGAGAGGGAAGAGTGTGGAGGGATTACATCCTGTTGCCAGAGGTATGGTTCTGAACATTTCTCCCGATTACAAGGATCAGCCGTCCACGGCGGTACTGGTAATCAGCGGGGAGGATGCGGAAGTCTTGCAAAGTTATGCCAGCGCCACACCATCCAACGCCGCGCGGAAGGCCAAAGCCTCCACAGCGCCGAAAGCTACGCCATCCGTGGCCTCCAAGGAGGAGGAGACTGTGACCCGGACCTGGTCCGAGACAGTATCTGCGCTGGCCAAAGCCTCGAGAGACGGAATCACAGATGGGGAAACAGAGAAGATCCTCGGAAAGCCTGCAGTCAGTGAGAGCATTTTCAGATTCCGGCTTGAGCTGTTCTGGGAAAAGGAGAATGAGGAAGACTGGTCAAATCTGGATCAAAAGATTCCTTATGAGGTCACTATCGATTTGCCGGAGAGGATCGATATCGATCAAACGATTCTGGCGGCGGTGACGGATGAGGAAGGAAAAGAATATCCTCTGTCCTTTGAGATAGACAAGGAAAATCAAAAATTGATATTCTTCGCCGAGAGAGAAGGAACCATGATTTTGGCAAACGAGGAAGTGACTGAGAAACCGGATCCAGAGAAACCGGAACCAGAGAAACCGGATCCAGAGAAGCCGGAACCAGAGAAACCGGATCCAGAGAAACCGGAACCAGAGAAACCGGATCCAGAGAAACCGGAACCAGAACCAGAGAAACCGGAACCGGAAAAACCAGAGCCAGAAAAGCCGGAACCGGAGAAACCGGAACCGGAAAAACCAGAGCCAGAAAAGCCGGCCCAGGATTCAGACGGTGATGATTCGGACCATTCGGATTCAGGCATCGGGTGGAGCAGATTCAACAATCAATGGCAATATCGGAGAGTTGACGGCAGATTTGCGTCAAACTGCTGGGAGAACATCAATGGGCAGTGGTATTCTTTTGACGCAAGGGGCAATATGCGTACCGGCTGGTACTTTGAGAATCAGGACGGCTGTTGGTATTATCTGAAACCGGACGGTTCCATGGCAACCGGATGGCTTGAGATCGGAGGAAAATGGTATTATTTCAATCTGTCAGCCACAGGAACCACAGGATGGGGTTATCACGATGGCGTCTGGAGTTGTGAGACATCCCTGGGAGAAGGAATGCCTCAGGGAGCTCTCTACCAGTCGCGGCTCACACCCGATGGTTACAGGGTGGATGAGCAGGGAAGCTGGATTGAATAAAAAAAATAGACACGGCAGGTTATCTGCCAGAGAAGAATCTGCCGGGAGGAACTTCCTCCCGGCAGATTTTTGCGTTTCTGTAAGCAGTAGGCAAAGTGCCATGTTCGCGGCAGCTTTGACCGGAAAATACAGCCTGTCAGTTCAGGTGTTCAAAGTCCTGCAGCTGTCCCTTTCCACCAGATGATGAGGAACAATGATCTTGGTGGCCATCAAATTGGGATTTTCCATGTGATTGATAATCTGGGAGGCGGCCTCGATGCCCAGCTGGCTGGAATTCACGTCAATGGAAGTCAGCTGAGGGGAGGTAAGTCTGGCCAGGAGGGAATTGTTGAAGGAGATGATGGACAGATCGCGGGGGATGGACAGTCCATTTTCCAGGCAGACTCTCTCAAGGGCTACTGCCAGAATATCGTCGCTGACGACCATGGCAGTAGGATGGTTGGGCCCCTTCAGCAAAGTCTGAAGGGCGTTGGAGCTGTTTTTGTGGATGGAGTGGATTTCCACGCAGTATTCAGGCAGCAGAGGGAGCTGATGGAGAGTCAGGGCCAGCTGATATCCCGCTTTTCGGTCGGCGGAGAACATCAGGCTGCTGTCGCTTCCGAGGTAGGCGATCTTGGTGTGGCCAAGGCTGATCAAATACTCCGTGGCCTCCTGACCTGCCAGAAGGTTATCATTGTCAATATATATGGTCTGGTTGGCGTACTGGTAGGCTTTGCCTATGAGCACATACAGCAGCCCTTCATTGTACAGATATTCGATCACAGGGTCCTGCTGCCTGGAGTACAGAATGATAAAACTGTCCACCTGTCCGGTTCGGGACAGGGTTTGAATGACTTTTAAAAGTTCGTCTTCATCCTGTCCGGTGATGACCGTGTTGATGTACTGGCGATTGCTGCAGAACTGGCTGATACCCCGGATGGTCTCCAGATAAAATGAATTTTCATAAGTTTCTTTTTGGGACGGAGGCAGGATGACGCCGATGGTCCTAGTGCTGGGAATCTGGGGCGCGGCAGTCTGGGAGGAAGGTCCCGGTTCATATCCCAGCTGAGCCATGGCCCGCCGTACTCTCTCTTTGGTTTCCTCGCTTATGGAGGGATTGTCTTTGCATGTTCTTGACACGGTGGAAGGGGATACTCCTGCAAGAGCCGCCACTTCTTTGATGGTTACCGCCATAAAATAGGTATTCCTCCTGAATAAAATGAATGAGTATAGCTAAATCTATTGTAGGGGATAATGAAAAAAAAGTCAACGAGTTCATGCAAAATCAGAAGAAACAACTGTGCAATAATACAAAATATTATAGAAATGAATATGCAAAATTGCAAAAACATAATGCAAAACAGTAACATAATCCTAACATGAAAAATATATGTAAATACCTCATCTCAAATAGGCAATGAAGGAAAATACATTTTATTATACTTGGTATGTGAAAATTGCATAAAAATCAATTGATAAAATTGTGACAAACAGAGAAAAGAAAGAAAAATGATGAAAAGTATTGCAAAATCAATGCAAAGAATATATATTTAATGCAAGTAATTGCATTGAATTTGCATGATGATATGCAAAGACTAAAAGGAAAATAAAACAGGAGGGAAACAAAATGAGCAGCAAGAACGACAATTGCAGGAATATCCGTATTCTATCTCCAGAAACAGGGAAGGTAGTGCCTCTTGACCAGGTTCCGGATCCGGTGTTTTCTCAGAAGATCATCGGCGACGGAATCGCGGTGATTCCGTCAGACGGGAAGATCACAAGCCCGGTGGACGGTGAGGTGGCATCTGTGGCGGAGACTCTTCACGCCTACGGGTTCCGCACGGAGGACGGCCTGGAACTGCTGATCCATATAGGGTTGGAGACGGTTGGTTTAAAAGGAGAATGCTTCAAGGTTTTTGTGAAGGCAGGGGACAAGGTGAAAGCAGGGGATCTCATCGCAGAAGTAGATTTGGAGGCCCTGGCTCAGAAGCAGATCAATCCCATCACGCCGGTGCTTGTGTGCGGCGGAATGGAAGGAAAGACTCTGGAATACGGCAGCGGTGAGGCGGAAGGAGGAAAGACGCCGGTTCTGACGGTTGTGAGCAGCCAGACCCAGGCGTCGGAAGAGCTTACGGCTCAGACGGGAGAGAGGGGTGCTTCTGCGCAGCAGGGACAGACGGCTGAGGCTGGGGAGAAAAAGTCTAAAAAGCCGGCGATCAACTTTGATTTTCTTCAGAAGCTGGGCAAGGTGCTCATGGTGGTTATCGCCGTCATGCCGGCGGCGGGGCTGATGATCAGCCTTGGCAAGCTGGTTCAGATGGCAGGGGCAGATCTTCACATGATCCTGATGATCGGGAGCACCATGGAAAATATCGGCTGGGCTGTCATCAACAATCTCCACATCCTGTTCGCGGTGGCCATCGGCGGTTCATGGGCGAAAGAACGGGCAGGCGGCGCGTTTGCGGCAGTGATCGCGTTTATATTAATCAACTGTATCACAGGAGCCATATTCGGTGTCACCGCCGATATGCTCAATGACGCAGAAGCCGTGACTCACACCTTGTTTGGCAGAGAGATTCTGGTAAACGGATACTTTACCTCGGTTTTGGGGGCTCCAGCCTTGAATATGGGTGTGTTTGTGGGAATTATTTCCGGATTTGTAGGTGGAATTATTTACAATAAGTATTATAATTATAGAAAACTTCCTGATGCTCTGGCATTTTTCAACGGAAAGCGGTTTGTACCTATGGTAGTCATTGTTTGGTCGGTCATCGTCTCCATGGTGCTGGCGGTGGTGTGGCCGGTGGTCCAGACAGGAATCAACAACTTCGGCGTGTGGATTGCCAACTCGTCTTCCACATCCCCGGTGCTGGCTCCGTTTATCTACGGAACACTGGAGAGGCTGCTGCTTCCTTTCGGTCTCCATCACATGCTGACCATCCCCATGAACTACACTTCCTTCGGGGGAACATACACGATTCAGACAGGCATCAATGCGGGCTCTCAGGTGTTTGGGCAGGACCCGCTGTGGCTCGCCTGGGTTACCGACCTGATCAATTTTAAGGATGCGGGAAACATGACCGCCTACACGGATCTGATGACCAACGTGATTCCTGCCAGATTCAAGGTGGGCCAGATGATCGGCGCCACAGGTCTTCTTTTGGGAATCGCTCTGGCTATGTACCGCAGAGTGGATCCGGATAAACAGCCCAGATACCGTTCCATGTTCTTCTCTACGGTGCTGGCAGTGTTCCTCACCGGCGTCACAGAGCCTCTTGAGTTTATGTTCATGTTCTGCGCTCTTCCGCTGTATGTGGTTTACGCCGTTCTGCAGGGCTGCGCGTTTGCCATGGCGGGAATCATTCACCTGAGGCTTCACTCTTTTGGAAATCTGGAGTTTATCACCAGAGTTCCCATGTCCCTGAAAGCGGGGCTGTCAGGAGACTTGATCAATTTTGTGATCTGCGTGGTGGCATTCTTTGCCATCGGGTATGTAGTCGCCTATGTGATGATCGACAAACTGAAATTTGCCACTCCGGGACGTCTGGGGAATTATACAGATGAAGGCTCTGAGGAGGAGGCCGGTTCCGGGCAGGCAGCCTCTGGCGGCAAGGGAGGCAATTCCCAGGCCGAGAGGATCATCGGACTTCTGGGAGGAAGAGAGAACATCACCTTGGTAGACGCCTGTATGACAAGACTTCGCGTCACGGTGAAAGATCCGTCCAAGGTGGCAGAGCTGGCCCAGTGGAAAGCGGAAGGAGCCCTGGGACTGCTGAAGAAAGACAACGGAATACAGGCAGTATACGGCCCCAAAGCCGACGTCCTAAAATCCGACATCAACGACATTCTATAGCTATGAGCCGGGCGGAGGCAGGCGAGCAGCCACGAAGCGAGAAAAGCCGCAGCAAAGCGGAGGCTTTTGGAGCTTCAGCCCGGCGTGGCAGCCCGTCAGCTTCCATATAGCATCGCTTGAGCCCGACCAAAGCCAAGCGAAGACATTTGGAGCTTCAGCCCCGCCGGGGCAGCCGTACAACACAAGAAGGGGGGATTTCCATGAAACTTCTTACATTAAACACCCACAGCCTGGCGGAACCGGAGTATGAGAAAAAGCTCCGTCTTTTTGCCGAACTGGTAGAGAGAGAAGAGCCCGACATCATCGCTCTCCAGGAGGTTAACCAGACTGTCGCGTCTTCTCCGGCAAAAGACGCCGAAGATTTTGGATATATACCCTGCAGCGGATACCAGGGGCAGGTGAAGGAAGACAACCACGGCTTGAATCTGGCAAGAATCCTAAGCGGCTCAGGTATCTTCTATCACTGGACCTGGGTTCCTGCCAAGTTGGGGTATGATATCTATGAAGAAGGCCTTGCCCTGTTTTCATTAAGTCCCATAGAAGACGCGGAACACTTTTTTATCAGCGCAAGCCAGTCATTTTCCAACTGGAAGACACGGAAAGCGGTGGGAATTCAGGTGGGGGGCCAGTGGTTCTACTCAGTCCACATGGGCTGGTGGGGAGACGAGGACGAACCTTTTGCATGTCATTGGGACCGGTTTCAGGAACATATAAAACGGCACAGGGAAGAGAAAAAGATTGTCTGGATCATGGGGGATTTCAACAGTCCTTGTGACAGGACGGGAGAAGGGTATGATTATGTGAGAAATTCCGGCTGGCATGACACATACGAGCTGGCGGAGGAAAAAGACGGGGGTATCACCGTAGGGCACGTGATCGACGGCTGGCGTCAGGAGGAAGGACAGCAGGGAAAGCCGCCCAAGGGTATGAGGATTGATTATATATGGTGCTGTGACAAGGCAGAGGTGCGCAGATCCCAGGTGGTCTGCGACGGTGTCAGCAGTCCGGTGGTTTCCGACCACTACGGACTGATGATTGTGGCAGAGAAAGAATCGTGAGAAGGGAAGGAGTCAATATGAATCGTGGAGCAGGGATTTTGCTGCCGATTACCAGCCTGCCGTCCAAATACGGCATAGGCTGTTTTTCGAAAAGCGCTTATGAGTTTGTAGACTGGCTGAAGGAGGCAGGGCAGTGTTACTGGCAGATTCTGCCCCTGGTGCCTACCAGTTTTGGAGATTCGCCGTATCAGTCGTTTTCCACCTATGCAGGGAATCCATATTTTATCAGTCTGGAAGAACTGATTGAAGAGGGTGTTCTGACAGAAGAAGAGTGTGAGAGCGTGGATTTCGGCGACGACCCAAAAGATATTGACTATGAGAAAATGTATCTGGGGCGTTATCCGCTTTTGAGGAAAGCTTATGAGCGGAGCAAGGTCAGCGAAAACCAGGAGTACTTAAACTTTGTAGAGGAGAACAGCTGGTGGCTCAGCGACTATGGGCTGTTTATGGCGGTGAAGGAGCGGTTTGACGGGAAACCATGGACCGAGTGGGCCGAGGATATCCGTTTGAGATGGGGAAATGCCATGGATTACTACAGGCGGGAGCAGTACTTCGAAATCGAATTTCACCAGTATCTTCAGTATCTGTTCCATCGGCAGTGGACGAAGCTGAAGGCCTATGCCAACGAGAAAGGCGTGAAGATTATAGGCGACATTCCCATCTATGTGGCCATGGACAGCGCGGATGCCTGGGCCAGGCCGGAGCTGTTCCAGCTGGATGAGAATAATGTGCCGGTAGCTGTGGCAGGATGCCCGCCGGATGGGTTTGCCGTGGACGGACAGCTGTGGGGGAACCCTCTGTACCGCTGGGACTATCACGAGAGCACCGGATATCAGTGGTGGATGGAGCGTCTTGGGTATTGTTTCAAGATGTACGACGTGGTGCGCATCGACCATTTCAGAGGATTTGACGAGTACTATTCCATCCCTTACGGCTCTGAGACAGCCAAGAAGGGGACTTGGGAGAAGGGGCCCGGGATCAAACTGTTTAACCGTATGAAGGAAGTTATGGGCGAGAGGGAAGTCATCGCCGAGGACCTGGGGTATGTGACAGACTCGGTGCGGAAACTGGTGCAGGACAGCGGATTTCCGGGGATGAAGGTTTTGGAGTTTGCCTTTGATTCCAGAGACACCGGCAGCGCCAGCGATTACCTTCCCCACAACTACACGGAGAACTGTGTGGCCTACACGGGAACACACGACAACGAGACTCTGGCAGGATGGTTCGGCAGCATCAGCAAAGAGGAGATGGAGATGACCAGGGATTACCTGTGTGACCAGCACACTCCCAGGAAATATCTGTATAAGCCTATGATCAGCCTGATTATGAGGAGCAGGGCAAAACTGTGTGTGATTCCCATGCAGGACTATCTGGGATATGACAACTCCTGCCGCATGAACCGGCCTTCCACCGTGGGGACCAACTGGAAGTGGCGGGTGACCTGGGAAGAACTGACAGAGGAACTGAAGGAAGAGATTTACGATACTGCCAGGAGATTTGGAAGACTGGGATGGCAGTGGCGCCAGGAGGCCAAAGAGGAAGACGGGACAAAATAACTTTCATAAATAGCAGGATAGAAAAGGGTGTGTGAATTTAATCCACACACCCTGAAAAATCCTCTTCTAAGAAAGTTCTTCTTAGCCAAAGTATCTCTTCAGCAGACCTGCGAATGCCTTGCCGTGTCTTGCCTCGTCTCTTGCCATCTCGTGTACGGTGTCGTGAATAGCGTCAAGGTTGGCGGCTTTAGCTCTCTTGGCCAGATCGAACTTGCCGGCGGTAGCTCCGTTCTCGGCGGCAACTCTCATCTCCAGGTTCTTCTTGGTACTGTTGGTAACTACCTCGCCCAGAAGTTCCGCGAACTTGGCAGCATGCTCGGCCTCTTCGTAGGCAGCCTTCTCCCAGTACAGACCGATCTCGGGATAACCCTCTCTGTGGGCAACTCTCGCCATAGCCAGATACATACCAACTTCGGAGCACTCACCCTCAAAGTTGGCTCTCAGATCAGCGATAATGTCCTCGGAAACGCCCTGAGCGACACCTACCACATGCTCTGCGGCCCATGCCATCTCACCTTTCTGCTCTTCGAACTTGGAAGCAGGTACATGGCACTGTGGGCACTCAGCAGGAGGATTGTCTCCCTCGTGAACATAACCGCATACTGTACAAACCCATTTCTTCATAGATCGATTCTCCTTTTCTTTATATAAATTTATTTGTCTCCAGAACCATAACAATAATAGTAATTGTTACTGATATGACTTTATCATAAGTATGTCCCAATGTCAAGCCTTAATGAGAAATTTTTTAAACATTTTTCAGGCAATCCTGGCAGAGACCGTAAAAGTAGGTGAGATGGCTGTCGACACGGCCGCTGCAGCAGCGCTGAGCCTGCTGATTCAGGTCGGCAGAAGGTTCTAAGGGCAGATCTGTGATGGCTCCGCAGGCTCTGCAGACAAAGTGATAGTGGGGAGACAGCTCTCCGTCAAACCGGTCCGGCCCGTATCCGAAGCTCAGTTTCCGGACCTCGCCCTGCTCCACGAGAAGATTTAAGTTTCGATACACAGTGCCCAGGCTGATGTTGGGATATTCCTCTCTGATGGCCAGGTATACATGGTCGGCGGTGGGGTGGTCCCGGCGGGTCATGAGACAGGCCTTGATGCTTTCGCGCTGTCTGCTGTATTTTAATATCTTCATGGCAGCCTCCTGTCACAAGTAAACCTCCATGCGCCCGGAGGGCGGGTGTACCGCCACCCATGAAAATCTGCGGGCGCATTTGGCATACCTGAATGCATGCCGCCTAATCGGCGGCAAAACTTACAAAGTAAACCTCCATGCGCCCGGAGGGCGGGCGTACCGCCACCCATAAAAGTCTGCGGGCGCATTTGGCATACCTGAATGCATGCCGCCTGTTCGGCGGCGGACTTTCATGGTAATAATGATAATAGTTACTGTTTAAGAATAACAGAAGGAAAGGTGAATGTCAAGACGGGTCACATATATTCTTTGGCAATTCGTATGAATTCTTTGGTGGCCTGAGACATATAATGGCCTTTGTGGTAACCGATTCCCAGGGTGCCGTGGGCTTTGGGGGAATTGAGATGGTAAAAGCTGGTGTTCATGAAAACAGCGCCCTGCTGTCTGGTGTTTTCCTGGCCAGACATAAACATCTTGGGATAGAACGTGATACCCATCCCCTTCAGGGCCAGTGCCAGACAGGTCTCGATATTTTCCGTCTCCAGTATGATCTTCGGATCGATCTGGGCTTCCGAGAACATCTCGTCCGCCAGAGTGCGCACCCGGTTGCCGGGATTGATCAGGAGGAAGGGACACTCTTTCACCAGGGAGAGGTCCGCATTTTCGGAGAGGCGGGATTTCAGATCGTCCAGCTGCCCCGGATAAATCCTTTCCAGGACAGAGTCAGGGACTGCCAGAAGTATTTCCTCGGCGCAGATGGGGATGGTCTCCACGTTTTCTACTTTGAAGGGCAGCATTCCGATAACCAGATCTACGTCCCCGTGGAGCAGACCGGCGTCCAGTTCCGTGGAATTGCCCTCCTTCAAATGGAGGTCGATGTTGGGAAAGCGTTCCTGGTACAGGGGGAGAATCTGGGGAAGGATTTTGCGCCCCCGGGTGTGGGACATTCCGATGGTGAGCTGTCCCTTGGTGAAATCTTTGATGTCGGCGATCTCCTGGTAAGTCTCCTCACGCAGTTCCAGCATCTGACGGGCCCGCTTCTGGAGAACCTTTCCCGCGTAAGTCAGGGTCAGAGGCGTTGTGCGGTTGAACAGGGCGACGCCGAATTCCCGCTCAAGGTTGGAGATGTGGCAGCTTAAGGACTGCTGGGAAATGTACAGTCTCCTGGCGGCTTTGGTGAAATTCAATTCTTCCGAGGCGGCCAGAAAATATTCCAGATTCAGAAAGTTGATCATGGTACTGTCTCTATACCTCCTAAAAAAGCCCTTGTTTCTGCAAAAGGTTTATTATTATCCAATATAACACATTTTTTTAAAGAAAACTATAAAAATTCTTATGTAGAATTGCGGGATTTTATGGTAAGATATAGGTAAGCCATGAGCAGCGGGGGGATATAACCTGTTCTGCCCCAGGCCCTGATCAAAAATAGATATGACTACAGGAGGATCAAAACATGAGCCAGGAATTAACACCCGAGGTAAACAAGACACCAGAAGCGGCCAAGGCCGCCCAGATACCGGAGACAGAGACGGCCCAGGCGCCGGAGACTGCAGCGGCAGAAGGAGCGCCGAAGACAGAGACAGCCCGGGAGGCAGAGACGCCCAAGGCGGCCGGCCCCACGGAAACCATGGAAGATTTCGCCGCGGAGCTGGAAGAGTCCTACAAGGAATTTGACGAGCGCCGTCGTCAGACCTACGTGCCGGAAGAGTCTCCGGATGCCGAGAAGTGGCAGGAGATCCGCCAGATGCAGGCTGACAAGACTGTGGTGAAGGTGAAGATCAAGGAGATCGTAAAAGGCGGCGCCATCGCGTATTTAAATGAACTTCAGGCATTTATCCCCGCCTCCCAGCTGGCTCTGGGATATGTAGAGAAGCTGGAAGAGTGGGTGGGCAAATATATCGAAGCCTACATCATCACAGCGGAACCGGAAAAAAAGCGTCTGGTTCTATCGGCAAAAGAGCTTCTGAAGGAGCGCAGGGATGCTGCCCGCAGGGAGAAGATGGCTTCCTACAAGGCAGGGGATGTGGTGGAAGGAACTGTGGACACCTTGAAAGATTACGGCGCGTTTGTCAATCTGGACGGCGGCGTGTCTGGTCTTCTCCACGTTTCCCAGATCAGCAGTCAGCGGATCAAGCACCCCGGCGTGGTTCTGAAGGAAGGCCAGCAGGTCAGAGTAAAGATCCTTTCCGTTGACAACGGCAAGATCAGCCTGAGCATGAAGGCTCTGGAGAGTCAGGAGCCTCAGGAAGAAGAACATTTTGAGTACAAGAGTACTGGGGAAGTATTTACCGGTCTGGGAGATCTCCTGAAAGATCTGAAATTTTAGACAGGACCAGGAGGAGGGATAAGATGGATCGTATCCCCAAGACGTATGATCAGCTGGAACAGTGGAATTCACTGATGTTTCTCTACAGTTCCGCGCTGAAAGAGATCAATGTAAAAATAGAGATCCTGAACAATGAGTTTATACACATTTATAATTACACACCTATTGAACATGTGAAGTCCCGGCTGAAAACCGCGGAGAGCATTGTGCGGAAGATGAAGCGGCATCACTATGAGGTCACTGTTGACAATATGACGGAGAGGCTCAGCGACATCGCGGGGATCCGAATCATCTGTTCATTTACATCAGATATATACCAGATTGCGGACATGATATCCAGACAGAGGGATGTGACGGTGCTGTATATCAAAGACTACATCAAGAATCCGAAGCCCAACGGGTACAAAAGCTACCATATGGTGGTCACCATCCCCGTATACTTGTCCGACGGACCGGTGGAGACTAAGGTAGAGATCCAGATTCGGACGGTGGCCATGGATTTCTGGGCCAGCCTGGAGCACAAGATTTATTACAAATTCGAAGGGGAAGGGCCGGATTATCTGCAGCAGGAACTGAAAGCCTGTGCGGACATGGTAGATATGCTGGATGCAAAGATGTACTCACTGAACGAGGCGATTTTGGCGTGGAACAGCCAGAGAGAACAGAGAGGGACGGCAGGATGAGGGCCTTATTGAGAGAGACGGGTCAGATCATCTGGTTCAATATGAAAAATCTGTTGCTATTTCTTTTGGGATACCGGCTGACGGCGGCGGCAGTCTATCTGCAGCTGCTCAACGCCGGTATACGGTTTTCTCTGGGGAAGGCGGGATACAGTTATCTGACACTGGAAAATGCCTGGAAGGTATTCGCAGGTCCGTGGACGGTTCCCGTCTTTTTTGTGCTGTCCGCAGTGGGGCTTTTGTTTCTCATGGTGGAGGCGGGAGGCCTTGTGGCCGCCTATTCTGGGGCTATGTACTCCCTCAGGATATCGGCGCCCCAGATGTTCATCCAGGGGATCCGCGGCGCCGTCCAACAGCTGGAGCGGAAAAATTTTCGGCTCTTTTTTGTCGTCCTGGCAGATTTTCTTCTGATGAATCTGCTTTATCTCTATCGAACCCTGACCCATGTAAAACCTCTCAACTTTGTCATGGAGGAGATGTCTCGATATCCCCTTGCATGGGCGGCGGCAGCCCTGGCAGTTTTGATCTGCGTGGCAGCCGTGATTCCCACATATTTCACGATCCACCAGTGTATGATCGAGCAGAAATTTTACAGTGACGGCAGGAGGGGGAGCATGGAGCTGCTGAGAGGCAGATACATGAGAACCGTCTTCAGGGTGGTGTGCCTTCAGATTCTGATCGTGGCGGCAGCGGTGGCGGCGTATCTGCTTTTTGTCGTCACTGCGGCAGTGTTTGCCGTCCTTTTTGTCCGCAGAGAGCTGGAATTTGCTTTTCTCATACGGGCTGCGGACTGGATGGAATGGATTGTCATGGGGCTGGGGGGAATGGCGGCAAGTCTTCTGTTCTTTGCCGACGTGACGGTACGGTATTATGAATACGGAAAAAGCAAGCTGGAGAAACGGCATTTTTTTTACTCCGGTACGGCGATAGTCAGCCGAAGGAACGGGCTGGCGGTGCTGGCAGCGTTCGGCGTCATCGGAGGCCTGGGGCTTATAGACGCCGCGGTTAACGGAACTTTCCTCTTGAACTCCGTGGTGGTGCAGACGGAGATCACCGCTCACAGGGGAAGTTCGGCGTCGGCGCCGGAGAACACCATGGCGGCGGTGACGGCAGCCGTGGAGGAGATGGCAGACTGGGCGGAGATCGATGTCCAGGAGACGGCGGACGGGGTGGTGATACTGTGTCATGACACCAGTCTGCTGCGGGTAGCAGGCGTGAAGAAAGATGTAAAAAGCATGACATTTGAGGAATTGAGGGCTTTGGATGTGGGTTCCTGGTTTTCGGAAGAGTTCGCAGGGGAGAGAGTGCCGTCTCTTGAGGCGGTGATGGAGTATGCCAAGGGGCGTCTGAAGCTGAATATCGAGATCAAGTATTCCGGCATGGGCAGTATGCTGCCGGATAAAGTGAGGGAGCTGGTGGAAGATTATGAGATGGAGGATCAGTGTATTGTCAGCTGTACCAACTTAAACTATCTCAGACGGATCAAGAAAGAGAATCCCCGGATCAAGACAGGATATATCATCCCGGCGGCTTTCGGAAATTACTATATGGATGAGGATGTGGATGTCATAAGCATCCGCTCCGGGTTTGTCACGGAAAAGCTGGTGACGGCGGCGCACGAGGCTGGAAAAAGTGTTCACGCGTGGACGGTGAACGAGAAAATAGAGCTGGAGCGCATGCGTGTGCTGACTGTGGACAACGTGATCACCGACAGCCCTGCCCTGGCCAGGGAGATTCTGTACAGGGAGGAGGCTACAGAAAACCTGATAGAGTATCTGACCATGATACTGCGGTGAGGGCAGAATCCATGGCGCAGGCGATATGGACGCGGCGCGGCAGGCTCAAGAAATATATGGGGAACAGAGGAGGAATGCAACAATGAAGATCGTACTTCAGAGAGTGGAGGAGGCCAGCGTGTCTGTGGACGGAAACGTGACAGGGGCCATAGGAAAAGGATTTATGGTACTTTTGGGGGCGGAGGAAGAGGACACGGAAGAGATCACCGACAAGATGGTGGACAAGATGTGCAAATTGAGAATCTTTCCTGACAGGGAGGGAAAAACCAACCTGTCCCTGGCGGATGTGGGAGGGGAATTGCTGGTGGTGAGTCAGTTCACCCTGTACGCCGACTGCAGAAAGGGCAACCGCCCCAGCTTTGTCAGGGCAGGGAATCCTGAGAAGGCCAGGCATCTGTATGAGCACGCCCTGGCCAGGTGCAGGCTCCATGTGGAGAAGGTGGAGCAGGGGATTTTCGGCGCTGAGATGAAAGTGTCCCTGATCAATGACGGACCGTTCACCCTTGTTTTGGACAGCAGGGAACTTAATTTTTTGTGAATTTTCAGGAAAGGCTTTTTTTTAAAAGTGAGATGTGCTATACTCAGACACAGGCCCTTTTTGGGGGCCGGGAGGAGTAAAGCGGCTCAATTTTAGAAAGAAAAGGAAGATACGATGAAAAAAAGCGTAAAAGTTCTCATGTGCAGCCTGGCGGCTGTGATGATGGTATCAGGATGCTCAAAAAAGACAGATTCTACGGCGGACACCACGGCCGGGGAGACGACAGCAGCCACACAGGCGGCAGAGACCACCAGTGCGGCACAATCCCAGACAGGGGACGGTTCGGATGTCCCCGTAGATTGGGGCAAGGTGGAGAAGCTGGGCAATTATAAAGGTGTGGTGTACACACCTCTGTCCACGGAGATCACTGACGAGGAGGTGGAGTATCAGATTCAGTCTTTGCTGGCTGCCAACCCGGAGTTCAGAGAAGTGGACCGGCCGGCAGAGGAAGGCGACATCGTCAATATCGACTATGTGGGAAAGAAAGACGGAGTGGCTTTTGACGGCGGGACAGGCAGCGGGTATGACCTGACTCTGGGATCCGGACAGTTTATTGACGGCTTTGAGGATGGGCTTATCGGAACCTCCGCCGGCGACAAGGTGAACCTGGATCTGACATTTCCGGAGCAGTACCACAGCGAGGAGCTGGCGGGACAGGCAGTGGTGTTTGAGGTGACGGTAAACAGTGTCAAGGAGTCGGTGGAGGCCCAGCTCAACGACGAATTTATAGCGGCAAACACAGACTCGGCTACGGTGGATGAGTACCGCAAGTCCGTGAGAGAAGAGCTGGAGGAGATGGCCCGGATAGACGCGGAGAATCAGAAGATGTCCGACGTGTTTACGAAGGTGGTGGAGGACAGCCAGGTCACCGTTCCGGAAGAGTCTGTCCAGATCGCCTACGAGCAGCAGAGGTCTTACTATGAGCAGCAGGTTCAGATGTTCGGCATGGATCTGGAGACATGGCTTGGGTATTATGGAACGGACATGGAGACCTTTGAGAGCGATCTGAGGGAGCAGGCGGAGGAGGTCTGCAAGAGCAACGCGGTGATTATGGCTATCGCCCAGGCGGAGAACATAACCGTGGAGGATGAGGACAGAGAGCAGCTGGCTGCGGATTACGGTTATCCGGATGTGGAGACTATGATCGGGGATGCCGGCGAGGACGCTGTAAACGAGAGAATTCTGGGAGAAAAGGTTATACAGTTCATTGCAGACAACGCAGTGGAAGGATAAAGACGAATATGGGCAGGAAAGCATTGTTTTTTGACGTGGACGGCACATTGTTCAGCGAGACCGAGCGGATAGTGCCGGAGAGCGCTAAAAGAGCTCTTGCAAAGACCAGAAAGAAAGGCAATCTGGTGTTTATCAACTCGGGGAGGGTTTTGAGCAATCTGGGTCCCGTCATGAAGCTGGTGGAGGCAGACGGGTATCTGTGCGGCTGCGGCACCTATGTACAGGTGGCGGGGGAGGAACTCTACCGCTGCCGGATCCCCCATGAACGGGGAATCGCCGTGAAGAAAGCCATCGTAAAGTATGGTCTGGACGGGGTGCTGGAGGGAATCGAGAACTGCTATTTTCAAAAGGGAGATTCCCCCATGGAGCAGGTCAGAGTGCTGAAAGGTCATATGCAGCGGGGAGGCCACTGCAGTCCCTATGGCTGGGAAGAAGACTGTTATGATTTTGACAAGTTTTGCGTCATCGCCGACGAACACAGCGACCGGCAGGGACTGTTTGACTTTCTGGAGCAGGATTTCCAGGTGATCGACCGGGGCGATGATTTTTATGAGTGTGTGCCCAGAGGCCACAGCAAGGCTACGGCTATTCAGCTGGTACTGGAAAAAATGGGAATCGGTCTGGAGGATGCCTGGGTATTCGGAGACAGCAGCAACGACCTGGATATGTTTCAGTATGTTCCAAACTCGGTACTCATGGGGAAGCATGACAAGATTCTGGAACAGTATGCTGCCTTTGTGACCAAAACCGTGGAAGATGACGGAATAGAATATGCCATGAAAAACCTGGGACTTTTATAGGCCCCGGGTTTTCCTTTATACGGAGTACCCTCTTGTCACAGGGGGAAGAACAGGAAAGGGATCAGATATATGGGTTTTTCATTGGAAGTGAATGTTTCAGTTATTACTGTATTTCTGCAGGGGCTTTTGAGCTTTTTCTCCCCCTGTGTTCTGCCGATTCTGCCGTTGTATATCGGCTATCTGTCCGGCGGAACGGGGGTGAGGGGGCAAGACGGGCAGATTTTTTACAGAAGAAGGAAGGTGATGGTCCACACAGCCTGCTTTGTTGTGGGAATCAGTTTCGCCTTTTTTGTGCTGGGGCTGGGGGTCTCGGCCCTGGGCAGTTTTTTCCGATCCGGTCAGACGGCGTTCGCCAGGGTGGGGGGCGTCCTGATCCTGGTGTTTGGGTTGTATGAGCTGGGACTTTTCGGGCAGCCGGAGATCCTGGGAAAAGAGCGGAGGCTGCATCTGCCTTTGGACAGGCTGGCCATGTCGCCCTGGACCGCTCTTTTAATGGGCTTTACCTTCAGCTTCGCCTGGACTCCCTGTGTGGGGCCCGCCCTGGCCAGCGTGCTTTTGATGGCGGCGGCAGCGTCCTCACGGACCGTTGGCTTTCTCTATATAGGCGTGTACACACTGGGGTTCGTGCTGCCGTTTATGGCGGCCGGTCTGTTTACCACATCCCTGCTGCAGCTGTTTAAAAAGCACATGGGGGTGGTAAGGTATACAGTGAAGCTGGGAGGTGCTCTCCTGGTTGTTTTGGGACTTCTCATGGTGACGGGAAAGATGAATGAGGTCAGCGGGTATCTGTCGCAGCTGTCCGCGCCCGGGGTGGAGACACCTGAGGAAGGCAGGGGAGAGGGCCGGGAAGGCGGTTTTGAGGATGGAAATTCAGGTCAGGAGGACACTCCGGAGGTGGGGAACACAGACCTGCAGGAGAGTCCGGAGGATGAGAAGAGAAACCAGCCGGTAAATCCGGGAGATGAGTCCGGAGGTCAGGATGAGCAGGAGAATCAGGACGAAAAGGTAGGGGCTCCGGATTTTGAACTGGAAGATCAGTTCGGTCAGGTTCATCGATTGTCGGACTATAAAGGAAAGACGGTGTTTTTAAATTTCTGGGCCACCTGGTGTCCGCCGTGCCGCGCGGAGATGCCGGATATACAGAGGCTCTATGAAGAATACGGCACCGAGGGAGATGAGGCCCTGATCGTCCTGGGAGTGGCGGGTCCCGATATGGGAAATGAGAAATCACAGGAGGAGATCGGGGCGTTTCTGGAGGAGAACGGCTATACCTATCCGGTGGTTATGGATACCACGGGAGAACTGTTTGAGACTTACGGGATCTATGCGTTTCCAACCACATTTATGATCGACAGAGAAGGCAATGTGTTTGGATATGCGTCGGGACAGCTTTCCTATGATATGATGCAGGATATTATCACACAGACTATGGAGGGGAAGAGGCGGCAGTGAAGAGACAGCTGGCAGGAAAATGTCTGGCGGTGTGGACAGCGGCGGCGCTGTTTATGGCAGGCTGCGGACAGAGCGGAAAAACAGACGGAGCGAAGACAGGAGACACCGGGGCAGAGAGTCAGAAGCTGAAAGTGGCAGCGACATTGTTTCCCTATTACGATTTCGCGAGACAGATCGGAGGAGATGTGATAGACTTGGAATTGATTATTCCTGCGGGGATGGACAGCCATTCCTTCGAGCCCACCCCTGCGGATATGAAGAAGCTCCAGGAAGCAGACGTGGTGCTCTGCAACGGCGGAGCCATGGAACACTGGGTCAGCGAGGTGATGGAGGCGCTGGACAGCCGGTCCGCCGCCGTAGTGGTTATGATGGACCACACGGATGTATTTGAAGAAGAACTGGTGGAGGGCATGGAGGAAGCCGATCCCGGCCATGAACATGGCGGCAGCGGCCATGAGAACACTTATGAGCGTGATGGCAGCCAGGTTTATATCCATAATCACGAGCCAGAATATGACGAGCACATCTGGACATCGCCGGTAAATGCCATGAAGTTTGTCCAGGTCATCGCAGACACTCTGTCCCGAAAGGACCCGTCTCACCGCAGCGTGTATGAGAACGGCAGGGACAGATATATGGAGGAGCTGCAAAAGCTCCACGAGGGGTTTGCCAGGGTGGCGGAGGAGAGAAAGCGGAACACCATCGTCATAGGGGACAAATTTCCCTTCCGATATCTGGCTGAGGAGTACGGGTTTGAGTATCGGGCCGCCTTTTCAGGGTGCAGCGCGGACACGGAACCGGCAGCCAGAACCATCGCCTATCTCATCGACAGGGTAAGGCAGGAACAGATTCCGGTGGTCTATTACCTGGAACTTGGCAGTCACAGAGTCTCGGAGATCATCGGTGAGGAGACGGGGGCAGAGCCTATGCTTCTCCACTCCTGCCACAATGTGACAAGAAAGGAACTGGAAAGCGGTGTCACTTATGTGGAACTGATGAGGCAGAATATTGAAAATTTGAGAAAAGGATTAGATGAATGAGCGCATTGATTACTTGCAGCCACGTGGATTTTGGCTATGAGAACCAGGACGCGGTGATGGACCTGACATTGGAGATCGATGAGGGGGACTACTTCTGTGTGCTGGGAGTCAACGGTTCAGGCAAGAGCACCCTGGTGAAAGGGCTTTTGGGACTGATCAAACCTACAGGGGGAAGCCTTGTGGTATCCCAGGAGCTTAAGAAGACGGGAATCGGCTATCTTCCCCAGCAGACCAGCGCCCAGAAGGATTTTCCCGCGACTGTCTGGGAGGTGGTGCTGTCAGGAGCTCTTGGCCTCATAGGAAACAGGCCTTTTTACAGGCGCAGGGAGAAAGAGATGGCTCTGTCTGCCATGGAAAGGCTGGGCATCAGCGATCTGAGGCGCCGCTGCTACAGAGAATTGTCCGGGGGACAGCAGCAGAGAGTCCTCATAGCCAGGGCCCTGTGTGCCGCCAGGAAGATGCTGATTCTGGATGAGCCTGTCACGGGCCTGGATCCGCAGGCTATCCAGGAGTTTTACAGCCTGGTCAGAGAACTTAACAGAGACGGGATGACTATTTTTATGGTTACTCACGACGTGGCCAATGTGGTGGGCCAGGCGGGCAAAATACTCCATCTGCAGCAGAAGGTACTGTTTTACGGCAGCCCGGAGGAATATGTAAAGACAGCCGAGGGACGCGGCTTTTTGGGAGGTGGGGCGGTGTGAACCTGATTTTAGAAATGTTGTCCTACCCATTTTTGGCCAGGGCCTTCATGGGGGGAATCCTGGTGTCTCTGTGCGCGGCGCTGCTGGGAGTCAGCCTGGTGCTGAAACGATATTCCATGATCGGAGACGGTCTGTCCCATGTGTCCTTCGGGGCCTTGTCGGTGGCAGTGGCCATAGGGTGGGCTCCCCTTGCCGTGTCTGTCCCTGTGGTGGTTTTGGCGGCGTATTTTCTTCTGAGGATCACGGAAAACAGCAGGGTAAAAAGCGACGCGGCTATAGCCATGATTTCTGCAGGGGCTCTGGCTGTTGGGATCGTGGCCACCTCTCTGAGTACAGGCATGGCGACGGATGTGAACAGCTACATGTTCGGAAGTATTCTGGCCATGAGCCCCTCAGACGTGCGCCTTATGGTGGTTCTCTCAGGGGCGGTGCTGGGGCTGTTCGGGTTCTGCTACAATAAAATGTTTGCCGTGACTTTTGATGAGAATTTTGCCAGGGCGGCGGGGGTGAAGGTGTCTCTGTACAATGTGCTCATCGCCGTGCTGACGGCGGTGACCATCGTTCTGGGAATGCGGATGATGGGCGCCATGCTTATCTCCAGCCTGATTATATTTCCAGCTGTGACCTCCATGCGGATATTTAAAAGTTTCCGCGGAGTGACAGTGTGCTCGGGGGTGGTGTCGGTGGTGTGTTTCTGCGTGGGCATGACCATGTCCTACCGCTTTTCCACCCCCGCAGGAGCCAGTATTGTTCTGGTGAATCTGGCAATGTTCGGAGTGTTTTGGGCGGCGGCCAGATGTGTGGGGAGATGAATTTTGACAGAGGAGGGATATGGTATGGAGGAGAAAAAAAATTTGAACGGTTTGAAAAAAAGGCGGTCTCTGAGTCAGACCCAGTTTATCGCGTTCGGATTCTTCGTGCTGATCATCACAGGAGCCCTGCTGCTCATGCTGCCCTTTGCCAGCAGGGACGGGCGGAGCATGAATTTTCTGGGGGCCCTTTTTACGGCTACCAGCGCTTCCTGCGTGACAGGGCTGGTGGTGGCCGACACATGGACTCAGTGGACCTTGTTCGGACAGCTGGTGATCATCACCATGATCCAGATCGGGGGTCTGGGGTTTATCACCATCGGTGTCTATGTGTCCATTCTTTTGAGGAGGAAGATTGGGCTGAAGACCCGGGGGCTTATGCAGGAGAGCACCAGCGCCCTGAACATCGGAGGGATCGTCAGACTGACCAAGAAGATCATTGTGGGAACAGCCATATTTGAGGGGGGAGGGGCTTTGCTTCTGGCCATCCGTTTCGTGCCCCAATATGGCTTTTTCAGAGGGATTTTCTACAGTGTCTTCCATGCGGTGTCGGCTTTCTGCAATGCGGGGTTTGATCTGATGGGCCACACGGGACAGTACAACTCCCTGTCAGCCTATTATGACGACTGGCTGGTGAATCTGGTTATCATGTCTTTGATCATTATAGGCGGAATCGGTTTTGTGGTGTGGGACGATATCAGCAAGAAAAAATTTGCCTTCGGCAGATACCTTCTCCAGACAAAGATCGTCCTCCTGACTACGGGGGTTCTGGTGTTTGGAGGCGGAGCACTGTTTTATATTCTGGAGAAGGACCTTCTCATGGCGGACATGAGCGTCAGCGGGAAGATACTGTCCTCCCTGTTCAGCTCTGTCACGGCCAGAACGGCAGGGTTCAACACCATCGACACGGGGGCTCTGTCCGACGGGAGCAAACTGCTGACCATCATTCTGATGTTTATCGGGGGAAGTCCCGGGTCCACTGCAGGAGGAATAAAGACTACCACCGTGGTGGTTCTGTTCCTGTTTGTCAACTCAAGCATCAGGAGAACCTACGGGGTTAACACTTTTGGAAGGCGTCTGGACGACGAGGCTATCCGGCAGGCCAGTTCTGTTCTGACCATCAATCTGTTTTTGGCTTTGGGCGTGTCTCTGGCGATTATGGGGATACAGAATCTTTCCATGCAGGATACTTTGTTTGAGGCTTTTTCGGCCATCGGTACGGCGGGAATGACCACAGGGATCACCAGAGATCTGGCGCCGGTGTCGAAGGTGTTGATCATCCTTTTAATGTACTGCGGGAGGATAGGAAGCATGTCTTTCGCCCTGTCATTTACACAGCAGAAGAGAATCACCAGGGTTAGCAACCCGCTGGAGCAGATCAGCGTGGGATAAAGGCACCTGGATTGGAGAGAAGAGGAGGAAAAAATATGAAGTCAATATTGATAATCGGGATGGGGCGGTTTGGACGCCATCTGTGCAGGAATCTGGCAGATCTGGGCAACCAGCTGATGATCGTAGATCTGGTGGAGGAGAACCTGGAGGAGATGCTGCCCTATGTGGTCAGCGCTAAGATCGGCGACTGCACCAATGAAAATGTGCTGAGAACTCTGGGAATCGACAACTTTGATGTATGCTTTATCTGTATAGGGACCAATTTTCAGAGCAGCCTGGAGATCACCAGCATGGTGAAGGAACTTGGAGGCAAGTATGTGGTCAGCAAGGCGAACCGGGACATCCACGCCAAGTTCCTTCTGAGAAACGGTGCCGACGAGGTGATCTATCCGGATCGGGACATCGCAGAGAAGATAGCCGTGCGCTACAGCGCCAACCATGTGTTTGACTATATTGAGCTGACGGATGAGTACTCCATCTATGAGACCCCGCCCCTTCCCCAGTGGGTGGGAAAGAGCCTGAAGGAATCGGATATCCGCAACCGCCACCACATCAATGTGCTGGGGACCAAGAGAGGAGAGGAGGCGAATCTGATGCCGCCTGCAGATTATATCATTCGGTCCGACGACCACATGATGATTATCGGGAAAAAGACGGATATTGACAAATTGCTGGAAGACATGAAGTAGCAGGGAGACAATAAAAGAGTTGCGTTTGCCAGAATGTTGTGATAGAATGTGACTGTTGAGAAAATGTCGTCATGAAGACGTCGAAAGGCACAGAAGTGCATAGCGGCCGGGAGGCCATGGAAGTATCCGGGCTGTCAGAGCCGGGGAATGTTTGAAAAGTCTGAATTTTATGCCATGAAGGCGTATGAATTTTCATTAAGGAGATTCATACGCCTGTTTTGTTGCAGGATTAGGGAATATATACCGGTTTCAGGTTTTCCCGAACCGGGATATTGAAACACAGAAAACAGGCGGGGTGTGAATAAACCATGATTAAGTACATTTTGAGAAGGATGATACAGCTGGCGGCTGTGCTGCTGGGAGTCACATTTCTCACATTTATCATAACCTGGGCGGCGCCCAGCGATGGGGCAGAGATGAAATATGTGTCCATGGGCATGATTCCGTCCCCCGAGCTTCTGGAGCAGACAAGAGAGGGGATGGGGCTGAATGACCCTGTGCTGGTTCAGTATGTGCGTTGGCTGGGCGCCGCCGTGACAGGTGACCTGGGCGAATCCGTGAAATTCGGCGATCCTGTTCTGACACAGCTGGCAAAAAAGCTGCCCATGACCCTGAAGCTGGCAGGGGCGGCTATGGCTGTGGTGATTTTTGTATCGCTCCCCCTGGGAATTTTGACTGCGGTGAGGAAAAACACATGGGCGGACTATATTGTCCGGTTCTTCTCGTTTTTCGGTGTCTCGGTGCCCAATTTCTGGCTGGGGCTCCTTCTGATGTATGTGTTTGCCGTGAGGCTTGGCTGGTTCCGTGTGGTCAGCGGCGGAACTCCGGGAGGCATGGTGCTGCCTGCCGCCGCCCTTGCCGTCCCCATGGTGTCAGGTTTTGTGCGCCAGATACGGGCGGCTTTTCTGGAGGAACTGAGTTCTAACTATGTGGTGGGGGCCAGAGCCAGGGGGATACCGGAGAGAACCATCATCTTGTGTCATGTTCTTCCAAACGCTGTTTTTCCTGTTATCACACTGGCGGGGCTGTCGGCGGGACAGCTTCTGGGCGGGGCGGCCATCATCGAGACCATATTTTCCTGGCAGGGGATCGGAAACATGGTGGTGGAGGCTATCCGTGTCAGAGACTATCCGCTGATCCAGGGCTATGTGATCTGGATGGCAGTGATCTATGTGACAGTGAATCTTCTGGTGGATGTGAGCTACCATTTTCTGGATCCTCAGATGCGGCTGGGAAGGAGGGCGGATTAGATGAGGCGGAAATGGATGCGGTTTTTCTTGTTTCTTTTTCTTGCGATTCTGGTGTTGTCAGTGGCTGTCTGGGGTAATCGTCTAGCGCCATGGGACCCGCTGGAGACCGATTTTGAGGCAAAGCTCATGCCGCCCGGAAGGGAACACTGGATGGGAACGGACAATGTGGGAAGGGATGTTTTTTCACGGATTCTCTGCGGGGCGAGAAATTCTTTTGCCCTGACCTTTCTCATAATTGCCCTGGTGTCTGTTCTGGGGACATGGATCGGTATGGTGTCAGGGTATTTCGGCGGCCCTCTTGACACGGTTCTCATGAGGGTCACGGACATTCTGCTGGCTTTTCCGGATACGGTCTTCGCCATCGCCGTGGTGGGGATGCTTGGGCCGGGACTTAAAAACACGGTTACAGCTCTGTCTTTTGTGTGGTGGACTAAATACGCAAGGATGGCGCGGGGGCTGGCCGGCGTCATAAGGACCAGGGACTATATCGTCCAGGCACGTTTCGGGGGAGCGGGAACCCTGAAAATACTTGTGTGCTATGTGCTGCCCAATATTGTTCCTCAGGTGATTATTATGGCTGCCCTGGATGTGGGAGGGATGATGCTGGCCCTGGCGGGACTCTCGTTTCTGGGATTGGCCTCCCAGCCTCCTGCGCCGGAGTGGGGGTATATGCTGTATGAGGGGAAATCCTACATGCAGACGGCCCCGTGGATCATGATCTTTGCGGGATTGGCCATCTTTGTCACGGTGGTGGTGTTTAATCTTCTGGGGGACAGCCTGAGAGATATCCTGGACCCTAAAGAGTAGGGAAAAAGTTGGGAGGGGAATGAGAGAGGAAACGTTGAGGAAGGGAGTGGAAATTGGGAGAGATGAGAGAGAATGAGGGGATGATGGGTGAGATGAGAGACAGGAGGAGAGAGACGGGTGATATGAGGAGTGAGAGGAATGTGAGGAATAAGGGGAATTGGCGAGGAGTGGTTTTGGCGGTGGCGGTTTTGCTGACGGCGGTTTTTGGGGGATGCGGGGGATCGAGGGAACCTGGGGGAGAAGACAGGAATGTGGGGGGTGAGAGGCATGTGAATGTGGCTTTTTTCTGGATCACTGCGGATTTGGACCCGGCGGTGGATTATCATGGCTGGGTTACTTCCAGGCTGGGAGTGGGGGAGTGTCTGGTAAAACTCAATGACCGACTCGAGGTGGAAGGGTGTATCGCTGACTCATGGGAGAATGTGGACGATACTACATGGCGTTTTCATATACGGGACGGGGTGGTCTTCAGCAGCGGCGTGAAGGTGACGGCACAGAGCTGTAAGGACTCCCTGGAGCGGGCGGTGGCTGTGAACGAGAGAGGGGCGGAGTACCTGAAGATCGATTCCCTGGAAGCGGAGGGACAGACGCTGACCGTGAGAACCATGGAACCCAACGGGGCTCTTCTCAATAACCTGGCGGAGCCGGTGTTTATTATTGTGGATACCAGTCAGAGCGATGAGGTGATGAGGCAGAATCCGGTGTGTACCGGCCCCTATGTGGTGGCTTCTTTCGCGTCGGAACAGACGGTGGAACTGGTGAAAAATGACAGGTACTGGGACGGTCAGCCGGGTCTTGACAGCGCTACGGTGACTCAGATTGTGGATGGGGACGCCAGAGCCATGGCTCTCCAGTCCGGAGAGATCGATATCACCAACACTATAGACAATACAAGCGTGACTCTGTTTACAGGCAATCCGGATTACAATGTGTCTTCAATCATCAGTCCCAGAGTCAATGTGGCCTACATGAATCACGCAGAAACCAGCCCTCTTCGGGATATTCAGCTGAGGAGGGCGGTGTCCTGGGCAGTGAATCGGGAGGCCTATGCCGGTCTCATCGGGGGCAGCGAGGCCCATGGCGTCTACTCGGACGCCGCACCTTTTGGCAATGAGACGGTGACTGGGTTTGGCTATGATAAGGTACAGGCGGAGGCTATCCTGGACGAGGCAGGGTATGTGGATGTGGATGGAGACGGATACAGGGAAAATCCTGACGGCTCTCCTCTGATCCTGCGGTATCTCCAGGCTGCGGATCACGGCTCGGCGGACTCGGCGATCCTGGCCGCGGCGGTGCAGTCGGATCTGAGGGACGCAGGTATCCATATGGAGATTCTGGCGGTGGAGAACCTGTCCGAGTACCAGACCCGGGGCAATTTTGACTTTTATACCGGAAATGACAACTCGGCTCCCACGGGAGATCCCCAGGTGTGGCTGGAGACCATGTACACCGGGCTGGGCACATGGGGGAAGAAAAATCTCACCGGTTTCCAGAGCGACCGTATCGACGGGATCGTGGAGGAGATGGACAGAACTTTTGATATGGAGAGAAGATATGAACTGGCGGCGGAGGCCTCCCAGGTGCTCAACGACGATGCCGCCAGTCTGTTTTTGACTAACTCCTATCTGAACATGGTGTCATCGGCAAAGGTGAAGCATGCCGTTCAGCCGGTGGCAGATTATTATTTTATCACAAAGGATCTTACGGTAGAGTAGACATGAACATATTGGAATTGGAACATGTGTCAATCGTCTATGGCTGTGGAAAATCGGCGGTGGAAGATGTGAGTTTCCAGGTGGCAGAAAAGAGTATCTTGGCTGTTGTGGGAGAATCGGGAAGCGGGAAATCCACCATACTCCGGGCAGTCATGGGCCTTCTGCCCCCCGGGGGAAAGGTGACGGGAGGTGCCATTCGCTTTGATGGCCAGGATATGGGGAACTTTACCCCGGAACAGCTGCGCCGGCTTCGGGGCAGGGATATAGCCATGGTTTTCCAG
This sequence comes from uncultured Hungatella sp., assembly GCA_949879795.1. Classification (GTDB taxonomy): domain Bacteria; phylum Bacillota; class Clostridia; order Lachnospirales; family Lachnospiraceae; genus UBA3402. The sequence goes on from CATLBR010000004.1 coordinate 96,800, forward strand.
AACGCTGGGGAGTATTTAAATCCCAGGAGAAAGGTGGGGGCACAGTATCTGGAGACCCTTGGCTGCCATCTGGACATTCCCCGGGCAGAACAGAAAAAACTTGCTCTGGATATGCTGGCGGCGCTGAAGCTGACAGACGGAGAGAGAGTCATGAATTCCTATCCGTTTCAGCTGTCAGGAGGGATGAAGCAGAGGGCGGCCATGGCTATGGCCATGAGCCTGACCCCCAGGCTTCTTCTGGCCGACGAGCCTACGAGCGCCCTGGATGTGACCGTACAGGCCCAGGTGGTGCAGGAGATGCTGCAGCTGAGAGAGAACCTGGGGACGGCCATGGTGATCGTGACACACAACATGGGGGTAGCCTCCAGGATGGCAGACTATATTGTGGTGATGCGGGAGGGGAGAATAAAAGAGCTGGGAACCAGAGACCAGGTGATTCTCACACCGAAGAGCGATTACACCAAGGAGCTTTTGTCCGCGGCTCCTGCTCTGAAATAAGGGCGGGGGTGTGAGACGGACCAGGCGGGACAAAAGGGGAGCTGGTCAGAACAGGAGGAGAAAATGGCAGAGGAGACCAGGAGACTTCTGGAACTTTCCCATATATGCAAAGAGTTTGAGCTTAAACAGGGGGAAAGGCTGAAGGCAGTGGCAGACGTGACCTTGTCTGTAGAAAAGGGAGAGTGGGTGTTTGTGGCAGGCGAGTCGGGGTGCGGCAAGAGCACGCTGGTAAGGCTGGCGGCCCGCACAGAGCCCTTGACATCCGGGAAGGTTTTATTTGAGGGGAAGGACCTGACTTCTGCCCGGGAAAAGGAGCTGCGGTGGTATCGCCGCCAGGCACAGGTGGTTTTCCAGGATCCCGGAGATGTGTGCAGTCCCCGGATGAAAGTGGGGCGGTTTCTCATGGAGCCATGGATCAATTTTGAGAAAAAGACCAGGAGAGAGGCGAAGGAGATGGCGCTCTATGCCCTGGAGAGAGTGGGGCTGTCAAAAGAATTTTTTGAAAAATATCCTCACCAGCTGTCCGGCGGGGAGATGCAGCGGGTCGCCGTGGCCAGGGCCATTGCCCTGCACCCTGCCCTGCTCATCTGTGACGAGGCCACAAGCGCCCTGGACGTGTCGGTTCAGAGGCAGATTATCCATCTGCTAAGAGAGCATCAGAGGGAGACTGGGGTCGGCATATTGTTTATCTGCCATGACCTGGCGCTGGCGGAGAATTTTGGTGACAGGGTGGCGGTTATGTATCTGGGACACATTGTGGAGGTAATGGCAGGAAATGATCTGAGAAAGCATGCCAGACATCCCTACACCCGGGCACTGCTGGATTCCGTGCTGTCTGTCCGGAGTGACAGGCAAAAGCCCATCCCCGTTCTGCCCGGCGAGCCTCCCAGCCCTGTGAATCTGCGGGAAGGATGTGTATTCCGCAGCAGGTGCAGGTACGCAGAGGAGGTTTGTGCCAGAAAGATGCCGGGACCTCGCGAAGTGGGGGATGGGCATTGGGCGGCGTGCTGGAGAGCGCAGGGGTTACCCGAGAGATGAGTCTATGGTCTTTACATCCTTTAGCCATTTGACTATTAGACAAGGGTTATGGGGGCAGGGAAGATGTTATTTTTTGCCGCAGAATCCGCACCCGAAGGCCGTCACGGCGCAGCCGCCCAGGGCGGTCTCACGGAGTTCGTAGGGAATCCGTCTGCCCACCTGATACGTGGCGGAGAGCATCTGGTCAAAGGGGATCCACTGCCTGATGCCGGCCAGGGCGATCTCCGCCGCCACGAGAGCGCCTGAAACTCCTGCGGCGTTGCGGTTCTGGCAGGGGTATTCCACCAGGCCGCCTACAGGGTCGCACACCAGGCCCAGCATGTTCATGAGAACCGTGGAGGCGGCATCCAGACTCTGCCTCGGAGTTCCGTCCATCAGTTCCACGGCAGCGGAAGCCGCCATGGCCGCAGCTACCCCGACTTCTGCCTGGCAGCCGCCCACGGCCCCGGCCACGGTTGCGTTCCGCATGGCCAGATAACCGATGGCACCTGCGTTAAACAGGCTGTCAATGATTTTTTCATCTGATATATGGCGGTGTTTCTGCAGAGACAATATGACTCCCGGAACCACCCCTGCGGAACCGGCCGTGGGGGCGGCCACGATAATTCCCATGGAGGCGTTGACTTCCAGCACCGCCATGGCGTAGGTGATTCCGGTGCTTAGCACGTCCCCACAGATACTTTTTCCTTCTTCATAGAGTGTATTCAGTTTTTCTGCCTGGCCGCCGATCAGGCCGCCCATGGATGTCACCGGCGATTTCAGGGGAGAGAGGGCAGAGTCTTTCATGATCTCCAGAACACGGCTCATACGGCTCTGGATCTGTTCATTTCCGGTTTCTCCCAGGTCACATTCCCTCTGTCTCATGACACGGGAGATGGTCCAGCGATTGGTATCGCACAATTCCAGCAGTTCAGCTGCGTTTTTAAAGTCTATCATGGTTTTCTCCGTTCTGTATGCTCTGTATTTTTTATATGGATATGGCCTGCTACTGATTGTGGACGATCATCACGTCTTCCACATTGGGATTATCCAAAAGCTGCTGTTTGATATCATCGGGAAGTAGGTTGTCGGACTCCACGATGGTGTATGCCTTCTCTCCTTTGGATTCCCGAAAGATCCTCATAAACGCTATGTTAACTCCGTGTTCGCTTAATACTCTGGTAATGTGGGCCGCCACTCCAGGCCTGTCCCGCTGGGTGACGATCACCGCGTTGTAGTCTCCGGTAAAATCCACATTCACATGATCGATCTGAGTGATTCTCATCTTTCCACCGCCCAGAGACTCGCCCCGCACCGTCATCTCGCTTCCGTCATCGCTGATCATCCGAATGTCCACGGTGTTTGGGTGGACATCGGTTTCCGCCGTGTCTGGTATAAACTCAAAGTCGAGACCTCTCTCCCGCGCGATCTGCCGGGAATCCCGAATCCGGATATCATCGGTGGCAAATCCCATAATCCCTCCAAGGAGGGCCCGGTCCGTCCCATGACCGTGGTATGTCTTGGCAAATGAGCCGTAGAGAGTAAATTCTACCTTTTTTAAATTACCGCTTTTCATCTTCTGCGCCAGATAGGCGATGGCGCAGGCTCCTGCGGTGTGGGAGCTGGAAGGCCCTACCATGCTGGGGCCAAGTACATCAAATACACTGATAAATGACATGCTGTTTCTCCTTGTCTGTTCATTGACGGATGTCCGTAAACGTTTATGGATAAATTATACAAAAAAATATTTTTATATTCAAGGACAGATTCATGTCAGTTTTACAATACCCTTGCAGTCAGGATAATTTCTGCATATTCTCATCTGTCTTTGGACATAGTATTCCTAAACTAAAACCCAAGCCAAAAGGAGTAGAGATATGCAGAAAGGAAAATCCAGTATTGAGTTCGAGACTCCCCCGGTGGTTACCAGTTTCGCGTCTGTGGCCGGGAAGAAGGAGGGGGAAGGTCCTCTGGGGCCTGTCATCGACGTGGTGGAGCAGGATGAGATGTTCGGCATGGATACCTGGGAGCAGGCAGAGTCTGCCATGCAGAAGCAGGCGGCAGATTTGGCCCTGGAGAAAGGGCAGGTGAGACGGCAGGAGATACGGTATCTCTTTGCGGGGGATCTGCTGGGACAGCTGATTGCTACCTCCTTCGGCACGGTGGACATGGAGATTCCCCTGTTCGGGCTGTACGGGGCATGCTCCACCATGGCGGAGGCTCTGTGCCTGGGGGCCATGACCGTTCACGGAGGATATGGGGACCGGATTCTGGCGGTGTCCTCCAGCCACTTTGCCACGGCGGAGAAACAGTTCCGCTTTCCTCTGGCCTACGGCAACCAGAGACCGTTTTCTGCTACATGGACGGTGACCGGGGCGGGAGCGGTGGTAGTGTCCGACGGAAAAAAATATGCCAGGGACGGCATTGCCAGAATCACCGGGGTGACCCCCGGCAGAATCGTGGATTTCGGAAGCAGGGATTCCATGAATATGGGGGCTGCCATGGCCCCTGCGGCTTACCACACCATCAGGCAGAATTTTGAGGATTTTGGAATAGACGAGAAACATTATGACAAGATCATCACTGGAGACCTGGGTGAGGTGGGCAGCAAGATCCTTCTTGACATGATGAAGCAGGCGGGAAATGATCTGTCAGGAGTCCACATGGACTGCGGGATGGAGATATATGAGAAGGAAGCTCAGGACACTCATGCCGGCGGAAGCGGCTGCGGCTGTGCCGCAGTTACTCTGTGCGCTCTGATTCTGCCCAGAGTCAGATCGGGGGAGTGGAAGCGGGTTTTGTATCTGCCCACAGGAGCTCTCCTGTCCACAGTGAGCTTCAACGAAGGCCAGAGTATCCCGGGAATCTGTCACGGGATCGTATTTGAGACCTGTTCATAAGGAGGCAGACGGACGATGGATTATGTGAAAGCGTTTATTGTAGGCGGGGTCATCTGCGGCCTGGTTCAGATTCTTCTGGACAAGACGAAGATGATGCCGGGAAGAGTCATGGTGACATTGGTAGTGCTGGGAAGTATTCTGGGATGTGTGGGCCTGTATGAGCCTTTTGCCAAATGGGCCGGCGCAGGTGCCACGGTTCCTCTTCTGGGCTTCGGAAACACTCTTTGGACCGGGGTGAAGGAGGGAATTCAGTCAGACGGCTTCTTGGGAGTATTCAAAGGAGGTCTCACGGCCAGTGCGGCTGGAATCTGCGGAGCGCTGGTGTTTGGATATCTAGGGGCCCAGGTGTTTAAACCGAAGATGAAGGGATAGAATAAAGGAAGGAGGCTGCCGTATATTTCGCGGCAGCCTCCTTTGGCTTGCTCTCTTACTGGCCGTCAGGGCCGCTGTACTGTACAGAGGGGGACGGTGAGGGAGGTGAGGAATCTGAATCGCCGGAGGGAGATGAGGGGACATACCCGGGCCCGTAAGCCGGTCCGTATCCCGGCCCATACCCCGGTCCGTATCCGCCGGGACTGGAAGGCGGGGAGGACTCTTCTTCCTCTGTCTCATTCGGGTCCAGAATCGTAGCCTCCGCTGTGTGGATGGGACAGACGCCGGGGAGAGTAAACACGGAATCGTCGGTTTCGCCTGTCTCCCCGGCAGGGATGGACATGAAAACTCCCGTCACTCTCTCGGGACAGAATTCCGTGGGGATCATGCGGGATTCGCTGCAGACCGTAGCTGCCACGTGGTTGTTGCACACCTCCGTGGGAACCGTGCCCTTGGCGAAATATTCGGTGTACACCGCATTGCCTCTGGGATCTCCGCTGCACACACCGGCCACCGCCAGCTTGCCGGACTTGCGGCAGATCTGGGCTGTCTCGATGCTGTCGGGAACCGAGAAACCGGGGTCAGCCATACCCTCATGAATCCTGGTCATGATCTTCCGCCAGATATCCTTGTGATGGCTGGTCTCTCCTGCCCTGGAGGACAGCTTCTGGTTCCTGTCATACCCCACCCATACTCCAGCGGTGTAGTAGGGAGTATACCCCACAAACCATACGTCATTGTTGCTGGTGGTGGTGCCGCTTTTTCCAGCGCAGGACATACCAGGAATCTTGGCTCTGGTGCTGGTTGAGGAGGGCCCGGAGCCGGCTCTTGAGAACTTGCGGTTGCCGATCATGGACTCTGCCATGGCATCGGTCAGCAGAAAGGCGGTGGAGTCTTTCAAAACCGGGTGTGTCTCAGGTTCCATGTCTATGAGAACCTTGCCGTTGCGGTCCAGGATCTGCGTGAAGAAAATGGGCTTGGTGTACACCCCGTTGTTGGCGATGGAGGCGTAGGAGGCAGTCAGTTCCAGGTTGGTGACTCCCTTTGTCAGACCGCCCAGGGAGGTGGCTGCGTTGTAATCCGTGTCGGTCAGGGTGGTGATGCCGAAATTCTTGGCATACTCTACACCCAGCTGAGGAGATACAGTCTCCATAAAACAGCGGACCGCCACAATATTCATGGAGTAGATAATACCATCCCTGATGCTGGAGTATCCCTGGTATCCGCTGGAATACCAGTTTCGGAAGGTCTTGGTCCCCACGGAGAAGGGCGCATCATAGTAAACCGTCCCCAGGGTGGCCCCTTTGGTGTCTATGGCAGGCGCGAAGGCCGTGATAACTTTAAACGTAGAGCCGGGCTGTCTGGGCACGTTGGTGGCCCGATTCAGGGTAAGGCTGGCCGTCTTGGGCCCCCGCCCGCCGCTGATGGCCTTGACCTGGCCGGAAGCCTGGTCCATGAGAACGAAAGATATCTGCGGCTGAAGTGTAGTTGTGAGGCTTTCGCCTATGACCGTATCTCCGTCCTGAAGAACATAAGCCTTGTAGTTTTCCGCGTCAGCCCTGGCTTCGTCCTCCGTGCTGTAGAGAGCGTCGAACCCGGTGTCGCCTGCCTGCCTGTGCCAGGTCTTGAGGTTCTCCTGGGAGTAGTGGGTGGTGGTTCCGTCAGGGTGGGTGACGGACAGCCGATATTCCATGGAATACTGTACCGTGGGATAATTCTCCGGATTGTTGATCTCCTCGTCCACAATGGCCTGGAGGGCCGGGTCCAGGGTGGTGATGATCTGAAGACCGCCGCTATAGAGAAGATTGTGGGCCTGGTTATAGCTGTAGCCCAGCTTCTCCATGAGCGCATCCATAACTTGTCCCACAAGCTCATCCGTAAAATAACTGTAAGGGGTGTTGGTCTCCTTGGTGATGACAGAATCCACGGTCTGTATCCGTGAATAGACGTCGTCAGCCAGGGCCTCCTCCTGTTCCTCCTTGGTGATGTAGCCCTGATCAAACATGTACTGGAGGATTACCTTGCGCTTCTCCTCGTTTCTTTCACGCCCGGAGATAGGATTCAGGCGGGAAGGATTCTGAGTAATGCCGGCGATCACCGTGCATTCGGACAGAGTCAGGTCGGAAACCTCCTTGTCAAAATACCGTCTGGCGGCTACCTTCACTCCCAGACAGTCTTTGCCCAGGTTGATGGTGTTCAGATAATTGGTGAGTACCGTCTCCTTGCTCATGGTTTTGGAAAGCTGTACCGCCAGGTACTGTTCCTGAAATTTTCTCTCCAGCTGTTCGCCGAAGCTCTGTTCCCGTCCGCCGTTGAACACGTTGTTCTTGATCAGCTGCTGGGTCAGGGTGCTGCCGCCTCCCGCAGAGCTGTCCCTGGTCAGGACTCCCTTGACCGCGCGGATGATGGAGCGTGGGTCGATGCCGTTGTGTGTCCAGAAACGGGAGTCCTCGATGGCCACGAAGGCGTCGATCAGATCCTGAGGCAGTTCCTCGTAGGTGACAGGGTCCCGGTTGGAGCCGGCCATCACCAGCGTGTCCGTGAGATTGCCTGCGCTGTCGTAAACCGTGGTGGCAAAGCCCTGGGGGACGATGCTGTCGATGTTGATCTCGGGGGCACTGTCGATGATGCCTTTTATCATGCCGACTCCCACGCTGACTCCCACCGCGATGATCAGGACAAATGAGAGCAGCAATGTCTTAAAAAATCCGAGAAAAAATTTGCTCGCGTATCTGCGGGAGTTGGAGGCTGTGTCTTTTAATTTTTTTTCGGTGGCTTTTTTTCCGTAATTCATAAAAAGTCCTCCTTCACCGCTACATTATAGCAAAATTTTCTCTGTAATTCAATAGAAGGGATTCTTAAGGTTTACGGCCTGCGATAATCCTTGCCAGACGGCCCGGTTTATATTATGATGGTATATGAAAATTAAAAGCAGGCCATGGCGGTGAGGAGATAAAGGGTATGATGGAGAGATACAAGATTTTGTGGGAAGGCGGCACGGGGGAGCTGGTGGAAAAGAAGTCCCGGTTTATCGCCCGGACCTGTCCGGTGGAATCGGAGGAGGAGGTCTCGGCTTTTCTTGAGAAGGTGAGGAAGCAGTACTGGGACGCCAGGCACCACTGCTACGCCTATGTTATCGGGGAGCGGGGACAGCTTCAGCGGTGCAGCGACGACGGGGAACCCAGCCAGACAGCCGGCAGGCCCATGCTGGACGTGCTTTTAGGCGCCAAGGTCCGCAATATCTGTGTTGTGGTGACCCGGTATTTCGGAGGAACCCTTCTAGGCACCGGCGGGCTGGTGAGAGCATACTCGGGGGCGGCCTTGGAGGGGCTGAGAAACAGCAGGATCCTGGAGAAATGCCCCGGCGTACAGATGACGATCACCATCGATTATACAGACGCGGGGAAGATTCAGTATATTCTGGCCCAAAACAAGATTCCGATTCTGGACAGTGAGTACACGGACAAGGTGGTCATCACTGCAGTGTGTCCCCTGGAGACGGCGGAAAAACTGAAAGCCGAATTGACGGAGGCCACCGGCGGAAGAGCAGGGCTGCAGGAGACGCCTCCCCTGTACTATGGGATTGCGGAGGGAGAGATTGTTCTGTTCTGAGCCTGAAATCAAAAGGCGTTTTATTATTTTTCTTGCAAACTTTTCTGTATAATGCTATAGTAGAACCTTGTTGGATTTTATTTGTAAAAGGAAGTGCGGTTATTATGAAGATGAAGAGAGAAGATGTAAGAAATATTGCGATTATAGCCCATGTTGACCACGGCAAAACGACTCTGGTAGATGAACTCTTAAAGCAGAGCGGAGTGTTTCGGGCCAACCAGGAGGTGGCGGAGCGGGTTATGGACTCCAACGACATTGAGAGGGAGCGGGGGATCACGATTCTGTCCAAGAACACGGCGGTATTTTATAAGAATACTAAGATCAATATCATCGACACCCCAGGCCACGCCGATTTTGGAGGAGAGGTGGAGCGGGTGCTCAAGATGGTCAACGGTGTGATTCTCATGGTGGATGCCTATGAGGGAGCCATGCCCCAGACAAAGTTTGTGCTGAGAAAAGCCCTGGAACTGGATCTGTCCGTGGTCGTATGTGTCAACAAGATCGATCGCCCGGAGGCCAGGCCGGAGGAGGTGGTGGACGAGATCCTGGAGCTTCTCATGGATCTGGATGCCTCCGATGAGCAGCTGGACTGTCCGTTTTTGTTCGCCTCAGCCAGGGAGGGCTACGCAAAACGGAATTTAGACGACCCTCAGGTGGACATGGGGCCTCTGTTTGAGACCATCATCGAGCACATTCCTGCGCCGGAGGGGGACCCGGAGGAGGGAACCCAGGTGCTTATCAGCACCATCGATTACAACGAGTACGTGGGGCGCATCGGAGTGGGAAAGGTGGACAACGGAAAGATCAGAGTCAATCAGGAGTGCGCTTTGGTGAACCACCACGACCCAGGGGCCATGAGGAAGGTGAAGATCGGCAAGCTGTACGAGTTTGACGGGCTGAACAAGGTGGAAGTGCAGGAGGCGGGTATCGGTTCTATCGTCGCCATCTCCGGCATTACCGACCTGCACATCGGGGACACTCTCTGTGACCCGGACAAGCAGGAGGCCATCCCGTTCCAGAAGATTTCCGAGCCCACCATCGCCATGAATTTTATGGTCAATGACAGTCCTCTGGCAGGGCAGGAGGGCAAATATGTCACCTCAAGACACCTGCGGGACAGGCTGTTTCGGGAGCTGAACACCGACGTGAGCCTGCGGGTGGAGGAGACGGATTCCCCGGACTGCTTCAAGGTGTCGGGACGGGGGGAACTGCATCTGTCGGTGCTTATTGAGAATATGAGGCGGGAAGGCTTCGAGTTTGCGGTCAGCAAAGCCGAAGTCCTTTATAAATATAATGAAAGAAATCAGAAACTGGAGCCCATGGAGCTGGCGTACATCGATGTTCCGGAAGAATTTACCGGCGCCGTGATCCAGAAACTCACCTCCAGAAAGGGGGAACTTCAGGGGATGAGTCCTGCAAACGGCGGCTACACCAGGCTGGAGTTTGCCATCCCGGCCAGAGGTCTCATCGGATATCGGGGAGAGTTTTTGACCGACACAAAGGGAAACGGCATAATGAACACTATTTTTGACGGCTATGCACCCTACAAGGGAGATTTGAGCTACCGGAAGACCGGCTCGCTCATCGCCTATGAGAGCGGTGAATCCATCACTTACGGCCTGTTCGGCGCTCAGGAGAGAGGGGCACTTTTTATCGGGCCCGGAGTGAAGGTGTATGCAGGTATGGTTGTGGGACAGAATCCCAAGGCAGAGGATATCGAGATTAATGTGTGCAAGACAAAGAAACTGACCAACACCCGCTCTTCCAGCGCCGACGAGGCTCTGAAGCTGACTCCGCCCAGAGATATGAGCCTGGAGCAGTGTCTGGACTTTATCGACACGGACGAGCTTCTGGAGGTGACGCCTCACAGCCTGAGAATCCGCAAGAGGATTCTGGACCCCACATTAAGAAAAAGGGCCTCTTTTAAGAAAAATGCATAACAACAGGAAGACAGCAGGCGGACCGGCATCAGGCTCCGCCTTTTTCTGTCGAAACCTCCCGACCTGTTTTTATCATGGATCGGATTCTGAACGCATACATTTATTATTAGCAGCAAGGCAAAAAACAATATGGAATCGAAGAGGAGAAATACTATGTCAGAAAAAGCCATTGAAAACAACAAAGTTACGGTGATTGGAAAGATAGTATCCGGTTTTACATTCAGCCATGAGGTGTTCGGAGAGGGTTTTTATGTGGTGGACCTGGAAGTCAGCCGTCTCAGCGAGCAGTCAGATATTATTCCGCTGATGATTTCAGAGAGACTTCTCAACGTGGAGGAGGATTACATAGGCTGTACGGTGGAGGCCGTCGGGCAGTTCCGATCCTACAACCGCCATGAAGGCCCGAAGAACCGGCTGGTGCTGTCCGTGTTTGTCAGAGAGATCAATTTCATGGAGGAATTTACGGATTACACTAAGACCAACCAGATTTTCCTGGACGGATATATCTGCAAGGTTCCCATTTACCGCAAGACGCCCCTGGGGAGGGAGATCGCGGACATACTTCTGGCCGTCAACCGTCCCTACGGGAAATCCGATTACATTCCCTGCATCGCATGGGGAAGAAATGCCAGGTATGCGGCGGGCTTTGAGGTGGGAGCCAGGGTGAGAATCTGGGGGAGAGTCCAGAGCAGGGAATATACGAAAAAGCTGAGTGACAGCGAGTGTGAGAAGCGGATTGCCTATGAGGTTTCAGTGAGCAAATTGGAGTTCGGAGAGTAGAGATTGCTGTAAAATCTTAAGAAAACCTTGCAAAATATGAAGTTTTATGTTAATATATGCGGACGATGTTGTGTGCGGTGCGGGTTTTCGTGCCGTGCTGTACGATGGAAACTCTTTGAGCTCGGCTGTGTGAGTGGATTGAGTGGTCCATAAGACTGATGAGGTGCAAAAGAATGAAACATGGTAAAGTGGAAGTGATCTGCGGCAACGGTGTGGGGAAAACTTCTCTGGCAGTTGGAAAGGGTGTCGTGGCTCTGACCAGGCAGCAGAATGTAATCATGATCCAGTTTTTGAAGGGAAGCCCTAACCAGGAGGGACTCGAAGTGCTCAAGTGCATGGAGCCCGGGTTTAAGGTGTTTCGCTTTGAGAAGGCCGATACGTATTTTGAAAATCTTTCCCAGGAAGAAAAGCAGGAGGAACTGCTCAACATCCGCAACGGGTTTAATTTCGCGAAAAAGGTTGTGGCGACAGGGGAGTGTGACCTTCTCATCCTGGATGAGGTTTTAGGCATTGTGGAGAAGAACATTGTGGCTATTGAGGAGTTTGAGAAACTGATCCGGGTCAAGGAGGAGGGGATGAGCCTTATACTCACCGGAAGAGTTATGCCGGAGCAGCTTCGCTCCAGTGTAGATATAATTTCTACCATCAATTATATTGAAGTTGACAAAGAGAATTAAGAATGCTAGTATAGGCATAGGATTATAGAGAGTAGAGGTCGCGCGAATCATGAGTAGGCCGTCGGATGCAGCAGGTGCAGGTGACGGCGGCTGAAAGGGAGAGCGCCGAAGAGGAGTACCGCCTGACAGTACGAATCTGGGCACAGGGCGAAGAGTCTTGTGACTGTCATCTGGGGACAGATGGGGAGCTACTTAAAGAAGTCTTTAAGAACCGGCTCCGGCTGGTTCTTTTTGGTCTCCGGGAACAGGATTTCCGCAGAGACGCCGTTTCATCCAGGTAAACAGCCGCAAACACATAGGAGCACAAAGGAGGTTTTTATTATGGCAATTTTTGAAGGAGCAGGCGTAGCGCTGGTAACCCCGTTTACAGACAGCGGTGAAGTGAATTTTTCCAAACTTTCGGAGCTTTTGGAGGAGCAGATCGCAGGCGGCACGGATGCCATCATATCCTGCGGGACCACGGGGGAGTCCTCTACCATGACTCACGAGGAACATATTCAGGTGGTTCGTTACACATGTGAGGTGGTAAATGGCAGGATTCCGGTGATCGCTGGGACTGGATCCAACTGTACCAGAGAGGCTGTACATCTGTCCGTGGAGGCTCAGAAAGCGGGGGCTGATGGTCTGCTTTTGGTGACCCCCTACTACAACAAGGCGACTCAGAAGGGCCTCATCGCCCACTACAAGGCCATAGCCCAGGCGGTGGATATCCCTGTTTTGCTGTACCATATTCCGGGGAGAACCGGTGTCACCATGACGCCGGAGACCATGGTGACCTTGTGCAGGGAGGTTCCCAACATCGTGGGAGTCAAGGAGGCCAGCGGCAATTTCTCATCCATCGCCACCATGATGCAGATGGCGGACGGGTGTATAGATCTGTATTCCGGCAATGACGACCAGGTGGTGCCTCTTCTGGCCATGGGCGGCAAAGGCGTCATCTCCGTCCTGTCCAACGTAGCCCCCAGACAGACTCACGACATGTGCAGGGCTTTCTTTGAGGGAGACGTGAAGAAGAGCCTTAAGCTGCAGCTCCAGGCGGTTCCTCTCATCAGCCAGTTGTTCTGTGAGGTGAATCCTATCCCTGTGAAAGCGGCCATGAATCTCATGGGCAAGAATGTAGGTCCCATGCGCATGCCGCTGACGGAGATGGAGCCGGCCCACAAGGAGGCTCTGGCAAAAGCTATGAGGGAGTACGGGATTCTGTAGGAGGACAGGAACATGATAAACATGATTATGCACGGGTGCAACGGGGCCATGGGCAGAACAATCACGGATATGATTTCAAAACAGGAAGACATAGCCATCGTGGCGGGAATCGACAAGAACAACACGATTCCCCAGACATATCCGGTGTATACCTCCCTGGAGGAATGCAGGGAGGAGGCAGATGTGATTGTGGATTTCGCCTCTGCCGCTGCTGTGGACCATCTTCTGGATTACTGCAGCTTCAGGAAAGTGCCTGTGGTGCTGTGTACCACCGGACTTTCACCTGAGCAGATAAAAAAGGTGGAGGAGACTTCCAGGAAGACGGCGGTCCTCAGATCTGCCAACATGTCTCTGGGAATCAACCTTCTCCTGAAACTGGTGAAGGAGGCGGCGTCTGTTCTGGCGGCAGCGGATTTTGACATAGAGATCGTGGAAAAGCATCACAATCAGAAGCTGGACGCTCCCAGCGGCACGGCTCTGGCCCTGGCGGATTCTGTCAACGACAGTCTGGAGGGACAGTATCATTACCAGTACGACCGCTCCCAAAAACATGAAAAGCGGGACAAGAAGGAAATCGGAATCTCGGCTGTCCGCGGCGGCTCCATCGTGGGCGAGCACGATGTGATTTTTGCCGGCCGGGACGAGGTGGTCACCTTCAGCCACACCGCATATTCAAAGGCAATTTTTGCCAAGGGAGCCATCCAGGCGGCAAAATTCCTGGCTGGAAAACCGGCAGGACTTTACAATATGGCTGATGTCATCGGCTGATTCAGCCTGCGCATAAAACATTCTCCGCCTGTGCATAATAAGCACAGAAAAACGAAAGGAGAATGTCATTATGAAGAAAATCAAGATATGTATGTTTACAATGCTCATCGCCATGTCGCTGTTTGTTCTGACTGCCTGCAGCAGCAGCGACAAAAAGTCAGACAACAATAACTCCTCCACCCAGTCAGGCAGTACTCAGAGCTCTACGGGAGCAGGCGATACAGGTGAATCAGGCTCCGGCGGTTCCGGGACCGGTGGCTCAGAAAACGGGGGAACCAACGGGACCAGCGGTACAGGCGGCGGTTCCTCAAACTCGAGAGAGTCAAAAGAGTCAGGCAGAGAGGATGACGATGAGAGCAGCACAGGAGTGCTGGACGACATGGCGGACGATATAGAAGAAGGGGCAGAGGACATGTTCAACGGCCCCGGGGTAACTTCTGATTCATCCGAGGAGCAGTAAAAATGCAATATACAGGGAGGCTGTCGCCGAGCGGCGGTCTCTCTTTTTAAATGGGGCGACTTTTATTGATAACATTTTAACAAGAAAATCCCAGAAAATCCATGTATTTTTTGGCGATTTTGGGCAGTTGTTTGAATTTTTGTAATTGTGGAGTAGGCTGATTTATGTTATACTTGATAAGATGTCGGGAATAACAGTTCCTGAAAAGGATATCGAAAACATAAAGAAAGAGGGTTAATGAGATGGGATTGGCTACATTTAAAGGCGGCGTTCATCCATATGAGGGAAAAGAACTGTCCGAGAATCAGCCGATTGAAGTCCTGATGCCGAGAGGAGACCTGGTCTATCCGGTTTCTCAGCATATCGGTGCGCCTGCGAAGCCTTTGGTGAAAAAAGGCGACCAGGTTCTGGTGGGACAGAAGATCGCAGAGGCCGGAGGCTTCGTATCCGCTAATGTCATCTGTTCCGTGTCAGGTACGGTAAAGGCGCTGGAGCCTCGTCGTATGGCCAACGGAAGCATGGTGAATTCGATCATAGTGGAGAATGACGGTGATTACAAGACTATAGATGGAATGGGGGCGGACAGGGATCCCTCATCGCTGTCAAAAGACGAGATTCTGAATATAGTCAAAGAGGCGGGAATTGTGGGCCTGGGCGGCGCAGGTTTTCCGACACATGTAAAACTTGCCCCCAAAGACCCGTCAAAGATTGACTATGTCATTGTAAACGGGGCGGAGTGTGAGCCGTATCTGACCAGCGACTACAGGCTGATGCTGGAGGAACCGGAGAAGATCATCGGCGGCTTGAAGGTCATGCTTAAGCTGTTTGACAACGCGAAAGGCGTCATCGGCATTGAGAACAACAAGCCGGAGGCCATCGCCAAGCTGACGGAGCTGGTGAAGGACGAGCCGAAGATTGAGGTTTGTCCTCTTAAGACCAAGTATCCTCAGGGAGGTGAGCGGACTCTGATCTACGCGGTTACGGGGCGGAAGGTAAACTCCTCCATGCTCCCGGCGGACGCTGGGTGTATTGTGGACAATGTGGACACGGTGATCAGCATCTACATGGCAGTGTGCAAGAGCACGCCCCTTTTGAGAAAGATCATCACGGTTACGGGAGATGCCGTCGCCAGTCCCAAGAACTTCAACGTAAAGCTGGGAACCTGCTATCAGGAGCTGATCGATGCGGCAGGCGGATTTAAGACGGAGCCTGAGAAGATCATCTCCGGCGGTCCTATGATGGGTCAGGCTCTGTTTGACGTGACTATCCCGGTGTCCAAGACTTCATCTGCCCTCACCTGCCTTTCCAAGGATCAGGTGGCCGAGATGGAGCCCACGGCGTGTATCCGCTGCGGCAGGTGTGTAGCGGCTTGTCCGGAGAACCTGGTTCCCCAGAAGATGATGAGAGCAGCTAAGCGCCACGATATAGACATGTTCCAGAAGCTCAACGGCATGGAGTGTGTGGAGTGCGGCAGCTGTGCCTGGGGATGTCCGGCGAGACTGCAGCTGACCCAGGCATTCAGAGAGATGCGTGTGGCTGTGAGGGCCAGCGCCAAGAAAGCGTAGGAGGGGTGAAACATGAATAAATTATTGAACGTATCATCATCACCTCATGCCAGGAGCAATGTGCTGACACAGAATCTTATGTTCGATGTGGCCATTGCCATGATTCCTGCGTCGGTGTATGGTGTGTATCAGTTTGGACTGAAAGCATTGTGTATCATGCTGGTGACCGTGGCCGGAGCGGTGCTCAGCGAGTATGTGTACGAGAGCCTTATGGGCAGGCCCATCACCGTCATGGATGGAAGTGCCCTGGTGACAGGTATGATTCTGGCTCTCAACATGCCTCCTGAGATCCCCCTCTGGATTCCGTTTTTAGGAAGCGTGTTCGCCATCATCGTGGTAAAGCAGATCTACGGAGGACTGGGACAGAATTTTATGAACCCGGCTCTGGCGGCCAGATGTTTTCTTCTGATCTCTTTTGCCAACCAGATGTCGTCCTTTAAGCTGGACGGCGTGTCGGGGGCCACTCCTCTCTCCGTCCTGAAGAACGGGGGAAGAGTAGACGTGGCCGCCATGTTTGTGGGAAAGATTCCGGGAACCATCGGCGAGGTGTCTGTCATCGCCCTGCTCATCGGCGCCGTCTACCTGCTGGTGAAGAAAGTGATTTCCATACGGATCCCTGCGGCGTATCTGCTCTCCTTCGCTGTGTTCGTGTTTATTTTCGGACAGCATGACCCGGCCTATGTGCTGGCTCACCTGTGCGGCGGCGGACTGATCTTCGGCGCGTTCTTTATGGCTACGGACTACGTGACCAGCCCCATCACTCCCAAGGGACAGATCGTGTTCGGTATACTTCTGGGTGTTCTCACGGGACTGTTCCGTATTTTCGGCGGTTCTGCCGAGGGCGTGTCCTACGCTATCATCATCAGCAACCTGATGGTTCCGCTGATCGAAAAAGTGACCCTTCCGGTTGCGTTTGGAAAGGAGGGCAAAAAGGCATGAGTAAAGGTGGATTTATGAAAGACGCCCTGATTCTTTTCGCCATCACTCTGGTCGCAGGAGCATGTTTAGGCGGCGCCTACGAGATCACGAAGGGGCCTATTGAGGCGGCGGAACTGGCGGCCAAGGAGGATGCTTTCCGCACGGTTTTGGCGGACGCGGATTCATTCAAGCTGGATGATTACTCCGCGGCTCTTGAGAAAGCGAATAATGACGCGGCGGGGCTGGGTTTCGGCAATGTGCAGGTGGATGAGTGCGCCACCGGCGTGGATGCCTCCGGCAGCCCTATGGGCTATGTGGTGACCGCCACCTCCGGCGACGGCTACGGCGGTAATATCACCGTATCTGTGGGTATCACTGCGGAAGGCGAGGTGAAGGGAATAGAATTCCTGACCATCGGCGAGACCGCAGGTCTTGGTATGAACGCGGATACTCCCGAGTGGAAAGGCCAGTTTGCAGGAAAGGCCGTGGAGAGTTTTACCGTGACCAAATCCGGCGCATCGGCGGATAACGAGATTGACGCTATCAGCGGTGCTACCATTACATCCAACGCAGTGACAGGAGCGGTGAATACAGCTCTCTATTTTGTCAACAGCTGCGTGAATCAGTAGGAGGTGGGAGATATGAATAAATGTGTAGAACGTTTGTATAACGGCATCATTAAAGAGAACCCTACCTTCGTTCTGATGCTGGGTATGTGTCCGACTCTGGCTACCACCACCACCGCCGTCAACGGTGTAGGTATGGGTCTCACTACGACTGCCGTGTTGATTTTTTCTAACCTTATTATTTCCTCTTTGCGCAAGATTATTCCTGACAGGGTGCGTATTCCCGCGTATATTGTAATCGTGGCATCCCTGGTGACGATTGTACAGTTGCTTTTGAAGGCTTTTATCCCGTTTTTGGACAAATCGCTGGGAATTTTTATCCCCCTGATCGTGGTAAACTGCATCATTCTGGGGCGTGCCGAGGCATACGCGGCAAAGAACGGCCCCCTGGAATCTGCTTTTGACGGAATCGGCATGGGGCTGGGATTTACTCTGGGGCTGACCTGCATCGCAGTCTTCCGTGAACTTTTGGGTGCGGGCACCGTGTTTGGATTGACTGTCATTCCGGAAGCCTACAAGATCTCCATCTTCGGGCTGGCTCCGGGCGCGTTTTTCGTGCTGGCAGGACTGACCGCTCTGCAGAACAAGTTTAAGATGCCTTCCGCTACCAACGGCTCCGCACCGGAATCCGTGCTGGCCTGCGGCGGCAACTGTATGCACTGTACCGGATCTGCCTGCATGGCTAACCATGCCCAGCTGGAGACCAGAAGACTCCAGGCGGAGGAGGAAGCCCTGGCAGCAAAGAAAGCCAGTGTGGCTCAGAAACAGGCAGAACTTTCCGCGAAACTGGACAAAAAAGAAGATTAAGGAGGAGCGTGGAAGATGAAAGAATTAATTTTGATCGTTGTAGGCGCTGCTCTGGTGAACAATATTATCCTGAGCCAGTTCCAGGGCCTGTGTCCTTTCCTGGGAGTATCCAAGAAGACGGATACCGCCGCGGGAATGGGCGTTGCCGTTATATTCGTTATCACTCTGGCCAGCTTTGTGACCAGTCTGATCTACAAGTTTGTTCTGGATCCCCTTAAAATCACCTATCTGCAGACTATCGCGTTTATTCTGGTGATTGCGGCTCTGGTGCAGTTTGTGGAGATGTTTTTAAAGAAGAGCATGCCTTCTCTCTACCAGGCGCTGGGAGTGTTTCTCCCCCTCATTACCACCAACTGTGCGGTATTGGGAGCGGCCCTGACCAATGTTCAGAAACAGTACGGCATTTTGTTCAGTATTTTTAACGGTCTGGGAACGGCTATTGGTTTTACTCTTGCCATTATCCTTCTGGCAAGCATCCGTGAGAGCATTGAAGATAATGATATTCCTGTTAATTTTAAGGGTTCCCCGATTGTTCTGATTACATCAGGTCTGATGGCGATCGCGTTTATGGGCTTTGCCGGACTTATCTGAGGAGGAGGTAGGGTAATATGATGGGTTTGCTTATGGCGGCCGGCGTCATCGGTGCTATCGGTATCATTATCGGTGTACTGCTGGGTATTGCCAGTGAGAAATTTAAAGTAGAAGTGGACGAGAGAGAGATTCTGGTCCGGGCGGAGCTTCCGGGCAACAACTGCGGCGGCTGCGGTTTTCCCGGCTGTGACGGCCTGGCCAACGCCATCGCCGCGGGAGGCGCCCCTGTAAACGGATGCCCTGTGGGCGGTCCTGCCGTGGCCGACAAGATCGCGGCTATCATGGGCGTGGAGAGCGGCAGCTCAGTGAAGAAAGTTGCTTTTGTGAAATGTAAAGGAACCTGTGACAAGACGAGGGTTCAGTACAATTATTACGGCATGGACGACTGCCGCAAAGTGTCCGTGGTCCCCGGCGGCGGCGAGAAGGCCTGTGTCTACGGCTGTATGGGATATGGCTCCTGCGTGAAAGTCTGCGATTTTGACGCTATCCATGTGGTGGACGGAGTGGCTGTTGTGGACAAGGAGAAGTGTGTGGCCTGTGGTAAATGTGTGGCCACCTGTCCCAACCATCTGATCCAGCTGGTGCCCTACGATGCCAAGCACCTGGTGCAGTGCTCGTCCCATGACAAGGGCAAAGATGTGAAGGCCAAGTGTGACAACGGCTGCATCGGCTGTACTCTGTGTACCAAGCAGTGTGAGTCCGACGCCATCCACATGGACAACAATGTGGCGGTCATCGACTATGAGAAGTGTACCAACTGCGGCAAGTGCGCCGCCAAGTGTCCGGTGAAGGTGATTCAGTAGGCGGGGCTTATACCGATTTTAACTTCTGATTTCCCAAAAAGAGGATCCCAAAGGGTCCTCTTTTTCCGCTTTTTCTGGCATACACATCCCCCTTTTTCTGTATAATGAAGCAAGGTGGCAAAATCGGAGCAGCAGCTTATGAAAGCAAAATTTTTTTCTTGTACTGGGATGCGGGCCATTTTGTTTTCTGTCATATTTCTGTTTTCCTCATGGCCGTTTCCTTCACTGGCACGGGAAACCGACGAGGAACCTCCTTTGAAACTCAACGCCCAGTCGGCGGTGCTCATGGACGGGGACACGGGCCGGGTACTTTACGGGAAGGAAGAGGAGCTGGTTCGTCCTATGGCCAGCACCACTAAGATCATGACCTGTATCCTGGTCCTGGAACATGGAAATCTGGATGATGAGGTGACAGTGTCCTCCTATGCGGCGGGACAGCCTAAGGTCCATCTGGGAGCCCCTGCGGGGAGAAGATTTCGTGTGGAAGACCTTCTCTACTCCCTGATGCTGGAGTCTCACAACGACACTGCGGTGATGTTGGCGGAGTATGTGGCAGGAGATGTGAAAACGTTTGCAAATATGATGAATCAGAAGGCGGGAGAGATCGGGTGTGAACATACCTGGTTTATCACTCCCAACGGCCTGGATGCTAAGGAGACTACGGAGGACGGCACGGAGAAATTTCACGGCACCACAGCCAGGGATCTGGCGGCAATCATGAGTTACTGTACATGGAAGTCTCCAAAGAGCAGGGAATTTTTGGATATCACCGGCACTCAGAATTACTATTTTACGGATCTGGACGGGAAAGGGAGTTATTCTTGTGTGAACCACAACGGGTTTCTCACCATGATGGACGGAGTCCTGTCAGGGAAGACGGGATTTACAGGGGGAGCGGGATACTCCTACGTGGCATCCATGGAGGAGGGGGGAAGAAGATATGTGATCGCTCTTCTGGGCTGCGGCTGGCCGCCTCACAAGACTTACAAGTGGAGCGACGCCAGGGCACTGTACCGCTATGGCCTGGATGAATATCATAACAAAGAGCTGAGGCGGCCCAGCAAGCTGGGGGAAATACAGGTAGAGGGAGGAATTCCGGGCGATAACTCCATAGGCGGGAAGGCGGTTCTGGAGCTGACGGCGGGACAAGGGGAAAGAGGGCAGGTGCTGACGGGAGAGGAGGAGCAGGTGACGGTGGCGGCAGAACTTCCGGAGCATGTGGAGGCGCCGGTGGAAAAAGGGCAGGTGGTGGGGAAACTTGTCTATTCTCTGGGGGGGACCACGGTCTGCATGGAACCAATATATGCGGCGGAGGATGTAAAAGCTATCGACTATTCGTGGTGTCTGGGAAGGGTTTTAGACATGTACCTTCACCAGAATTCGGGGGAGAGATGACTCGCTGCGGGGCAGAGTCTGCGGCCCCGGCAGTTGGAGAATATGTACATAAATTGTTTACAAAAATGTTACAATATTCTCCAAAATCCTCTTGAAAAACCATATGTTTAGCGATACAATATAATCGGCAGAAATTTGGATTTACAAGACGATTTTTGTTAAAATTTCTACGAAGTCGTCAAACTATTTTAGGATGGAGGACTGCAAAATGAGTAATTCAGCACAGACATCAGCAAGCAGCAGGATTCACATGCTGCTTGATGAGAACAGTTTTGTTGAAGTGGGTGCCTATGTGACAGCCAGGAATACCGATTTTAACATGACAGACAAAAAAACACCTGCTGATGGTGTGGTGACCGGCTATGGTACCATAGACGGCTGCCTAGTGTATGTGTACAGTCAGGATGCGTCTGTTATGGGCGGTTCCATGGGTGAGATGCATGCAAAGAAAATCTCCAGCATTTACGCTATGGCCATGAAGATGGGAGCACCGGTGATCGGACTGGTGGACTGCGCAGGCTTAAGGCTTCAGGAGGCCACGGACGCGCTTCATGGCTTCGGGGAGCTGTACTATCGTCAGACTATGGCTTCCGGCGTGATTCCCCAGATTTCAGCTGTATTCGGCACTTGTGGCGGGGGTATGGCAGTGTCCTCGGCACTGGCAGATTTTACCTTTATGGAAGAGAAGAAAGCCAAATTGTTTGTGAACTCGCCCAATGCCATCGACAACAACTACGCAGGCAAGTGTGACACCGCCTCTGCCGAATATCAGAGCAGTATGGCGGGCAATGTGGATTTTACAGGCAGCGAGGAGGAGATTCTCTCCCAGATTCGCACGCTGATAACCGTTCTTCCTGCCAACAACGAGGATGACCTGTCTTACGGCGAGTGCAGTGATGATCTGAACAGAGTGTGCGTCGATTTGGAGAACTGTGTGGAGGATACAGGCATCGCCCTGTCTGTTATTTCTGATGATCACTTCTTTATGGAAGTCAAAAAAGCATACGCGCCTTCTATGGTCACGGGCTTTATCCGTCTCAACGGAACCACCGTGGGATGCGTGGCCAATCGGTGCGCCGTGTACGGCGACGACGGAGAGAAGACGGCGGAGTATGCTCCCGTCCTCAACGCCAAAGGCTGCAGAAAGGCAGCCCGGTTTGTTGACTTCTGTGACGCATTCAATATTCCCCTTCTGACTCTGGTGAACGTTACCGGTTATAAAGCAGACAAATGCAACGAGAAGACCATGGCAAAGTCTGCCGCCAGGCTCACCAGTGCATTCGCAGGCGCCAGTGTTCCCAAGGTGACTGTGATTGTCGGACAGGCCTACGGAACCGCTTACCTGACCATGGCCAGCAAGTCCATCGGGGCAGATATGGTCTACGCATGGCCCACGGCCACGATCGGCATGATGGATGCCGTGCCTGCGGCCAAGATCATGTACGCCGATGAGATCAGGAATTCTGACAATGCTGCGGCTCTGATCAATGTGAAGGCAGCCGAGTACAGGGAGCTCCAGTCCAGTGCCATGGCGGCGGCCAGAAGAGGCTATGTGGACGATATTATCCAGGCCTGCGATACCAGAAAGCGTGTGATTGCAGCATTTGAGATGTTATTCACAAAGAGAGAGGATCGTCCATCCAAGAAGCATGGCACGGTTTAAACGAGAGGTGACAGGCATATGAAAGGATTGAAAAAAAAGGTATTACTGCTGCTGTGCGTGCTGGTATGTATGTTTGCCGTGACCGCCTGCAGCCAGCAAAAAGGCGAGCCGTCTCTCACCGAGACCGAGTCCTCATCCCTCCAGTCCAGCGCCAAGCAAATGCTGGAACAGGTGCTGGAGATCGGCGATACCATAGGCCAGGCGGCCGTGGACCGGTACCGGGAGAACGATATGGAGGCCATGGCTGCCGGTCTCGAGACTTATCTGAGCGCCAGAGACGAGCTTGGGGCCTTTAAGTCCGTCAGCGGCGGCGAGGCAGAGAAAGACGATGACGGATACAGCATTGTCTTGAACACGGTGTTTGAGAAGAGAGAATGCCGGTTCAACATCACGGTGGATAAGCGGCTGAAGACAGTGACTTCCATGTCTTTCGACCCAGTGTACACCACAGGTGAGAATATGACGAAGGCGGCGCTGAACACCCTGATGGGAATGGGCACAGTGTTCCTTGTGCTGATCTTCATCAGCTGGCTCATCAGCTGTTTCCGCTATATCCGTAAGTTTGAGGATAAGATGAATAAAAAGAATGCCCCGGCTCCTGTCCCTGTGGTGACAAGGACCGTGTCGACCCCGGTTCCTGCCTCACAGGAGGCTCTGACTGACGATCTGGAGCTGGTGGCAGTTATCACCGCTGCTGTAGCGGCGTCTGAAGGCACCTCGGCGGACGGTCTGGTGGTTCGGTCCATCAGACGCGTGTCGGGCAGCAAATGGAAAAAAGCATAATCAATCAGGAGGAGGATCACCATGAAAAATTATACGATCACAGTTAACGGCAATGTTTATGAGGTAACCGTAGAGGAAGGAACTTCTACAGGGACAGCCCCTGCTCCGAGAGCCGCGGCCAGCGCGCCCAAGGCAGCTCCCGCGGCTCCCAAGGCGGCGGCCCCCGCAGGTGCGGCAGGAGCTGTGGCAGTGACGGCTCCCATGCCGGGTAAGATTCTGGGCATCAAGGCGGAGCCGGGCAAGGCGGTGGCCAAGGGCGAGGCGATTATCATTCTGGAAGCCATGAAGATGGAAAACGAAATTGTAGCTCCGTCGGACGGAACCGTCGCCACCATCGATGTGTCTGTAGGAGATTCCGTAGAGGCAGGTGCGACTCTGGCCACTTTAAACTAGGAATCTGTAAAGACACAGAATTCCGGATGGAGGGATTGACATGGAATATATAACAAGTACCCTGGGGAATCTTCTTCAGCAGACGGCTTTTCTGAACTTGACGGGAGGCAACCTGATTATGATCGGCGTGGCCTGCGTGTTTTTGTACCTGGCTATCAAGAAGGGATTTGAACCCCTTTTGCTGGTTCCCATCGCCTTTGGAATGCTGCTTGTGAATATCTACCCGGATATTATGGAAGAAGGCGGACTCCTCCACTACTTTTTCATGCTGGATGAGTGGAGTATTCTGCCGTCCCTGATTTTTATGGGCGTAGGCGCCATGACGGACTTCGGTCCCCTGATTGCCAACCCCAAAAGCTTCCTTCTGGGAGCGGCGGCGCAGTTCGGTATCTACAGCGCCTACTTTCTGGCGATTTTCATGGGCTTTAACGACAAGGCAGCCGCTGCCATCTCCATTATCGGCGGAGCAGACGGCCCCACATCCATCTTCCTGGCAGGCAAGCTGGGACAGACAGGCCTTATGGGTCCCATCGCCGTGGCTGCTTACTCCTACATGGCTCTGGTTCCTATCATCCAGCCGCCTATCATGAAACTTTTGACCACAGAGAAGGAGCGGAGAATCAAGATGGAGCAGCTTCGCCATGTGTCCAAGCTGGAGAAGATCCTGTTCCCGATTATCGTCACCATTGTGGTATGTATGATCCTGCCTACCACTGCCCCCCTGGTGGGTATGTTGATGCTGGGAAACTTGTTTAAGGAGTCCGGCGTGGTAGGTCAGCTGGCCGAGACGGCTTCCAACGCCATGATGTATATTGTGGTTATCCTTCTGGGAACCTCCGTGGGAGCTACCACAAGCGCCGAGGCGTTCCTCAACTGGGATACCATCAAGATCGTCATACTGGGACTTGTGGCGTTTGCGGTAGGTACAGCCGCAGGAGTGCTCTTCGGCAAACTGATGTGCAAGATGACAGGAGGAAAGGTGAATCCGCTCATCGGCTCCGCAGGCGTGTCGGCGGTTCCCATGGCGGCCCGCGTGTCCCAGAAAGTGGGGGCGGAGGCAGATCCTACCAATTTCCTGCTGATGCATGCCATGGGCCCCAATGTGGCGGGCGTCATCGGCACGGCAGTGGCGGCCGGTACATTTATGGCTATCTTTGGAGTGAAGTAGGGACGTGACAGGTAAATGATCCCAGCGCTGCTGAAAGAGAACGGGAAGACTGTTTGCAGGCCGCGTGAAGCGCCTGAGACACAGCGGCACCAGGGAAACGGCGAGGCTAGAGAGCGCCGGCAGATGAAAATATCCAGGAGGTAATACAATGGCAGTGACAGAGAAGAAACCGGTTAAGATTGTGGAGACCGTCCTCCGTGACGCCCATCAGTCTTTGATCGCCACAAGAATGAGCACCGATCAGATGATTCCCATCATCGACAAGATGGACAAGATCGGATACTACGCGGTAGAGTGCTGGGGCGGCGCTACATTTGATGCATCTCTGCGTTTCCTGAAGGAGGATCCGTGGGAGAGGCTGAGAAAGCTGAGAGACGGCTTTAAAAACACAAAGCTGCAGATGCTGTTCCGCGGACAGAATATTTTAGGTTATAATCATTATGCAGACGACGTGGTGGAGTATTTCGTACAGAAATCAGTGGCCAACGGCATTGATATTATCCGTATTTTTGACTGTCTCAATGATATCCGCAACCTGGAGACAGCGGTAAAGGCGGCCAACAAGGAGAAGGCCCACGCACAGATCGCTCTGTGCTACACTCTGGGCGACGCCTACACCATGGATTATTGGAAAAATATCGCGAGGAATATCGAGGATATGGGAGCGGATTCTATTTGCATCAAGGATATGGCAGGTCTTCTGACCCCGTATGCGGCACAGGAACTGGTGACGGCTCTCAAGAGTTCCACCAACCTTCCCATCGACCTGCACACCCACTACACCTCAGGTGTGGCTTCCATGACCTATCTGAAGGCTATAGAGTCCGGCTGCGACATCATCGACACGGCCATGTCTCCTCTGGCCTTGGGAACCAGCCAGCCGGCCACAGAGGTGATGGTGGAGACTTTCCGCGGCACGCCCTACGACACGGGCCTTGACCAGGTGAAACTGGCTGAGATCGCGGACTACTTCGCTCCTATCCGGGAGGAAGCTCTTAAGAGCGGCCTTTTAAACCCCAAGGTTCTGGGTGTCAACATCAAGACTCTCCAGTATCAGGTGCCGGGAGGCATGCTGTCCAATCTGGTTTCCCAGCTGAAGGAAGCAGGCCAGGAGGACAAGTACAGGGAGGTTCTGGAGGAGATTCCCAGAGTGAGAAAAGATTTCGGCGAACCGCCCCTTGTAACTCCTTCTTCCCAGATCGTGGGAACCCAGGCCGTCATGAACGTCATCGGCGGCGAGAGGTACAAGATGGTTCCGAAGGAATCAAAGAAGATTATGCTGGGAGAGTTCGGTCAGACTGTAAAGCCGTTTAACCCGGAAGTGCAGAAGAAGATCATCGGCGACGAGACTCCCATCACCTGCAGGCCGGCGGATCTGATTCCGCCTCAGCTTCCCCAGTTCGAGAAGGAATGTGCTCAGTGGAAGCAGCAGGAGGAGGATGTGCTCTCCTATGCCCTGTTCCCCAAGGTGGCCGAGGAGTTCTTCAAGTACAGAGAGGCACAGCAGACCAAGGTGGATTCTGCGGTGGCAGACACGGCCAGCAAGGCTTATCCGGTGTAGGTTATATATCTGCGAGGCATGGTTTCTGTTTTTGACAGAAGCCATGTCTCTTTATAGTTATGTGCATCATATCATCATATTGACAAAAAGACGGAATTTTTGTAAAATTTTCTTACAATATACTGTGAAAGCATTGACCGGCAGTCCGGAGCAACCGGCCTTCACAGGGCGGCCGGCGGGGCGTCAAAGTCGGCTTTGAAAAACTTGTGGTAAAGTCGGGAATTGGGAAATATAATATAGGTAAGGACTTTGCGGCAGCGGAAGCCGAGTCGGAGAAAACGCGGGGAGGGGAGATATTTGACTATCAGAGAATCCATGGAGCAGCTGGAGGAACAGTACCTGAGCCCTTATGCTGCCCTGAGCAAAAACACATTGGGGAGGGACAAACCGGAGGAGCTGTGTGATATCCGGCCGGAGTATCAGAGAGACAGGGACAGGATTCTGCACTGCAAGTCGTTTCGCAGGCTGAAGCACAAGACCCAGGTGTTTCTGTCTCCGGAGGGGGATCATTACAGGACCCGGTTGACCCACACACTGGAGGTGTCTCAGATTGCAAGAACCATCGCCAAATCTCTCAGACTCAATGAAAGTCTGACGGAGGCCATCGCCCTGGGTCATGATCTGGGCCATACGCCTTTCGGACACTCGGGGGAGGCGATTCTCGATCAGCTGTGTCAGGACGGTTTCGCCCACTACCGGCAGAGTGTCCGGGTGGTGGAGGTTTTGGAGAAAAACGGCGAGGGGCTGAATCTGACAAGGGAGGTGAGGGACGGAATCCTGAATCACAGGACCAGCGGACATCCCTCTACGCTGGAAGGTTGTATCGTGCGTCTTTCTGACAAAATCGCCTACATCAACCATGATATCGACGACGCCATACGTGCCAGAATTTTCAGGGAGAAGGATCTGCCTTACCGGTACACAGATATTCTGGGCCACAGCGTCAGGGAGAGGCTGGACACCATGATACATGATATCATCATCAGCAGTATGGGAAAACCGGAGATCGTCATGTCCGCGGAGAAGGAGAATGCCATGAAAGAACTGCGGGCATGGATGTTCTGCCATGTGTACAGCGGCAGCGTGGCCAAGGAAGAAGAAGGCAAGGCCCAGAGGATGTTGGAATTTCTCTATGACTATTATATGGAACACATCGATGCCCTTCCCCAGGAGTACCTGGAACTGATGGAGCGCAGAGGAGAGAAGCGGGAGAGGATCGTGTGCGACTATATCGCGGGGATGAGCGACCGCTACGCCATCGATATGTTCGAGCAGCTGTTTGTGCCCAAGTCATGGAAGGCACTGTGACACACGAGAGAGGAGGCCTGGCTTCATGTTTTATCCGGAAGAGATCGTGGAAGAAGTGAGAATGAAAAATGACATTGTGGATGTGATTTCGGGGTATGTGAAGCTGCAGAAAAAGGGCAGCAGCTATTTTGGTCTGTGCCCTTTTCACAATGAGAAATCTCCGTCATTTTCTGTATCACCCGGTAAACAGATGTACTATTGTTTTGGGTGCGGGGCAGGGGGCAACGCCATCACGTTTCTCATGGATTATGAAAATTATTCGTTCCCGGAGGCCCTCAAAGTTCTGGCTGACCGGGCAGGGGTGGTTCTCCCCCAGGAGGAGATGTCCGGGGAGGCCAGAGCCCAAGCGGATCTGCGGGCAGCACTGCTGGAGATCAACAAGCTGGCGGCCAACTATTTTTACTATCAGCTGAAGCACCCTCAGGGAAGACAGGGGTATGAATATCTGAGAAACAGACAGCTGAGCGACGACACTATCCGGCGTTTCGGCTTAGGATTTGCCAACAAGACCAGTGACGACTTGTATCGGTATCTGAGAGGCAAAGGCTACGGCGACCTGATTCTCAAGGAGACCGGGCTGGTGACCATAGAGGAGAGAGGAACCCACGACAAGTTCTGGAACAGAGTCATGTTCCCTATCATGGATGTGAACAACCGGGTCATCGGTTTTGGGGGCAGAGTTATGGGAGACGGCATGCCCAAATATTTAAATTCACCGGAGACCAAACTTTTTGACAAAAGCAGGAACCTGTACGGCCTCAATTACGCCAGAACCTCCAGAGAGAAATATATGCTGATATGCGAGGGGTATATGGATGTGATCGCCATGCACCAGGCAGGGTTTACCAATGCGGTGGCTTCCCTGGGAACGGCGTTTACTATTCAGCACGCCTCCTTGATCAGAAGGTACACGGATCAGGTAGTTCTCACTTATGACAGCGATGGGGCGGGGGTGAAGGCCGCCCTGCGGGCTATCCCGATTTTGAAAGAGGCGGGAGTTTCCGCAAAGGTGTTGAACATGGAGCCTTACAAAGATCCGGACGAGTTTATAAAGAATATGGGGGCGGAGGCATTCAGGGAGAGGATCGCTCAGGCGAAAAACAGTTTTCTCTTTGAGATCGACGTGCTGAAAAGAGATTTTAATTTGGACGACCCTGAGCAGAAGACACGGTTCTACAACCGTGTGGCCAGAAAACTTCTGGAGTTTCCGGAGGCACTGGAGAGAGACAACTACATCCAGGCTGTTGCCAGGGAACACTTTATCAATTATCAGGATTTAAAACAGCTGGTCAACCGTCTGGGGAGCAGGCTGGGGCAGGTGCTCCAGACAGAGACACAGCCCGGAACCTCCTACAGGGAGAAAAAGAAGGAGAAAGAGGACGGGACAAAAAGGTCTCAGAGACTCCTTCTCACTTGGCTTATTGAAGATCCCTGCCTTTTTGACAAGATAGAAGGGATCATCACTCCGGAGGATTTCAGGGAGGAACTCTACCATCAGGTGGCCCAGATGGTGTTTGAGGGCCATGCCAGAGGGGAGGTCAACCCGGCAGGGATCCTGAATCATTTTATCAACGATCAGGAGCAGTACAAGGTGGTGGCAGGACTTTTTCACGGGGAACTGAAGGAGTCTCTGAGCAATGAGGAGCAGAAGAAAGCATTTTCGGAGACGGTTCTGAAAGTGAAAAAAAACAGTCTGGATGAAGCCAGCAGAAGGGCTGCGGATATCGCGGAACTGCAGGAGATCATCAAAGCGCAGAGCGCCCTGAAGACACTGAATATTTCCATTGATTAGGGCAACACTATAGGGAAGAGTACGGAAAGGTTGGACCATATGGACGAGAAGACATTGGGATTTGATGAGAAACTTGTATTGCTGCTGGCTGAGGCGAAAAAGAAGCGAAATGTTCTTGAGAACAGGGAAGTGCTGAACTTTTTTTCCGGGGATATTTTAGACGCGGACAAACTGGACAGAATCTATGATTATCTGGAAGCCAACAAGGTGGATGTCCTGAGGTTGGGAGAGGAGACGGAGATCGACGAGGACCTTTTCGCTGAGAGCGAGATGGACTTAGAGCACGAGGAAGAGATCGACCTGGAGAAAATCGACTTGTCGGCGCCGGAGGGCGTGGGCACGGAGGACCCGGTGCGAATGTATCTGAAAGAGATCGGGAAGATTCCCCTTCTGTCTCTGGAGGAGGAGACAAGGCTGGCAAAGAGGATCGAGATGGGAGACGAGGAGGCCAAGAGTGCCCTGGCGGAAGCCAATCTCCGCCTGGTAGTCAGCATCGCCAAGAGGTACGCCGGGAGGGGGATGCAGTTTCTCGATCTCATCCAGGAGGGAAATCTGGGACTGATCAAGGCAGTGGAAAAATTTGACTACACCAAGGGATACAAGTTCAGCACTTATGCCACCTGGTGGATCCGGCAGGCCATCACCAGAGCCATCGCGGACCAGGCCAGGACCATCCGCATTCCGGTTCACATGGTTGAGACTATCAACCGTCTGATCCGGGTGTCCAGACAGCTCCTACAGGAACTGGGGCGGGAACCTCAGCCGGAGGAGATTGCGGCCCGTGCGGACATGCCTGTGGAGCGGGTCAGGGAGGTCCTGAAGATATCCCAGGAACCGGTTTCTCTGGAGACACCGATCGGGGAGGAGGAGGACAGCCATCTGGGGGACTTTATTCAGGACGAGCATGTGATGGTGCCTGCGGAGGCAGCGGCGTTCACCCTGCTCCATGAACAGCTGATGGAGGTGTTGGAGACGCTGACAGAGAGGGAGCAGAAGGTGCTGAAGCTGCGGTTTGGCTTGGAGGATGGACGCCCCAGAACCCTGGAGGAGGTGGGAAGGGAGTTTAACGTGACCAGAGAGAGGATCAGACAGATCGAGGCAAAAGCTCTGAGGAAGCTCCGCCACCCCAGCAGAAGCAGAAAATTGAAAGATTATCTGGACGAGTAGTTTTACAGGGCGGCAGTTCTGCGGCTGCTGCAGGACAGGAGAAAACAGGAGATGAGATTGTCTAAAAGACTGGAGTTGGTGGTCTCCTTTGCTGGGAGAGAACAGGAAAAAAACGGGGCGGAAGAGATAGGGGAGCCGCAAGAGGGCAGAGGAAGAGACTTGAGGGTCGCGGATGTGGGGACAGACCACGGATATGTGCCTATCGCCCTGGCTCTTGAATGTCCTGCGGTGAGAGCCATCGCCATGGATGTGCGCCCCGGCCCTCTCGGGAGAGCCAGAGAGCACATTGCAGCCTGGGGCCTTGAAGACCGCATAGAGACCCGCCTTAGCGACGGAGTGGAAAAGCTGAAAGAGGGGGAGGCGGACACGGTGGTCATTGCAGGGATGGGCGGAGAACTGGTGATACATATCCTGGAAGGAGGACGCCGCCTGTGGGCCGCGGTAAAACGGTGGGTTCTCTCCCCTCAATCGGAGCTGGACAAGGTGCGGCGGTATCTTGATGGCCAGGGCTTTGTCATAGAGGATGAGGCCATGGTGGAAGAAGAGGGCAAATACTACACGGTGATGGAGGTGATATGGTCAGGCAGGCCTGGGAAGGCGGAGTCAGGGACGGAGCGGCAGGATGAGACTCTTTTGAAAGCCAGGTATCTGTACGGCCCCAGGCTGCTGGAAAAAAAAGATCCTGTCCTGAAGCTGTTTCTTGAGCGGGAGGAGAGGCAGATAGCGGCAATCATAGGCAGGCTTGAGTGCCGGGCGAACCTTCAGACCATCGCTAGGCGGGAAGAGCTGAGGGAGAGACTGTTTCTGGTGAGGAGAGCCATGGAGGAGATAGAGATGAGATGAGAGGAGACAAGGACAGATGATATGCAGTGTACTTATGGAAGAACTTGAAAAGCTGGCTCCCCGGTCCTGTGCCTGTTCCTGGGATAATCCGGGACTTCTGGCGGGGAGAGCAGGGAAGGAGGTCTCCAAGATCCTGATCGCGCTGGACGCCACGGACGAGGTGGTGGAGCTGGCCATAGCGGAGAAGTGTGACTTTCTTCTGACTCACCATCCCCTGATTTTTCAGCCCCTGAAAAGGGTAAACGACCAGGATTTTATCGGCAGGAGAGTGGTGAAACTGATCCAGGCGGACATCAGCTATTACGCCATGCACACCAATTTCGACGGAGCCCCCGGCTGTATGGCAGATCTGGCGGCAGGACTTCTGGGGATAAAGGAGCCTGCTCCCCTGGAGGTTATGGGAGAGTGGCCCTCCACGGGAAGGCCCTACGGGATCGGAGCCTGCGGCGATTTTGCCGAGCCCGCGAGTCTGGAGGAGCTGGCGCTCCTGGTGAAGGAGCGATTTAAACTTCCCTTTGTGAACATATACGGGATGGGACAGACAGAAGGGAAACTAACCCGGGGAGCCGTGTGTCCCGGTTCCGGCAAGGGCATGACAAAGGAGGCCCTGAATAAAGGAGCTCAGGTCCTTATCACAGGGGATGTAGGCCACCATGACGGCATAGACGCGGTTGCCCAGGGCCTGGCTGTCATAGACGGCGGACACTATGGACTGGAATATATTTTTATGGATTTTATGGAGACATACATAAGAGAGAATGTGAATTCAAAACTGACCATCATAAAGGCGCCGGCGGCATATCCTGTGACGGCCCGGTAAAGGAGGAGACATGGTGAAGAACATAACCATAGGAGGAGAGCAGAAGAAATATCCCATAGGCACTTCCTATCTGCAGATTGCCCAGGAATATCAGTCACAATATGAGAATGACATTGTTCTGGTATCGGTGGACGGGAAACTGAGAGAACTCTACAAGACTGTTGACAGGGACTGCGCGCTGGAATTTATCACCACGGCTGAGAAGCCGGGAATGCAGGCATATCAGAGAAGCGCCAAGCTCATTATGCTGAAAGCGTTTTATGATATTGTGGGTCAGGACCGCATAGAGAAAATTGCCGTGGATTTTTCCGTGGGAAAGGGACTGTTCATAGAGGCCAGAGGAGATTTTGAGCTGACACAGGAGCTGCTTGACAGAGTCAAAAGGAAAATGTATGAGTATGTGAGCCAGGAACTCCCTATCATGAAGCGCAGCGTCAACACCGACGAGGCGGTGGCTCTGTTTGAGCGTCATAAGATGTACGACAAGGCCAGCCTGTTTAAATACCGCATGGCGTCCAGGGTGAACCTCTACAGTATCGGGGGTTTTGAAGACTATTTTTACGGGTACATGGTGCAGAATACAGGGTATGTCCGGTATTTTGACCTGCTTATGTTTGGACATGGGTTTGTCCTCATGCTCCCCACTCTGTCCAATCCTAGACAGGTTCCTGCCTTTGAGCCCAGCAGAAAGCTGTTTGAGGTGCTGCGGGAGTCTTCCAGGTGGGGCGAGCGTCTCAATGTTCACAACGTGGGGGCGCTCAATGACGAGATCGCCAAGGGCAGCGCCAACGACCTGATTTTGATTCAGGAGGCTCTGCAGGAAAAGAAGATCGGACAGATCGCAGAGATGATCGCCGAACAGCCGGAGAAGAAATTTGTCATGATCGCAGGCCCGTCGTCCTCAGGCAAGACTACATTTTCCCACCGCCTGTGCATCCAGCTGCGGGCATTGGGATTAAAACCCCACGCCATCGGTGTGGACGACTATTTTGTCAACCGGGTGGACAGCCCACGGGATGCCCAGGGCAACTACAACTATGAGATACTGGAGTGTCTGGACATCCGCCAGTTCAACCAGGACATGACGGATCTGCTGGAGGGAAAGACGGTGGAACTGCCCCGCTACAATTTTATCACAGGGGTGAGAGAGTACAAGGGAGACACCCTGACTCTGGGCCCCGAGGATATATTGGTCATCGAGGGAATTCACTGCCTCAACGACAGACTGTCGCACACCCTGTCCCGGGACAACAAATTTAAAATTTACATAAGCGCTCTGACTCAGCTGAATATTGACGAGCACAATCGGATTCCCACCACGGACGGCAGGCTTATCCGCCGCATGGTGAGAGACGCCCGCACCAGAGGGGCCTCGGCCCGTGACACCATCCGCAGGTGGCCGTCGGTCCGCCGGGGGGAGGAGGAAAATATCTTCCCCTACCAGGAGGATGCGGACGTGATGTTCAACTCAGCGCTGGTCTATGAGCTGGCGGTGCTGAAACAGTATGCGCAGCCGCTCCTGTTCCAGATCCCCAAAAACTGTCCGGAATACCTGGAGGCCAAGCGGCTGTTGAAGTTCCTTGACTATTTCCTGGGGATCAGCAGCGAGGATATTCCCAACAACTCGATTGTGCGGGAGTTTATCGGAGGGAGCTGTTTTAAGGTGTGACATTTGACAGATAGTTTTTTCTGTGATATGCTGTGCGTGTGAAAAAAAATTACACGGACGGAGATATATGAGAAATGAATAATCAGGGTGTATCAGGGACGATCTGCGCTTCCTATGAGCAGTTTTTTGATGCGGAAAAAAAAATCGCGGACTTTATCATGAGCCACAAAAAAGAGGTGGTGGATATGACCGTGGCGGAGCTGGCTCGCGCCAGCGCCACCAGCGACGCCACGGTGTCCAGATTCTGCCGGCGCTGCGGGTTCAAAGGTTTTCAGAGCCTGAAGATGGATCTGGCCAAAGAGGTTCTGGAGGAGGAGAGGGATAACCTTCAGGTCTCCAACGAGATCGACAGGAACAATCTGCCTCAGTCCCTCCAGAATATTCTGGCCAACAAGATGGCAGAGATGGCGGGAACCATGGGGATGATGGATCCGGAGACTCTGGAGACTGTACTGAGAGTTCTTGAGAATGCCCGGGTCATTCAGTTCGCTGCGGTTGGAAATACTATTCCGGTTGCCATGGACGGGGCCTTTAAGTTCAATCAGCTGGGGCTGTGTTCTGTGTCCGGATCCATCTGGGAGGCACAGATAGCCCACACTTACAATCTGTGTCCCGGGGATGTGGTGATGATCATCTCAAACTCCGGAACTTCCAAGCGGCTTCTCACCCTGGCAAAGGGGGCAAAAGACAACGGAGTGACTATTATCGTGGTCACCAACAACGAAACTTCTCCTCTGGCGCGGATCGCGGATTACCGGATTATCACCGCTACAAGGGAGAAACTGCTGACAGGAGAGTTCTGGTTTTCCAGGATTCCCGCCATGCTTGTCATAGAGACTTTGTACCTTCTTCTGTTTACCAGCAAGAAAGATGCCGCGGCCCATATCCGGAGACACGAGGATTCCATACGCCCCGACAAGATGGAGTAGGAAGATGACGTCAGAAGGCTACAGCCTGGCCGTCAACTGCTTCCTGTACTCAGTGGGAGAGACTCCGCACTGCTTTTTGAACAGGCGGCTGAAGTACAAGGGATTGCTGTAGCCGACGATCTCCGCGATCTCCGCGACATTGTAAGACGTGGACTCCAAAAGGCTCTGGGCATTGGAGATTCGAAGGGAGAGAAGGTACTGGGTGGGTGTTGAGCCGGTGTAATCCTTGAAATTCCGGATAAACCAGCTGACGCTCATGCCCCGGCTTCTGGCATACTCCTCAATGCTGATGGGATGATTGTAGCGGGAATGGAAATGGGCAACCGCCAAATCCATCTCATCAATGAGAAAAACATTTTTGCTTCTGGGCTTTTTTTCCTGAAGCCGGCTGATCATCACAAGCAGCAACTCAAGATAATGAACAAGAACCTCTTCGTAGTGAGGTTTGGTGAGTTTCAACTCCTGAATCATGTGGAGATAAATCTTCTTATAATCTAAAGAAGTTCCAGTGTGAATCACATGGGCGTCATCAGGGATGCCATATTTTCTCAATATATTTTTCACATTATTTCCCGTAAAATGAACCCAATAGGCCTCCGTGCGGTCAACGCCGTAATAGTAGTAGCGCTGCTCCTCCTTGGGCCGGTACAGGACCATGTTTCCGGCAGGCACGATCTCCTCCTTGCCGTGAAAATAGAAATGGGCCTTTCCGGAGGCAATATAAAGCAACTGGTAGTCAAGACGGCCTCTGGGTCTGTGGGTGGGAAGCCTGGGCCTGGTAAACAATTGATACACGCCGGCGCTTCCCACAAAAAGAGGATGCTTCTTATCCTTGAAATCCAGGTGATTGTTGTGCCAGTAGGCATTGTCTATGTACATGGCCGGCAGCCTCCTCCCTCGAACCGTCTTACGCGCGAGCGCGCGACGCCTGTTTTTGTCCTCTTTTCCGCCCTGTGAGTTGTGGTTAGCCCAAAGGGGGGCGTCTTCTTGCCCAGCTTGCGCTGGACAAGAAGCATCGGGCGTTCGCCCGATGTGGAAAAGGGGGCGAAAACCGTCTTACGCGCGAGCGCGACGCCTGTTTTCGTCCCCTTTTCCCCGCCCTGTGAACTGTAATACCTGCATTGTATCATTTTGTGCATGTTTTGTCCATTCCTCTTTATGTAAAAATCCGTCAGAATGCCTTATAATGTGTGCAAACACAGGGCCTGTGTGGGGAACAAACTATAGTCAAAAATAATGTATATGAGGAGAAAACTGTCATGATCGTACCGCGCTATTATGAGGATCCGCGTGTGCTCCATGAGAACACCATGCCGGACCGTTCTTATTACGTGCCTGCGGGAGTCAGAATGGATGGGCTGGCCGAACACAGAGAAGGGTCGGACCGGATCCAAATGCTCAATGGCCACTGGAAATTTAAATATTATGAGAGCATCTATGAACTCAACCAATTGTTCTATGAAGAAGACTTTGACACCCAGGACTATGATGTTGTCCCGGTTCCCGGTGTTTGGCAGAACTATGGCTATGACAGCCACCAGTACACCAATTTCCGATACCCTTTTCCCGTAGATCCCCCCTATGTGCCCCAGGATAATCCCTGCGGAACTTACATTCATTCTTTTACCTATCAGAAGGAGGAGAAAGCGCCCAGGGTGTTTCTGGAGTTTGAGGGGGTGGATTCCTGCTTTTATGTGTGGCTCAACGGAGTGTATGTGGGTTACAGCCAGGTCTCCCACGCTCTCAGTGAGTTTGACGTGACCGACAAAATCAGAGAGGGGGAAAATCTTCTCGGGGTGCTGGTCTTGAAATGGTGTGACGGAAGCTACCTGGAAGATCAGGACAAATTCCGCATGAGCGGAATTTTCCGGGACGTGTATCTGATGAAAAGGCCCTCACAGTGTATCTACGATTATTTTATCAACACCAGGCTGGAAGATGACCAGGCCTTTGTGAGTATCCGGACAAAATACCTGGATGAGGTGATTCCGGTGAAGGCATGGGTCTATGATAAAGACGGGGAGGTGGTGGCTGACTTTGTCTATAAAGGAGATACCGAATTCGCGGTCAGAAAGCCCCACCTGTGGAACAGCGAAGAGCCGTATTTGTATACCCTGGTTCTGGAGACAGAGTACGAGGTGATCACGGAGCGGGTAGGCATCCGGGAAATTTACGTGAAAGGCAACGTGGTATATGTAAACGGCGCTCCGGTAAAATTCAGGGGTGTGAACCGCCATGACTCAGACCCGGTGACCGGGTTTGTGATCACCGTAGAGCAGATGAAACAGGATCTGAAAATGATGAAGCAGCACAATTTCAACGCCATCCGCACCAGTCATTATCCCAATCAGCCCATGTTTTACCAGATGTGTGACCAATATGGATTTTTTGTCATCGACGAGGCGGACAACGAGAGCCATGGGCCCTGGATGCTGTGCTATTCCAATGACACGGACGAGGAGAGGGCAGGAAGGTGGAACGAGCTGATCTCCGACAACCCGGAGTTTGACGAGGCCACCCTTGACCGGGTGAAAAAACTTGTTGAGCGTGACAAGAACCGTCCCTGCGTGGTCATCTGGTCCATGGGAAACGAATGTGGGTATGGCTGCACCTTCGAGAAAGCCCTGGCGTGGACAAAGCAGGCTGACCCTGGCAGGCTGACCCACTACGAGAGCGCCTACTACCGAGGGCGAAAGAGAAAATACGATTACAGCGATATTGATCTCTACAGCCGCATGTACCCTGGATTTCAGGAGGTTTTAGATTATGTGGAATCCCAACCGGACAAGCCCTACATCATGTGTGAGTATTGCCATTCCATGGGAAACGGGGCAGGAGATTACGAGGACTATTTTCAGCTGATCGAGCAGTACGACTGTATTTGCGGAGGCTTTGTGTGGGAGTGGTGTGACCATGCCGTATACAAAGGGAAAACAGAAGAGGGGAGGGAGATGTACTTCTACGGCGGAGACCATGGAGAGTACCCTCAGGACGGGAATTTCTGCATGGACGGGCTGGTATATCCGGACAGAACCCCTCATATGGGACTTTTGGAATACAAAAATGTCCACAGACCTGCCAGGGTCCGTTCTTATGATCAGGATGCGGGGGTCCTTGTTCTGAAAAATGAGATGAATTTTGTGGATCTTCGGGACTATCTGAATATCTCCTATGAGGTGAGCGGTGACGGCAGGGCCACAGCCTCGGGAACAATAGACGAGGCCAATATTCCTAAGATTCCTCCGGGACAGGAGGGCAGGATCTCTCTTCCCGTGGCAATACCGGACAGGGGAAGGGCTTATCTGAAAGTGTTCTACACCCTGAAATCCCCTGACCCGTTCCGGGGGAAGGGATATGTTTTGGGATTTGACGAGATCGCCCTTGTAAACCAGGACCCCAGGAACCAGACCAGCCTGGCGTGGCAGACCCGGGGGGAGGAGGCAAAGGAAAATCAGCCAAGGCTTCAGGTGTCGGAGACGCCCAGACAGCTGACGGTGAGGGGCAGCGACTTTACCTATGTCTACAATAAGCTGTACGGCATCTTTGACCAGCTGACAGCAGGGGGCAGGGACTTCCTTGACCGGCCCATGGAGCTGAATGTGTGGAGAGCTCCTACGGACAATGACATGTATATCAAAACAGAATGGAAAAAGGCCATGTATGACCGGGCGGTGTCCAGGGCTTATGTGACAAATTACACCCTGACGGCACAGTACCTGGAGATTCACAGCAAGATGGCCATGACGGCGGTGACGGTTCAGAGGATGATGGACATTGACACGGTCTGGAGGATCTACAACTCGGGACAGATTTCCGTGAAAATGGATGTCACCAGAAACCCTGATTTCCCCGAACTGCCCAGATTCGGACTTCGCCTCTTCCTTCCAAAAGAGATGAACCAGGTTACCTACTTTGGTCTGGGGCCGGAAGAAAGCTATGTGGATAAGCGCAGGGCCGCGAGCCATGGAATCTATTCCTCCGACATCGCGGGACTTCACGAGGATTACTTAAGGCCCCAGGAAAACGGAAGCCACAGTGACTGTGATTATGTGGTGGTCAGCGGCCTGGGCGGCAGGATCAAAGCCTATGGCCAGACGCCGTTTTCCTTCAACGCCTCGGCTTTCACACAGGAAGAGCTGACGGAGAAAAATCATAATTTTGAGCTGGTTCCCTGCGGATGTGTGGTGTGGAATCTTGATTTCCGGCAAAACGGAATCGGCTCCAACAGCTGCGGACCAAGACTTTTGGAAAAATACAGGCTGGCAGAGGAATCCTTTACATTTTCACTGAACCTCAAACCGGAATACATAGAGAAAGGATAGACAGGAAGAATATGGAAGAGAAAACTTATTTAAAGTGGTACAATAAAATTGGTTACGGTTCCGGTGACATCGCGGGCAATGTGGTGTACGCGTTTTTGTCAGCCTTTGTCATGATCTTTTTGACCGATACGGTTGGACTGAACGCGGGTGTCGTGGGAACCTTGATCGCTGTCTCAAAGCTGTTTGACGGAATCAGTGACATTTTCTTTGGCTCCCTGATCGACAAAACCCACAGCAAGATGGGAAAGGCCCGTCCGTGGATGCTTTACGGATACTTCGGCTGCGCAGTCTGTCTGGTGGCAATCTTTGTGATTCCCGCGGATATCAGCGAATTCGCCCAGTACGCGTGGTTTTTTATCGCCTACACCCTTCTCAACGCTGGCTTTTACACGGCAAATAATATCGCTTACTCCGCCTTGACCGCCCTGGTCACCAAGAATAACCATGAGCGGGTTCAGATGGGTTCTATCCGATTTATGTTCGCCTTTGGAACCAGCATGCTGATCCAGACCATCACGGTGGGCTGCGTGGCCTACTTCGGCGGCGGCGCCGGCGCCTGGAGGACCGTGGCCATCATCTACGCCATT
This sequence comes from uncultured Hungatella sp., assembly GCA_949879795.1. Lineage (GTDB taxonomy): Bacteria > Bacillota > Clostridia > Lachnospirales > Lachnospiraceae > UBA3402. The sequence goes on from CATLBR010000004.1 coordinate 136,740, forward strand.
GTGGGCGTCATATCCAACACCCTGTCCGTGTGGTCGGTAAAGGAACTGCCTCCGGAAGAACTTGCCGATGGAGAAGGCGGACAGGAAAATCAGGGAAAAGAGGAGACCTACCGTCTCAGCCAGGCCTTCGGGCTTCTGATCCACAACAAGTATTATCTGATGATCTGCGGCGCTTATATTTTGATGCAGATTTATTCCGCGACACTGAACATGGGGATCTATTTCATGACCTATGTGCTGAAAAACGCCAACCTTCTGGGAGTATTTTCCTGGGCCATCAATATCCCTATGATCGTGGGCCTTTTGTTCACTCCTGCTTTGGTTGCCAGGTGGAAGGGGATGTACAGACTGAATTTATATGGTTATGCCCTGGGAACCATTGGGCGTTTGGGAGTGGTAGCTGCCGGGTACATGGGAAGCGTCCCGCTGATGCTCGCGTGTACCGCGGTGGCGGCCATCGGCATGAGCCCCCTTCAGGGAGATATGAACGCTCTCATCGCCACCTGCTCGGAATACACCTTTTTGAAAACCGGAAGGCGGGTGGACGGCACCATGTATTCCTGCACCTCCTTAGGAACAAAGCTTGGAGGCGGCATCGGAACCGCTGTGGCTGGGTGGCTTTTGGCGTACAGCGGCTATGTGGGAGGAGCCCCGGAACAGTCGGCTTCCTGTATCAACATGCTCCACATCATGTATCTGTGGCTGCCCATGATCTTTAACCTTCTGATCACGCTGATCCTCACAAGGCTGAATGTGGAAAGGGCTAATGAGGAACTGCGGGCCAAGGCCTGTCTATAATCTGGTTTAAGATGTTGAAGGCCAGGCTGTCTGGATGGAATGTCCGGACAGCCTGGTCTTTTTGCGTCCTGCCGGACGGCAAACATATAAAATAAAATTTCTTTAAAAATAGTATTGACGAAATAAAATAATCATGATATGATTAACCCAGATAAAGAAATATAATTTCATAAAATAAATAAGAGGTGATAGAAATGATTTACACAGTTACATTTAATCCCGCTCTGGACTATGTAGTAAGGGTGGAGCATTTCACATTGGGAGAGGTGAACCGGACCGTGAAGGAGAACATCTTCTACGGGGGAAAGGGGATCAACGTGTCCGCGGTGCTGGCCAACCTGGGGCATGAGAGCAGGGCTCTGGGGTTTGTGGCAGGATTTACGGGGGAGGAGATCGAGAGGGGTGTGAGGAGCCTGGGATTCGAATCCGATTTTATCCATGTGAAGAGGGGAATGTCCAGGATCAACGTAAAGCTGAAGTCCGATCAGGAGAGCGAGATCAACGGCATGGGGCCTGAGATCACCTGCGAGGATGTGGACAGGCTTTTTGAGAAGCTGGAAGAGCTGAAGCGGGGGGATGTGCTGGTGCTCTCCGGGAGTATCCCCTCTTCTATAGACAGAGGAATCTATGAGAGGATTCTGGCAAGGCTTGAGGGGAGAAGGATTCTTGCAGTGGTGGACGCGGAGAGAGAGCTTCTGCTCAATGTGCTCAAGTACCATCCGTTTTTGATCAAACCCAACAATCACGAGCTGGGGGATATGTTCGGGGTGGTTCTCAAGAGTGAGGATGAGATCGCGGAGCATGCAGGAAAGCTGCAGAACATGGGAGCAGGCAATGTTCTGGTGTCCATGGCAGGGGACGGAGCTCTTCTGGTGACGGAGGACGGCCAGGTTCACAAGATGGGCGTGGCCAGGGGAACCGTGAAGAATTCCGTAGGAGCGGGAGACTCCATGGTGGCGGGATTTCTGGCAGGATATCTGGAAAACGGAGATTATGGTCATGCCTTGAGACTGGGCACGGCGGCGGGGGGAGCCACGGCCTTTTCCGACGGCCTGGGGACAAAGGATAAGATCATGGAATTGTATGAAGTTCTTGGGGAAAAGTGATTGTCAGTGTGCAGCAAATTTTCTTCACAGGAGCGGGTAACGAATATAGCATTTTAGGAGGGAACGGATATGAGGATTACGGAACTGTTGAAAAAAGAGAGCATTGAGCTGTCGGTGGCCCTTGATTCTAAGGAAGCGGCCATTGACAAGCTGACAGGGCTTATGGAGAAAGGCGGACGCCTTCACGACAGAGCAGGATACAAGGAAGGAATTTTGGCCAGAGAGGCCCAGGGAAGCACGGCCGTGGGAGACGGCATCGCGATCCCCCACGCCAAGGTGGAGGCAGTGAAAGAACCAGGGCTGGCCGCGGTGACGGTACCTGAGGGGGTGGACTACGACGCCTTTGACGGCTCCCTGGCAAACCTGATCTTCATGATCGCGGCGCCTGCGGGGGGAGCGGACGTCCACCTGGAAGCTCTGGCCAGGCTGTCAACCCTTCTCATGGTGCCGGGCTTTAAGGACAATCTGCTCAATGCCTCTGACAAAGAGGAATTTTTGAGAGTCATCGATGACGCGGAGACTGCCAAGTACGGCGCTCCGGAAAAGAGCGGCCATGAGACGGCGGCGCCTGTCCAGGACAAAGGCCAGCCCTCTCAGAGCGGCAAGGGGACCTACCGGCTTCTCGCGGTCACCGCCTGCCCCACGGGAATCGCTCACACCTACATGGCGGCGGAGAATCTTGAGAACACGGCAAAGTCTATGGGAATCACCTTGAAAGCGGAGACCGACGGCTCAGGAGGCGCTCAGAACGTGCTGACCAGGCAGGAGATCGCCCAGGCGGAGGCCATCATCGTGGCTGCCGACAGGGAGATCGAGATGGCCCGTTTTGACGGAAAGCCGGTTATCCAGGTACCTGTGGCAGACGGAATCCACAAGGCCAAGGAGCTGATCGAGAAAGCCTCCTCCGGCCAGGCTCCCATCTACCACCACGCAGGCGGCGGTGAGGAAACCATGTCCTCCCAGGACGGAGACAGCTTAGGCAGAAAGATCTACAAGCATCTGATGAACGGTGTCTCCCACATGCTTCCCTTTGTCATCGGCGGAGGGATCCTCATCGCTTTGGCCTTCCTCTTTGACGACTACGCCATCGACCCGTCCAATTTTGGCAAGAACACGCCTTTAGCCGCCTACTTAAAGACCATCGGAGACCAGGCCTTCGGGATGATGCTGCCTGTGCTGTCAGGCTACATCGCCATGAGCATCGCGGACCGTCCCGGACTGGCGGTAGGATTTGTAGCTGGAACCGTGGCCAAGATGGGCATGACTTTCGCGAACCCCGCAGGAGGCAGCGTCAACGCAGGTTTCCTGGGAGCGCTGTTCGCCGGATTCGCGGGAGGTTATCTGGTGGTGGGCCTGAAGAAGGTCCTGTCCAAACTGCCTAAGTCTCTGGAGGGAATCAAGCCGGTGCTTTTATATCCTGTGCTGGGAATCCTTCTCGGCTCTGCGGCGACCACACTGATCAATCCGTTCATGGGCATGATCAACGACGGCCTTACCGGATTTCTCAACGGCATGGGCGGAGCCAGCCGGGTGATCCTGGGCATGATCCTGGGAGCCATGATGTCCATCGACATGGGAGGCCCCTTCAACAAGGCGGCGTACGTGTTCGGCACCGCCCAGCTGGCGGAAGGCAACTTCCAGGTTATGGCCGCCGTCATGGCAGGAGGCATGGTGCCCCCCATGGCCATCGCCCTGAGCACCCTGATCTTCAAAAAGAAATTTACCCAGAAAGAGCGCCAGTCGGGTTTGGTGAATTTTATCATGGGACTGTCCTTTATCACGGAAGGAGCCATCCCCTTCGCGGCCTCTGACCCCTTGAGAGTCCTTCCCTCCTGCGCGGCAGGAGCGGCTGTGGCAGGAGGCCTGTCCATGCTCTTCAGATGCACCTTGAGGGCTCCACACGGCGGAATCTTCGTCCTGCCGACCATCGGCAATCCGCTGGGATACCTGGCCGCCATCGCCGCAGGGGCGGTGATTGGAAGTCTGATCCTGGGGCTGGTCAGGAGGGAACTGAGTGAGAAAGAGAGGGGATAGGTCCTGGCTCAGCCGGTTTCGTCTTTCAGGATCTGGTCGAAGGGGATGGAGGGGCCTTTCACCCGCCCGAAGCTGCACTGGTACTTTTTAAAGCTCCGGTCCTCCTCCGTGCTCTTGATGTATAAGTCCAGGACGATGGAGTCCTGCTCCCGGAAGCTGTAGTTCATGTGGAGGCGGTCATAGATCCGGGAGTTGCAGCCTCCGGCAAAGATGTAGTCACAGTACTTTGCCAGCTGGTTCATCTGGTCAAATTCGGAGCTTGCCATCATGATGAAGAGGGTGTTGTAATCCATACCGTTTTTCATCACCGCCATGAGCCACTCCGGCACCCGCTCCAGGGAGTCCACACCGATGAGCCAGCAGACGGTGGGAGGGAAGACCAGGCAGGGATTTTTCTGATAGCGGTAGAAGTCTGTCAGATTCCGGGCTATGGTCTTCTCGATCTCCGAATAGTCCCCTGAGAGGATGTTCTCGCAGACGGAGGGAATATCCTCCATGGCAAGACCGCCGAAAAGATTCTGCAGGATGGGCAGGGCCTCCCGGGTCATCCTGGCGGCCTCCTGGGGGTGGAAGCTGCGACGCTGAGCGTTCAGGTTCGCCTGGTAATTCCCCAGAGCGAACTCGTAGGGCGTGCGGCACTGCTCAAAAAGCTGGCAGAGCATCCGATGACGGGCAAAGGGCAGCTCCAGGGCGTCCAGATCCTCCGGGTTGGTGCAGGAGACGCTCTGGCCTGTGGCCTCCTCCAGGGAGAAGAGATTCCTGAGCCCGGGCTGGAAGGAATAGATCAGGTGGCGGTAGGGCACACCTGCCACCTGGCTTTTGGGGGAGGCGGCGAAATTGGCGCTGAAGAGTTTTTCAAGGTAGGCCAGGTCCTCGATCCGGGGAGAGACCGCCAAGATATTCTTGCTTCTGCCGTTTTCCAGAAACAGGGTCTGGATGTCGTGACGGAGGTTGCTGAAAGTGACATAGGATCCCAGAGTCAGCACATCGAAGTAACGGTTGTCCCCAAGACACCCTTTCCGGTAATCCCGGATGCGCTCCAGAATATCCTCCAGACGGGAGAATGGCTCCTGGAGCTCCTCCTTGTAGAATTTCTGAGTCTTGTGAAAATCCCTGTCCCTGGCCCTCTCCTCCATGCCCTGCAGGTACTCGTAGAAGTAGGAGAGGTCCCCGTCTTTCTCATCCGTTTCGATGAGGGGAACTTTGAACTCCTGGTTCTGTGCCTCGGTCCCGTCGGAGGTATTCACCAGGACGCTGCCCCGCCGGATCTGGGCGGCTCCCCGGTTGCCCAGCACGTCCATGGAGACGCCGGCGCTGCAGGCCAGGGCAAAGCGCAGGCGGAAGTTGGCAAGGTCCGAGCGGGAGAGGGTCTGTCCCATCTCCTGACTGGCAAACAGGATGTGCAGCCCTGTGGCCCTGCCTTTTTTTACGATGGCAGTGAGCAGGCGGCGGATCTGATCTCCCTCCCGGGGGCTGGCCTCCAGGAACAGCTGCTGAAATTCGTCCACGATCAGCAGCATACGGGGAAGGACCAGATCAGGGTATCTGTCCCGAAACGCCTCCAGTTTTGTCAGGCCCAGGCGGGCAAAAAAGTCCTCCCGGGCATTCATACAGTCTACAAGATAGGAGATCAGGCTTAAAACATAGCGGACTTCTCCGGTGGCTGCGCAGGCGCAGACATGGGGCGTTGAAAAATTGTTCATATACCGGGAGAACTCCACCCGCTTAAAGTCAGCCAGATACAGGTCCAGCTCCCAGGGGGCATACTCCACCAGCATGTTAAAGATCAGATTGTTCAGCAGTACGGATTTGCCGCTGCCGGTCTGGCCTGCCATCAGCCCGTGGGCGGATAAGTCCCCCAGGGTTTGGGGCAGGGGCCTGGAAGTCCTGGCATCCAGTCCCGGGCGGAGGTTGATGCCCGTCTTCGTGCTGTTGAACCAGAGCCAGGAGGGCTGGCTCTCCAAAGAGATCCGGCGGAACGTCTCTGCCAGCTTCTCAAACGCGCCCTGACTCTCCGCCTTGCTGCCGGCATAGTCGTCCAGCCTGGACAGGAAGGCGACAGGTTCCGGACACAGCCGGACGCTCCTGCCCGGGCCATATACTACCCGGGAGATCTCCCTGCTGTCGGTGCCCTGCTCTTTCACATATCTCTGAAAGCTCTTCAAAAAGTCCCAGTGTTTTAAAATCTCATCCATGGATTCTCACCTCACAAAAAAGGAATTCCGCTGCCCCAGGGCAGGTGGAGGTCGGTTCCCCGTCCGGTCTCGGGTATATGGTTCAGCGTTCGCGACACCCCGCTGCGGAAAAACCCCAGGCCGTCCTCCACCTCCCGGATCATAGCCTGGAAACTGTCTGCCAGGCTGACGCCGGTGGTCCTGACAAACCCTGCGATGCACTCCACGGCGTTGTTCTCGTCCGCCATGGCCCGGATGTCCGCCATAGCCTCCTCGTTGGCCCGCCGGAAACCATACACGCAGTCGGAGAGGGCGGCAGAAAAACTGTCAAAATCTCCGTCCTGGATCTGGGGCTCCGATGTATCCACGCTGATAGAGACTGGTCCTCGCCGGAACATCTGCCGCAGGCAGTCCCCCATGGCGTCCATGTGTTCCCGGGCGCGGCATTCCGCCGCGTTTCCTGCGGCGATACTCCGGGCCAGGGCATGAAGGCTGTATTCGCTGTTGTACCAGCGGAAGAACTCCCGCTGAAGGTGGCCGCTCAAATCTTCTTTATAAAACTTATAGATCTGATTGGCGAAATTTACCAGGGGGGCGTAGCATGTCCTGCGGGCCAGATCAGTGACGCTGTCGTAAAAGATTTCCACACTCCGCACACACTCTTCTGCCTGACGCTGGTAGATGGCGGTGATTCGATTGAACTCATTTTCTCGGATAATAGCCATGGTTTTCACCTCGTCGATTGTTAGATTTCCTGATGCCAACAGGGTATGGGGCCGTTGTAGCTGCCGCCGAAGGAGGCGGTGCCGTCCGCGGAGCGGAGGACGCCGTCTTCAAACTGCCTTTGTGCCTCCATGATGCTCCACCTGAAATTTTGAAGGTAGGACTCCACCTGGTCTGCCAGGTCCTGCAGGACATTCATAGCCGGCGCGCCTAAGGCGGCAAAGCCTTTCGGGCAGATCCGGGTATGCAGCGCCGCCGTCACGCCGCCGCTGTTTTCCAATGTGCAATACAGTCTGTCAAAATCCTGGCTGGAGACGGTCAGATACCTTGCACCCATGTAGATATGGGGCAGCAGCTCTTCTGTCCGGAAGGAGTTCAGCTCCTCCTGGATCCTGCGTTCCAGCACCGCGGCCTGACTTTTTTCCATGGGGGAGAAAACTATAGCTGCATAGTCCCCCAGGACGGAGGGCGTACGGATTCTCCTGCTCCCCGCATCATAATAGCAGTCGCGCAGAAGCTCATAACCGGAAGAGGCAATCTGGTCCCCCACTTGGAAGAGCATGGTTCGCATAGCCAGGGAGGCAGAATCGATGATTTCATGGACCTGGTCTGCGATCTGGGCGCTCATATATTCTGTCAGGGCATCCGCCCGGCGGTAACGGTCGTCCCCTCCCAGGCGGGGGCAGTATTCACAGCAGGCATTGCAATATTCCGGGATGCCGCCGTCCCCTGTCAGGCGGCATTGCCGATGAGTGGTGACATATGTATAGACGGCATCACCCCCATATTCCGTGTGAACCTCTTCCACGGCTACATAATTTCCGCAGCTCACGGTTCGTCTCACCTCCCATACTCAAGGGGCGCTTTTTTTAAGTCAACCTGGAAGACAAGGCCGTCCCTGGCCATGGCATCCGCCAGATGGCGCCAATATTCGCTGTGATTCTGTCCGGACATCAGGAAGATGGGCAGGAACCCGAAATCCGCTGTGTTGCCCCGTGTGATAAGGTTTGCCATATATTTGATCTGGTCCTGATTGAGATGAGGGCGGACGGCCCAGCCCGGCTCCTGGTCGGGCACCACGAAGATCACTACATGGTAGGGCCGCAGGAAGGGAGGTGTGTCGTTTTCCAGAGTGAACATGTTCACCCGGAGGATGGCAGGCATGCCTTCAGGGTCTCCGTAAGCCTGAAGGGTCCTGGAATCCAGGATCTCCGCAAAGTGTTCCACCTCGTAGCTCTGTATGCTCTTTTGGGTCTCCTCAAGCTCCCGGTCTAAGGCTTGGATGTCCTGTTCTTCAAAGAGGCCGCGGACCCGGTTTCTCCCGGAGGCGGCTCCTTCCTTCCCGGCATATCCTTCCTGATAGGACTTTACAAAGTCCAGCCGGGTCCTTGTGGGGCTGCCGATCCTGCCGCTGACCATCCGGGCGGGATCTGCCACGGAGATGTTAAGAAGTTGCCGCGGAACGGTTTTGGCAAAGCCCCTCCAGATGTGGCTGATGAGCTCCACGGCTCCGTCCTCCAGCCACTTATCCTGATCGTAGAAGAACACCATGGGGTTTGTGTTGTGGGACAGGACAGAGAGACGGGCTGACCCTGGGGACGGGCCTGCCCCTTTGCTCTGGGAGCCCGGCATACAGATCTTGCCGCTGAACCAGACGGTTTCACCGTTGAGCGGGGGCAGGGCGTCCCCTGACATCCACCGGTCAACGATCTGGGCACAGGCGGCCAGTTCCTCCTGCACCCGGGTTATCACATCTTTCTTCTGCCGGACCTCCTGACTCAGGGAATCGGCTTCTTCCTTGGCGGAGGCGATCTCCCGGTCCAAGGCTTCGATCTGGCTGCGCAGCTCTGTCAGGGCGGCGCCGTCTTCGGGGAGAAGTTTGAGGACTTTTGTGCCCTGCTGCAGTATGTCACTTTGGGCTTTGAACTGGTCTTTGAGCGCGGTCTGTTCCTTCTCCAGAGCCTCCAGCTCGGACTTCAGCTTCTTCCAGACAGTTTCCGTCTTATCTAAGTCCTGCTTTGCCTGTCTGTACTTTTCCCTGTTCTTCTGCCAGGCAAAGGCAATCTGGTCGATCCTCTTCATCTGTTCTCCCGGCGCCAGGAGCTTACAGATGTCGTCATGGCGGAGATAGCAGTAGATCATATTATGAATGTTTTTTTCGTTCCTTTCCGCGATATTAAAGTATGTCCACGGTGCAGGGCATTTAAAAAAAATCGTATGGCATTCCGCCTCCAGCAGCGCTTTGCTGTCTTTGTCAAAATGATGGAATTGGGGGTCACAAGGGTTTTTCAGGTTATGGTACAGATCCGTATTGCAGAAATCGGCTTCTGTCCTCAGCACTCCTTGAATGTCCAGGCATGTATCCTGTAAAAATTTTTCCACAGGTGTCTTCAGCATGCGCTTCTGATTTCTGGTCAGATCATTTGTCTGGCGGGCTTTCTCCAGAAGGCTCCAGGCCGCCTGGTTGTAAACCGGGGGTATTGAGGCTAAGGAGCAGAGAAGCGGCATTTGCCTGCAGTATTCCTCCGTGAATGCGTGTTCGCTTACGAGGACAAGAGCTATTAACCCGGCATATATTTTACGCTGCTCCTCGTTCAGAGAATTAATTAAATCATCCATCTGCGTAGTGAACTCCAGATTCAGCTGTTCCACGATGCCCTGGTGTGTGTGCAGCGTATGTTCTGTCTCCGATAGTTCGTTCTTTTTATCACTCACGGCTTCTTCGGCTTTCTTAAACTGGGTTTCCCACCGGGCTTGCCATCGTTTGGCTGCCGCTGCCCTGGCGGCGGCGAGCTTTTCGTGGTAGCTTTGGACCAGCGCGTTCCTGCGGTCTTTTTGTTCCTGGAGCCTGCCCTTGCTTTTCGCCAGCGCGTCCATGGCGTTCTCACAGGCAAGTGCGGCCTCCGATTCCAGCGCCGTCAGCGGTTCATACCATTCCAGCTGATTCTGAAAGACCAGATAGTCCGCCGCCCAGGTTTCTTGTTCCTGCGTCTGCTTTACCGGGACCTCCGCCTGAGGCCGGCATTCCTCCTCGTCGGCAAAAAGATTTCTGCTCATTATAACCCCTCCTTGAATTCTGTTCGAGTTCTTCCTGTCTCGGAGACTCAGTTACGTACAGTTTAGCATAAAACCTTCGGACTGACAACAACCGACAAGACCCTGAGGCGGCTGTTGAAGATTTCTGATTTCTGTTGGACAATTGGCTTAATATGTGGTAGAATGCTTCTCGGAGTAAGACAGATGGTCGCTGCCGCGCGAACCGCAAGGACGCGGGAGAGGAAAGTCCGGGCTTCACAGGGCAGGATGCCAGATAACGTCTGGCGGAGGCGACTCCAGGGACAGTGCAACAGAAATATACCGCCGGCTTTGCCGGTAAGGGTGGAATGGCAGT